>NZ_CP012643.1:1876666-2582500 GCF_001310085.1 Rufibacter tibetensis
AAACCCAAGCCTACCACAAACTGCAAGGATAGAACATACAGAGAAAACCTGCTGATACTCCCCAGAGAAATCTCTTGATCCAGGTAAATTTCCTTTCCTATGGAGGAAGGAATATCTATGTTAAAACCTGTCCTTTTCTTGTTCGCCACATCATCAGTGCTTGGCAATTCTTCCCCATCGCTCTTGAAGAAACGAACACTATTATGGTCAGGAGAGACTACCACGGTCTTGTACGCCTCTGGTCTTATATGCCAATGCACAAAAACCCCGATATACAACACCAGCACCAACAACATCAGTCTTGTGAACGTCTTTCCACCCCGTAAGGCAATATCTAGTAATAGGTTCTTGTCCATAGCTGTATCTCCTTATACTTTAAGTAAATAAAGATACTTATTCGTTAATAGTCAATACTTTTTTACCGTTTATCAATAAATTAGTTTTGACTGTCTAGTTCAGGCACCAGCATATTCTTAGGATGTCTAAAAACAAAAACCCGTTTCAGGGCTGCTTTATAAGAAGCAGCCCTGAAACGGGTTAGAGCAGTAGAAGTTTCTTGCTGTTATCTTTTCTTCTTGCGTAAATAATGCGCCACGGCTCCAGCGGCTACTCCTCCTAAAAGGTAATAGCCAATGGTGAGGGCCTGGGTTTGTTTGGTCCTGGCGCTAGGCGCTACTCCTAAGCCCATAGGCCCGGGCAGGATCACACCGCCCACTCCGGCTATGGCGCCTAAGACCGTTCCTTGCCACAACGCTTTCTTACCAGATCCGGTTAAGCTGTAGTACAGGCTGTTAGATACAATATCACCCACCAGAGACCAGGCATGAAGCTTATCATCATTGGGAGGAGTCTGCCCAGCAAAGCGTAAGCCTTTGGCAATGGCTCGCATTCCCAGAATATCCATCCGTGGAGCTTCCGGGTAAAAACGCCGTACACTCTCATGCACAATGGTAACGGCTACCGCACCAGCCAACCCGCTGATACCCACTCTCAGCCACTTATTCAACCTTTTCTTAGAAGCCTTTTTAGTAGTTCTATCTCTTGTTTCAGTTCTTTCAAATTCCATGGTTACCTGTATTAAGCGTGTGCCTGCCTTATCTGGTGTTATCACGTGAAATGATTTAAACCCTATTTTAACCCTTAAGGTTACTTAAGCTTGAAGGCTTCTTTTAAAGCAGGAGCCTGTTTCAGAGGCACTTTGCCTAAAACGCGCTTAAAATCCAGACTGAATCTTTTTGCCTATCTTTGTGTCTTCTTTGGATAGGCAGCATTTGTCTTCCTTTTTTTCATGCGTGGCCAAACACTTACGGCCGTTATCCATCACAATGACGTTTTCAGAACTAAATCTTATAGAACCTCTGCTGCAGGCCCTGCAGGAAGAGGGATATACCACTCCCACCCCTATTCAGGAACAAGCCATACCACCCGTATTGAACGGCGACGACTTACTGGGTTGCGCCCAAACCGGGACTGGCAAAACTGCTGCCTTCAGCTTGCCGCTGCTGCAGCGCCTGCATGAGGCAGGTCCGGCCCATCCGGCAAAAGCAATCAGAGCCCTGATTTTAACCCCTACCCGCGAGTTGGCTTTGCAGATTGGCGACAGCATTAAATCATATGGCCGTCATACTAAAATCAAATACACCGTGGTGTTTGGGGGTGTAGGCCAGGTACCACAGGTAGAACAGATCAGACGCGGCGTTGACATTGTGGTGGCTACTCCGGGCCGTTTACTAGACTTAATGAACCAGGGACGGCTGTCCTTGAAACACATAGAGACGTTCATCTTAGATGAGGCAGACCGTATGCTGGACATGGGGTTCATTCATGACGTGCGCAAAGTCATTGCCCAGATCCCTTCAAACCGCCAGACCCTGCTTTTCTCGGCTACCATGCCGCAGGAGATCCAGAAGCTTTCGGCCAGCATCCTGCGTGACCCAGTGTATGTAGAGGTAACACCGGTTTCCAGCACGGCTGAGAAAATTGCGCAGAAAGTATTCTTCGTGGAGAAAACCTACAAGCGCGCCCTTCTGAAGCACCTGTTACAAGGAGACGAGATTCAACGGGCATTGGTGTTCTCCCGTACCAAACACGGGGCAGACCGTATTGCCAAAGAACTTTCCAAAGCAGGTATCTCGGCGCAGTCTATTCACGGAGACAAGGCCCAGAGCACCCGCGTGAAAGCGCTTACGCAGTTCAAAAACAATGAACTGAAGGCTCTGGTAGCTACTGATATCGCGGCCCGTGGTATTGACGTGGATGACCTCACGCACGTGATCAATGTAGATTTGCCAAATGAGCCCGAAACCTATGTGCACCGTATTGGCCGTACAGGCCGGGCTGGCGCCGAGGGAATTGCGCTTTCTTTATGCGATGACACTGAACTGCCGTACCTGCGTGACATTGAAAAACTCACCAAGCAAATCATTCCGGTAGAGGAAGAACAGCCGTTTCATGCCGAGTACTCCAAACTACCTTTAGCCGGCGGGAAAGCCACTGATAAGTTAGCCCGCAAAGCTAGCGGTGGTGCCGGGAGCAACGGCCAGAACCGTGGCCCAAGAGGCGGTGGTGGACCAGGCGGACGCCGTCCAGACCAACGCCAGGGAGCCAGCCAGAACAGCGGCAGAAGACCCGACCAGCGACAAGGCAGTGGAAACAAACCGTCTGGCAACCGGGGCGGCTCCAGATAGGCATTGCAAATGCAATAAAAACAGAAAAGCCGAACACCATCAGGTGTTCGGCTTTTCTGTTTTAGAGAAGGTTCGTTCTAAGCAGGAATGGTCATAAAAGGCCAATTTCTGCTCTACTTACCTTTAAACTTCTCTTACTAGAATTAAGAGTTTTGTGAGTCACCGTACTGGTTGGTGCTGTAGTCAGATCCGCCAGAATATTGGTTTTTAGAACCTTTAGATTTTTTACCAATCTTTCCAAGTTTAGCTTTTCCAATCCAGCCCTGGTTGCTAGCTACCCAGTAAGAAGCGCCTAACAAAGCGGCACCGCCTAATACTTTTTGGGTAGTGCTCATACCATTGTAAGAACGGGAAACCGTAGTTCCAAGATCCTTTACAGATTGTGGCAATTGCATGTTTTTCACGGCATCTGGAATCTGAATGTTGCTCAGCATACCGCTTTTGTTTGAGTTCTGGTTTTGGCCAGACTGAGCAGAAGTAGAGTCTTGGTTGTAAGAAGTTGCATCTTGGGCTGAGTAGCTTGCTTGATTTTCCATAGTTGTAAAAATTAAGTTTTGTATATCTTTTTTAACCCAAAGCAATCTGCCTTGGGCACCGTCTTCACAGATCGGCGAATTCATTCTATCGCAAACGCGGCCGAATAGTTGCGTTCCCTTCTGACTTTTCTTCTATTTTTTCTAAACTCTACCCTCAGTTACTTTAAAGGGTGAAACGGTAGAAATATGGGATATTCAGTATATAGAACCACCTGATTTCTTACACAAAGCCCCTCATGCTCTGGCAATTTGGTACGTTTTAGTTATACGTTACTTGCTGCTGCTCTTTCTTACAAAGCGCCAGTTTTTGGGCAGGTGTTTCTTGGCAAAGTGTTAGTATTGTTTTGCCTTCCTTTTAGAAAAACAGACCTTAAACAACCCAAAGCACAACCGCTCTACATCTCAAGTGCCGTATTTCACGTTAAGTTTTGAGAACCAGACACCAACAACTTATAAGGTTCTCTTCTACCGTTAACCAATAGTTCAAAATCTATTGAAGCCTGTATATTTACTTACAGTCCTGTTCTTCCCATACCTTCACCCAAGCTATGAAACTAAAAAGCACCCTAGCTGTTTGCCTCTCCCTGCTCCCGTTCACCGGCTTGCTGGCACAGAAACATATTCAGCAGAAAGATGTGACCCGCATCATTCGCACCTTAGCCGCCGATGACATGATGGGCCGCCAGACCTTCACCCCGGGCATTGACAAAGCCGCTGATTTCATCTCCAATGAGTTCAAGAGCATCGGTCTTAAACCCTTCACCGGTGACACAGACTTTAAGCAGGAGTTTAAGATGTTCGCACTGAAACCCAGCAAAGCCGATGTTACCATCAACAAGAAGTCTCTGAACTCAGATGAATTCTTTTACACCACCGTGCACCGCAAATTTGAATGGGAAGAAAAAGCGCCTAAACCAATCTTTATAGGCGAGAACAATGATTTCAGACAAGGCATAAACACTGCCCGCAGATTAGGCAAAGACGCGCTGGTGGTAGTGCACCCCAAGCACCAGGAGATGTTCAAGCGCTATGCCGGATCTTTCCGTCAAGCCAGACCGGTCATGGAACTGGGGCAAGGCAATACCCTCATCTTTGTGCTTTCTACGCTTACGGAGGTAACGTCTTTTAACATAGAGATAAAGAACGATGTGGATGAACTGCCTCTGGCGAACGTGGTAGGTATGATTCCGGGCAAGCGCGCAAATGAGTTTGTGGTGTTCTCGGGTCACTATGACCACATAGGCATGATGAAACCCGTGGCCGGTGACTCTATTGCCAATGGCGCCGATGACGATGCCTCTGGCACCACCGCGGTGATCACCCTGGCCCGCCATTTCCAGAAACAAGGCAAGCCGGAGCGAACGCTTATCTTCGTAGCCTTTACCGCTGAGGAAATTGGAGGCTTCGGGTCGCAGTACTTCTCCAAGCAACTGAACCCCGATGAGATTGTAGCCATGTTCAACATTGAGATGATTGGCAAAGGCTCTAAGTTTGGGCCTAATAGTGCCTACATCACCGGCTTTGAGAAATCTGACTTCGGGAAGTTGCTGCAACAGGCGGTGAAAGGCACTCCCTACAGCTTCCATCCAGACCCATACCCTAAAGAGAACCTGTTCTACCGCTCAGACAATGCCACCTTGGCCCGGTTAGGCGTTCCGGCGCACACTATTTCCTCAGTACAGATAGACCAAGACAAACTCTACCACTCCGTGGATGATGAAGTAGAAAGCCTGGACATGGCGCATATGACCAACATGATTAAAGCTGTTGCCCTGGGCGCCAAAGACTTTGTACAAGGCAAGAAAACCCCTAAGCGGGTAGACAAGGCTCAAGTACAGTAAGCTTCTAAACCTTTATGGATATGGAAACTTTGTTTTTAGTAATAACAAGCATTTTCCTGGGTATTGGAATGTATCTTATCTACCATGATTATGCCCGCACAAAATATGGGTACCAAACTAGGGGCAGGGTAATCCAATTGAAAGGGGAATGGGGTTATGGTGGAAACAGCACAAGTCACCTGTACTATCCGATTGTGCGGTTTTACTCAGAGGGAAAGCAGGAACTACAAAGGAGACTAGAAGTGGGCTTCAGTATTCCTCTTTTTAGCAAAGGCCAAGACTTGAAGATTATCTATTACAATGACAAGGCATACCCAGCAGGTACTATGTGGAAGCTGCTATACTGGTGCATTTTTCTAATCAGCTTAGGAGCAGCTATAATTCAGCTTTATTACTGGTAATTTCCTTCTGCCAATGTAATACGCTCTAGAAATTGCCTCTCAGCGTGAGCACAAGGTTCCTTCCCGGGGCGCTCACACCTGAGGCATATACGCGGTAGAATTGGTCCAGAATATTCTCTAGTGCCGCCTGAAACTGCAGCCGTGGGTGGAATTGATAAGCGGTTCTCAGGTTGAGCGTGTACCAGGCAGGCACGCCCTGCGGGGTAGCGTACTGCAGGTTGTCTTCGCCCACCGGGTTGTAGTCCGCCAACCTTTTCCAACCGTTGTACTGCACGAAGAACTCAGAACGGAACTGAGGCAAGGTCAGAAATAAGCTCGTTTTCCCGAAAACGGGCGGAATATGATCCAGTGGAGTTTCCCCGGCTTCTGCCTGGATGCGGCCACGTGTATAAGTAAGCGTAGAAGCCAACCGGAAAGCCTGGGTAATGTCTGCATTCATCGAGCCGCTGAAACCGTAGATGTAAGCTTTGTTTGCATTCACGTTAGCGGTTACCCGGCTCAATTGTCCGTTGTACTCAATCTCGGGTTGGCCTTGGAAAAGGAAAGGCTGCGTGGTGATGGCATCGCGGTACCAGGTATAGAAACCGGTTCCTTCTACCCGCACGCTTTGCGCAATGGTTTTGCCTAGGGAAATCTCAGCGCTGTACGTGTATTCAGGCTTCAGATCAGGCTTGGGGACAATCAACTGACCCGCTACCGATTCAAACACTTTGCCTAAATCATCTACGTTGGGTGCCCTGAACCCGGAGGAAGCCACGGCCGCAAAACGCCATTCCCGCCCCGGCTGATACACCAGCCCCAGGTTTCCATTGACCGCTGTGTTCTTCTGGCTTACGTCATCAAACGGAAACGGGAAAAAGGTTTTGTCACGGGAGAAATCAGCATTAAGCGCTACTCGGCTTACCCTAATGCCATCAGAAATAATCCATTGCGGCGTAATCTCCCAGGTGTGGGTGAAATAGGCGGCTGCCGTGCACACATCAGAGCCACCACTGGGATAACGGGTGTCCAGCGGGGTACGCTCACCGGTAGTCAGGTTTATGCCGTAGGCGCGGGAAGAAACCTCGTTGTACGTTCCTTCCAGTCCATAGCGGAGTTCATGCTCACCCAGCAAACGGCTGACATCAGCATTGAGGGTATAGACATCCACGTGCTCAAAGCGGTTCTGCAACGGACCGCGGTTAAAGCGGCGGTTGTGGCGGCTTTCCTCCACACTTTGGTAAGCCGCGGTAACCCGCACGTTCTCCAACCAACCTCGGCCCTTGGTAGCGAAAGTATAAGCGGCCAGCCACCGTTCCTGCGGGCCATAGTACCACTCGCCATGGTTTAGGCGCCCTTGTGCATCTACCTCACTCAGGCGGTCATAGCGCGGAATGTCTGAGGAAGTAGAGAACTGCAGGTTCAGCAAATGCGAAGTAGTCACCGAAGGCTGAAACAGCACCTTCTGCAGCACATCGTACTGCTTGTAGCCGGTGAACTTCTGTACGTTTATGTTCTCATTAGGAACCATCACATCTTCGCCGTTCACGCGTTGGGCGTAGAAAGGCCGAAGCCCCCAATTTCCATAGAACGGATTGCGGTTTTTGCCCTGCCGCAGGTCATCAAAATCTGAATAGGTCAAACTGGTGAAGCTGCCCCATTGGCGTCCGCCCACGGAGAAGTCCACGTGGCCGGTTTTCTCCTGATTGGCGGTGGCGTAGCGGTTGAAAGCACCACCGGCCACGCGGGTTCCGGAGGAATCAGCTAGTAGTGGGTTCTTGGTATAGAAATGCACCACGCCTCCCAAGGCATCAGACCCATACACCACAGAACCGGGACCAAACACTACTTCTACTTTCTCAAGCGCGGCATTGTCCACCGTAATCACGTTCTGCAGGTGTCCGCCGCGGTAAATGGCATTGTTCAGGCGCACGCCGTCAATCACCATGAGCACCTTGTTGGCTTCAAAGCCGCGCAGAATGGGACTTCCGCCGCCGGCCTGGCTTTTCTGCACCAGCACCTGGCCGGTCTGTTGCAAGACATCGGCCGTAGTCTGGTTGCTTTGGAAAGCCAGGTCACGTGCTTTCAGGACTTGGATTTGCTGGGGCACATCGGCACGCTTTTCTTCGAACCTACTGGCGGAGACCACCACCTCATTCAGGGAATAGCTGCGCTCTGCCAATAGAACCCGGTAGTTCAGGGTTCTGAGCTGACTTACGGCCAAGGTCCTGGGTTGATAATC
The DNA here is from genome assembly GCF_001310085.1 of Rufibacter tibetensis. Lineage (GTDB taxonomy): Bacteria > Bacteroidota > Bacteroidia > Cytophagales > Hymenobacteraceae > Nibribacter > Nibribacter tibetensis. The sequence goes on from NZ_CP012643.1 coordinate 1,884,353, forward strand.
CACCCGCTCAAAGCGCAGGCTATCGGTATCCAGGAAGCCGCGGATACTGAACTTGCCTTTTATATCGGTTAAGAGCGGGGTCCCGCCCTGCGTGGGCACCACCCGCACTCCCACCAAGGGCTGAAGGTTGGCCCGGTCTTGCACCATCGCACTCTGCGCCCATGTTGCCAAAGGCAAAGCAACCAGCAACAGAGAGAGAATAGACTTCATATAAAAGTATATAGAAAATAGTGGGGTTCCAGATTAGAGGGCCAATTCCATTTTGATGTCTGCGCGCTTATATTCCTTCAGTTCATCTGCTACTTCCACAAATCCTAACTTTTGGTACAGGTGCAATGCCGTTTCCAGCTTGCGGTTAGACAGCAGCATGAGGGTGGTAGCGCCTAATTCACGGGCCTTCTGGATAGCGGCCTCACCCAAACGCTTCCCAATTTTTAGTCCCTGGGCTTTGTCGGTGACGGCCATCTTGGCTAGTTCATAGGTCTGGTTATCTACCTTTATCAAAGCGCAGGTGCCCACAATCTCACCATTGTATTCGGCCATAAAAATATGGCCGCCTTTGGCAATGATGTAGCCGTCTGGGTTCCCTAATGATTTATGGTCCAGTTCCTCCATCTCAAAATAGCGCTCAATCCAGGCCTGATTCAGTTCCCGGAAAAGAGTAGCGTGAGCGGGGGTATAGTCTATGATAGTAACGGAAGTGGGGGTAGCAGTTGTGTTCATGTGATGGTAAAGTACTTGCCTGCAAAGATATTGAAACCGGGCTGCGTTTCCGGATTGTTTTCAGGAAAAGAGGCCAAAAGCAGGCTCAACACACATCTTCTTATTTTCAGACCGAATTCTGAAAAAGGCCTTTAGAAGGGATGCTGTAAAAAATGCCGCTTCAAAAACAGCCTGCCTGAACGACTTCCGCTTTCCTCCTGTTCTGAATATACTGAAAAGTACTATATTTCGCCTACAGACCTATTTACATGAAAAAGAACGCGTCTTTTCTTCTCCTGCTGAGTTTTCTGGCGGCTTGCTCCAGCAGCAAACCAACGCCTGAAGCAACCTCCCCCCAGGCATCAGTGGTGACTTCGCCGCTGACCCCGCATGTAGAAGCCGTACGCCAACAGTTTGCCCCAGACAAACGGGTTGCCTTGTTCAATGTAAATACCAACGGGGCGGTACTGGCCGGCGAAACGAATTTACCAGCCGCTAAAGCAGCGTTGCTGGAGCGCCTGCAAGCCGCTGGTATCTCTTACCAGGACAGCATCCAGGTATTGCCTGAAGCTTCGCTAAAGGAAAACCAATATGCGGTAGTGATGCTTTCTGTGGCGAACCTGCGCTCCAAACCAGCGCATCCGGCGGAGCTAGCCACCCAAGCCACCATGGGGACCCCGCTGCGCGTCTGGAAACAGGACGATGGCTGGTACCTGGTGCAGACGCCAGACAAGTACCTGGCCTGGGTTGACGGCGGAGGCATCAAACTGATGGACCAGGCCGCCTTCACCAAATGGCAGCAAGGCGAAAAGCTCATTTATACCCAGCCCTACGGCTTTGCCTATACTTCACCCAATACCAAAGGCGCAACGGCTTCGGATTTGGTATACGGCGATGTGATGGTGCTAAAAAACCAAAGCAAAGGCTTCTACGAAGTCGCTTTCCCGGATGGCCGCACGGCCTTTATCCCTTCCACTGAGGTTCAGAAATATACAGATTGGGCCACCTCGCGTCAACCTACCGAACAGAACCTGGTGGAAACCTCTAAGCGCATGTTAGGCGTCCCGTACCTGTGGGGCGGCACGTCGTTTAAGGGCGTAGACTGCAGTGGCTTTACTAAAACCGTGTATTTCATGAATGGCCTGGTCTTGCCGCGCGATGCTTCTCAACAAGTGCACGTGGGCGACCTGATTGACACCAAAGACGGCTTCCAGAACCTGCGCCCTGGTGATTTGCTTTTCTTCGGGGTACCGGCCAAAGAGGGCAAATCTGAGCGCGTAATCCACGTGGGCATGTGGATTGGCAACAATGAGTTCATTCATTCAGCGGGCCGCGTACGCATCAACAGCATGGACCCAGCTGCACCAAATCATGATGCCTATGAACTGAACCGTTTTCTGCGGGCCAAGCGGGTTTCACCGCAGGCTTCGTTGATAGACTTGCGTACTGCGTCGTTGTTTCAGTAATCGCAGCAATCAGGTTCATACAGAAGCCCCGATTTAAGGCCGTTTTCTTAGAAACAGCCTGAAAGCGGGGCTTCCTCGTTTATGTTCTTTTCGCTTAGTACTTCTCGTGTACCTCAGTCATGATGCGCACCATCTCATTGCGGATCTCGCTGGAAGGCACCTTGAAGTTGTTGTTCATGAAACTGAAGAGCAGCAGCTTGCCGCTTTTGGTCATGATGTACCCGCTTTGGTTGTGCACGTGGGCCAGCGTACCGGATTTCCCGAACACAAAGGGGGGTTCTGCTTTGTAGATACTGCGAAAGGTGCCGGGTCTTCCGCCGGTGGCCATGAGCGGCAACAGGCGTTCAACAGGGCGTTCCTGCTGTAGTTTCTGTAAAAGGGCAATGATGCTGCGGGGCGTGAAGAGGTTCATGCTGGAAAGTCCCGAGCCATCTACCCACACCGGCGCATCGGGCAAGTCTGCCAAGTAATTCTTCACGGCGTATTGGATTCCCCTCTCCACAGACAAGGTATCAGACAAGGTACCGGAGCAAAGTACCATCAGTTGCTCGGCAAACAGGTTGTCGCTCACTTGCAGCATGCGCTTGTACACCGTGTCAGAAGGCAGGCCATAGAACGTTTGGGCACCGGTTGGCAGGGTACGGTTTTTCAGTAGCGTTACTTTCTTTTTAAGTGTATCGGCGAGCAACCGCACGGTCATGTCGGGCGAGGGAATGAACGGTACTTCCACGGAGAAATCAGCAGAAGCGTGCTTAGGGTAATAAGTAAACTCATTGGTGCGCCAGGCCCGCACGAAGGCGTCATTGTGGTTGTAGCGGGCAGTATCGGTTTTGATGATGGGCTTAAAGATGGCGGGGGTGGTGGTGTATCGCCGGGCTGGTCCTCCTTTGCGGGCAAACTTCACAATGTTGCCGTGAATGGGAAAAATGCTGCGCTCTGGCTGGTAGTAATAATTATAATCATCCCAGCCCCAGTTAGTAGCGAAGGGCGTACTGGCGAAAGGTGTCTCCAGGTAAAACAGTTTTTCTTTGCGGTTCTTCAGGAAGTCATAAGCCACCGTGTTCTTCAGGTCCATGTGCGTGAAGGTTGGGTCGCCGGTGCCCCAGAAGATGAGGGAGTCGCCCCGTACCACGTACTTGAGCGCCGGAATAGAGTCGCCCAACATTTTTAGGCTGGCGTAGAACGTGAATAGTTTGGTGTTGGAGGCAGGCACAAAGTACTTGTCTGAATTGTGTTCTACCACCATTTTCCCCAAAGCGGGGTCAAACAAGGCGAAGCCCACAAACCGGTTCTTCCCGATCTCAGATTCTAACACATGCTGCCTGATTTCCTCGGGTCCGTAGGCCGGCGGAGGTGGCGGGGTAGGTGTTGTAATCACCGCTGGCGCCTGCCTGGCAGTGCTACAGCCTACCAGAATGAACAGAAATAAGCAGGAGAGCGTGAGCCAGCGGAAGCCGGTAAAAGGAATGTGCATAACAGGTACTGTTTTAGAACTCTTAATTAGGGTAAGAATCTGGTATGGTCAAAAGATACTTTTAAAAACTTCTCTCTCCAAAAATCCACCACGGTCCAAGAAGCACGCAACTTGAGTTTTTTAATTTATTTAAAAACTTACAGAAAAGCATGATAATCAGGAACAATCTTTTTATTTTCGCTTGGGTATTCCTGCCCAACCTTAAACCTGTTCAGCTATGGTTAACCGTACCCGCCGTGAGGTGCTAGCGTCTCTTTCTGTGGCGGCCGCTTCGCTGCCCCTGCTAAGCTTTGTTTCAAGTCCTTTGCCGGAAAAAGCGCCTAAAACCCTTGTTCCGCCGCGGTTGAAACCTGGTGATACGGTAGGTTTGATTTGTCCGGCTGGAGCGGCGTTCAGTCGGGAGGCGGTGCAGATCACCAAAGAATCTATGGAGGCGCTGGGGTTGAAGGTAAAGCTGGGAAAACACGTGTTTGACCGTTTCGGGTATCTGGCTGGTACGGACCAGGCCCGAGCCGAGGACGTGAACGCCATGTTCGCGGATAAAAGCGTGCAGGGAATTTTGGCCGTGCACGGAGGCTGGGGCTGCGCCCGATTGCTGCCGTTACTGGACTACAAAACCATTCAGAAGAACCCCAAACCGCTCATCGGTTACTCAGACATCACGGCCCTACATTTAGCCATTAATGCCAAAACAGGGCTGGTGACGTTTCATGGCCCTGTGGGCTCGGCTACCTGGAACAAGTTCTCAGTAGATTCTTTTAGGCAGGTGCTGTTTGACGGCAGTCCGATCTTGTTTGAGAACCCCAAAGAACTGGGCGACAACCTCACCATCACCAAAGACCGCATTACCACCATTACGCCCGGCACCGCCCGCGGCAAACTGGTGGGCGGCAACTTAACTGTGCTTACTGCCATTATAGGTTCTGAGTATCTGCCCAACTGGAAAGACGCCATCCTGTTTCTGGAAGACACCAACGAAGCCGTGTACCGGGTAGACCGCATGCTCACCCAACTGAAGCTTGCTGGCGTGCTGAACCAGGTGAAAGGAGTGGTATTTGGCAAATGCTCAGACTGCGAACCGGGCAAAGGAGGTTATGGCTCCCTCACCTTGGAAGAAGTCCTGGAGCAGCATTTGCAGCCTTTGAAAGTGCCCGTGTACTCGGGAGCCATGATCGGCCATATCACGCATAAATTCACTATTCCGGTGGGTGCCGAGGCCGAAATAGATGCTACGGCAGGAACTATCAGGTTATTACAGGGCGCCGTAGCCTGATTCTGAACTTTGACGGGCTTTGGACCTGTTTTTGATATAATTGCCGTAATTTGCAGCCCTTCCTGCTACATACATTACCTTATTTCTGTCTATTACCTTGAAAAAACATCGTTTTCTTTCCCTCGCTATTGTTTTCATCTTTCTGGTAGGTGCCATCACCTTGCACGGACAGACCGGCAAGCGCAAACCTTCTAAAGCCTCCACGAAGAAGACGGCTGCTGTCTCAAAGAAAGCAGCTGCTAAGAAACCGGCGGTTCCGGTGTTCAACCCGAAAACGGACCCGCCGCATTTGGGTGCGAACCAGAAATGGGTAGACTCGGTGTTTAAATCCTTGACGCCAGAGGAGCGCATCGCGCAGCTGATTATGATTCCGGTGTACTCTAACAAGGATCAGGCACACATTGACTCTATCAGCCGCCTGGTGACCAACTACAAAGTGGGTGGTTTGATCTTCTTCCAGGGCGGACCGGTGCGGCAAGCGCATATGACCAACCGCTACCAGCGCGAAAGCAAGGTGCCGTTGATGATCTCCATTGACGGCGAGTGGGGCCTGGGCATGCGCCTGGACAGCACAGTGTCGTTCCCTTACCAGATGAGTTTGGGCGGAATTGAAAACGAGAAGCTGATTTATGACATGGGTGCCGAGATCGCGCGTCAGTGCCGCCGGTTGGGCATCCACGTGAACTTTGCGCCGGTAGTAGACGTGAACAACAACGCCAACAACCCCGTGATTGGGTTCCGCTCGTTCGGCGAAGACAAGTACAACGTGACCCGCAAAGCCATGGCGTACATGAAAGGCATGCAGGACAACAAAGTGATGGCCAACGCCAAACACTTCCCTGGTCACGGCGACACCAACGTAGACTCGCATTATGGTTTGCCGGTGCTGCATTTCTCTAAACTGCGCCTGGACTCTACTGAACTGTACCCGTTCAGAGAACTGATGAAGAACGGCTTGGGCAGTTTGATGGTGGCGCACATGAACATTCCGGTGCTGGACAACACCAAAGACGTAGCCTCTACCCTTTCCAAGGGCATTGTAAGTGATCTGCTTAAGAAAGAGATGGGTTTCAAAGGCCTGGTATTCACCGATGCCCTGAACATGCAAGGTGTGGCTAAGTTCTACCCTCCCGGAATTGTGGACGTGAAAGCGCTGCTAGCTGGCAATGATGTGCTTTTGAACACCATGGACGTGAAAACCACCATTGAAGAAGTGAAGAAAGCCATTGCGAATAAAGAAATCACCCAAGCCGAGGTTGATGCCCGCTGCAAGAAAGTACTAGCCGCCAAACAATGGGCCGGCCTGGACAAGTGGCAACCTATTGAGACCAAAAACCTGATCGCCGACCTGAACAACCCTACCGCAGATTACATCAACCGTCAGTTAACGGAGGCTTCGCTCACGCTGCTCCGCAACAAAGATAATGTGTTGCCTATTAAAACGCTGGACACCCTCAAGATTGCCGCTTTGGCCTTGGGCACCAGCACTGAAACCGAATTCCAGAAAAGCCTGGCCAAATACGCCAAGGTAGACAACTTCTTTTTGCCTCCCACCAGCTCCATTGCTGATCTGCAGGTCCTACAAGAAAGACTGAAAGACTACAACACCATTCTGGTTGGCGTGCACAAGCTGCAGCTGAAGGCCTCCGGCAACAACACCTTCGGGATTACCGCCGAGATGAACCTGTTCCTGAAAGACCTTATCCGTTCCAAGCAAACCATTGTGAGCGTGTTCGGGAACGTGTACAGCCTCAACCGTTTTGAAGACATTGAGAAAGCGCACGGTGTGTTGGCCGCGTATCAGGAGAATGCCTTAACCCAAGACGTAGCCGCCCAGATCATTTTTGGCGGTGTGGGTGCCAAAGGTAAGCTGCCGGTGAACGTATCTAACTACTTCCGGATGACCAATGGCCTGAAAACCGATGGCGGATTACGTCTGGCGTACACGCAACCAGAGGCTTTGGGCCTGAAATCACAAGATTTTGCCCAAATCGACACCCTGGTGAACCAGGCCATTCGGGCGAAAGCCACGCCGGGCGCCCAGGTGTTGGTCGCCAAGAACGGGAAAGTGATTTACGCCAAGTCCTTCGGATATCATACCTATGAAAACCAGACGCCGGTGAAGAACACTGATTTATACGATCTGGCTTCTGTCACCAAAATCACGACTGCGCTGGCCGCCTACATGAAGCTGAACGGAGAAGGCAAGTTTGATGTGGACAAAACCTTGGGTGAGTACCTGCCCATGATGCAAAAGTCAAACAAAGAAAGCCTGAAGTACCGCGACATTCTCACGCACCAGGCCCGCTTGAAATCCTGGATTCCGTTCTGGAAGGAAGAACTTAAGAAGAACGGTGAGTTAAAAAGCAGTGTCTTCAGTCCAGATTCATCGGCCAAGTTCCCGATCAGGGTAGCCAAGAATCTGTACATCCATAAAGACCACGCGGAGGAAATCTATGAGCAAATTAAAGAATCGCCGCTGAACGAGAAACCAGGCTACGTGTACAGTGATTTGTCTTTCATTCTGGCGCCGTTGGTGGTGAAGAACATTACCGGACAAGACTTTGAAACCTACCTGAAGAAGAATATTTACGAGCCGTTGGGCGCTCACACTCTTACCTTCAACCCATATAAGCAGTACCCGCTGTCCCGCATTGTGCCCACCGAGGTAGACACCCTGTTCCGGAAACAGCTGTTGCACGGAACGGTTCACGACGAAGGAGCCGCCATGCTGGGAGGTGTGAGTGGCCACGCAGGATTATTCGGAAACGCGAACGACTTAGCCAAGGTGATGCAGATGTACCTCAATGATGGTATTTATGCCGGCAAACGTTACATCGCGAACAAAACGGTGAGCACGTTCAGCAAATGCCAGTTCTGCCCAGACAACTACCGCGCCCTCGGTTTCGACCGTCCGTCCAAACCGGGCACCGTGAACGGAAATGCGGCCCAAAGCGCCCCGGCAGAAAGCTTCGGCCACACCGGCTTCACCGGTATTTATAGCTGGGTAGACCCCGTAAACCAGATTGTCTACATCTTCATGTCTAACCGCGTGCACCCCACCCGCGAAAGCTCAGTATTAAGCCAGCTGAACACCCGTACCAAGGTGATGCAGGTGGTGTATGATGCTATGGCGAAAGCCAAGAATGGTACTGCTCCCGCCACCGCTACTTCGACGACGGGACGGTAAGATTTAGTTGAAGAAAAGCAAAAGGCCCACACTGGTAAACCAGTGTGGGCCTTTTGCTTTAATAGAGGTTTTGGACTTATTTTTAGAAAAAGAGGCTTAAAACTAAAGCCTTAAAAGGAAGTATTCTTTGAGGCATCCTTTCAAGAGACGCACTCTCCCCAATTATCATCTTGGAAAGATCTTGTGGGCGAGTTAGAAAAGCCTTGTGGTAAGCGCTACTACTGTTCGCTCACAAGGTCCTTTCAGGATGACAATAGAATAAACAGAAGTGAAGTACCTTGTTAATTACTCAACGTAACCTGAAAGTGCGGCGTGGCCGAGGTGATGGCGTCTCCTTCGCGTTGGTTGGTGCTGACCCATTTGCCTTGGTGATAAATCCAACCGTTAGGGCTGCGGTTATCGGGGCCGTAGCTCCGGATGCTGGGTTCATAGGAAATTCTGGCGGGTACTTCTTTCGCGCCAGTCTCGGGGTTTACAGCCTCGTAGCGGTTCTGCTTGAGGATGAGCCATTCAAAGGCAACGAAAAGTCCCTGCTCCGGTATCTGCAAATCATGCTGGCTTACATCTATCTTCACCGTTTTAATACCTTTCTGCGCCACCCCAATCAGCGGCACCGACACCAGATCTTTGCCCGGCGCACCATTCTCCCCCACCCGCAGCAGATGCAATTTAAAAGTGGCGTTCTTGATATTGCTTAAAGCCACCAAGGAAATCTCGTCCAGAAAAGGAGTGGCGGCATACCCAGGTTTGTACGGAATGTACTGCGCCACAATCCAAGGCGTGCCGTTACTCCCAAAGGAGTATTCTGTGTTCTCGTCCAACTTGTTGATGACGAATTTGCGGCGCTTGGTGCTTTTCTTAACAGTCACTACATCTAACGCTACGGCAGTAGGAATTAAGGACACCTGCAGCATTCCTTCAGAAATAGCGACTCTGGTTCGCTCGTAGCCCAGACAGGAAATGACCAGCGTCTTGCCTGATAGATTGACTTGGTTAAAACTGAATTCGCCTTTTTCAGAAGAGGTGGTGCCCAGGTTCTCGTCTTCCACCCAAATGTTGGCAAACGGCACCGGCTTGCCCGTGGCCTTGTCAGTAACCACTCCTTTAACCTGACCAAATCCTACGTCCACAGACACAAGGAATACAAAAAGCAGGAGGATTGCTGGTTTCATGCTGTATGAAAATGGAGAAGACAGATTTGTTTTCAGGCCGCTTTTCTAAAGACGGCCCGAAAACAAGAGTTGAAGAGAGGAATCATCTTTCCCAACGCGCACTCTCGCGGCTTATTTGATGCGCCCGTAACTTTCAGTTTACCCTAAATCTTATATATATCGGCTACCACGGTGTTTTCTTCTGGTTTGCGGGCATCAGCGGGGCTATCAAAGACGACTAACAAGTGCTCGTCATCGTAGACGGCCAGTCCTTCGGCTTTGTCCTGGCCCGAGGTAGGGCCACTGCCGTGGGGCACGTCAAACAAATGCTCCAGATCTTTGCGGTGTACCATCTGTTCGCCTTCCAGGGAACTGCTCATGGCATTGGGCCAACGGTACACGGCAATGGTTCCGTCCAGATCCATGGACGGACCAGCCAGAATGTACAGGTCATCGCCTTTGGCGCGCAGTTCCCTGATTCCCTGTCCGGCCAGGTGCAGGAAGTGTTTTTTGTAGAGGGTGCCTTCTGCATTCTTCTTCAGCTGCAGGAAACCTTCTTTCTTAGCATCCTCCAGTTCCAGTTCCAGCACCATGGCCCAGCCGCGCAGCACCGGTCCGCGCAGGCCCACAAAAATTCGTCCTTCGTGGATGGACAAACCTTCAATGTCAAATCCGTTGTCTTTTCCAGGAATCGGGAGGAAATCAGCGAGATGGATGTCTTTTTTAATGGCGTCCATGAGCTGGTTCTTTTCACCGACGCTCACCAATTGTGCGGCCCGCAACGTTTTGGATGGATCTTCGGGATCAGGAGATTCTTTGGACAAGGTGTACTCTCCGGTGTTCACATCTTGTACCAACGGAATACGGGCCAATACATACCGGTTGGGCTCTTCTTTCACCTTCGCCAGGCGCTCAATCTGTTTTTTCACCGAGTCTTCTTTGCGAGGCTTTTTTCGTTTAAGACTGTGGGAACCCACCAGCCATAGATATCCGCCGCTTAAAGCCAGTCCTTCAATGTCAATCTCGCATGAACTACCCTCAGGCAGGTCCAAGTATTGGGTGAGGTCAAAGTGCACGTGTTCCCCGAAGCTGTGTTCACCAGTCTTTTTCAGGCGCTCCAGCGTGGTCTGCTCGTCACAGCTGAGCCAGAGGTAATCACCAGTGCGCAACACGGTAGAAAGGCCGTCGCGCACGTGCTTGCCGGTGGCGGTCATGCAATGGGTAGAATCAAAATGGAGCTCAAGCGGTATGGCAGGGTTTTTCATAGTCATGTGGTAAGTACGGTATCTGCACAGAAATAAGTTAGCGTTTTTTGCTCCATATTCAGAAATGAGGCTAAAACAAAATCTGAACTTCAGACTAACTTTTCATTTTTCCCGCAATATAGAAGGCAGATGTTTTTTGATGGGCCACCTTCCTTCTTCTATAGTTACGAAGAAAGCCGCCCCTGTTTAGGAGCGGCTTTCATGAAATTGGTCGAAAACGATTATTGTGCCAGCGTTACTTTACGCTCTACGGTGTTGAAAGGACCAGGAATCACCTTGCCTTGATTGTCAATCAGCTCCAGCTTGAAGGTGTTCTCGCCCATTGGCAAACCTTCAACCAGGTATGGCAACCACTGGTCTAAGATGAATTCATTGCCATTGATGGTGGCGCGTACCTTGTTTCCGTCTTTCGCTAATTTGGTGTTCACCAGGTAGAAATCCAGCATCACTTTGCGGGTGTCAGCGCCTTTGTACTCGCCTTTGGGGCGGCTATAGAACAGGTGCTGGCCACTTTCGTCAAACTTGGCGGCGTTGGCTGGGGCATTCCCTACGTTGATCACACGCAGGTCATACGCATCTTCGTGCTTGATGCTCTCGTGGTACGAACGCGAAAGGAACGACAACACCACGTGCTGACCCGGCTTAATGGCTTTCTTGAAGGTAGGCTTATAATGCGCGGTGTAAGGCTCGTTGTCCACGATGTTGTGGATGTGCTGGCCTTCTTTGGAGTTAGCGTGCTCATGGGTGCCAGCGTCTGAAGTCTGCTGGCTCAGCTGATAGTTTTTCACCTCGTAGTTAAACTGCACCGAGTCTCCGGTTACCTTTGCGTTCTTCTCGGGTTGGTTCAGGTCCAGATCGGCATCCGGGAAATCAACGGAGTTGCTGTAAGAATATACCTTCAGGCCGCCTTTTTCCATGGGAGTGCCCATGTCGCCCTGGTGCTGTACGCCTGCTGTGTCTTGGGTCATACCAGAATGATCAGCGGTAGCAGTGCTATCTGTTCCAGTTGCGGTGGTAGAACGTTTTCCGTCACAGGCAGTGGCCAGTAGCGTAGCGGCTATTGCCACAAATGATAGGTGTTTCTTTTTCATAGTAGGGTTTTCGTATAAGTACGTAGAATGTTTCAAAGATAGAAATTTCGTAACTTGCTGCACATTTTAAAGGACTTTCAAAAACGCGTCAAGACAGGTTTATGAATGATAAATTGTTAGAAGAAATACCTTCTTTAGACTTAGCCGATTTTACCTCCGGCGACCCGACACGCAAAGCCGCTTTTGTGCAGGCAATGGGCGATGCGCACCAAAACATTGGCTTTGTGGCGTTGAAAAACCATGGTCTGAGTGATGAATTGACCGATGAGCTGTACGCCGCCATCAAAAAGTTCTTCGCCTTACCCGATGACGTGAAGCAGAAATACGAGATCCCCGGCCTGGCCGGACAGCGTGGCTACGTAGGCAAAGGAAAAGAACACGCCAAAGGCCGCAACACCGGTGACCTGAAAGAGTTCTACCATGTGGGCCAGGAAGTAACCGACAACGACCCCATCAAAGACGAATACCCAGATAACGTTTGGCCAGAGGAGACTCCCGAGTTCCAGGGAGTGGCGCTAGAAGCGTACAAGCGTCTGGAGGCGGCCGGCAAACAAGTGCTGCGCGCCTTGGCCTTGTACTTAGGTTTGTCTGAAGATTACTTTGACGCCAAAGTGCACAACGGCAACAGCATCCTGCGCGCCATCCACTACTTCCCCATCGAGAACCCGGATGCCGTACCAGCCGATGCCGTTCGCGCTGCCGAGCACGGTGATATCAACCTGATTACCTTGTTGATGGGTGCCTCCGCCGATGGCCTGCAAGTGCTTCGCCGCGACGGGAAATGGATTCCGATCACTGCCCTGCCAGAGCAAATTATCGTGAACGTTGGCGATATGCTGTCGCGCCATACCAACAACAAGCTGAAGTCTACCATCCACCGCGTAGTGAACCCACCGCGCGAGCTGATGCACACGTCCCGCTTCTCTATTCCGTTCTTCATGCACCCACGTTCTGAGATGGACCTAACTTGCTTGGAGGGTTGCATTGATGCCCAGAACCCAAAACAATTCCCTGATATCACGGCCGGCGAGTTCCTGAACGAGCGTCTGGTGGAGTTAGGATTAAAAAAATAATCTGTTTTCAGAAACATAGAAAGGGGCCTTTAGGGCTCCTTTCGTTTTTATGCCTATTTTTATAAAACTGGCTTAAACCGCTCATCAACGCTTCGGTCTATTGCGCCCTCGTAACTATATTTTCCTGAAGGATGTGGCTTCGCTTTCGCTCACGGCGTTTGGCGGACCTCAGGCGCATATTGCCATGATGCTGCGCCTTATGGTGGAAAAACGGGGGTACATCACCGAGAAGGAACTGCTGGAACTGAACGCTCTGTGCCAGATTCTGCCTGGTCCCTCCTCCACCCAAACCATCACGGCCATCGGGTTTAAAGTGGGTGGTCCTAACTTGGCTTACCTCACTCTTTTAGTCTGGATTGCCCCAGCTGCACTCATCATGATTGCGGCCGCCTTAATCATTTCCTTTCTGCAGGGACAAGGAGCTCCTCTGGGCTTCACTCGCTTCATCCAACCCATGGCGGTAGGCTTTGTGGCCTTTGCCGCCTGGCGGATCAGCTCAAAGGTAGTCTATACCAAAAGTGGCATCGTGATTATGGTGTTCTCCGCTATTCTGGCTTTCTTTTTCAGGTCGCCCTGGGTTTTCCCCCTGCTGCTTTTGCTGGGCGGCAGTTTGACGGCGCTCCGGTTTCAAAAGCAACCAGTGCTGGAGAAAAAGCCGATGAAAGTAGAATGGGCTAACTTCCTGCTTTTCTTGGGAGTTTTTATCGCGGCGGCAATTCTGGGTAGGTTCACACAACTACGGGCCGTCTTGCTGTTTGAGAACTTCTACCGGAACGGCAGCCTCATCTTTGGCGGTGGGCAGGTCTTGATTCCGGTGATGTACACCGAGTTCGTGGAGTTCAAAGGTTACCTGAATCCCAAAGAGTTTCTATCCGGGTTTGCGTTGGTGCAGGCGTTGCCTGGTCCGGTTTTTTCCTTCTGCTCGTACATTGGCACCTTATCCATGCGCCCGTACGGCTGGGGAAGCCAGATCCTGGGCGGGGTGGTGACGACCATCGCCATCTTTCTGCCGGGCACCTTCCTAATCTTCTTTGTGATCCGTTTTTGGGAAGAGCTCCGGAAATACCGCGTGATTCAGGCCTCTCTGGAAGGCATTAATGCCGTGGGCTGTGGTATGGTGTGCGCCGCTGCCATCATGCTGTATCACCCCATTGAGAATACCCCTTATAATTTTGGCCTGGTGGTGCTCACCTTTGGGCTGCTGCAATGGACGAAGATTCCGGCTCCTGCCCTGATTCTCACGGGGCTAGTAGTAGGCTTATTATTCCCCGGGTAGGATTTCAGGCATTTTTGAAAATAACCTGTAAAACAAGAAAGCCCTGAAAGAACAGATTCTTCCAAGGCTTCCTTTTATTGGGTGTAGGAAGTTGTTACACCTCCTGCTTTTTGGCTTATAAGCTGCCTGACAAATTTTTCTCTTTCAGGATGTTCAACAAGTAATCGCCGTAGCCGCTTTTGCGCAAAGGCTCAGCCACCCGCTGCAGTTGCTCTGCGTTTATGTAACCCATCCGGTAAGCTACCTCTTCAATAGCCCCAATCTTCAAGCCTTGGCGTTCTTCAATGACCTGAACAAACGTAGCAGCCTGCATTAAGGATTGAATGGTACCCGTATCTAACCAGGCCGTACCACGGTCCAGGATACCTACTTTCAGTTTGCCTTGGCGCAGGTATTCTTTGTTCACATCGGTGATCTCGTATTCGCCACGCGGGCTAGGCTCCAGATTTTTGGAGATCTCTACTACATCGTTGTCATAGAAGTACAGACCAGGCACTGCGTAGCTTGATTTAGGCTGCTTCGGCTTTTCTTCAATAGAGACAGCCTTCATGCTTTCATCAAACTCCACCACACCGTAGCGCTCCGGGTCCTGTACGTGGTAGGCATACACTACCCCGCCTTCAGGGTCGTTGTTGGCTTGCAGGAGTTTGCTCATGCCTGATCCGTAAAAGATGTTATCTCCCAAGATCAAAGCTGCCTTGTCATTCCCGATGAAGTCTGCACCTAAGACAAACGCCTGAGCTAGTCCGTTAGGAACTTCCTGTACCTGGTAGCTGAAGTTACACCCAATCTGGCTGCCGTCGCCCAGCAGGCGCTCAAACATAGGCAGGTCATGCGGAGTGGAGATAATCAGGATGTCTCTGATTCCGGCCAACATCAAGGTGGACAACGGATAATAGATCATCGGTTTGTCATACACCGGCATCAACTGCTTACTAACGGCGAGCGTGAGCGGGTGTAACCTTGTTCCTGAGCCTCCGGCTAAAACAATTCCTTTCATGGTCTTATTTCTGATTGTAGATGAAGTCTTGGTTATCACGGAACCAGGCTAGAGTCCTCTGCAGACCTTCCTGAATTCTGATTTGTGGGTTGTAGCCCAACAGGCGCTGCGCTTTGGAAATATCAGCTAAGCTGTCTCTGATATCGCCGGCACGTTCAGGACCATACTCTGCCTGCACGTCAACACCGGCTTCTGCTTTCAGAATGTTGAACAAATCATTCAAAGAAGTCCTGTCACCTACCGCTATGTTGTATACTTGATTGATTGCCTCAGGATTCTCCACCAACGCTGCGCGGATGTTCGCTTCCACGCAGTTCTCCACGAAGGTGAAGTCACGGGTTTGCTCGCCATCGCCGTTCATTCTTGGTCCGCGGTTGTTCAGTACCGCATCAATGAACAACGGAATTACCGCCGCATACGCGCCATTCGGGTCCTGACGTGGTCCGAAGATGTTGAAGTACCGTAGCCCAATGATTTCCATGCCGTAGGTTTTGCCAAACACATCGGCATACAACTCATTAGCGTATTTGGTTACCGCGTAAGGTGAAAGCGGCTTGCCAATCTTATCTTCTACTTTGGGCAGCGACTTGCTGTCGCCGTAGGTAGAGGAAGAGGCGGCGTAGACAAAGCGCTTTACGTTCTGCTCTTTGGCAGCCATAAGCATGTTCACGAAGCCACCCACGTTCACTTCATTTGACGTTACAGGGTCTTTCACGCTTCTAGGCACAGAACCCAAGGCAGCCTGGTGCAAAACTACATCCATCCCCTCGCAGGCTTTCATGCAAGCTTCCAGATTGCGGATGTCGCCTTCCTGTACTTCCAACCTGTCGTTATCTTTAAAAGCTCTTAAGTTTTTGTGGAACCCATTAGAGTAATCATCAAATACCCGCACCTTTTTGGCGTTATACTTCAGAAGGTATTCTACTAAGTTGGAGCCAATGAAACCTGCTCCGCCGGTAATTAGAAAGGAAGTTTGCTCTAAAGAGCCGTTATGAAAAGGATGCTCGTACACTATTGAATAATTTTAATTGGAAATAAAGAGTACTGACTCATTTTGTGACTACTTTTTGCAAACTGGCGTTAAAATGCAGTTCAGCTTTCTGTTACCTGAGCCGGTCCTCTTGTACTTTAGTTAAACCACCATCCTTTTTCAAAATGAAGGTGGTGCAAACAGAAAGTGCGTTTAAGACCTGTTTCTATAAAACTTCTCTCAAACGCACTTTACTTTTATTTAGCGGGTGTACTGTTCATTGTAGTACTCCTGGTAACTACCGGAGGTCACATTTTGCAACCACTCCTCGTTTTGCAGGTACCAGTCAACCGTTTTCTCCAGACCTTCCTCAAACGTCACCGATGGTTTCCAGCCCAGTTCATTCATGATCTTGGAAGAGTCAATGGCATAGCGTAAGTCATGACCGGCTCTGTCGGTTACAAAGGTGATCAACTGTCTGGAAGCTCCTTTTTCACGACCCAGCTTCTGGTCCATAATGTCACACAGCAGGTGAATGAGGTCAATGTTGCGCCACTCGTTTACACCGCCAATGTTGTAGGTATCGCCTTCTTTGCCTTTGTGGAACACATCATCAATGGCGCGGGCGTGGTCAATCACGTACAGCCAGTCTCTGATGTTTTCGCCTTTGCCGTATACCGGCACCGGTTTGTTGTTCTTGATATTATTTAGTGCCAATGGGATCAGCTTCTCAGGGAAGTGATTAGGCCCGTAATTATTGGAGCAGTTAGACACTTTTACTGGCAAACCATAGGTATGGTAATATGCCCGCACGAAGTGGTCTGAACTAGCCTTAGATGCCGAGTAAGGAGACCGCGGATCGTAAGAGGTTTCCTCGGTGAACATGCCTTCCTCGCCCAATGAGCCGTACACCTCATCAGTAGAGATGTGGTAGAATATTTTGCCAGTGAAATCAGACTTCCAGAGTTCTTTGGCGGCGTGCAGAAGGTTGCAGGTTCCGTTCACGTTCGTGCGTACAAACGCCATAGGATCTGTGATAGAGCGGTCCACGTGCGACTCGGCGGCTAGGTGCATCACGGCATCAAACTGAAGCTCCTGGAACAAGTTGTTGATGTATTCCTGATCAGTGATGTCGCCTTTGATGAAGGTGTAATTAGGTGCGTCTTCAATATCTGTCAGGTTCTGAAGATTACCTGCGTACGTAAGCTTATCCAGGTTGAAGATTTGATAGTTAGGATATTTAGTGACAAATAACCGCACCACATGAGAGCCTATGAAACCGGCTCCTCCGGTAATTAATATTTTCATTCCTATTGCTATTAACTTCTATTTCTTCACCAATTGTTGTTGCCAGGTCCATGAGCTTCCTAAGCTGTCTTCCAATGATAAGGAAGTTTTAAACCCAAGTTCCTGGGTAGCTTTGGTCACATCGGCGTAAATGGCGGGAACATCTCCAGCCCGACGTGGGCCTACTTTGTAGTTGAACTTCTGACCGGTGGCGTTTTCAAAAGCTTTGATTACCTCTAAGACAGAGCTGCCTTGACCAGTGCCAATATTGAACACCTCAAAAGGCACAGCCTCCGGGTTCTCTAATCTTTTTAGAGCAGCCAAGTGGGCTTTCGCCAAATCTACCACGTGCACATAATCACGGATATTACTTCCATCAGGTGTATCGTAGTCGGTACCAAACACAGTTAAACTCTCCCGGATGCCGGCGGCAGTCTGGGTGATGAAGGGTACCAAGTTACTTGGAATCCCCAGCGGCAACTCTCCAATCAAAGCCGATTCATGAGCTCCAACAGGATTGAAGTAACGCAAGGCAATAGATCTTAAAGAGCTTCCGCTGGCAGCCACGTCCTGAAGAATTTCTTCATCAATCTTTTTAGTATTGCCGTAAGGGGAATTGGCTTTTTTAGTGGGTGTTTCCTCCGTTACCGGAAGCTGATCTGGCACACCATACACCGTGCAGGAGGAAGAGAAAACCAGCTTGGTTACGTTATTGGCTTCCATCACCTGCAGGAGGGTCACCAATCCTGTGACGTTATTATGGTAATATTTCAGCGGATTTTGTACTGATTCTCCTACTGCCTTGGCCGCCGCAAAGTGAATTACGCCGTCTATGTTTCCTTCTTTTGAAAACACTTCCTGTAACGCGGCGGCATCAGTACAGTCTACTTTATAGCAAGGTATTTCTTTACCCACTATCTGCGCTAGTCCCTCTAACACTCGTTCTTCAGAATTGCTGAAATTATCAACAATAATGGGCGTATAACCAGCCTGTGCCAGTTCTACTACAGTATGGGAGCCAATATAACCTGCTCCGCCCGTTACAAGAATTTTGTTCATAAAGTATTAATTATAGACTCCAGTAAGGCAATGTATTGATTTTTCCGCGATAAATTCCTTTCAGATCAATCACAATAGGATTATCGGCGGAGATACTCTTGAAGTAGTTCTCATCATGGCCCAAGTAGTCTTTATGATTCACGGCCACCACTACGGCATCATAATCATTGCTTGGATTTGCTGTCAAGGCAAAACCGTACTCGTGCTCCAGATCAGAAGAAGAGGCATATGGATCTACCACGTCTACCTGCACTCCAAAGCTTTTCAGCTCGTTGACTACATCGGCTACTTTGGAATTCCGGATATCCTCTACGTTCTCTTTGAAGGTAGCCCCCATTACCAACACCTTAGCTTTGGAGATAGCCTTTCCTTCTTTAATCATCATCTTGATGGCTTTGCTGGCCACATACGCGCCCATTCCGTCATTGATGGTACGGCCACTCAGGATGATTTTAGAATCGTACCCTAAAGCTTTCGCTTTGTAGGTCAGGTAATAAGGATCCACGCCAATGCAGTGACCACCTACTAAACCTGGGAAGAATTTAAGGAAATTCCACTTGGTTCCGGATGCCTCCAATACCTCATAGGTATTGATGTTCATCCGGTCAAAGATGATGGAAAGCTCATTCATCAAAGCGATGTTCACATCACGCTGCGTATTTTCTATGATTTTGGCAGCCTCCGCTACTTTGATAGAAGAAGCACGGTGCACACCCGCCTGAATCACCAGTTCATATACCTTGGCAATGATATCCAAGGACTCTTCATCGCAGCCAGACACCACCTTCACAATCTTGGTAAGGGTGTGCTCTTTATCACCTGGGTTGATGCGTTCTGGAGAATAACCTACTTTGAAATCTGTTGGGAACTTAAGGCCAGACTCTCTCTCCAGGACCGGAATACAGTCTTCCTCGGTGCAACCTGGATATACAGTTGATTCAAATACTACGTAATCACCTTCCTTCAGAACTTTTCCTACAGTAGTAGAAGCTCCGAGCAAAGGCTTCAGGTCTGGTAGCGCATAAGCGTCAATAGGCGTAGGCACCGCTACAATAAAGAAACGGGCTTCTCTAAGTTCTTCCAGGTCATGGGTGAAGGTAATGTCACATCCTTCAAACGCAGACGAGTCCAGTTCTCCGCTGGGATCTACGTTGTTCTTCATCAACTCTACTCGCTTGGCATTGATGTCAAACCCAATCACACTTATCTTTTTGGCGAACTCCAGGGCAATGGGAAGTCCTACATATCCTAACCCGATGACTGCTAGCTTGGCTTCTTTATTGAGGAGTTGTTGGTACACAATTAATCTATTTGAATGGATAATTTAGTTACTCTATTATTCTCTAACGTGTATTTCTCGCCTGTTTCGGGGCAGAGAGCTTCATTATGATTATCAAAGGCCAGTTTATGACCTGCTTCACTTACCCAGCCGTGCTGTTTAGAAGGGTTCCCGTACACCAGCGCGTAAGGAGGCACATCTTTGGTCACAACTGCTCCGGCACCAATAAGTGCATAGGCCCCAATGGTATGCCCACACACTACAGTGGCATTGGCTCCTATACTGGCACCTTTTTGTACTACTGTTATCAAATACTCTCCCCGGCGGTTAATGGCACTTCTGGGGTTAAGCACATTGGTAAACACCATAGAAGGACCTAAGAAGACATCATCTTCACAGACCACACCCGTGTAAATCGACACATTGTTTTGGATTTTGACGTTCTCCCCTAAGATGACTCCCGGGGAAATGACTACGTTCTGCCCGATGTTGCAGCGCTTTCCTATCACGCAATCAGACATAATATGCGAAAAATGCCATATTCTGGTACCTTCTCCAATCTGGCAACCCTCGTCAATAACGGCGGTTTCATGGGCAGTGTACGGGGGAGCAGGTTGTGTCATGGTACTCTCTTGTTTGAAAGAGCCGAACTCTTTACGGATAGCCTATCTCTTTGGATATCATTTTTTGCTAGGCAAAGGTAGGAGTTTTTATAATATTTTCAGGTAACAGGGTTGTTTCCATGCTCATAAGCAGAAAAAATTATCTCCAGACAGCTTCCGTCATTCTTTCTTTTCCCCTCAGGTCTTCAAATACCTTCACCTCTTGGTAACCCAGCTGCCGAAGCATTTCAACGGCACTTTGGGAAAAACGCTCATTTATCTCAAAGAACAGCTTTCCTCCTGGGGTAAGTAAGGTTTGTGCCACTGTAGCAATCCGTCGGTAGAAAAGCAGGGGGGCTTCATTCGGCACGAACAGGGCCAGGTGTGGCTCAAAGTCCAGCACGTTTTGGCGCATCAGGCTCTTTTCTTCCTCCAGCACGTACGGTGGATTACTGATGACCGCATCTAAGCTACCTGCCTCTACAGCCGGAAGCTCTTGCAAGATGTCCTGCTGTAGCCAAGTGACCTGCTGCTCCAGCTTTTGCGCGTTCATCTTGGCAACGACTAAGGCTTCAGGGGAAACGTCTAGTCCCCAAACCTGCGCAGTAGGCAGCTCGGCCGCCAAGGTGATAGGGATACACCCGCTTCCGGTTCCTATGTCCAGCAACTTCACTTGTGGGTGGTGCTGATAGGTTTTAATTACCCGCTGCACCAGTTCCTCTGTTTCTGGCCGGGGAATAAGAACTGCGGGAGTTACATGGAAATCACGGCCATAAAAGAAAGCCTCTCCCAACACATATTGCAGAGGTTCATGTTGTAATAGCCGTCCCTGATACTTTTGAACTTGCACCTGAAGATCTTTAGGTACTTCTTCCTTTCGTCTTTGCAGCAGATCAAACCTACCTACCTCCAACACGTGCTGCAACACCCATTCCGCTATGGTGCGGGCTTCGGGTTTTTCGTACAGCGCCTCTAACTGGGAGGAAAGGTTTTCTAAGGAAGCTTCAACAGTAGGCATAGGCTTAGTTTTAGGCAATTTCTGAAAAAACACCCGATATTCGGGCAAGAAAACCTGGCAGGCACGTAAATACCAGAAATGAATACCGACGAGAAATACATGCAGCGGGCTTTGGACTTGGCGGCCCTCGGCACTGGAGAGGCTCGGCCTAACCCTATTGTAGGGTGTGTGGTGGTGCATGACCATAAAATAATTGGCGAGGGATGGCACCAGAAATATGGCGGTCCGCACGCCGAAGTTAACGCCCTCAACAGCGTCCAAGACAAGAGCCTGCTCCCTCATAGCCGGGTGTATGTCACGCTGGAGCCCTGTTCTCATTTTGGCAAGACTCCGCCCTGCGCCGATTTCCTGATCCAGCACGGAGTACGCGATGTGGTGATCTGCAACACAGACCCTAATCCGTTGGTGGCCGGCAGAGGAATCAGAAAGTTGATTGACGCAGGCTGCAAGGTACATATTGGCGTCTTGGAAGAGGAAGGCCTGGAGCTTAACCGTCGTTTTTTCACCTTTCAGACAAAGAAGCGGCCTTATTTGGTATTGAAGTGGGCCCAATCTGCAGACGGGTTTATTGCATTGCCTAACTGCCAGCCTTACCAGATATCAGGCCCCTTGGCAAAGCAGCTAGTGCATAAATGGCGCACTGAGGAGCAGGGCATTTTAGTAGGTACCCGCACTGCTCTTTTTGACAACCCTCAGCTAAATGTCCGGCACTGGCCGGGGCAGGCACCTTTGAGAATTGCCATAGACAAACAATTGCAAATTCCAGCCACGCATCATTTATTAGACGACAGCCAGCCTACCCTACTTTACACCTTGAAAGAAAAGGAGAGCACAGGCCAAACTGAATATATTACCCTTTCCCCTGAGAACACCTTTTTGGATCAACTACTAGCGGACTTGTACACCCGAAACATTCAATCTGTGTTAGTAGAAGGCGGAACAGCATTATTGGAAACGCTTCTGGAGAGAAACCTATGGCATGAAATCAGGGTATTTCACAGTCCGGTTACCTTGACAGATGGCGTCAAAGCACCACAGTTACCAACAATGGGGTTTGCCTCCAGAAGAATAGTGGGAGACGATGAACTGATCACCTATCGAAATCACTTCTCCTGAAGAAACTCTATTTTAATCTTATTTTAACAAAAGCAGCTTAAAACTGATTGCTTATTACCCCATTGTAGGCAGTATACTTCAGGAAGTTGCTCCAGCAATGTGCATAGGCTACCTTTGCAACGAAACTTAAAACTGGGCCAGGCTAGTTAGTTTAGCGCATCTGCCCTTTACTCAAAAAGTACTTTACATACCATGGCTGAAGACTTATATATTGACAAGACTCTTTCCAAAGAAGAGAAATACAAAGCACTCCTGCCTCAGATAGAAGCACTAGTGGCTCCTGAAACTGATTTGATTGCAAATCTTTCAAACGTAATGGCAGCCCTGAAACAAAGCTTCAACTTTTTCTGGGTAGGCGCTTACCTGACCAAAGAGAACCAATTGGTGTTAGGCCCTTTCCAGGGACCTGTAGCTTGCACCCGAATCCCCTTCCACAAAGGCGTGTGCGGCGCTTGCTATACCCGCCGGGAAACAATCCTTGTTCCTGATGTAGAAGCTTTCCCGGGGCATATTGCCTGCAGCAGCGAATCTAAGTCTGAGATTGTGGTACCCGTGATCAAAGATGGCGAAGTAAAAATGGTGCTTGATGTGGACAGCGACCGCCTCAATGACTTTGACGAAGTAGACCAAAAGTATCTGGAGCAGATCATGAAACTGGCTGAGAATTGGTTCTAAGTCAAGTATCAGGAAGTGCGTATCACGTCGCACGACTTCCCTTTAAGCCTGATTTCTTGAAAAATCATATAAAACGAAGAAGCCTCATCTTATTCAGATGAGGCTTCTTCGTTTTATATGATTTTGAAAAGTTGTGCTAACTGATACTAACTTATCCGAAGAAAGAACCGGAGTTGCTGGTTTTGAGCTGGGCAATCACGGTTTGGCCACCTTTGGTTTTCTGGCCTAGTTGCACCTTTACTTCTGTGTCAATTGGTACGAAGATATCTACCCGTGAGCCGAACTTGATGAAGCCAAATTCTTCACCTTGGTTTACTTCATCACCTTCGGTTACATACCACACAATACGGCGGGCCATGGCTCCGGCAATCTGCCGGAACAACACCTGAGGTCCGGCCAAGGACTCTACCACTACTGTGGTGCGTTCGTTCTTTGTGCTGGACTTAGGGTGCCAGGCTACAAAGTAGTTTCCGGGGTGATATTTGAAATACTTTACAATACCAGAAACAGGGTTACGGGTAATGTGCACGTTAATGGGTGACATGAAGATGGAAATCTGCTTCCGGACATCGTTGAAGTATTCGGGCTCTTCCACGTTCTCAATCACCACCACTTTCCCATCGGCGGGAGCTACTACTAAATCTTCATGCAAAAGCAGGTTACGGTACGGGCTCCGGAAAAACTGCAGAATAAGCAGGAAAACAATAAAGGAAACACCGGAGAAGATTCTGTTAAAGGTCAGGTGCTCGCTGTTGAAATAGTAAAGCAACATGTTCACCACCAGCAATCCTAACAGGGTAAAAAACAGAATCTTTCTTCCTTCTTTATGAATTTTCATTAGATACTCTTTGGCTGATAAAGCAAAAATATAAAAAAAACCGCCTCCAGTCTATAAAAAAGACAGGAGGCGGCAAGAAAACATGTTTTTAAGCGTTTTCTAAGATGCCTTGCTTAGAAGCCACCCCGGAATTTATAGGTCTGCGCCACTTTGTCAATGGCAACAATGTAAGCGGCAATTCGCATAGGAACACCGTATTTCTGTGACGTAGCATATACTTTATTGAAGGCTTCTGTCATTATCCGGTCAGAGCGTTCGGTCACCATGTCAAGGCTCCATTTGTAGCCCAAGCGGTTCTGCACCCACTCAAAATAAGAGACAGTTACCCCACCAGAGTTGGCCAGAATGTCTGGCACTACCATGATACCCTTCTCGTTAATGATCCGGTCAGCGTTGGCCGAAGTAGGGCCGTTTGCACCTTCCACTATCAATTTGGCCTGAATCTGGTCTGCGTTACGGGCAGTAATCACATCTTCTACGGCAGCGGGCACCAATAGATCAACGGCTGAGGTTAATAATTCATCATTACTAATCGGCTCTGCCCCGGCGTATCCTTCCAAACGGCCATGATGCGCGTTTTTGTAGGCGATCGCTTCGTCAATGTTAATTCCGTTCTCGTTCCAATAAGCACCGCTTACGTCACTTACGCCCAGAATCCTCACACCTCGCTCAGACAGCAATTTCGCAGCCCAAGAGCCTACGTTCCCGAAGCCCTGCACAGCAGCAGTAGCTTCAGTGGGATCCATGCCCAATACTTCCATAGCCGCCATGGCAGACACCATCACACCGCGCCCGGTAGCCTCTACCCGACCTAAAGAACCACCCAGTACCAATGGTTTACCTGTTACTACAGAGTTCACGGTCATGCCTTTGGTTTTAGAGTACTCATCCATCAACCACGCCATTTCACGGGGACCAGTCCCCATATCAGGGGCTGGAATGTCTTGGTCAGGGCCGAAAGTATCAATCAGGGCCACGGTATAGGCGCGAGTTAGGCGCTCCAACTCACCAGCCGACATGGAAGAAGGATCACAGACAATGCCCCCTTTGGCTCCACCGTATGGAATATCAACAACAGCACATTTCCAGGTCATCCAGGCAGCCAACGCTTTCACCTCATCCAGGAACACTCCTTGGTCATAGCGGATACCTCCTTTTGACGGACCTAAAATGGTAGAGTGCACTACCCTGAACCCTTCAAACACCCGCACGCTGCCATCATCCATGGTCACAGGCAAATTCACAATCACCTGACGAGCAGGCGATTTCAGAACTTCATAGGTATCATCATCCAAGCCCAGCACTTCCGCCGCAATGTTGAAACGGGACATCATGGACTCAAAAGGATTCTCTTTGTCCTTGATAGGAGCAGGCTCTTTATAAGCCATCTTGCTGTTGTATGCTGCCATAAATTAATACTTTGATAATTTCGAGGTATAAAAGCTGCCCAAAATTACCATTTTTACAACATAAAACTAACGTTAGCGAATTTTCTCAGAAGGGATTTTAATGGACCAGTTCCAGAAAGGCCACCAGAAAAGGAACTACCAGAATAAGGCTGTCAAAGCGGTCCAGAATGCCGCCGTGTCCAGGAATTAAGGTGCCAGAGTCTTTCACATCCAGACTTCGCTTCAGCATAGACTCTACCAAATCACCTAAAACCCCAAACACAGACACCAACACCGCCACGCCCAGCCAATGCCATAGGGCCAGATCATGGTAGAACATAGATAAAATCCAGGCTACGCCTAAAGAGAGGAGCACGCCGCCAACCCAGCCTTCCCAGGTTTTGCCGGGCGAAATACGTGGAAATAATTTATTCTTCCCAAAGGTTTTGCCGGCTGCATAGGCCCCGGTATCTGAAGCCCAAATCAGGAACATAACGCCTAAAATGATCTGCCAACTGTATCTACCAGGCAGAAAAGCCAGTACGTGCAGCAACGAAAACGGAGCCGCAATATAAAAAACCCCCACCAGCGTAAGGGCCACGTTGGTAAAGGGCTGTTCTTTTTTCCGGTAGAGTTCTGCAATAAGCGCCAGCAGCATGACAGGGGGAACCAGAAAAAGCCAGTCACTGGAAATATCGTCGTGTTTGATGGCAAAGCCCATCACATACAGCCCTACTCCTAAAAGGGCTCCAATAACTCTGTTGGGTTGAAACCCTTTTGCCGAAAGCAGGCGGTAAAACTCCAGCAGCCCCAGTAGCGTGAGCACCAGAAACAGCAGGAAAAACGTCCACTCGCTTAGATAGATGCCCCCCACAAAGACAGCCCCACCCAGTACTCCGGCTAACAGGCGCAATTGAAGATTATTTAATGGTTTTCTGATTTCTTCCATTTATAAGGATAACTATACGCCGCAGCGAAGGAAAAGGCAACGCCGGCGCTTTTTAAGAGCTGATTTCAGGAAAAGAGGTTAAAAACGGGCTTCTTCCTCTACCCTAAGAGGAGGCAATCGGCGGAAGGCGTTGTACAAGCTAAATAGAAGAGCCACGCTTATAGCCAGGGAGATCAGTGACACGGTCCATGTTTCCGGCTCCGTTGACTCCACGTTTACGCTCACCGCCTGGCGCTGCGCCAGGAACATCATCAGCACCATAAAGCCATTGTTGATAAAGTGCCCTACAATAGGCACCCAGATGTTGCCAGACCACCAGTACAGGTAGCCAAACAGCACCCCCAGCATGACACGCGGCACTACCCCATAAAACTGCATGTGGATAATCCCGAAGATGATGGCAGACACCCAGATAGCCAGGTGCGGGTTCCGCCACCAGCGGTACAGTTCCTGCTGAATAATTCCCCTAAATGCCAGTTCTTCGCCAATGGCTGGCAGCACCGCAAATACCACCAAGCCTAATATTAATTGCGGAATGGTGTTAATTTTGGTCAGTTCCAGGGTTAATTCACGCAAAGTATCTTCCTTGGCTTTCGCCCACCGTTCAAAGGCATCTAACAAAGGCGGAAAATCTACATTCGCATTCCAGTGCACCAACCAGGAGGCGGCCGGCATAATGACCAGCATGAGCACCGCACTGCCCAAAAGCAAATAGAAGGGCACCGTCATGCGGGGCGAAAGAAAGGCTGCCGGTTTACTTGAATTCACCCGCAGGAAGGCCAGTGAGGCAATGGTGAACCCCACCAAATGCACCATTCCCTGAAACAACACCAAGGCACTGCGGCTCTCCGGGTACGCCGAAGGTTTAGCCAGCATGTTGGAGACTTCTACTAAGCCATAGCCCCACACCACCTTGATCAAAACCATCGCCAGAAAATTTCCGATGAACAGTCCCGCTACCACAAACCCTGTAAACAACAGAAGCGACTTAAACGGATGCATACTAGGCGAGATGAAACCTTTCATATAGGCGGTGTGGTTTTAATGAGGTAAATTTACGCGAAATATTTAAACTCAATCACGTGGTAAAAATCGGCAAGATAGAGCTTCCGGACTTCCCGCTACTGCTGGCACCTATGGAAGACGTTAGCGATCCGCCATTTAGGGCAGTGTGCAAGGCCAACGGCGCCGACTTAATGTATACGGAGTTCATCTCCTCTGAAGGCCTCATCCGCGATGCCGCCAAGAGCCGTCAGAAACTAGACATCTTTGACTACGAGCAACCCATCGGCATCCAGATTTTCGGCTCTGATATTGATTCTATGCGGGAGTCTGCAGTAATCTCAGCGCAGGTAGGTCCGGATCTAATTGATATCAACTACGGTTGCCCGGTAAAGAATGTGGCCTGCAAAGGCGCAGGCGCGGCCTTGCTCCGCGATATTCCTAAAATGGTGGCCATGACCTCGGCCATTGTGCAGGCAGTAGAACCGTTTGGCTTGCCAGTAACTGTAAAAACCCGTTTGGGCTGGGACGAGTCCACCAAGAACGTGGAAGAAGTGGCTGAACGTTTGCAGGACATCGGCATCAAGGCATTGACCGTGCACGGACGCACCCGCGTGCAGATGTACAAAGGCGAAGCCGACTGGACCTTAATCCGGAAAATAAAAGAAAATCCCCGCATCCAGATCCCCATCTTCGGGAACGGAGACATTGACACGCCGGAGAAAGCCGTTGCCTACAAAGAGCAGTTCGGGGTAGATGGCATCATGATTGGTCGTGCTTCTATTGGCTATCCTTGGATATTCCGAGAGATCAAGCATTATGTGCAAACCGGTGGGTTGCTGGCGCCTCCTACCATTCAGGAGCGCATTGACATGTGCAAGATGCATTTTGACAAAGGTTTGGAGTGGAAAGGTCCGCGGCTGGGCATCTTTGAGATGCGCCGCCATTACGCTAATTACTTCAGGGGCCTGCCCAATGTGAAAGGGTATCGCACCCGCTTGGTGCAGACTGAGGACCCGCAGGAAATTTACGCCATCTTAGATGAGATTGCGAACTCTATGGAGTACGCGGAGGTGTAAGGCTTTTATAAATTAGATCATCAATCCGTTTCTGAACTGGTTTCCACAAATCGGGAACTGCTAGGATATCTATCTTGGGCAGCTTTGTTGTGCATGCAGTTGGTTATTGCTGGCGTAGTGGCTGGTTGATGCGAGGCTCTTATGCTTGGTTGTTTCATTTTCTGCGATAAGCGCTCATGGCCGCGAGGCCGCGTCTTCCCCTCTCGCACTGCCCTTTCGGCCTGAGCTGTCCATCTCTCTTAGCAACTGCTTTTCTATGGCCAAAAGCGAGGCGCTCGATGGGAAGACTGGAACTAGGGAAAGAGACAGAAGTGGATGGAAGAACCCGTAGAGACCAGGCACTGCCTTGTCTCTTACACGCATTGCTTTCTCCCTCTCAGGGTACTCCCCTCCTCGGAGGGGTAGGGGTGGGTTCCGCCTACCATTGCAATACCCGCTCTTTCAAAAGACCTCGTAGTGTCCGAAGGTCCTACGAGTGTCTGTGCCATTACCGTTTGAAACCCGTTTTAGACAAAACAGCACAAAAACGATTAGACATCCGCTATCTTTGCGCCTTCATTTTCGAGCTACTTCTGTGTCTACTCATACTACTTCCCCTACTGTTAACAATCCTGCTGCCTCTACTCCTGCGCTCGCGTGGGTGATTCTGATTGGCTTGGCGCTTATTTGGGGTACCTCGTTTATTCTGATCAAGAAAGGGCTGGAAGTATTTTCATCTGATGAGTTAGGAGCTATCCGGATATCGATTGCCACTCTGGCGCTGCTGCCTTTTGCTCTGAAAGGGTTTAAAGCACCCAAACCAGGGCAATGGAAGTTTCTGCTCTTGAGCGGATTGATTGGCAATCTGATACCAGCGTTTCTTTTCGCGTACGCTGAGACGAAGCTGGCAAGTGGTTTGGCAGGTGTACTGAACTCGTTGACGGCGTTGTTCACGCTCATTATTGGCGCCATCTTTTTTCAGCAGAAAATTACCCTCCTGCGGGTATTGGGTATCTTGATTGGAATAAGTGGAACGGCCGTTTTGATCTTCTCAGGCATTGCGCAGGAGACCTCGTCTAACTCTTTCTACGGCTTGTACGTGGTGTTAGCCACGGTGCTGTACGGCGGAAGTTTGAATATCATCAAACATTGTTTGGCGGGCATCAAGCCTCTGACCATGGCTAGCCTGGCTTTATTGACAGTGGGCCCTATTGCTTTTGCGTATCTCTGCACCACTCCTGCGCTGGACAAGTTGGCTACGCAGCCTGCAGCCTGGGAGGCTTTAGGCTATATCACCTTACTGGCTGTGTTCAGCACAGCAATAGGGCTGGTATTCTACAACAAGCTCATCCATATGACCAATACGCTTTTCGCGAGTACTTCTACCTACTTGATGCCTATTGTGGCCTTAATTTGGGGCGTGGCCGATGGAGAAACCATCCATTTGACGCACTACATAGGCATGGCGATTATTCTGGGAGGAGTTTTGCTAGTGAACAGAGCCAAATAACTACGGGAAGATTACCGATCGGCGCGGCTTTTCAGAAGCCAGGCAACAGCGTCCTGCTCAGACACAAAAACGCCTAATTTACTTTGCTCACTGAAGTTTTGGAGATAGTCAATCCCTATGCACTCTTTGATGTAGGAATAGTGGGAAGGGGTAACCAGGTTCGAAAAGTAGTTTTTATGCCCTAGCTCTTCTTCTACTTTAGGGAAAAAAGTCTGCAGCATCCAAGCTTCATCTTCTGGAGATAACTGCCCCCGGCTTCGCAGGTCAAACAGCCAATAGGCACTCTTTACTTCTTTGGCTAACTCAAATGCTAAAAGATATCCTTGGCGTAGCTGCTCAGAATCTGGAACGCGAAACCAACGTAGATACAAAATATCCAGATCCTTACGGTACTTCAGCTGCAGATTGCTTTCCAGTACCTCTCTAACTTCTCTCTCCACCAAGACCATAGCTTACCAAATACTTATAAAGTTTACAGGCGCACTTCTGCCCGCCTGCCTTAAGTACAGGTAAGTTACTACCAAAAGAAGAAAAAGTAAAATAATTTAAACCTTTTTTAATATTTACCGTAGTTGCGTCTCTCCCAAGTACGTGTTAGCACTTCAAATCCTATCTTTTTAAAGCCAACTTACTATGTTTAAAGCTGTAACCAAAGTAGATAGCTAAACCAATCAGCAGCCAAACCGTGAAAAGCAGCCAGTTATTCACCCCTAATTGGGTCATGAGATACAGATTGGTTAACAGCCCTAAGACCGGCAGAAGAGACAAATTCTTTCTGAAGGAAACCCAGGCCATCAAAACACAGGAAATCAGGAACACCAACATAGGAATCTGATGGCGGAACTCCTCATAGCCTCCGTTTCCGGCTACAGCACCCCAAAATTCATCTATGGCTACGCGGTTATAGAGCATCACCAAAACACCGGAAATAATTAAAATCAACGGCACCAGAAACTTCCCATTCAGATAAGGCACCTTAAAACGAGCATCGGAAGTACCATGCGGGTCAATGATCAGAATACCACCACATACAAGGGCGAACGCAAAGAGGGTTCCAATACTAGTCAGGTCAATTACCAGGTCCATGTTCAGGAGCAAGGCAGGCACACCTACAAAAAACCCGGTTACCAGCGTAGAGAAAGAAGGAGTCCTGAAACGCGGGTGTACTCTGGAGAAAATAGGAGGCAATAACCCATCACGCGACATGGTCATCCAGATACGGGGTTGCCCAATCTGGAATACCAATAGAACCGAAGCCATCGCGAAGATCGCGCTCACTGCTACAATGCCGGCCAGCCAGTCTACGCCTACTTTCGTGAAAACGTACGCTAAAGGGTCACCTACCGCCAGCTCCTTGTACGACACCATTCCGTTTAATACCAGCGTGATGATTACATATAGAATGGTACAGATGATGAGCGCGTAAATCATAGCCCGGGGCAAGTCACGCTGCGGGTTCTTACATTCCTCAGCGGTGGTGCTAATGGCATCAAACCCAATATAGGCGAAGAATACCGCTGACACCCCTTTCAACACCCCGCCTATTCCATTTGGGGCGAAAGGGCTCCAGTTGGCTGGATTCACGTAAAAAGCACCCACGGCTATCACTACCAGTACCACAATCATCTTCAACACCACCAGCAGGTTAGAGGCGTTTTTAGACTCTTTTATACCAATGTACACCAAAGCAGTAATGACGGCATTGATCATGAACGCCGGCAAATCCACCACTAGTTTCCCGCCCAGAAAATCTGGGGCCGAAAGCCAGGTATTGTAAGCCTCCAACTGCACTGGATCTGCCGCCGAAAGTGGTTTTCCGGCTTGCAGGAGCGCCAACACTTCACCGTACCCTTTGTGCGCACTCTGGGTACCCATAGTGAGCCAGACCGGAATGTCAAACCCTATGCCGCTCATGAGCCCTGTAAAGTAATCGCTCCAGGAAATAGCCACCACAATGTTTCCTACGGTGTATTCCATGATCAAGGCCCAGCCAATGATCCAAGCGGCCAATTCTCCGAAAGAGGTATAGGCGTACGTATAAGCCGAGCCGCTTACCGGAATAGTGGCAGCAAACTGGGCGTAGCACAACGCCGAAAATGCACACGCTATGGCCGTGAACACAAACAGCATAGACACTGCCGGCCCTCCCTCGTAACTTGCGTTCCCGATGGTACTGAAAATACCGGCTCCAATAATGGCGGCTATTCCTAAGGAAGTTAAATCTCTGACCGTTAAATTACGCTCTAACCCCTCATCTACTGACCCAACGTGGGCAGCCACATCAGCGGGCGGGGTATGCAAAATGGTGGTTAAACTCTTGCGGCGAAAAAGACTTTTTAGACTCACTTGTTCTGTTCTATATAGAAATTCAGGGTAAAAGTTAAGGAAAATATTCTGAATGCTCCGAGCCCTACGTATATTTAGACAAACCTCCGCCACATGCCTACCCGCCGCCTCACCGTTTCTGTGCCCCAGCCTTGCCCTGAAGACTGGACCGCCATGACGCCTCAGCATCAGGGCCGTTTCTGCCAAAACTGCTCTAAAACAGTGGTGGATTTTACAAGGATGTCTGGTGCAGAAGTAGTGGATTGGTTGACGAAACAAAAGGCCGGCACATGTGGTCGGTTTAGCCAAAAGCAATTAGGAAGAGAGTTTGTATCTGTCTCGGCCTCAAAGAGCCGGTGGACATGGAAGGCAGCTATTTTCGGATTAGCCGTTTTGTTAAGTCCAAAAAATGCAGATGGAAGGTATAAGGTTGATTCTTTGGTTGAACAGCAAGTTAAACCTTGGGGAGAAGAACTGTCAATTTATGGCTTTGATTTAACTTCATTAAAAGATAGTACTTTAACTATTACTGGTAAAGTACTAGATGGGAATACCAAAGCTCCTGTGAGTGGTGCTGCTGTGGTTCTTAAAGGCACCACTCTTGGCGCACCTGTTGACGCAAAAGGCACTTTCTCCTTACAAATTCCTAGCTCTATATCACTAGAAAGAGCAACCGTTGTCTTTTCTTACATTGGCTATGTAGCTCAGGAAATACAGCTTAACCATTTTTTAAATAGCCCTAATGCAACTGTGCTCTTACCCATTGACAACACGCCTCTGATGGGAGAAGTACATATAATCAAAAGCAAATGGTACTCTCCCCGAAGCTTTTACTACAAAGCACGAAACCTCTTCCGCTAACTTCGTTTTAGCTTCTTTTCCAAGAATCAGCCTCTAAAAACCTTACCTGTTCAACACCACCCTAAACGTAGTACCCTTCCCTACCTCAGAGGATTTTACATAAAGCCGTCCCTGGTGGTAGTTCTCAATGATGCGTTTCGCCAATGCAAGCCCTAAACCCCAACCGCGTTTTTTGGTGGTATAACCGGGCACGAATACTTCTTCCTGCTTTGTTTTAGGAATACCTTTGCCTGTGTCCTGAATGTCCAGCGCAATGGCGCCTTTGGTATTGGACTTCACCAGCCGAAGCGTGATACTGCCCTTGCCTTCCATGGCGTCAACAGCGTTTTTACAGATGTTCTCAATCACCCATTCAAAAAGCGGGATATTTACCTTGGCCGTGGTCTCTGGCGGAAATTCGGTTTCTATGTTAATGGCCACTTTGCTGGAAACCCGGTTGCGCAGGTACCCAATGGCATTGTCCACCACCTGTAGGAGTGGCTCATCCTTGAGCACCGGCACCGAGCCTATGTTGGAGAAACGCTCAGTGATAATTTCCAGCCGTTTTACGTCTTTGCCCAGCTCGTCAATAATGGGTTCGTTCTCAAACTTGGGGCTTCCCTTCAGGTACTCGTACCAGGCCATGAGCGAAGAGAGCGGCGTGCCTAACTGGTGCGCGGTTTCTTTGGCCAGACCTACCCACACGCGGTTCTGCTCGGCTTTGCGCGAGTAGCTGAAGGCATAATAGGCGATAACTGAAAGGCAGGCAATAACCGTGAGTTGCACGTACGGGTAGTAGCGTAGTTGAGTAAGCAGCTCAGAATCTTTGTAGAAAATATAGTTTTTGAACTCCTGCTGGTAAGACACCTCAATGGGTTTGTGCTGGGCTTTCATCTTGGCTATTTCCCGCTGTAAAAGCCTTTTTTTGCGCTTTTCTGAAATCTTTTCGGGTATATCAAGGTTCTTATAAGCGATGACGTTCTCGTTTTCGTCGGTCTGTATCACCGGTACTGAGCGGTTCGCGTCAATGATTTCTTCCTGAATAAACACCAGGTTGTCTGAGTCAATTTCAGCATTGATCATATAGCGTAAGCCTTTGGCGTACAGGTCAATCAGTTGTTGCTCGCGCTCAGACAGCTTAGCCACTAACACGTTTGTGTAAATCACAGTAGCTGCCCCAATGAACAAGGCAACCGCAATGATCAAGAGCTTTAACCTGGATTTCTTAGAATAAATGGAGGTTGGGATCATGTACAAAGGCAACGCTAGAACAGATACGCCCGTCTTGGGATTGTGTTCTCCCTAAACGAAGATAGCAGAAGAAGCGTCTGTTCGCCGCAATTTGTAATGAGTATAAATAAAAGAAAGATACGAAAGTAATTCATTCTTAAAAGATCGCGCCGTAATTTTGCATGCTATTTCAAAACTGCCGTATGCTTCACAACTTTAGAGCCGTCAGTCTTTCATATAAAAAAGCTCCCTTAGACATAAGAGAGCTTATCGCCTTGGATGAGGGGTCGTGCCGACAGTTCCTGCAAACGCTCAAAAATTTCATTCAGGCAACTGACATTTTAGTGCTTTCCACGTGCAACCGCACGGAGGTTTATTATACTTCTGATGATGACTACAGCCACGAAATCGTGAAACTGTTGGGCATCAGCAAAGGCATTTCCAATATTTCCCAGTATCTGGACTATTTCACCATTGTGAACGAGCATTCAGATGCTGTTCAGCACCTGTTCAACGTGGCCATGGGCCTTGATGCGCAGGTGGTGGGTGACATGCAGATCTCCAACCAGGTAAAACAAGCCTACCAGTGGAGTGTGGACAACGAGGCTGCCGGACCGTTCCTGCACCGCCTGCTGCACACCATTTTCTTTACTAATAAGCGCGTAGTACAGGAGACCTCGTTCCGTGACGGAGCTGCCTCTACGTCTTATGCCGCGTTGGAACTAGTAGAAAGCTTAACTGCTGACATCACTAACCCTAAAGTATTGGTGGTGGGCTTGGGCGAGATTGGTGCCGATGTGTGCCGTCATCTGTCTGACTCAGATTTCCAGAACGTAAAGATTTCTAACCGCACCAAAGCCAAAGCCGAAATTCTGGCAGAGGAGTGTGGCCTGGAAGTAGTTCCGTTTGAGAACCTAGTAGAAGCCATGAAGGAGGCCGATGTGATTATCTCCTCCGTGGCCCGCGACGAGCCGT
Organism: Rufibacter tibetensis; assembly: GCF_001310085.1. GTDB lineage: Bacteria > Bacteroidota > Bacteroidia > Cytophagales > Hymenobacteraceae > Nibribacter > Nibribacter tibetensis. The sequence goes on from NZ_CP012643.1 coordinate 1,919,435, forward strand.
TCTTCACCAAAGAAATGGTGAGTCGCCTGAACGTGCTTACGTATAAATTCTTCATTGACCTGAGCGTGCCGCGCAGCGTTGAGCCGCAGGTAGAGCAGATTCCGGGAGTGTTGGTGTACAACATTGATACCATCCAGAACAAAGCCTCTGAAGCCCTGCAGCGCCGCTTAGATGCCGTGCCGCAGGTAAAGCAGATCATCAAGGAATCCATTGCCGGATTTGAGGACTGGAGCAAGGAGATGAACGTGTCGCCTACCATCCAGAAACTGAAAAACGCGCTGGAAACCATCCGTCAGGAAGAGATGGCCCGTTATATGAAGAAGCTCACCCCAGAGGAAGCCAAACACATGGATGACGTGACCAAGTCCATGATGCAGAAGATCATCAAGCTTCCGGTACTGCAACTCAAGGCCGCCTGTAAACGCGGTGAAGCCGAAACCCTGATTGACGTACTTACTGATTTGTTCGATCTTGAGAAGCAGTCTTCTGAGGCGCACGCCTAATTAAGTTTTTATTATTTCACCCATATTGAGCGGGGCATTCTTTATAGAGTGTCCCGCTTTCGTTTATATTGGCTTTATGAAAAAGCTGCTTTTCTCCCTCACTGCTGCCCTTCTCTCCTTCTCCGGTTTTGCCCAGGTAAATTGGGTCCCATCTGCGCAACACCAGGAAGGGCTACCCACCTCTGTCAAAGTGTTCATTACCTCAGACTCTCTGGACGGGAAACCGGTTAGAGCCTATTATCTGGAAGCTGACCTAAAAGACCTCAAACTAGAGGTGCTCACCAGAGTAGGCAACGGCAAGCGCTACACCCCGCAGCAATATTATGAGAAAGAAGCAGGCAACGTACTGGCGGTGGTCAACACCACATTCTTTTCCTTCGCTGACAACAGCAATTTGAATTTGATCATCAATGACGGTAAAGTGCTGGCGCCGCAAGCTTCTGTGAAACGCAAGAACCCAAAAGGAACAGATACGCTCACCTATCATCCTACCACCGGCGCCATCGGGTTCTTCCGCAACCGCACCGTAGATGTGGCTTGGGCCTACAACGTGGGCAAAAGGAAGAAGACCATGGAACTGGCGGCACCCTATGACTCTGATATGAATGGCCAACCTGCTCCTGAGCCTTCCAAACGCACGGTTAAAAGGATCAAACGCTGGAAGCCAGAAGTTGCAGTGGGCGGCGGCCCGGTATTGGTGCAAGATGGCAAGGTACACATCACCGCTGAGGAAGAAATGCGTGGCGGTGCCGGATTCAGAGGTCCGCACCCACGTACGGCGATGGGCTACAAGCCAAATAACAAATTCATCATCCTGATGGTGGAAGGCCGCAACAAAGGCATCGCCGAAGGTGCCAGCTTAGATCAGTTGGCAAAGCTGATGGTAGAGTTAGGCTGCAAAGAAGCCCTAAACCTGGATGGTGGCGGATCCAGTGCGCTTTACGTGAAAGGCAAAGACACTATTAAGCCCTCTGACAAGGAAGGTCAACGCCCAGTGCCTGCGGTGTTAGTGTTGAAGTATAAAGAGTAATTTACGTTCCGTTTCTAGACGTTTTAAGAGAAAACAAGTTAGAAGCAGAGCTTTGTTTTTCTAGAGTAATCGTTGTAGCAGATTATCCCGGAAGGCAGATGAAACAGGGATAGCTTTGCCACCTAGGGTTACTTGATGCCGCTCTATTTTCTCAATTTTATCCATGGCTACTAAATAAGAACGATGCACTTTTACAAAGCGATTGCCGGGAAGTTTCTCTTGGGCTTCAGACAGGGTCATGCGGGATAAGATACGTCGCTGAGGTTCATGGAACGTGAGGTAATTATCATCAGCTTCTATGTAAAGTAGTTGCCTTAGATTAACTCGTTCCCAGTCATAGCTCACCTTAACAAATAAGAATTCAGGAGCCTCATTCTCTACTCCTTTTTGCTTCCATTCCTGGGCTCGGGTACACGCTTGCAGGAAGCGCGGAAAAGTTATAGGCTTCAGTAGATAATCAGTAACTGCCAGCTCAAAGCCCTGCAAGGCGTACTCAGAAAAAGCAGTGGTAGAAATGATGCTGGCCTGCTTGCCTATGAGCTTTGCCACTTCCACTCCGGTTATATCTGGCATTTTGATATCCAGGAAAACCAAATCTATAGGCCGCTGTTGCAGGTACGCCAAGGCCTCTGTTGCGCTAACATATGTTGCTTCCAGTTTTAGAAACGGCACTTTTTGAGCATGAGCTTTGATTACGCTCAAGGCAATGGGCTCATCATCTATGGCAATACACCGCATGAGGTTAGTATAAGGTAAAGGCTAAAACGGCTTTTCTATCTGTTTGTGAAAGATTACCTTGCAGGAAGGTCGCGCACCATGGGTGGTGATCAACTCTTGGCAATAACTTACCCAACTGTTCACCAAAAAGCGCTTGACTGTTAACTCATAAAATGGAAAGGTTTCTTACTAGATTTGCTCTGAGTTGTCACTATGTTCAAAAGCATAGTTCAAAAATAAGTAGGAAAGACAACTTAGTTCAAGGTCAGCTGCAGTTTAACTTTATACTGTCCGTTTTGGATGATTTCTAACTGATGCTGCTGTGGATAAAGCAACTCCAGCCTTTTGCGTACGTGCGCAATACCGGTACCCGCTCCTTGATCCAATTGCCTGTCTGAGAACACAAGATTTTCGACTGATAGGGTTAATTGTTGGTTTTTAACTTCAAGCATTAGTCTAATATAGCAATCTCGGTCTACACTAATGCCATATTTAAAGGCATTTTCCACAAAAGGAATGAGCAGAAGCGGTACAATGAGCGCAAGTTTTCCATCAAAGTCCAGATTTGCCTGTATCCTGATATTCTCCCGCTCTGGTAGTCTAATCTGTTGTAACTGTAAATAATCTTCTAAGAAACGAATCTCATTAGATATGTCAGTTATTTTTTGCTGGGCTTCTGTGAGCACATAACGCATAATGCCGGACAATTGCTCCACGCTTTGGGCAGTTACTACGGCATTTTCCTGCAAAGCAGTTCCGTAGAGGTTGTTGAGCGTGTTGAAGAAGAAGTGTGGGTTCAGTTGGGCTTTGAGGGCATCTAGTTCGGCTTGGGTGTGTTGCCCCCTGCTTTCTACTTGCCTCACTTTTTGGAGGAAAGCATAACGAACCAAGGCGTAAAAGAAAGAATAAGCCAGCAGCAGCAGAAAAGGCGCAATGAAATTCATTGCATTCAACCGTAAGCTAAAAGAAGCTGGCCCTTGCCAATAGACAAAAATCAAAGCCATAACCAATCCCAAAGCCAGCAGCATAGAAGCTACTACATATGCCAGTACACCTTTCTTTTTGAATCTCAGATGGTAATTTACCTCTACCAGAAATGGCATCAAGACCAAAACAAATCCCCCAACATCGAAATTGGCATGTAAAAACCTGCTCCAGGTCGTTAACGGAACCCCATTCTCCATAAAAAGAAAATGGCCTTCTGTAGCTACCCGGTACGCGTAAGTTCCAGTATCATACAAATTGAAAAAGAACCACACCAGAAAGGCATGAAGGAGTGCTTGTTGCCATACTTTTAGACGAGGGAGATTCTTAAGGTTCATTGCTAATTGCGTTATTTGAACCAAAGCAAGAAAACTTCTCTAACCACTGCAACTAAATGGGGTGAAGCTCAGGGGGAAAGTGGTGAAACAATCAAAAAGGTGACCAAAGGGCAAAATAAAAACCGTTTCTGGCCTACTTTCGGAAAAACAGGCTAGAAACGGTTCCGGGGAGTACTTACTTGATGGGGGAACTAGGCAAGCAGGAATGTTACAGGTCTCCGCAACACTCCTCCAGGCAGTCTATCACATCAATCAGCTTTGGGATAGAAAGGGAATAATAGATTTTGGTGCCCACCTTGAAAGACGAGAGAACGCCCTTGTCTTTCAGCGTGATCAAATGCTGTGAGGCAATCGCCTGCGGAAGATCTAGATAATTGTAAATCTCCGTCACCGTCATTTTATCTTCCTTACCCAGAAGATCCACAATGGCCAACCTTTTTGGATGCGCCAGCACCTTAAGCATAGACGCCGCCTTATCTATCTTCTTAGATTCTACTCTGGATAATAAACTTTTCATAAGGACACACTAAAATCAGTACTACAATAGACGCTCCGACCGCGCCTTTAAACCCGCCCTTCAACTCGCTTCACTTCATACATGAACATTACGTTACTTAAACGCATGGCGACTTACCATGTTATAGGTATTATGTCTGGCACTCCGTTAGGCTAAGCTTTCTTGGCTTATTGCAGATTTACGTATAAAGAACATAATTGGATATATAAAATACTTAATACTGAAACAGTTCCATATACAGATATATAAGAACAGCCGCTGAGAGCATTTAAAAGGGCAAAAAGGCCAAAAAAAATCTTACCTACGTAGCTCAAAAAGCAGCTATTCTACTAAGCAGCAACTAGTTTATGGGAGGTTTTACTTATAGGAGAATTTCATGGCATTGAACATCCACATAGAATTTCAACTGCCACAATCATGCTCAATGAGCTAAGCAAAAAAAGGCACCGCCTAAACCGCAGTCCTTCTGTCTTCCCACCTCCCCTAATTACTTTTTGGTTTCCTGCTGCCACAAACAGCCATTTACCATTTGCACATAGTCTGAAGAAACTGTAAGAAAGGAACGTTCTAGTATAGAACAAATTGTCTCTCAACTATCTATAAATTCACCTATTAGCATCATACATACTTAATAGAAGGTGCCATTTTGGGTAACAGAGAAAGTTGTTTGACGAAGAAGAAGCCGACACTTCTAAAGTGTGATCTTCCAATGTGTGGATGTGTGGATCTGCAGGTGTAAACATCCACCTACGCTCCCTTCAAAGGGAGAATACCAGCTATCGTGTTTGAGGTTATTACCTCACTGCAGTTGCAAACTGCAGTCATTGTGAGTCCAAGTCGCAGACTTGAACCATATATTCTTTCAGAAAGCAAAGCCTACGCCTATCCGTTTCCAGCCTTTCGTCTGAGCGCCTAGGACTCGACCCGGTGCCGCGTTAGCGGCAGCCCTAAGGGGCAGGCGAGAGGCCACAGCGCGAGGGCGGAAGGCGGGGCCTCGCGGCCGTGAGCGCTTATCGCCAAAGATGAAACAATCAAGCTCTTGAGTTTACGCAGAAAGCAGACTATCTAAAGGACCAGCAATCTTATACAGAAGAAGCTTAAAATCCGTTCTCCCCTAACAACTAACAACCGTTATCCTATACCTTTGCGCCTAAACATCAAGACAACTGCACCCCACTATGAAAGACCTCCTCGCCAAATTTGAGAACAAACGTCCTGAAATTGTTTTTGAGTGGAAAGATTCTGAAACGGAGGCTGAGGGCTGGGTAGTAATTAATTCCTTGCGGGGTGGGGCAGCCGGGGGCGGAACGCGCATGCGCAAAGGTTTAGACAAACGGGAGGTTGAATCTTTGGCCAAAACCATGGAAGTGAAGTTCACCGTGTCTGGCCCAGCCATTGGCGGCGCGAAATCTGGGATCAACTTTGACCCGGCAGACCCCAGAAAGCAAGGTGTGCTGGAACGGTGGTACCGTGTGGTGTTCCCGCTACTCAAGAACTATTATGGCACTGGCGGCGACCTAAACATAGACGAAATTCATGAGGTAATTCCTATTACTGAGGAATACGGGCTGTGGCATCCGCAGGAAGGCATCGTGAATGGGCACTTTAAAGCTACCGAGCCGCAGAAAATTAATAAACTGGGCCAGCTGCGCCAAGGTGTGAGCAAAGTACTGGAAGACGTGAATTATTCTCCTTCCCTACCGCGGAAATACACCGTAGCCGACATGATCACGGGCTATGGCGTGGCCAAGGCAGTGGCACATTATTATGAGCTGTGGGCCGGTGAGCTGCAGGGCAAACGGGCTATCATCCAAGGTTGGGGAAACGTAGGCGCAGCGGCAGCTTATTACCTGGCTTCTGAAGGGGTGAAGATTGTGGGCATCATTGACCGGGCCGGTGGATTGATTCAGGAAGAAGGCTTCTCCTTTGAAGAAATCACTCAGCTTTTCTTAAACCGGGTAGGAAACACCTTGTTGGCCGACAACCTGCTTTCTTTTGAAGAGGTGGATAACCGCATCTGGGACCTGCCTTCTGAAATTTTCATTCCGGCGGCGGCTTCAAGGCTGGTGTCTACAGAGCAGGTAGTGCGCATGCAGCGCCAAGGTTTAGAAGTGATTTCCAGCGGGGCCAACGTGCCCTTCAAAGATCCGGAAATCTTCTTTGGCGCAACGGGTGAGTTTGCGGACCAGCAGGTTTCTGTGATTCCAGACTTTGTGGCCAACTGCGGCATGGCGCGGGTATTTGCCTATCTCATGGAGCAGGATGTGGAAATCACTGATGAAGCCATCTTCTCTGATATTTCCCGGACTATCCGGCAGGCGCTGGAGAAAGCCCATGAGCGGCATCCGCAGAAAACCGAAATCGCCAAAACATGCTTTGAGATAGCCTTAAGCCAATTGCTATAATCTAAAAGAACCCAGCTCCTGTTTCTTAACAGAAATAAAGCTTGACATATACATTGAAACGCCTTTGCCGTTTTGCCCTTGGTTTATAGAAAGCAAGAGTAAAACGGCAAAGGCGTTTATTTTTTAGAATGAGAAGCCTGCCAGTCAAAAGACTAAGCCTGCTATAGTTTCTCTGCTGCCAAAACTTATTGCTTCTTGAAGCCCACAGCCTCTAATTTTGCCACATCAGCCTCATTCACTCTTACCTTGAAGACCCGGCCGGTGGGGCATTGGCAAGCGGCGCAGGTAATTAGATCATTAGGTGCCGGAATCATGGTGACTTCCAGCACAGTGTATCCTTGGTCCTGTACATACTTTTTCACGCAGACCTTGGTGTCTGGATTGGTGTTGCAGTAGCCCCACGGATTGCTGTTGCACTGGAGTTCGCTGTAGGCTAACCATTGTCCGCCAGAGAGATTTTCCTCCAATTCCTCGGCTTCAGAGCTGGGAATCTGACAGGCACCGAAGGTGAGGAACAGCCCAAGGGCAAAAAGCTGGAATAAGATTTTTCGTTTCATAGATTTGCCTTTTCATTTACTTTAAGACCCTCTGCCCAAGCCATTGGTTGCAAGCGGTCAATTCTATTAACGATGCAGAACCAAGTTTCAGATATCTTACGCTTTGTCTTTCTGGGGAATACGGTGCAGCAATACCTCATTTTTGTAGGTATCATGCTGTGCGGCTTCCTGTTTAAAACTGTGGTGTCGGGGCTATTTTCCACCATTCTGTTCCGCGGAATCATCAAGCGCATCAACAAAGATGTGACCATGGATGAATTCAAGCGCCTGCTGGTGACGCCGCTGGGGGTCATAACATTCCTGGTGTTTCTCTACATCGCCTTCGAACAGCTGAACTATCCGCCGGAATTAGGGTTGCCCGGGAAAGGGGAACTGGGCCTGAAACGCATCCTTCAACGCATCTACAGCATTATCCTCATCTGCTCGCTTACGTGGGTGACCATGCGTTTGGTGGACTTCTTCGGGATGATGTTTTCCAAAAGAGCTGCCAGAACACTCTCTAAGCTGGATGATCAGTTGGTGCCGTTCTTTGTGGATTTCACCAAGGTGATCATTGTCATCATCGGGTTCTTCGTGATTCTGGGCACCGTGTTCAAGGTAAACGTGGCAGGCTTGGTAGCCGGTTTGGGAGTAGGTGGTTTGGCCATCGCCTTTGCCGCGAAGGAAAGCCTGGAAAACTTATTGGCTTCGTTCACCATCTTCCTGGACCACCCGTTTGTGGTAGGCGATTTAGTGCAGGTGGGGGAGATCACCGGCACTATTGAGAAGATAGGGTTTAGGAGTACGCGTATCAGGACGCTGGAGAAAAGCTACGTGACGCTGCCCAACAAGAGCATGATTGACAAACCGCTGGACAACCTTACACTGCGCACCTTCCGGCGGGTAAAGTTTGATTTGACCTTAACGTATAACACCACCTCAGAGCAACTGAAAGCCATTGTCGCCGATATTCAGGCCCTGATAGATGCTTATCCGCGCACGAACCAGGACGGGCGTGTGCGGTTCTTCAATTTGGGCTCGCACTCCAAAGACATCATGGTGCTGTACTTCATTGACACCATTGATTATGACCAGTACATAGACGTGAAAGAGGAAATCAACTACCAGATTGTAGAGATTGTGGAAAAGCACGGCGCTGAGTTCGCCTTCCCAACCCAGACCTTGTACTTGAAACGGGAGGAGGAACAACTTTCCTAACGGGGCACCCAACTTAGAATTTAACCCCTGTTTCAAGGCCGTTTCTACTAAACCAGCCTTGAAACAGGGGTTGTTTATTACCAGCCTGAGCCGCCTCTGCGGCCACCGCCCAAAATACCGCCTAGCAAACCACCTAAGCCCCCGCCGCCCATTCCGGAACCGTAGCCCCTTCGGCCACCTAAGCCGCCCAGAATAGAGGCCATAGAACCTAAGCCGCCCATTCGGCCACCGCCGTACATGCCTCTTCGGCTCATTCCGCCTCCCGTCATTCCGCCGCCTAACAGACCACCCAGCAATCCGCCTAGGCCGCCTCCCATCATTCCACCGCCCATCATGCCGCCGTGTCCGTACCCGCCACGCCGACGGCTCATCATACTGCTGATTACAATAGGAGCTAAAACGCCCAGCATACCGGTTACCATGCCCGGCGAGATACCAGATTTCTTGAACATATCACCAAACCCGCTTTTGTTCAGGAACGATTGGGAGGTAGGGTCCTCGCCTTGCTCTTGGGCTTGGTTGGCTTTGTCTACAAACTGATCCAGGATGCTGAACTGCTTTTGGTCAATGCCCAGGTATTTGCTTACCTCGGCAATGCGCTGCTGTTCATCTTGGGTATACTGCCCGTCAGACTTCGCGAAGCTGATGATGTCGGTGACAAAAGAGAAGCGCAGGGGGCTGCCTTTGAGCACGTCAAGGCACCGTTGCAAGCTTATCTGTGATGGATTTTTCGCGATGGAGATAATTTCCTGCTGGAGGTTCTCGGGCAGTTCTGCCGCTTCGCTGGTGAGTTGCAGAAACTGTAGTTCTTCTTCAGACACATGCCCATCTGCCGAGGCAATGGTGGCCAATGCGCCCAGGTAAGCTCCCTTTTCCTGATCTGAGTAATCTTTCAAAAGGGTGGTGTTTTCTTCAGCCATAGTTTCAGTGTGTTGGTGTAGAATTACACAAACGACGCGGCTAAAAACGAGTTGGCGTTTAGGGCCGGTTTTTCTGAAAACCGGTCCTAAACGCCACTAGAAATTATGCTCTTCTTACTTCTTTACTGAAGCCAGAATGCGCTTGAAGAATTCGTCTCCGTTTGTGCCGTGCCAGCGCCACACCACCACTATATCATGCTCAGGGTCTACCCAGATAGTGTTGGAACCGGCTCCTAATGCCGCAAAACTAGTAGCCGGGGCGCTAGGCCATTGTTTTTTCTGCGTGTTCAGCCACCACAGGTACCCATAGTCTGGTCCGTGCGGACCAGGCGTAGTCGCTTTCTTCACCCATTCTTTGGACACGATCTGCTTGTTTTTCCACTTGCCCTCCCGCAGGAACAAATACCCGAAGCGAGCCTCATCACGGGTGTTGATCCAGAGGCCGCCGCCCCAACGGGTACCGCCGCTCACGCTGGGCAGCTGTTTGCCGTTCACGTCTACGTAGGAGTTCTTGTAAGGCAGGTACTGCCACGTATCAGAAGCGCCAATGGGGTTCATGATCTGCTCTTTCAGAACCTCGGGCAGGGGCTTTTTCCAGAGGCGCAGCAGTGATAAAGAAAAGCGGTTGATACGCACATCATTGTACTCATAGAAAGTACCCGGTTCTTTGAGTTCGCGAGGCTTGCGTTCACCGTTGCCAAATTCCTCTTTACCCACAAAGGTGTGCGACTTCCCGAAAAGTTCGCCTTCCCACTCGCTTGTTTGCTGAGCGTGGTGGTGCCAGGTCACTTTGCGGTTGTGCTCTGAGTCATAGCCGCCGTCTTTGATGTAGTTAGCTACCGGATCATGCACATCCTTAATCAGGTCTTTGTCCACCGTTACACCTAAAATGGTAGACAGAAAACTCTTCGCAATGCTGTAGGTAGGATCTGCACGTTTGGTATCGCCCCACTCGGCCACAATGTAGCCGTGCCGCAGGATGATGCCGTTGGTGCCCGCCCGGTCTTTAGGAATTGGTCCCAGCAACTTCCCAAAGATTTCTTCCTGGGTGGAGAAATCCTTCGGCATTTTGGTTTCCTGACCTTGGGCGTAGAGAACCGCCTGTGACAGCAGTTCGGGGTCCATGCCTACCTGCTCGGGGGTTCTCTGCTCCCATTTATCGCCTTTCTCGGGGTAATAAACTTTGGCGTTCGCCGAGGTGTTTTGGGAAGTGTTGGTATTGGAATTAGTCTGGCAGGCGAAAAGCCCGAGCCACAGAAACGGCAAAAGCCGATGGTGTATCTTTCTCATAGTTTATTGAGGTACTGGGAAAGAGCAAGATAAAAAGACTTGCCAGATAGATAACGGTTCCTGACAGAATTAAAGTTGTTATGTCTTTTAACGCCCTTATCTGGTGATGGAGAACCTGTGCTCGTTCCAAATTCGGTCGTTTTTGTAGACAGCCTTCCGGAAGATGCCGTCTTTAGAATACCCATTTTGGTTAAGATGTGCATAGACGCCGGATTGTACTAAAATATGCCCGCGTGGATGCGCACAAAGCCTAACTCCTCAAGACCATAAGCCGTGATAAGCCCCACGGCAATAGCACCATATGATTGTCTGATTTAGTTTTTTCCTAAATTTAACCGAATCTTGGAAGAGTCAGTCTCCAACAGGTTTTCTGGAAAGCACCAAAGTTTAACTTCTACAACGAAGGTGGTGTTCTAAGTCCATTTTCAAGAAACCAGCTCTAAAACACCAAACCCGTTCTCAACCTTAAAAATCAAAAAATACAGTAGAGGGCTTTACGGTTTTCGCTTCTTTTTTTTCTGGGCTCTTGCCCTGGAAGATTTCTTTGATGACTTTCTTCTCTCGCCTTAGGTCAGCGGCAACTTTCTGCCTTACCCTCTGCTGGTCATACGCCACTTTGAAGTTACCCTCCTTGCCTTTGATGGTGAGGAAAAGGTTTGGATTGCCCGTAGAACTGGTGGCGATTACCCCAAAGCGCGCGTCTTTGTCAGGGCGCTGGCTTTTGAGGGGAAGGCGCACGTGGTAGTCCATTACCTGGTCAAATGTGTGCGTGCCTGAGACTGTAATAGAAGACAGGCGGGTGGCACTGGACCTGATCTCCATCTCGGGAATGTAGACAATGCGGTTCCGGATGTAGAAGTTGTTTCTGATCTCAGAAAACCGAAGGTTAGACAACTCATTGCGTTTCACGAACAGGCTGAGTTTCTGCATAGGGGCAAAGTCCAGGAGTTGTCCGTTCCGGAGGATGGTTTTGATCTCGGCCCGCACCAGATCAGTACGTGGCGACAGGTTATGATCCAGATAGGTATCTGAATTAATCTGGGCGGTTAGCTCTCCGCGCAGGTGACGCTGCATGATAAAGGTCTGCCCAAAATCCTCAAACACATAGAAAAGGCTGTCTACGTTGATGTTGTCCAAATTAGCGATGGAGGTTACCTTGATCAAGGGCCTGCGGGCATCCATGCTGCCCCTTATTCTGAAACTTCCACCAGCGGCTTGCAAGGCCATTCCGGATGTGGAAAGCACCTTGTCTTTAAGTTGGATGCGCCCATGCAACTGCCTGCCTTTAAACCGCCGGAACTTCAGCCTGTTTAAGGAGGTATTGAGCTCCAGCTCCAGCTGTGCCGGCATGTTGAAAGCGTATGAACCAGCACTTCCTTTCTTGCCGGGAGTTCTTGCTGCTTTGCCTGAAGAGGCGGCCAACACCTGGTCAATATTCAGGAAACGGGAAGAAACATCGGCCTCTATTCTGAGTTTCTGCCCTCTAAATAATATCCAGGCCAAGGCATTCTTAAACTGCCCGCTTACCAGAATGTCAGTGTCTCCCATCTGTCCCTTAAAATTAGAAACTGAAACATTGTTTTTGTTGAGCAGAAGGGTGCCATTGAGGCCAGTGAACGTCATAGGGTGCTGCCGAAAGAGCAAACTCACTTGCCGCAGGGTAGCGTCTCCGTGGGCTTGAATGGCAGGACTGTTAGGGTTTGTCTTGAAAGTGTGCAGATTCCCGGAGAAGGCAAACCTTACCTGGGCCTGCCCGCTTCCCTTTTTAAGGTCTTTTGAAGGAAACAGCCCTAAAACATGGGCCAGGTCTACCTGGGCATTGAGCTGGAGCTGCAAATTAGGATTAGAGAAGTTCTTATAAACTACCTCTCCGTTAAAAGGTTTCCCGTGCAAAGTGCCTTTAATGTTGCGCAACTCCAGCAGCGACGTCTGGCTGTTCCGCTGCGCCCCGTTAGTAAAGCGCCCCACCAAAGTTACTTTCTCTACTTTCCCTTTATAGTCTGGGTGGTACAACGATGCTCCCCGGGCCCCGAACTCAACATCCAGGAACGGGTTCTTTGAAGAGGACATTTCCCCTTTTACCTTGCCTTTGAAATAGATGTCCCCATTGCTCCGGTATTGGCCCAACCGATCAGAATAGCGCGGGGGAAGCAAAGCCAGAATAGACTGCACGTCGGTGTTTTTGCCGTTTACGGTAAGGTCCAGCTGCATTTTATTTGTATACCCAATCTCGCCACCCAGCTGGTACACCGCCTTTCCAATCTGAACCTCAGAAGGCTGTAAGGCGATGAGATGCTGCCCGGTATGTATGCTTAGTTTACTGGCTACCGTTATAGCTTTCTCACGCAGGAATTCATTCTCCCCTATTCTGATGGTTTTGATGTGGGTGTTTCCGTTGGCTTTGAGTTGCAGCACCTGCCCTTCCATTTCCAGGGCCGCAGTAAACTCGTGCGCCTGTACGTCATATTTCTGCCGCCTGGGTGCGTCCTGGTACACAACGTGCACATTCTTGAGGCTGATGTGCTGCAGGTCAAACCCCATGGTCTCGTTCTGGATTGTGTCTGCGCTTTGGTAAAAACGGTAGTTGACTTTCCCGTTGGGCAACACCCTGGCCTGCACTTCCCCATCTTCTAAATGGATTTCCCTGATGCGGTAGGTGCTGCGCCATAGATCCCAAGGATGGAAGGTGGCATAAACCTTTTTCAGTTTTGCCAGTGGCGCCTTGCTGCCAGGCACCGCTTCGGTTACCTCTACATTCTGCAACCTAATGGCCACCTCCGGAAATTGCTCCCACCACGTCACTTCTATCTTCTCTACCGCTACCTTGGTTTTGATGTGCTGATTGGCTTCAGCCACAAAAAGCCCGATGATTTTATCTTGATAAACGTACAGCAACCCTCCGGCCAAGGCCATGATCAAAAAAATTCCGGCTACCGCGAAAAAAAAATATTTTACCAACTTTTTCTTACTTCCCACAAACTTTCTGATTTCCAGGCTTTAAATATACAGCTCTCCCGGAAGGCCTCCAATGATTAAACGGTTTTGCATAAATTTTAAATATTTTTCGAAAATGCATTTGGTAGATAAAAAAACATCCCCCATATTTGCATCATCAAACGGGGACAAAAGGTCAACGGAAAACAAAAAGGGATGTTAGCTCAGCTGGTTCAGAGCATCTGCCTTACAAGCAGAGGGTCGCTGGTTCGAATCCAGCACGTCCCACTTCTTAAAAGCCTCACTTCACAGTGAGGCTTTTTTGTTTTACAGGCACTTTGCAAATAATGGGCTTTTCATCCTTGAACCTGTTACCCTTGTTCCTTAGGGATACTACTTCTCTTCAGTACTAAGTTTCTAAAGTCCTTCAGGAGCCAAGTATTAAAAGATTTCTTTTATGCTCTGATATGTATTAACACTTCTAGTTCTTTTCCTTTCTAGCTGCTCCTTTGTAGCTGGATTAAGCGAAACCGTAGAATCAAGACTTGAAGAGTCATCTTCTAAAAGAAACCGCCCCAGACTTTCAACAAGCGGAATCTGGGGCGGCTTGCTTAGTTCTTAGAAAGTTTTGAAGTCTCTTTGGTGATCGGCCTGATGAGATAGCTATAGGTGTATTTTTTCTCAGTCAGTCTATATGGGTCGTGCGGCAAGCGGCCCCAGCTGTCATCCCCTCCCAAACCGCGTTGCTTCAGGTCTATGTGCAGACTCACAAAGTCTTGTTCCTTCAGGTCTACCGGGTGCCGGTTGATCTTCTTTGGACCTTCATCAATGTCTTCAGCGGTGTAGTTCAGGGCTGTGAAGTTGATTGGCTGAAGACCTTCCACCACAATCCCATTGCCAGCATTGTTGGTGAGCTCCACCCAGCGCACATCAGTTTTGTTTCCGCTTTCCTGTGGTCTAATGTACAACTGGTAGTACTGGTTTTCTACTTTGTCTGAATACAGCCCCACCAGAGAAGAGGCTTTCCGGTCACTGTAGTTTTCCCAAGGACCACGGCCGTAGTACTGGAGGTTCTCGTATTTATCATCCAATTGCATGCGCATCCCGAAACGCGGCAACTCTGGCATCTCTATTCCGGTCATGTCCATGGAGGCGGTTACCTGCACAGCACCATCGTTCTGGATGAGGTAGTCCACGGTGTATGGGATCTTCTTCTCGGTTAACGCATACGTTACTTTAATGGGTTGACCTTGCGCAAGCCTCTTCCCAACCTGCACGTTTATCAGTTTCAGTTCCTGATGGGCATTACGCCAGGCAGCCAGTTTTTGCGGCATGTTGTTCCCGAAGTCATTGTCAGTAGCGGCGCGCCAGAAGTAAGGCTCAGGGAATTTCTCCACCGTTTTCTGGCCGTTTTTGCTAAACGAGGTCAATTTCCCTTCTTTCAGGTCAAACTCACCAGACACGCTTCCCGAGGTAAAGTTCAGCTTGTCTTTTTTGGTCTTGATCTTCAGTTTGCCTTCAGGGGTTAGCTTGGTGAAATACGCATCTTTGTTTACCGCAAACTGATCACGGGCTACCTCATGTCCGGCTGGCACAAACGCACTGGCGTTTTTAGTGTAGGCGAATACGTTCACAAAATACTCTTCACCAGGTTGGGCCGTGAATGCAGGCAGTGGCAAGGTCACTTCTTTTTGTTGCAGCGGAGCGGCCGTTACGGCGAAATCACCTTCTTTCTGCACTACTCCGTTTTTGATCAGTTGCCACTTGAACGCGTACTGGTTCAGATTGGTGAAGCCGTATTGGTTGGTTACATTGATTATTCCTTTCTGCGCGTCTTTGGCGCTGAACTGAACACCGGAGTACACTTTTTTCACCTCGTTTAACCCAGGTTTAGGTGTACGGTTGGCGGACACCACGCCGTTGGCGCAGAAGTTTTCGTCGTTGTACAGGTGCCCGCTGCCCAGGTCACCCCCGTAGGCCCAGAACACTTCTCCTTTGTCGTTTTTGGTTTTGATGCCCTGGTCCACCCAGTCCCAGATGAAACCACCTTGCATGTGCTTGCTGCTGTTGATAATATCCCAGTATTCCTGAAAATTCCCGTTGCTGTTACCCATGGCGTGCGAGTATTCACACATGATGTAAGGACGTTCCTTTTTAGCGGCAGCGTACGATTTCATGCTGTTGATGCCGGGGTACATAGGTCCCACGATGTCAGTGTTCCAGTCTTCGCCGGCCTGTTCAAACATCACCAGGCGGGAGTTGTCGCGGCTTTTGATCCACTTGTAAGCATCATGGAATACCGGTCCGTTGCCGCATTCATTACCCATGCTCCAAATGATTACCGAGGCGTGGTTTTTGTCACGCTCCAACAGACGCTCAATACGGTCTAGGTGCGCTGGTGCCCATTCTGGCAGGTAAGCAGGGTGCTTGCTTTTGTCAAATTTGCCTTGCCACTCGGCGCCCATGCCGTGGGTTTCAATGTTGGCTTCGTCTACCAGGTACAGGCCATACTCATCGCATAGTTTGTACCAAAGCGGGTCATTAGGGTAATGGCTGGTGCGCACTGCGTTGATGTTGTAAAGTTTCATCAGCTCAATGTCTTTCAACATAGACTCCTTGGTCACCGCGCGGCCATGCACATCATCGTGTTCGTGGCGGTTTACACCTTTGATCAGGATAGGCACGCCGTTCACCAGCATATGCGAGTTTTTTAGTTCCACTTTCCGGAAACCTACTTTGCTGCCGGTTACCCCTATGGTTTTGCCGTTGGCGTCTTTAAGAGTGATTACACAGTCATACAGGTTCGGATGCTCTGCGTTCCAGGTCAATACATTGTTGAGGGTACCGTTGAATTTGAGCTGCAGCTTACCGATTCCTTTGGTAGCGATGCTCTTCTCCTGGGAGAACGCTTTTGCGTTGTTTTTGTCAAACAGCTCCAAAAGCACCGTGGCTTTCTCAATGGTTTTGCCGGAGAACTTGCGCAGGTCCACTTCAGCTGAGAACAACCCGTTTTTGTAGGTATCATCCAAATCAGGCTTCAGGAAGAAATCCCAAACGGTTACTTTGGGCAGGGCCTGCAGGTACACATCCCGCTCCAGGCCGCTCAAACGCCAGAAATCCTGGTCTTCCAGGTAGCTGCCATCATGCCAGCGGATCACCTGAACTGCCAGTTGGTTTTCACCTGGTTTCAGGAATCTGGTCACGTTAAACTCAGCGGTTGATTTGGAGGCCTTGGTCATGCCCACTTCCTGCCCGTTCACAAACACCCGTCCGTAGCCGGAGATAGAGCCGAAGTTCAGCATCACTTCCTGTCCGTTCCAGGCAGCCGGCACAGTGAACGTGCGGCGGTACGTGCCTACCGGGTTATACACCTGGTCTATGTAAGGTGGTTTGGCCGGAAAAGGGTACTTCACATTGGTATAGATGGGAATGTCATGTCCCTGTAACTCCCAGTTAGAAGGAACTGTGATGTTGGACCATTTGCTGTCATCGAAACCAAGTTTGTAGAATTCCATGGGCCGCTCCGCCACCGACTTCACAAGGGAGAATTTCCAGGTACCGTTAAGTGACTGATGATAGGGGGACGTACTGTAATCGTTTTTACGAGCGTCCGCAGCAGTGGCGTAGAGCATGAAGCCCACGTGGGGCTTTTCCTTGTTCCGCTCGTACACCTTTGGGTTTTCCCATTCATTGACTGCCTGCCGTGCCACCACATACTGTGACAAGAAGAAGCAACAAAGGGTAAGTAACTTTCGCGTGCGTGTCATGTAAGCTTTATAAAAAATGAATAATAAAAGGGTATTTCAATATCCTGTTGCTCTCTATTAAAGAGCCTCTTGTGGTGCAAAATGGACAGAATCTACCTAAATTACTTTAACCGGGCTCAGCAAGCATTTACCCAAAGAAGAGATGATTACCTCTAACACTCTGTTTTAAGCCTATTTTACCAAAAGATCCAGTGTTTGGGGAGTTAACCCGGGAGACAGGATGGTTTCCTTAACTTTGCCGGGTTCCTGGGTGGCCTGGAGGTAGGCTAGCGGTTTCCCATGCAGCACTTTCCGTTTCTCAGATTTATAGTTCTCATGACTGGTATGGCTTCCGTTCTCCATCCCAATCAGCTGGGCAGGTCCTTCTACGGTAACCGTCATTTCATTATCAGCGCCGTACACCAGGTTGCCGTTTTTGTCTACCACGTTTATCTCCACATGGGCTACTCCTTTTCTGAGAGTAGCTCCTAAAGATAGAAAGATGCATAAATTGTTTGCGGCTTCTTTTCAGAAACCAGTCCCTAAACACGTCTGCAAAGGACTTGCCCTACCTTGCTCCGGTATGGGCAAGTATTCTCTTCTGCATCACGGTTTTCTATCGTACTTAGTACTCGCAATTACTTCTTGTGATATCCAGTTTGTAAGGTGTTTTCTAAAAACAACTTACAAACTGTTGCTA
This sequence comes from Rufibacter tibetensis, assembly GCF_001310085.1. Taxonomy (GTDB): domain Bacteria; phylum Bacteroidota; class Bacteroidia; order Cytophagales; family Hymenobacteraceae; genus Nibribacter; species Nibribacter tibetensis. Next base: position 1,937,273 of record NZ_CP012643.1, read on the forward strand.
CCCTAGGGTTCTTTGCCGTTACACTCTCAGCTTCTCTGGACAGGGTAGCTTTCTTCTATTCTTGTGTCAGCCTTACTTGTTTCAGCCTTAGTTCCCACCTTATCTCTCACCCCCTAAGGATCCATTTAGACAGTGGTAAATCCATGTTTTGGTACAAACCTGAATCTGCTTTTTGCGTTGTACCTCATACTCGTTGCCTTACTAAGCCGGCAGGGAGTATTCACTTGCATTGAAAAACCGAGGACTACTACCGTGAAAGAAGACACTTACCTTTTGTTGAACCAAGGCTGGCAATCTAGCTTTAAACCCATCTACTTCCTGGGCTTTGATATATCCTGGCTGGTCATGGAAGAAGCATTCATCAGCCCGTTTGATCATAGAAAGTACTCTTTCAATGAGGCCATGCGCATAGCTCTCAACTCACAGGCAAATCACGAATGGGCCGCTTAGGCTAACAGAAATGGGCGTCGCTATGGTGCTTCAAGGCATTTGCGTAGTTTTGCCTTTCTAAGCTCTATCCTTTTATGCACTTACTTGAAGTTAAAGACGCGGCTACAGTCAAAGCTTTTCTAGATCTTCCGTCCACTATCTACCAAGACCATCCCAACTGGATCCGTCCACTTGATAAGGACATTGAGCAGGTTTTTAATCCGAAGCAGAACCCTAACTTCAGAAATGGCGCGGTCATCCGGTGGATTCTGCAGGACCACAAAGGAAAAACTATCGGTCGGGTAGCTGCTTTTGTGAACAACAAGACTAAGAATGCTTCTGAATATGTGACTGGCGGCATGGGCTTCTTTGAATGCACCAATGACCAGGCTGCTGCCAATACTTTGTTTGATGCCTGCAAGAACTGGCTTTATGCTCAAGGCATGGAAGCCATGGATGGGCCTATCAATTTTGGGGAGCGGGACAAGTGGTGGGGACTGTTGGTGCAGGGCTTCACAGAACCCAATTACGGTATGTTCTACCATGCTCCGTATTACCAGAAGCTGTTTGAAAACTATGGCTTTCAGGTGTATTTCAAGCAGTACACGTTCTACCAGGATACCCACGTACAATTCAGCCAAAAGATCATACAGCGCTCCAAAGCCTTGGAGGAGACCCCGGGTTACAGTTTTGGGCATCCTTCTAAAAACAACCTCGAAAAACTGGCGCAAGACTTTCTGGAGGTATACAACAAAGCATGGGCCGGGCACTCGGGCATTAATGAGATGACCTTTGAGAAGGCCTTGAAGATGGTGAAGAGCATGAAGCCTGTCATGGTGGAAGAGTTGATCAGCTTTGTGTACTTTGAAGGCAAACCCATTGCCTTTTTCATCATGCTGCCAGAACTGAACCAGATTTTCAAGCACCTCAACGGCAAGTTTGACCTTCCTGCTAAGTTGAAGTTTCTTTATCACCGCTGGCGGTACAACCAACGCACAGATAAGAAGGTGTTCGGGGTAATTTTTGGTGTGGTTCCGGAATTCCAGTCCAAAGGGGTGGACTCTTATATGATCGTGCATGCCCAAGGTCCGTTGAATGCTTATGGAGCGAGAGAGATAGAGATGAACTGGGTGGGGGATTTTAACCCGAAGATGATGTTAGTGACGCGGGGCTTGGAGGCGCGTATCTACAAAACGCACATCACTTATCGGAAGATCTTTGATCCTTCAAAGCCTTTTACCCGCTACCCTATAATTAAGTAGAGATCATGGTTTAAGGCTGCTTTTTGTAAAACAGCCTTAAAACTTATTAGCTTCTGTTAGTAGAGGCTGGCGTGGTTGTGCACGTCTTTTGCCGTGGCTGGCGAGGTTGGCGGTTGATGCGAGGCCCTTATGCTGGGTTGTTTCATCTCCGGTGATATGCGCTCACGTCCGCGAGGCCTCGTCTTCCCCTCTCGCACTGCCCTTTCGGCCTGAGCTGCCTGTTCCTTTTAGCTTCTACCTATCTATGGCCAAAAGCGAGGCGCTCGATGGAAAGACTGGAACAGGGGAATGTAACAAAGGCTGTTTTCCTCTTAACCCTTTTACATGGTTCAAGTCTGTGACTTGGACCTACCATGACCTGAAGTTTGCAACTTCAGTGCGGCGACAGCCCCAAAAGGAATATAGGATTGAAAATTCTACGCTTATGTTGTAAGTAAGCCTCTTATTTTAAGAATTGGAATTCACTAGAACCTGTACTCCAAGAAGTTATATACCCTTTCTCCCAGCGGCTAACTTTAAGAAGTCCTCATGCAGTTGCACTACCTGCGGAAGTACCAGTTGGGTATCGTCGTTGTAGAGCACAAATTGAGCACGGGTCACCCGTTCTTCTTCTGACAGTTGCTTGCTGATGATCGCTTCTACTTCGGTGGTGGTGCGGTGCGGGTCGCGTTGGAGGGTGCGGGCTAACCGGAGGGGCAAAGGCGCTGAGATTGTAAGCACGTGGTCTACCTGCGTGTAGGCATTAGACTCAAACATGAGGGCCGCCTCTTTTAAGATATAAGGTGCCTGTTGCTGCTCCATCCAGCGGTAAAAGTCTTTCCGGACTTGCGGGTGCACCAAGCCATTCAATTTTGCCAATTCTGTGGCATTATGAAATACTTTTTGGCTTAAGTATGACCGGTTCAGGTTTTGATTGGCATCAAAAGTATCAGGACCGAAGACAGAGATGAGTTGTTCGCGCAGTTCGGGGTCATGGTTCATCACCCATTTGGCGCGGGTGTCAGAATCATAAACAGGCACCCCCAGTAGCTGGAAACATTTACACACGATGCTTTTCCCAGACCCTATTCCGCCGGTAATGCCAATTTTCAACATGGGCTACTGCGGCGTTAAAGAGATCTTCACTTTACCAGGCACCACTGCTACTTGTTTCAAATGGGGAGGCCTCTGCAGGACAGTAGGCACAATGGTAGAATCTGCAGGGTTGAACTTCTGAAAGTCTAGCGCTACCTGAAAAAGCTCGGGCTGAATCAGATCCCGGTTTTGGGGTAGGTAAGCGTATTGCACCACTACCGGGCCGTTCACTAGAAGTAACCTATAGCCAACCGGAAAGTTCTGCAAAACTGGTTGTACAAGAAGCTCTTTCTTTTCAAAGGCAATGACTCCAAACTGAACCTCGGCCTCGCTCACATCTGCTTTCACCAGAGATGTAAAATCATAGGCAAGAGGCACTTCTGCTTTGAAAGGACCGGTTAAGCTTTGGGAAGGCAGCGCTAAAAGAAAAGGATTTGGAAACTGGTTCAGGATGAGTTCTGGCCCGGTGAAGGTCACCGAATCTGGTCGTACTTTGACGGGGCCTTTGAACACATAGCCGGGCGCTACTTTCACCTGAGTAGTGTCAATGGCCAGTTGAAATTTGCGGGTTACTAAACGGTCAAAATCAAAGCTGATGGTGTCTGTAACCACAAAGTTCAGGTTCAGGCCATCCAGCACATTAGAGATTGCGGGCCGCAGGGCTTGCCCGGGCAGTTGCTTCACTGCAGATAAGTTCCGGATGGTTAATTCGGCCGGCTTTACGTTGAAGAGAAGGTTTTTGCGGAGCAGTTTCCAGCCTTTGCCGGTAACATTGATCACTACTTCCTCAGGCAGGGGCTTTACCGGCACCAGAGCAGCAGGATCATACTTGAATTCAATGGGGTAAGAGACCTGAGCCGTATAACTCTTGTTTAGGGCATTCAGGAGCCAGAAGGTACCCGCCGTTAAAAAACAAAGCAACACCACCCTCCAGTACTGTTTCTGCTTGGGCGAAAAAGGCCTCAGTAACCAGAGGAGGGCGTGCTTTGTTCTGTTAAATGGCAAGGTGAGGGTTACGCGTTTGTAGTGGATTCTGTATTGGCATTCACCCGACTAGTGGCTTCTACCGCAATCGCTACTTTGTCAAACTTAAGCTTGATGCCCTTGTCTACTTCAATCCAGACGGTATCATCATCTATGCTTAATAAGCGGCCGTGGAGCCCACCAATGGTCACCACGTTCATGCCGCGTTTTAATTCTTCCCTGAACTTCTTCTGGTCTTTTGCTTTCTTCTGCTGCGGACGCACCATGAAGAAGTAAAATACCAGAATGATCAAGCCAATGAACAGGAAATTGGAATACAGGTTAGCCCCTCCTGGGGTAGCTTGCAATAAGATAGTTAACATAGGTTGCTCTAACATTACATCCGAACAGGTCCATCTGCTCCTGCCTGTGGCACAGTACCCGTAATGTTGGTTTTGATCACCACCTGGTTTATCTGCGGATCAGTGTTGGCGGTGATGGTGATTTGTTTTGACTGCTGACCAGTTTTGCCGGTTGGGTCAAAAACTACTTTGATTTTACCAGTCTCACCTGGAGCTACTGGCTCATGAGGCCATTCCGGAACCGTACAGCCGCACGTAGCAGAAGCGTTCTCAATGATCAAAGGAGCTTTACCGGTGTTGGTGAACGTGAAGGTGTGCTCTACTTTTTTATCTGCCTTGATGTTCCCAAAGTCAAATTCAGTTTCCTTGAACGTCATCACCGGCTTAGGAGCATTTGGGTTTACTGCTTCCTGGCCTGCTACGTTAGGGTTAGTAGCGGGGTCATTGGCGGCAACAGGAGCGCTGCCTTCAGACGCGTTCTGCTCAGTGGCAGTAGCAGTCTCTTCTGTGGTTGCTTTTTTCTCGCAGCTAGAGGTCCAAAGGCCGCCAGCTAAAAGTAACGCGATTATAAATTGCTTTTTCATAAAAATTAAAGCCTATTAAAAGAATAGGACAAGTTACAAATTAGAAATGATATGCTGCGCAAATTCTGACGTAGAGGCAGTTCCGCCTAAGTCACGGGTGCACTGCTCTTTGTTTAGCAACGTTTTCTCCAAAGCACTCTCAATTTGTCTTGCATTCTCATGCAAGCCCATGTGCTCCAGCATCATGAGGGCAGAACGCAACAACGCCGTAGGGTTAGCCAGGCCTTGACCGGCAATATCAGGGGCAGAGCCGTGCACGGCTTCAAAGATGGCCATGTCATCACCAATGTTGGCACCAGACACCACGCCTAAACCGCCCACCAGACCAGCACACAAGTCAGAAAGAATATCCCCGAACAGGTTTGTCGTTACAATTACTTCAAACTGCTCTGGCTTGCTTACCAGCTGCATGCACATGTTGTCAATAATCTTCTCATCCCACTGCACCTGCGGAAACTCCTTAGACACATTAGCGGCAGCCTCTAAAATGAGTCTTCCCGCCGATTTCAGGATATTGGCTTTGTGGGCCACGGTTACCCTAGGACGATTGTGCTTGGCAGCATACTGGAACGCGGCACGCACAATTTTATGGCAACCCTCTACAGTTACCCGGGCAATGGAATCAGAGATACCCAGGCGCTCATCATACGTCTCCAAACCAGAGTACAAACCTTCAGTGTTCTCACGGAACAGCACCAAGTCTACGTTGTCAAAGCGGGTTTTCACGCCAGCCGTGGTTTTGGCTGGGCGCACGTTAGAATATAAATCGAATTTCTGGCGCAGCTGCACGTTAATGCTCTTGAAGCCTTTGCCCACCGGTGTGGTGATGGGTCCTTTCAGAGCGATTCTGTTGCGCTCCAAAGAGGTAATCAAGGATTGCGGAATGAGCTCCCCTATGGAATCAAAGGTAGTTTGACCGGCATTTTCTTCTTCCCAGGTAATGGGCACTTGTGCGGCTGCAAAGATCGCCTTCACGGCTTCAGTGATCTCAGGACCTATCCCGTCGCCGGGAATAAGGGTAACGGTTGTCATGGGCAGGGGCTTATATTTCCTTTTTGCTGTTTATTTCATTAATAAGAGAGTCTACGTCCAGCAGAAGGCGCTCCGCTTTGTCGCGGGCGTCTTTGATCACGCGCTGTCCTTCTGTTTTGGCAGCAGAACCTTGCTCTTCTCTTCCGGCAATCAGGTCATTAGAAAGTTCTAACAGCCTGGCGCGGTATTTCTCTAATTGAAAACTCAGTTTATCACGGGTTTCCCGGCCTTTTTCTGGTGCAAACAGAATTCCTAATACCGCACCTGTGGCGATACCGCTGGAAAAGGCAAGGATAGCATTGGTTTTTTTGCCCATAGTGTATAGGTAGTGTTTAGTATTTATAAGACACAAGTAGTAAGATGCCAGCCTCAAGACATTCTCCCAAGTCTTTGGCATCGGGTACTCCAAGAAAGCTTTCCAGGTGCAACGGCACTTGACCAGCTTCACTTGTCAGTTTCTGCTTTACGCCCATTTTCATGAAAATAGAGGTAAAACAAAGGCCCTGCAAGCCTTCCTTATTCTTTACGAACGAAAACCCTCCGGGATTATTTGTTATCCAGCAACCCTCTCCCCGATTTCCGGATGGCCCCGCTGGCGATCAGGTCCTGAGAAAGTTTATCAAGCACACCGTTGATGAACTGCTTGCTTTTAGGCGTGCTGTACACTTTGGAAATATCAATATATTCATTGATAGACACTTTCACGGGAATGCTTCTGAAAATATGCATCTCACAAAGCGCCATCTTCAGGATGATTTTGTCCATGAGAGCTACGCGCTCCACATCCCAGTTTTGCACGCTTTCAGAGATCATTTTCTCATACTTTTCGTCATCCTTCAGGGTCTCGTAATACAATTCCTCAAAGAAAGCCTTATCGTCTTCCCAGCTGGCCGACAAATCTAACAGGGCGAGGTACTCATCGGTGTTCTCCTCCAGCATTTTGATGGATTTATTCACTAGGTTCTTCACCACAGACTTATTCTCTACCCAGTTCAGGTCTTTCTCTTCAAACAAGGTTTGCAGGTTCTCGTCCTTAAAGATAACGTTTTTGAAGATATGTTTGAGCAAATCATGGTCTTGCTCATAGGTAGGATCCACAATTTCCAAATAAGCCAGCACTTCCTCGTCTTTCTTGAGGTTGTTGCGGTAGATTTTCTGAATAACTTCTATCTCACCAGCCCAGCTCAGGTTTCTCCGGATCACACGCTGCTCCAGGAACTTGTTGCCCAGCAGTTTCTGCAGCGCTTTGTTTTCTAAAAGCTTGCGCAGGTTTACGTCTTTCCGTTCGGTAAACCGGGTGGCGGCTTTCTGTTCTTCGCTTTCTATCTGGTGAACCAATTCCTGAGCCACTAACAGCGTAAGCAAATACCGGTCGTAGATTTCCTCAGCGGCCGTCAACATCTGATTGCCGAAGTACTTTAGGTCTTTGCGTAAGGAGTTCTGGTAAAAGTTAACGGCTGCCTGGGTGGCATCTAAGATTTCACGGTCTTTTTCTTCGGTATCAAACTTGCGGGTTTCATACCACTCTTTGAACAGCAAACTGGCAATCTGCTTCTGCCCTTCCAGTTTTCTCCTGTCTTGAGGCTCAATGGCCATTAAATCTGGGGCGAACCTATCCGAAATCAAGTCCAGGGCCAGTTGGTAATTTGACCCTTCTGCCTGCACGTAGGCATAAATAGCTTGCATCGCTTTGATTCGGAGTATTCTGCGGTTGAGCATGATAATAAGGAAAGAACGTGGTGAACGTGAAAATTACGGTGAAAGTTGGGTTTGAACAGACGGCCTGAAAGCCTTATACGCCCCTGCCCCCAATTCAGCCGCAAAGGTCCGAAGGAAAGGGGCAAGAAGCAAACCGGAGTTATGTAAATTTGGTTTCCCCAGGAAGCCCTATCACCATATGAGCGGCTACCTATGTACCGCCTTCTACAGACACAAAAGCAGAATGCGTTTCCGGCCCGGTTTTTCCAAACCAGTCCGAAAACGCATTCACTATCTTTAGCTCTCTCCAGCGAGAGGTCAATTAGTAGGTCTGCTTGATTTTGGCCATGTCATCAATGCGCTTCTGCGCAATCTCAGTGGCTGCTCTTTGTGTGTGCGTTCCATCGGCCTCCGCCTTGGCGAAGATGTTCAACGTGGTGTTGTAGATCTGCTCGGTTTGCTGCATGGCCCACTCGCGGTTCAGTCTCTTCACTTCTGAATACACGTTGATAATACCACCGGCGTTGATGAGAAAGTCTGGCGCATACACAATGCCCATGTCTACCAAAGCGGCCCCGTGGATGTCTTCGTTTTTCAATTGGTTGTTCGCACAACCGGCAATCACCTGGCATTTCAGGCGGGACAGCGTATTGTCGTTGATGGTGGCTCCCATAGCGCAAGGCGAGTAGATATCCACATCCACGTCATAGATCTCGTCTAGTCCTACCACGGTAGCACCAGTGGCAGCAGAAATGCGTCTCAAACGCTCCTGATCAATGTCTGTGATGAACAATTGGGCGTTTTCTTTCACCAGATAGTCAATCAGGTAACCGCCTACGTGGCCAGTCCCCTGCACTGATATCTTTTTACCGGCCAGGCTGTCATTGCCCCACGCTCTTTTAGCGGCGGCTTTCATGCCCATGTAAGTTCCATACGCAGTTACCGGCGATGGGTCCCCGCTACCACCTTGTGATTCTGGTAAGCCAGCTACGTACTTTGTTTCCATGCCAATGTACGCCATATCCTGGGTAGTCATACCCATATCTTCTGCGGTGATGTACTTCCCGTTCAGGTTGTTCACAAACCGCCCGAACTTGCGCATCATAGCCTCTGTCTTATCTTTCTTGGAGTCACCTATAATCACGGCTTTACCACCCCCCAGATTCAGGCCTGAGATAGCTGACTTGAATGTCATGCCTCGTGATAAACGCAGCACATCGCGCAGCGCTTCTGCCTCACTTGCGTATGTCCACATACGGGTACCACCCAAAGCAGGCCCCAAAACGGTATTATGCACGCCAATGATTGCTTTTAAGCCGGTATCATGGTCGTGGCAGAAAACCACTTGCTCATGGTTGTACTCACTTATTTGGCTGAAAACAGATGTTTCCTGTTGGGCAGTTAGTTCTTTAACTTCTATCATGTTTCGTTTTACCTTGAAATACCAGTTGGTCTTTGTTAGATAATGGGGAAGCTAATCGGTAATTTTGATGCAAAATTAATTTTATATTCTTGAAGACCAAGAAAATTCCTAACAAGTGTTAGTACGTATTTTCTTTAACCATAGCTTGTGAAATCGCTCAAATACCTCAATAAATATTTGCTCAAATACAAGTTCCGCTTCTTCTGGGGGATTGTGTTTGTGATTGTCTCCAACATCTTCGCTATTATCCCGGCACAGGTGGTGCGCCACGCTTTTGACCTGGTGCGCGAGGGCATTACCATGTACCAACTGCATGAAGGCTTTGACCAGCAGGAGCAGGTATACGATTCCTTTGCCCGCAGCACCTTGTTTTATGGCGCCGTGATTGTGCTCATGGCCTTGCTGCGCGGTATTTTCCTGTTTTTCATGCGGCAGACGATTATAGTAATGAGCCGGTTAATTGAAAACGACCTTAAAAACGAGATTTACGCCCACTACCAGACGCTGCCCCTCTCCTTCTACCGCAAGAACAATACCGGTGACTTAATGGCGCGTATTTCTGAAGACGTGAGCCGCGTTCGGATGTACCTGGGGCCGGCCATCATGTATGGCATTAACCTGCTGGTACTGTTCCTGATGGTGATTCCGTACATGCTCTCAGTGAACGTGGAGCTCACCATTTACACACTGCTGCCACTGCCTATTCTGAGTGTGAGCATCTACTACGTGAACAACATCATTGAGCGCAAGTCAGACGAAATCCAGAAAAGCCTTTCGGGCATTACCACGTTTGTGCAGGAGGCGTTCTCGGGCATTAGGGTACTAAAATCGTTTGTGCGGGAGCAGGATTCGCACGCCAACTTCACCACGGCTAGCAACACCTATAAAGACAAATCACTGGAGCTGAACTTCGTAAACTCGCTGTTCTTCCCACTTATTCTGTTTCTGATTGGCTTGAGCACGATTATTACGGTGTGGTACGGCGGAAAGGAAGTGATCAACGGCAGCATTACGCCGGGGGTGATTGCCGAATTCCTGATTTACGTGAACATGCTCACTTGGCCGGTAACTGCCCTGGGTTGGACCACTAGTTTGGTGCAACGGGCCGCCGCCTCCCAGCAACGCATCAACGAGTTCCTGAACACCAAAACCGATATCATCTCACAGAAGAACCTGGAGAAAGACATTCAAGGCTCCATTGTCTTTGACGAGGTGGATTTTGTGTACCCAGACACTGGCATCCACGCCCTAAAGAAGTTGTCGTTCCAGATTAATCCTGGCGACACGCTGGCGGTGATTGGCAACACCGGCTCAGGCAAAAGCACCATCGCGGCCTTGGTTTGCCGCTTGTATGACGCTACCGGCGGACGAATCCTCATTGACGGCGAAGACATCCGGAACTACAACATTTCTAACCTGCGCAGCCAGATTGGCTACGTGCCGCAGGACGTATTCCTGTTCTCAGATTCTATCAGAAACAACATCGGGTTTGGGGTAGACGCCTTGCCTGAAGAGAAGATGCTGCAAGCCGCCAAAGACGCTGATGTCTACGAAAACATCATGCACTTCCCGGCGCAGTTTGACACTGTGCTGGGCGAGCGTGGCATCACGCTCTCCGGCGGACAGAAACAACGTGTTTCCATTGCCCGTGCCCTGGCGCGTGAGCCTAAAATCCTGATTCTGGATGACTCCCTTTCGGCGGTAGACACCAAGACCGAGAACGCTATTCTCAACAGCCTGCAGCGCGTGATGGCCAACCGTACGTCTATCATCATCTCGCACCGCGTAAGCTCCGTCAAACTGGCCAACCGCATTCTGGTGCTGGACGATGGCATAGTGGTGCAAAACGGCACCCACGAGGAACTGATGCTGGAACCTGAGGGCTTGTACCGCGCCTTGTATGAACGTCAGTTACAGACAGAAGAGTTAGAATAACCTTGTTTTTAGCTTGATTTAATAGAAACAGATCAGAAACGCGTTTACAGGAAGGGAGGCAGTAACAAGCCTCTTTTTCTTTTGGCTAATTAGCTGCTTGCAAACAAAAGGCAATTACAAAAGCAATAACTGAAATGATCAAGCCAAACATAAAGACATCATAGGCTATTTTCAGGAGCTTGTATTTTTTCCCTAACACTCCGCCTTGGCTAAAAACATCCTTGATAAGGCTTAGGTACAGAAAGTCTTTATCTTCCATCAACTGGAGCATATCTTGGGCATAGATATCAAAAGGCATGCTGTAGAAGTTACCAAAAAACAACAGATTGGCCTTTTTCTCGTTGATTTCACGTTGGGTGTAGGTGCCTTGGGGAACATGCGGCCGGGTAGACAGAATAGAGAAGACGATGGTAATAAGACAAACCACCAGCAGCATGAGCGAGGGAACGGTTAGGTAGTTATTGCTTTCAATGCCTTTGATAATAGCACCCAGCAGCACGGAGATAATGATGGAATTTACTGTGATTAATATATTGGCCTTCGCATCTGCCTGATTACTTAGTTGCTGACTGTTGTTAGAGGTAACCCTGAACAAGGTTTCAATGCCTTTGGTAGGTTTGTCGACTTTCTCCTTTTTCTTTTTCCCTGCTTTTACAGGCTGCTCTGCTTCCAACTCTTGCAGAATGTCAATTGCTGTGCTGTTCGTTTTCATAATGGATAAGTTTTGGGGTTACTGGTTATTGTTTTAGCTAGGTTGTTCTTAAATGGAAGGCTTAGAATCTGAATCCAAGAGCCACGTAAGGTGTGGTGCTTTCTACTGACATACCTACTCCCGCTTGTATCAGGAACATCTGGGCGGGCACCAGGTAGAAGCCACCGCCGTAGCCATGGTGCCATTGCTTGGAGGATTCACCCTCGGCCCAAACCCGGCCCATGTCGTTGAAGCCTACCAAGCCAAAGGTGCCCGGCAAGAGGTAAGAAGAAAAGTCAAACAGTTTCAGACGGAGTTCCAGGTTGTGGTAGGCCATATGCTCTCCGGCAAACCGGTAGTTCCTGAATCCGCGCAGGTTGGTGTTTCCGCCTAAATATAGCAACTGGAAAAAGGCTGGGTCACCCACGGTTGTTCCACCTCCTATGCGGTTGGCAAGCGTAAGCCGTGCTTCCCTACCCAGACTGTGGTAGAAGCTCAGTTCAGAAGCTACTAGTCCCAAAGCGTCCTGCTGGTTATTGAGTTGCCTTAAGCCCGTGAAAGTAGTTTTCCAGTGCAGGCCTTTGGTGGGTAACCAGGTGTTGTCGCGGGTATCTAATGTCAGGCCTGCCACCAGTCCCGCGTAGACTTTCGTGGAAAATACTTGTTCCTCTGGGTGCACTGCGTTGTATTGCTGCATGATGCGACTGGTTTGCTCAGAGGCTTTGTTTGAATAAAACTGCCCTTGCAAGCCAGCAGAGGCACGCCAGTGCTGCCCCAGAGAACGGTTCAGGGCTACTTGTGCCGAGACAAAATCATAGCGGGTGCGGTAGTCTTTGATGGAGCTTCCTTCATTTTTCAGAAAGCGGGTTTCATTGCCTATCCCGAAGAAGTTACTGGCGTTGGTAGGTGCTTTGGCATCAACGTCTACGTGCAGGTCATACTGCCCAATGGCTTTGGTAAAATCACCGGTGTAACGGGCAAAGAGGGCTTTGGTAGTGACCGCATGCCCCACCATGAGCCTGTGCCGGGCGGCAAAGGGCTCTTTCTGGAATCCGTGGCGGGTGTACAGCAAGCCTGCTCCCAGAAAAGGGCCTTCATCCACATTGTAGCCTCCTGATACCAAAGGCATCACCCTGTCATATTGGAAGCTTCTGGGATTATAGTGATTTACCAAAGAGTCTTTGGAAGTCTTCAGCCTGGCGACAGCACCAGTTGGTAACACATTTTCCTCGTCTGCTCTGTCATACACCAGCAGTTGGCCCGCTTTTCCGGTACTCTGTACCTGATAGGTGTCCTCTCCGTCGCCGCCTATGAGGCGTACTTTGATGGGAGAGGGAGAATTGCCGGTTACCAGAAATTCATCTTTGCCTCCCCTGCCGTACAACCGCACCTCCTGGGTTACTTTCGGCAGGAACACGCGCTGGTAAAGCACCGGCCCATTGCTTCCATCTTTTGCTTTTTTGAAAAGCTTCACCTCAACCGCCCCACCCTGCGCATAGTGCACCTGCAGCACTTCTCCTTTATCAGATGCCGGCACGTCTACTTCCTTTGACAGGAACCTATAATATTTCAGGGCCTCCTGCTCTAGCAGGTTCCTGCGGGAAAGCAGTTTCTGCATGATTTCCTCGCCTGACAAGGCATAGATAACGGCAGGCATCTGTCTCACGGCAGTTTCTATCACCTGATCTGTTAAAGCCGCTTGCACAGACTCAATCTCAGCTTTCCAATCCTGGTCATTCAGCTCATGCAGAAACAGTCTGTCAAAATAGCGGGCGTTGAAATTGAACCCGTTGATGTCGCGTACTTCTTCATGAAAGCCCTGGAACCTGGGCATAAGCCACTTGCACGACGCCACTTTTGGCACAATGCCCGAGGTGAGGGTGAATACCTGATCACGGTCGCGGGGAACGGGCACAAACGCGGTGCCTTGCGCTCCTTTCTCTTCCTGCCAGTGCCACTGGTCTTCGTGCCGGTCCCAGTCGCCCAGCACCATGTCCAGCAGACGTGCCCGCAACACCCTACGCTGGTTCACAGTAGTTTTGGGGCTTTCCTGTACTTTCTTCAGTACTTTACCAGTATTGTCACTCCCGTTGGGGCCAGACGGCTCCCGTTCCTCAAACAAGAAAACCTGGCCTGCAAAATCTTTCCGATACTCTCCTAAAGCAGGATCATCTTGCACATATACTATTTCTGGTTTAGCATGCAGGACGCCCAGTGCCGCGGCAAGAGGCGGCACGGTAAGCGCCGCGTACGGGTGTGAGGTAGAGATCTGGTCCTGGAGAACGTCTTTAGCAAAGGTTCCTCTTAAATTTTCGGGTAACACCCGCTGAGGGTCTTTCTGAATACTCCTGAGCACCCATTCTTTCCCAGTGGCATCCTGAAGGCGTAAGGATTTGGTCTGCATACCGCCGCCTCTTTTGATGATGATCAGGCCACCTTTCTCCTGGTTCAGGCGCCATACCCGCATTTTCACGGGCGTTGCCCAGACTTTGCGGTAGTTGGTTCCCAGGAACATGCGGTGCACGTTGCCCGCCTCTTCATACTCCGGGGCAACAGCCACCGTCACACTGTCCTGCGCGTTGGCCATTTGAACCAGCCCACTAAAGACAATCATGACAATGCCACACAAAAGGTGCACTAATAAACGAGAAGCGCGTTTGCCGAAAGTTGTTTGCTTTAGAGCGACGGCAAGATTGAAATGGGAGGTAGCTTTCATGAGGATAGTTTTAAGAAGTTGAGTAGATAAGAGTTTAGAAGAAGGCAGTTGTAGGGTGATGTTCACCAGGTTCCTTTGAAAAGAGGAAGATCAGGAGGCGACCAGGTAGGGAATCTGCCCATACTTTTGGTCAAAAAAATCGCGGTAGGCTTCTGCTATTTCGGCTTTGGTGTTCATCACGAAGGGGCCTTCGCTGACTACCTGCTCTCTATAAGCCTCACTCCCGAAGAGGAAAACATCTACCGCGGCAATGTTCCCGTTCTTAATTTCTACTGCCGTCGTGTTTTGGCCGAAAAGAATGAGTTCACTGTTTTTGATAGCTTCTCCGTTTACCTCCACCTCCCCGGCCGGAGCAAAGGCAGCGCATTCCTGTTTGGCCTTTAGCGTTAACACATAGCTGGACTTAGGGTTGAGTCTGATGTGGTAGATGAACTCCTTGTTGAAAGTCTCCAATACAGCAGCGCTACAGCCAAAACCGCCTAATAAAAGCCGCATTTTACCGGCGTAAGCAGGCAGTTCCAGCTCTGGCACTTCTTGGGCCTGAATACTTCTATGCGTTGCCTCTTCTTTTTTATGAGTGGCTGGCAGGTTGATCCAGAATTGGAGCGCATGGAACAGTTCTGCCGGATGCCCGGAGCTAGATGGGGTTTCCTCGTGCAGAATTCCATTGCCCGCTTTGAGCCACTGCACGCCTCCCGCTTGTATCGTGGCATGGTTGCCCTGGCTGTCTGAGTGCGCAAGGCTGCCACTCAGCACATAGTTCAATGTCACCATGCCGCGGTGCGGATGGGCTGTCTCACCCTTTACAACAGAGGTATTCTCCTCTCCTATAGTAACCGGATATACATGTTCTAAGAGCACAAATGCGCCTATAGATGGAGTAGAAGTATTGGGGAGAAGCCGGTTCACCAGCAAGCCGCCGGCCAGGGTGTTGGTTCCTTTATAGATAGTGTAAGTGCTTGTTGCCATGTCTGATGAGTGGAGAAGTAACACTGCAAATCTCTCTCAATCAGGCCCCTTTTCTCTTGACTGATATCATCAATTTCGCTTGATCTAGATCAAGTCAATTCCATGATTTACCTCAATGCACCGGGGCTCCCCGCTCCTCTACCTTTGTCCTGTTATCAATTCAAAAACAAAACATCATGAAAACATCCATCGGAATTATTGGGGCAGGCAACATAGGGAAAACCGCCGCCCGTCATTTTGTAAAAGCTGGTTATCAGGTGATCCTGAGTAACAGCCACGGTCCTGAATCGCTACAGGAAACCATTCTTTCTTTAGGAGGCAACAGCAAGGCCGGTACCCGTGAGGAAGCAGCCCAAGCCGATATCGTTTTGCTAGCCCTGCCCTGGTCGCAACTGGAGAGCCTGACTACGCTTACGGACTGGACAGACCGCATTGTCATTGACGCCACCAACCACTTCATCACCTACGCCCCTGACTTTCAGGTAGCCGACCTGGGAGGCCGCGCCTCCAGCGAAGTAGTGCAGGAGCTACTGCCCGGCGCCCGGGTGGTGAAGGCGTTTAACACGCTATATTTTAAAGTTCTGCAGGCTGACCCGGCGGTAGGAAACGGGCACCGCGTGCTTTTCCTGTCCGGAGACGATGCATCTGCCAAAGCCGTGGTGAGAGAGGTGATCAGCAGCATCGGGTTTGCCCCGGTAGACCTGGGCACCCTGGACGGAGGAGGTAAACTTCAGCAGGCCAAAGGGCAACTGGCCACCCTTAATTTCATTCAACTGTAATTAAACCAATCTTTTTCAACCACATACATCCACCTCTAATTTTTTAAAACCATGAAAACTATCACATCATTAACCAGCCGTATCCTTTTCTCTTTGTTGTTTCTTGTGTCTGGGGTATCTCACTTCTCGGCACCTACCATTGCCTATGCTTCTTCGCAGGGAGTGCCTTTGGCGGAGCTCATGGTTCCGTTCTCCGGGGCCATGGCCCTTGCCGGGGCGCTAAGTATTATTCTGGGCTATAAAGCTAGGTTAGGGGCCTTGCTCATCATTATGTTCCTGGTGCCTATCACCTTCACCATGCACCAGTTCTGGGTTGAAACAGACCCTATGGCTTACCAGATGCAGTTTATCATGTTCCTCAAGAACCTGTCTATTCTGGGAGGTGCCATACAGATTGTGCTCACCGGCATAAAGGAAAGCAGCCTGGATCAGGTGCTGGCCAGAAGAAAACATGGTCTAGACAAAAACCGGGTATTCACGCCTGCGCAATCCTGAATCACTTCTCTTTTCAGTTGATAGGAGCAACTGGTACTGCTCTTGTCAACTGAAATCACCCTTGAAACCTTTTTCAATTGGTGGCTGAACGGCCATCTGCTTAAACCAACCTATAGATTTTGCTGTGAAACGATTAGAAAATAAAGTAGTCCTTATTACCGGCGCTGCCGGAGGCATGGGTGCCGCCGAGGCTATCCTTTTTGCCAAAGAAGGCGCCAGAGTCTTCCTGACGGATGTGCAGGAAGAGAAACTGAAAACCGTGGTTCAGGAAATCACGCAGGCCGGAGGCAAGGCCCAGTACGGCCTGCAGGATGTGAGTTCTGAGCAAAGCTGGCGCGAGACGGTAGAACAGGTCATTGCTGCTTATGGCAAGATAGATATTCTGGTAAACAACGCCGGCATCACAGGCAACTTGGTAACCCCGCTGGAAGAGCGCACCGTGGAGGAATTCAACCGAGTCATTTCCGTGAACCTGCTCAGCCAGTTTCTGGGCCTGAAGGCGGTGGTGCCCTACATGCGGCAGAACAAAGGCGGGTCTGTTGTGAACATTTCCTCTATTGGCGGCATCATCGGCTCTGCGAACGCTACGGCCTACACCGCCTCTAAGGGCGGCTCTAGGAGCTTCACCAAAGGAGCGGCCGGCGAATTTGCCAAAGACAACATCCGGGTCAACTCGGTGCATCCGGGGTACGTGGCCACTCCCATGACCAAAGAAATGGCCGGAGCCGCCGATTTTCAGACCATGGCCGTGGGCGCCACCCCGCTCAACCGCGAAGCAAACCCAGACGAGGTAGCCTACGGGGTATTGTTCCTGGCTTCAGACGAGTCTTCGTTTATGACCGGCTCAGAGATGGTGATTGACGGCGGAGCCACCGCACTTTAAGGTAGTTACACAACAGTTTTAAGAAAACGGAATGAAACCGCTTGAAAACAAAGTAGCCCTAGTAACCGGTGCCGCCGGTGGTATTGGAAAGGCAACGGCCAACCGTCTCCTGCAGGAAGGAGCTTCTGTCTTGCTGGTCGATCTAAATGAAGCCTCCCTCAAAGAAACCTTTTCTGAGTTAAATAGCGATCAGGCCGCCTATTTCGCCGCCGATGTGTCTAAGGAAGAAGATGCCATTGCCTACGTACAAGTTGCCTTGGAAAGGTTCGGGAAACTGGACATCTTCTTTGCCAATGCGGGCATTGAGGGAGTGATGAAGCCTATCCAGGAGTACCCCACCGAAGTGTTTGACAAAGTGTACAACGTCAATGTAAAAGGCACTTTTCTGGGGCTGAAGTATGCCATTCCGGTAATCAGTGACGGCGGAAGCATCATTATCACCTCCTCCATTGGCGGGTTTGGGAGCTCTCCGTTTGCTTCGGCTTACGTGGCCAGCAAGCATGCGGTGCTCGGGATCATGCGCACCGCCGCGCTGGAACTGGCTCCCAGAAAAGTGCGGGTAAACACGGTGCACCCCAGCCAGACCAACACCCGCATGATGCAGGACATTGAGAAAGATTTGGGAGACGCCAAGGCTAGAGAAACATTTGCCGCTGCTATTCCGCTGGGCCGCTACGCTGAACCGGAGGAGATTGCCAACATGGTCTACTTCCTGGCCTCTGACCAGAGTGAGTTCATTACCGGAACTACCTTTAGAGTAGACGGTGGCATGGACGCTTCTTTCTAAGCAGGGCTCCTGGCTCAGCTTTGGGATGGCTACTCTTTCTTGGCATACATCTGCTTCCGTATCCGGCTCAGGGTTTCGGGAGAAATTCCTAGGTAAGAAGCCAGCATGGTTTGAGGAAAGCGGCGGATGAAGGCCGGGTTAGACTTCATGAGTTGCTGGAACTTCTCCTCGGCGGTAAAGCTGATGTTGGCCTCAATCCTGTTATTGCTAGCAATGAAGTTGTTCTCATCCAGCACATGCGCCATTTTAAGGAATAGTGGCGAACGGTCTTTCAGATGGGTGATTTTCTCTTTGGTGGTAATAAGCAGATCAGAGTCCTCTACGGCTTCAATGTTGTACTTTGAGGGAGTGAGCATGCTGAAGCTTTCCCGGTCGCTCATCCACCAGCCCTCAATCCCGAACCGGACAATGTGCTCCACGCCCTTGCTGTCAATCACGTACTGCCGCATGGCCCCGTTCACAATAAAGGCCATGTGCTGGCAAACACTTCCTTCATGCGACAGGAACTGCCGCTTCTTCACCTTCTTCGGCTGAAAAGCTTCCTCCACATGCTTGAACTCCTCATCAGAAATAACCGAGGAAGTGATTTTGCCTATGTATTGCCGGATTGCTTCGTACATAAAGGATACTTGTTGCGGGTGTAAAGCTGATGCCGTTGGAAGGTCTTTTAACTTCCGTTGCCAACCAATTTGTGTTGCAGGGTAAATATAAATTTTATGAACCTGTTTAAAGTGCTTAAAGCAAATAACTTTTTGAAGGTAGCTTCTAATTTGCCTAATTCTTGCACAAGTCTGTGAGAACCACCTCAGAGCCTTTGATTGTTTCTGCCCTACTTCTCTAAAAACAGCTTTATAACCGAAAGCAGCTCCCAAAAATCCTTGGCACAAAGTGAACGCTGTGTTTTGGGGGAAAAAAATTTTCACTTTCTTTGCAGCAGATACCAATGATCGGGATGTAGCGTAGCCTGGTATCGCGCCAGCATGGGGTGCTGGAGGTCGCAGGTTCGAATCCTGCCATTCCGACGAAAAGCGGCTTGAACGAATAGTTTAAGCCGCTTTTTTTGTGCCTTGGCCACATCACAAGCAGCACTAAGGCGGCTCTAAGAACACTCTTCTTGTTAAGCTGCTTTCATCACTTCCTAAGATAAGCCTTCTTCTAGAATAAGCCTTGCCTATGGTTCTTTACGGGGTTATGGTGCCTCAGAACTACTAAACTGGTACTATGTATGGCTCCATCGCATCAAACAACGCAGTAAACACCTTGCAAGCCCCTTTTGCACCCTCTCTCCATCCCTCATTTCTCTTTGAAATATGCTGCTTTTCCAAAGCTACTAGTTGAATATTATTTAATAAGTTATATTTTAATTTAATTTTTACACAGTTACGCAAACTATTGTATTTTTAGAGGGCAAATATACTTTCCCCCTTCAGCTATTTGCCTTCCCCTTGTTTTTACATGCAATGCTTTGGACGCCTTGATTATTACCAGAGCTAATGAGGCATTGCATTAAATGGCATTTCTGATGAATGCCCGTTTGAAGCGCTTTAATGGCAAAGCTATTGTACAATGATTCTTTCTAAGGAACACCTTCTTGATAAACAGGACTTATTAGCTGACATCTGTATTGTAGGGGGAGGGCCCGCAGCCATCGCGATGGCGCTACAACTGGCCTCTAAGTCAATCAAAGTTGTCATTGTGACAGGAGGAGGCTGGACTCAAACGCTAGCAAACAAGGATATTTACAAGGGAGAAGTTTCCCCACCAATGTCACATGAGCGACCAGACAAAATGCGGAGACGGCAATTTGGCGGCGGGACAGCAGTTTGGGCCGGACGGTGTGTTCCCTTTGAGCCCATAGATTACCGACACCGTTCCTGGGTGCCAGACAGTGGGTGGCCAATCACTTACAAGGAGATGGTGCCTTACTACAAGAAAGCCTGCGGAATATGCCAGATAGGGGCTTTTGACTTCAACGCCCATTCTGTTTTCCCAACCAAACCAAAAGAGATTATTCCGGGCTTTGATTCCAGTGATTTTGACTCAAGCTTCTTGGAGCGCTACAGCGCCCCAATCAATTTTGCTAAAGCGTACAAGGCAGAGCTGGAGCGAAGCCCTACCGTAAAAGTCCTGCTAGATTGCCATGCCCTGTCTTTGCACATGGAAGAAGGCAATGGAAAGGTATCCCACTTGTCAGTAGCCGCAGGTGACGCCAGAATAACGGTGACGGCCGCAAAGTATGTTCTTGCTGCAGGCGGCATTGAAACCCCCAGACTTCTGCTTGCTTCTACCAACGATTACTTCCCCACGGGCATCGGGAACCAGCACGACAACGTTGGTCGGTACTACAACACCCATATCACAGGCACCTATGCCAAAGTGGCTCCTGACCATAGAGAGAAAATCATCTTTGATTATGAGCGTGACGCACAGGGAATCTTTTGCCGCCGCCGCTGGGGAATTCCGGAGCAGACCCAAACAAACAAAGAGCTCCTGAATACCATTTTTTACCTGTCGTACCCGCATCAGCTAACAGAGAAAGAAAGCCCTTTTTCTACCATGCTGTATAATGCCGCTAAATACGTTTCACAGGCTACCGGCTTGCGGGACTTTCTCAGAAAAGAAGTGCAGGCAAAAGGAATCCTGGGCTCCACGTCGCACCGCATGTATAATCTCGGGCTGCCGGCCCGGCTGCCCTCTAAGAACAGCAAGTTCTGGGGACTTTTCTTTTCCGCGGAGCAGACCCCAAACCGTAACAGCCGCATTACCCTTTCCCAAACCAGCCAGGATGCTTTGGGAATGCCCAGGGTGAACGTACAGATTGCTTTCACCGAAAACGATGTAGAATCTTTGGTAAAAGCCCACAACCTGTTTGTAGCCCGGTTCAGAAAGAAAAACTTAGGCAAGATAGAGTACACTGAAGATGGATTTAGAGAATACCTCTTGAACAGACTTCAGCATTTCAACTCCTACGCGCACCACATGGGAACTACCAGGATGTCTGATGACCCTAATAAGGGCGTGGTAGACCGGAACGCCAAAGTGTACGGAGTGAAAAATCTGTTCATTGCCGGTTCCTCTACCTTTCCTACCGGAGGCCATGCCAACCCCACAGTAACAGTAGTGGCCCAAGCCCTGAGACTGGCAGATCATTTAACCAGTTTAAAGCAGACCGCCTCCTACAAGAAGCAGGACTCCCTGGCGAATATTGTTTTGTAAATCTATCCAAGTAAAGTAAAGCAAAACCAGAAGCAGGCAGTTGAAATGTAGTTGACTGTTTTCGACCTTTTTCCGGAAAACTGCCGCCAAACTGCAGGGCTGGTAGCATTAGTATCTACCGCTACTCCATTCGGCCGAAATCATGTTTTAAGATAAACATGGTAAAGTGCTGATGCCTGCCGCCGCCATGCAACTGAGACATCCACATGCCTTCAAGGGTTAGGTGTTTACTGAACGTGTACCCCAATCCGCCGGAGACGCGGTTAGAGTCAAAAGGCTGATCCCGCACAATGACCCGCACCTCATTGCGCAGGATGCCGTACCAGGGGCGAACTTCCAGCTCCTTCGGACCTAACGGAATGCGTAGGGCCACCGAATACCGGAAACGGGTATGGTAGCCTTGGGTGAGCCAGCGTTCCTCTACCTGGTAGCGGTGCGTGACACCTGCTTTCCAGAGATTTCCCCGAATAGCAATCTGCTGATAGAGCCGGTTTTCATGGGTGAAGTCGGTTTCTTCAGCGGTGACGTAGTTACGGTTGAACAGATGGGCATATCCGGTGGTCAAAGTAACCGGAGCTCCTTTGAAGTTATAGGAAGCCTCGGCTCCGGTAAAAATCACCCGCGGGTCTTTGACCGGTTGATAGGTGCGGTATTGCAGGTTGGCAGTGGCCACCCAGCGGGGACTAAACCAATAGGAGCCGGAATACTGCACCCAATGGTTCAGATTATCGGGTTGCGCCTGGGCAACCAACGTCAGCAGCAGGCCAAAAAATACAGCAAACAAAAACAGCCGTGATTTCATCTTCTCTTTCTTTACTTCTCTTGCAGAGCAAGTCCTGGGCTCAAACCCTCTCAATAAAAGAAGCCTCACCCACTGGGCAAGGCTTCTTTTTTAAATAGGACCTAAAGGTAGAGATTATTTTTATCAAGAAAGCTTCAAAGGCTGTTTTAAGAAGAAGGACTTAAAACAAAGGTTAGCTTTTTTTCTTCAAGACAATTTTCTCTGCGTGCTTGGCAACCATCCGGTTATAGAATTCACGCAGGTTGCCGTACTCAGAGGCTTCAAACAAGGTTTTGTTGATATTGAGCTTACTTACGACTTGCAGTTGGCCGTTGATCATCTGCGCTACATACGTGAATTTGGCGGCGTTGCCGGGCAGGGTAACGGTGGCAGGCTTCGGCATCTCTTCCAGGTCATAACCTTCAGGTAGCTGATAGGTGAACGTGTACGTTTCATCTACCGGCGTGGCGAAGTCAATGGGGAATTGCCGGGTGGCTAGTTTGAACGGATTCTCGTCCAATGCGTGGGTAAGCATAGGCGAAACATACAGCAAAGAAGCGGGCTCCCCCTCTCCGGTTCTGTTCAGTTGGTACTCCGTTTTTAGAGTCTCCTGTAAATTCTCCAGGTTGTGGATTTTCACATCCTTCCGCACCCAGTCTGGTCCGGCATTGGCGAATTCTTTGATGTACGTCTCCTTTCCTTTGTTCCGGATGGAAGAGCGGGCCTGCAGGGCAGGTACCCCTAAATACTTTTCGGTTAATGCGCCAGTTACCTCGCCGGTAGGCTGGATTTTAAGGTTCCCCGACACTAACTGAGCGTTTTTCTCTGACCCGGTGAGGGGCACCCATTTCCCGGCAGGCGCCTGGAACACCCACCCTTTTCCGTTCAGGCAACGCATAGGTAGCATCCCAAAGGGTAAGTCTTGCTCCGTGGCATCCAGCGAGTAATTTTTACCTCCTACAGACACGTAGGAAATCACGTAATTGAACTTGCTGATCATAGGCGAGTTCATCACTGGCCGGCCGTGCTCCCGGGTGCTGACCAGCATGGGGTGGGCAGCCACTCCGGCTTCACGCAACAGAGCCGTGAGCAGCAAATTTACCTCAGAGGCAGAACCCAGGCGGTTGTCAAAAGCTTTGCGCAGGTTGTCGGTGTAAATGCTGTTTTTACCATTCCAGCGCATGTTGCTTTTCACATACTCCATCACGGCTTTCACTTTTTCCAAAGAATCGGTTTTTCCGGCTACCAGCCCCTCAACGGTTTTCTTCAGGTAAGCCGTATTGGTGAGTTGCCCCCCAAACTCTTCTTCTTTCAGAAGCTCTTTGGTAAAACTCTCCCAGTCACCAGAGACGTACCGAGGTGGTTGGTCATCATTATACTGGACCTTGGAGAGCTCAAATTCTATTTTGGAGATATAGTCGCTGGCACTGGAGAGGTAGGGCTCTGCTGTGAAAGCCGGCACATCTTTCATCACCCATTGGTACTGCACCACTGCCATAGAGATAGAGCCATTTTTATCCACTTTGGCATAGCCTACATCATCTGTATAAGAGTAGGCCGCCGTCTTATGCTCTATCTTGGCGTCTTTTATATGATACGGGTGAACCCCATACGTAATTTGCTTGTAGTCAAAGAACGGAACCATGCCCACCCGATACTCACTCCACTTCACCGGAATGTTGTGCTGAAATTCCCACTCCCGCAGCAGCTTGATGAAATCTGACGTGATGGTATAGGACAGCTCAATCACGGATCCTACTTTCACGCCAGGCATGGTCAACTTTTTCAACCGCCAGTTGGCATCTCTCTTCTCGTCAAAAATAGCTTTGTCATCCAGTTCTATTTTCACCTGCTTGCCGCTTTCCATGTTGTAGGTCACGCCTTTTATATTGCGCACTTCTTCGCGTCTTCCGTCTTTTTGCACGTAATACGGAATCACAAAATCTGCCTCATCTAAGCCATTCTTTTTCAGGATTTTGATTCTGATGATGCGCTTGAACTGCAGCTGCGTGCCTTTAGTAAAAGAAAAGGAGGACTCTCCCAAATCATGCAGCACCACCGCGGAGGCACTGGTGTCTGGGGCATAAGAAATCATCTTCAGGTCCTCTGCCGTGACCTGCCCCATTTTGAAGGGGTTATCAGAATAACCCGGGGTGCTCACGCCTACCACTAACAGCAGCACTACCAGCCAGGGCTTTAAAACATTGGTATACATACAAAATAAAGGGTTTAGTAGTTGGGTAGGAGGTAAAAAGAGCCTGCAAAAGGGATATCTCTCCTTTCTTTTGCAGGCTCCAAAGATCAGGTGGTTTCTGCGGCCAGTACCACTTGCTGCTGGTCTGCCCTGGAAACCTGCTTGAGGAAGTTCACCAACTCCATGTACTTGGCGGCGGAATGGCGACCTTTGTGCATGGTGAGCTGGCGTACGTAGATAAGTTTGCTGCCTTGCATCTGTACCTGTGCCTGGTACTCGCCAAATGCCGAGGCAATTTTCACAGGCTTGGGCATGTTTTCAGCTTTATACCCCGCCGGAATCTCATACTCCACACTGTCTACATCATGGAAAGACATAGACCAGACAACATCCTGCTTCCGGCTTTCATCTGTAGCGGGCACGCTGGTCCAGCGGTTCATGAGGTTGGGCGTAATGAAGAGACGCTTGCCACTTACTGAGGCCAGCTTAGGCAACTCAAGTTGCAGTTTCTCTTTGACTTCGGGCGCACCTTTCACCTTTTCTAAGGTGTAGTTCTTGATCTCGAAGGCCGGAATCTGGGTGTTCCGGTAGAGCCACTTGAGTTGTTCTTCCGGAGCATATTGCTGCAGCACTCCTTTTCTGCTTTCGTGCTGAATACCGGTAAAGTAGGTCAAGGCCTCTCCTACTCCGGTGCCCTGCGCATTCAACTTTACCTGTACCGCACGCTTCTGAATGTTGTCCATCGCGGCAAACCGCGGAGTAGACACCAGTTTACCGCCTTCCGGGGTGATCAGCAGGGAGTAACGGTCACCAGTGGAAGAGCCGGTGTACCCGGCATCGGCCATTTGACTGGTGCATTCCAGCCAGACGGTGTCTTTGGCGGTAGGCACACACACTACTACGTGGTTGAACTGGCTATTCGGGAAATCCTTCAGAACAGGGCGGTTGTCATCACCGGCATAAATGAGGGCGTAATGGCTTTTGATACCCGCTGCGTCTAACAAAGCTTTGGTGTAGTTACTTAAGGCCTTGCAGTCTCCATAGCCTTTTCCGTCTACCATAGAAGCCTCAAATGGCTGCCACCCGCCAATGCCCAGCTGAATAGACACATACCGCGTCTTATTCTGCATGAACTGGTAAATGGCCTTGATCTTCTCTTCCTGGGTAGGCAGGTCTTTCACCAAGGCCTGGACTTGCTGCTTGGTGGCCTCCGGAATCTGGTCACGGCCTGCGTTTAGCTTGTTCTGCCACTCGCCAAAAGACTTCCAGGTTTCCAAAGTTCCGGCGTAGCCTTGTACTTCAAAGGCACCCGGCGCCGTGCTGACCATGGGAACCAGTTCGTGAAAAGGCGGGCCGTACGGTTGCCGCTCAATAGGAGCCAAATCTTTTACTTCCCAGGCGTACACTTGCTGCGAGCCTTCCTGCTTTACGGTTGCTTTTGTGGGCACCAATTGCTCATGGTACCGCAATGGCATTCCGGCAGGCATAGTTACCTGGAAAGAGGCTTTCTCTACTGCCAGTTTTTCTCCGTCTAAAGGAGCCCAACGGGTGTAGAACAGCATGTTGGAAGAGGTGGTCTGGTACTCATACTCCACCGTGTATGGGTAAGATGGCGTAGATAAAGCCGCTACTTTTACCCGGTTGTCTTCATACAGAGAAAAATCACTGGTGTTGCTGTAATCCTTGATTTCAGAAGTCTTCAGCGTTCCTACTTTCTTGCCCAGCATGTCATAGACTGCACCTTTGATATAGTCTACTTTGTTCAGCTTGTCATAGGGGACTACCAACCGGGCGTGTCTCTTCCCTTCTTCATTCAGCACCGTCACCGCTATCTTGATTCTTTCAGTAGCAGATTTTGGAGAATTGACGGTAAACGTAGTTTCCTCCGTGCGGATCACCGCATTAGCACCCTTAGACAAGGCCGGGTTAATGGTGAGCGCAAGGTACGTGGGCATGTCTCCGGCCCAAGAGGTGGCACTCACCAATAAGGAGAGCAGAAGTACTGTCAGTCGTTTTTGCATGGATTTAAGAAAATAAGCCTGAAAACAGATTATCCTTTTTTCTTTAACACAATCTGTTCTGCGTGCTTGGCTACCATCTGGGTGTAGAACTGCTTCAGGTACTCGTATTCTTCGGCGTAGAAAACGGGCTTGGAGATAGTCACTTTGCTCATGATCTGAATTCTGTTTCCAGTTGCCTGAAGCATGTAGGTAAATCTTCCGCCGTTTTCGGGCAATGCCACAACCACGTTTTTAGGCATCTCCTCTACCGCATACCCGTCTGGAATGGTGAAATTGCAGATGTACACCTCTTCTGTAGGATGCCCGAAGTCTACCGGGTATTTCCGGTTATTGTTCTTGAACGGATTGTCTTGCTCCCCTTTCAGGAGCATAGGGTTTAGGTAGATGATGTCTTTGGTCTGGTCATCTCCTACGCTGGCTACCTCATACTGCAAGCCCAATGGCTTGTGCACTTCTTTCAGGTTCTGCAGCACGGGCGCTTTCCGCTCATATTGATTCTGGTTGCTGACGATTTTCTCCAGGAATTTGGCTTCTCCTGCTTCCTGTACACTGTGGCGCAGGTTAACCGCCCAAAGGCCACTTCTGGACTCAGTCACTTTCCCGTTCAGAATTCCGGTAGGCAACACTTTTATTTCTGCGTTCACTAACTCAGTTGTTCTGTCTGCTGCCTGCAATGGCACCCATTGACTCCCGGCTTTTGTAAGCAACCTACCATCGCCGTTCAGGCATCGTTTTGGCAATGCGCCTAATGGCATGAATGGGTCTGTGGCATCTATCAAAATGGTTCTGTCACCTACTTTAGCCGAAGCAATTACATAGTTGAATTTGCTCAGAACTGGTGAATGCGGGGCGCGGCCGTTGTCGCGGGTGCTTAACACCACTGGGTTTGCTTCAAAACCGGCATCACGCAACATGGCTACCAGCATCAGGTTGATGTCTGCTGCGTTCCCGGTTTTGGTGTCAAAAGCTTTGCGCAGGGTGCTGGTGACATATTTGCCGCCGTTTCCATTCCATTTTACTGATTTCTTCACGAATTCATAGATGGTGTTCAGGCGGGCCAAGGTATCCGTAGCAGCAGGCAGGGCAGCAACTTCGCTTTTGAAAAAGCCCGTACGGTTCAACTGCAACCCGAAACGCTCTTCTTTCATTAATTCTTCTGAAAAGCTATCCCAGTTACCAGCGTATCTTTTAGGGATTTCACCCGGAAACCGCTCCCACTCCAACTCAAACTCTATTTTTGAAATGTAATCACTAACAGTGGTAATGTAGCTTTCTGAGGTAATGGCTGGCACGTCTTTCATCACCCAGCGGTGGTTGACGGTTGTAGCGCTGATTGTCTCTGAACCTCCAGATGAGCGTCCGCCGCCAATACCTGGTTCAATGGAGCTGCTCCACCGCACGGTGAAGGTTGTGCTTCCAGGCAAGGATTCACTAATCACAAACGGCTCATATCCCTGTTGCACCTGCTTGTATTCAAAATATTGCGGAATAGAGGCCCTGTACTCACTGTACACCACCGGAATAGAAGACTGGAAAGCCCAGTCGCGCAGGTTGAAGATGAAATCTGAGGTTACTGTGTAGGAGACCTCCAGCACTGAGCCCTCTTTTACAGCCGGCAAAGTGAATTTTTTATTAAACCAGTTCGCTGATTCCTTTTCGTCAAAAACGGCTTTGTCTTCCATTTTGACTTTCACCACTTTGCCGCCCTCCATGTTGTAGGTAACGCCTTTGATGTTGACCACCTGCTCTTTGCTGCTGTTGCGCTGGTAATAAGGCACCACCACGTTTGCCCAGTCATAGCCGGTTTTCTTTAAGATTTTGATGCGCTGAATACGCTCAAAATTCACTTTGAAGCCTTGGTTGTAGGTAAAATAAGAACGGCCGTAATCTGCCAGAATCACCGCGGCGGCACTGGTGTCTTTGGCATAAACCTGCATTTTGATTTCCTCTTCTGTCACCTTCCCGAATTTGACGGGGGTTTCCTGGCCGTAAGCCAGAGAATAGAACAGAAGGAATGTCACCGTCAATAATGACCGTGTGTTAATAAGGGTAGAGTTGGGCATAGAGCGGGAGTTTTTAATAGATGATATAGATGTATAGTATTTGTGTTCTTTAGATATAGTTTTCTTTCCTGGCTAGTAGAAACAGCACTTCCCTGTATATGTATATTACAACCAATACCCCACTCCATTAAGAGGACAATAGATAGACCACCTTACTCATCCTGAGGGCAACAATGATGCAAAAACAAGGCAGGTTCTTTTTATTCTCTGCAGATTCAACTTCTCTTATTTACAAAAACAGTATAGATTATTCTTTCATAAATTCCATCACAATATGTAACTATTCCGGCTACAAAACGTTATTCGTATCAAAAATTTTAAAAAATTTTCTAAGCCCACCTCCTTAGCACCAATAATTTTAATTATTCCAACAATTACTTCTATTCTGCTTCTACTTTGGGAGGGTGTTAGGAGGGTGAAATAGGATAGGCAACAGCCTCGTTACCACTGATGTAAACCTTACATTTATTAAATTGAAACACACAGGTGTACGTCCGCCTTTTTTCAAACAAATAAAGAGAAGAGCCCTGGCGTATTCTGATTTCCTGAAGGCGATGAACGCTACTTCATTTCTTCGTCTAAAGTGATTTATTCCACTGCCTGAGGAGCATAGTCCAGCGGGAGCATCTCGGCTAGCTTCTCAAAAGCCCAGTAACCCTCCACCACATGCGAGTAAGGGTTCAGGATCATTCCATTGGGCTCAATAAAGGTATACGGCTCCAGCAGGGTAAGCAGGGAGGTTTGGTAGGTAGGAGTGCGGCGTTTAGCGAAAGCGCTTTGGTTTATGTAATTCAGCTCTTCCTTTTCTTTGGTGTATACTACATTCAAGTAGTCTAAAAATTGAAGCCGGTGCCGGTCACCGGTGGGTTCAAGCACCACCATCTGGTCGTACGGGATCGGATCTTTGTGTAGAAACGCTACTGTCTTATCTACCCTGGACATGCGCATCCAATACGTGAGGCTATCTTCATTGCCATTAGAAGAAGGAGTAATGACCATCTGGTTACCCATCTGACTTCTGGCTCTTTTCAACCCAGCCTGTATCTCTTCCTCGGGGGGGCGACTGGGGTTAGGCAGCCGCTGCAATCTTCTCACATTGAATCCCTCGGCCTCTAGGGTATTGTGGTACAAGGCGCGCGTAAAATGCATCATAGACCCATGATAGGCTTTCAGCCGCGCCGCCGCCCAGCGTTTTTGTTGTGCTTTGCCCCGGGGTTTTAGTTCTTCAAACCTGGGGTGCCCGGCATGGAAGATCTGCCCATTTTTGAAATCGGCCTTGAACTCTTCCAGCACAAAATGCAGTCGATAGCCTAAGGCTTTGCTTTCAATAATCAATGGTTTAGCAGCCTCCGCAGTCAAGACCCGCTCCTGAGGATCAAAGTGGAAATACAGCACATCTGCATTGATGATTTCGGTTTGGGCCGCATTGGCAGATTGTCCAATAAAATGCTTCAGGAAGACGCCGTAGTTATACCGCCAGTTCGTATCTGGTCGTACCACTACCTCTTGCAGCGCATTCGCCTTAGGCATCACCTCAAATCTAAAAGTAAGCTGCTGCCCGGCCTGCAGCGTAAACTTATGCGAAAGCGTTTCATACCCCAGAAAAGAAACTACCAACTCATGGCTTCCGGCGGGCAATGAAGTCAGTTTGAAAGTGCCGTTCTCCGCAGAGTTGGTGCCATACGTAGTTTGGGCGATGAAGACAGTGGCAAATCCCAATGGCTGCTTGGTTTGGGCATCTATTACGGTGCCAGACACACTTCCGTACCTACCGCTCTGCCCCAGTGCGCTTCTGCTTGGGCAAAACCAAAGCAGCAACAGAATCATAAAAAAGAGCGGCAGGCGGAAAGATGTAAAAGCAGGGAGGAACATAGGAGTGTCTTATCTGGGGAAAGATACACATCTGCCTTACATTCTTCTGAGGAAGGCACCCGATTTTAACATCCTTCAACTAAAACAGCCTAGAAACAGAAAGCAGCCACAACACCTTTAGATGATTAAATGTCCAACCTTGCAACAGGGATGATTATAAGGATAGCAGATGGAAGAAAGGTGGGGTCCGCAGGTTTACACTTTCTTTTTCAGCACAATCTGCTCGGCATGTTTCGCGATGATCTGGTTGTAAAACTCTTTCAAAAGAGCATACTCCTGGGCAAGAAAAATTGGCTTGGCTATATTGAGCTTGCTTGTTACTTTAATTTTGTTTTCTGCGACCTCTAGAGCATACGTAAAGCTTCCTCCGTTTTCAGGCAAAGAAACAAGTATGTTTTTAGGCAGTTCTTCTACCACATAGCCCTCTGGTAAGGTGAACGAACACATATACACCTCTTCTAAAGGGTAGCCGAAGTCTACAGGGTACTTTCTTGTGCTAAGTTTGAAAGGGTTCTCCACCTGGGCTTTGAACAGCATAGGCTGCAGGTAAATGATTCCATTCTCGTCAAAGCTGCCTTCACTTACAATGTCATACTCCAGGTTAAGTGGTTTCTTGTAGTCCGCTAGGTTCTGGATAGCCAGCTTTTCCCGCTGGACTTTTTGGACCGGACCAGGCTGGGCGTTCAAACCCTTTGCCTCACCCGCTGCCTGAATAGCTTTGCGCAAGTCCACCCCATAATACCCCTTGAATGATTCCTTACCCTTCCCACTCAATACTCCGTCAGGTTGGACCTGAACATCGGCGGTCAGAAAACTCATCGTTTTTTCGCTTGATTGCAACGGCACCCAGATAGTCCCCGGTTTACTTACCATCCACCCTTCTTCATTTAAGCACCGGTCCGGCAGCATCCCAAATGGCAGTACGGGCTCGGTAGCGTCCAGCAGAAACTTTCTGGCGCCAATCTCCAGGTAGCCTACCACATAGTTGAACTTCTCTGGAATTGGGGAATGCCGGGGAACCATGCCGTGATCACGGGTGCTGAGCAAAACCGGCTGAACCGGAAGGCCTGTGCTTTTCAAAATAGCCATCAGCAAGAGGTTGATGTCTGCCACATTCCCGGTCTTTGAAGCCAGTGTTTTCCGGAAACTCTGCGTAGCCAATACCCCATCATAGCCGTTCCATTTCACATTGTTTTTTACAAACTCCTGAACGGCCGCTATCCGATCCACTGGGTCACGAATGTCTTTGAATTTAAGTATCTCGGGCTGGTAAAAATCTGCCGTCTCCAGCATTCTGCCAAAGGACTCTTCTTCCAGCAGCGCCTGCACAAAACCGTTCCAGGTAAGGGATAGCCGTTCAGCATACTCACCAGGCAATCTGATAGACATCATCTGGAACTCAATCCGGGTAACATAATCTTCAATGGTGGTGGTATGGGCCTCTTGCGTAATGGCAGGAGCGTCTTTTAGTACCCATCTATATTCTTTGGTTTTCGTTTTACCTGAAGGCAGAACGCCAGCCTTTACTTCATTGATTAAAAGAGGTTCAAACCCTAGCACATAAGGCCGATAGTTATAATACTCCGGTATGTGGGCTCTAAACTCGCTGTGCGCAACGGGTATAGCACTCTGAAAACTCCACTCCGTGAGGTTAGAAATGAATTCAGATGCAATGGAATAGGTAATATCTAGCACGGCACCTTCTTTGGCCGCAGGCATGGCAAACTTCTTCACGTGCAATGCTCCGTTTTTTTTTAAATCAAAGATAGCATCAGGGCCCAATGGCACTTTTACCACCTGCCCTTTTTCCCAATTGTAAGTAGTACCGGCAATGCTGGAGACCTCCTCTTTTGAGGAAGCACTTTTATGGTAGTATGGAATTTCTACGTTGGCCCATTCCAAGCCTCCTTTTTCTAGGATTTTGATTCGGGTCACCCGCTCCAGGGTAAACTTTTGGCTCAGCGGATTGGGAAAGTGCAAATAGCCATAATCTGCTAAGATGACGACTGCCGCACTGGTGTCTTTGGGGTATAGCCTCATTTTCACCTCTTCTTCAGAAACCACCCCGTATTTTACCGGCGGTTCCTGCGCGAATGACACAAGAGAAGCTAAAAAGAAAAGTAATAACAATGCCCACCGGAAAGACGAGGGGGAGACAAGGCACATAGAATTATTTTGAGAAGTGAGGAAAGCGCCTCCCAAATTACAGATTTTTTTGAATCTTCCTCTATCTCCGCTAAAACAACACTTCAGAACATGCCGCACATGTTGTTGTAAATGGAATGGCCTGCTTCTTAGCGCACCTGTTTTTGGCTTATTTTGCTGAAATTGCCTAAAAACGAAGCGTGAAGGTGGTGCCCTCTCCTAACTCTGAACTGACCGTTAACGAGCCTTTGTGCAACCGCATGATTTGCCGCGATAAACTCAAGCCAATACCGGTGCCGGTAGGTTTGGTGGTATAGAAAGGCAGGAAAATCTGCTCCAGGGCTTCCTCGGCAATCCCGCTTCCGTTGTCAGAGACCTGGATGACTACCCGGCTATCCTGGTCTGGGAAAGCATCTATCTGGAGGTTCTTGATAGGTTGGTCTGCCAGGGCATGGATGGCGTTCCGGATGAGGTTGATGAGTACCTGCTCCAGCAGTTCACGATCGGCAAGGACTTGCAGATCTGCGGAAGGGCAGTTGACCACAAGTTGGACGTGCTCATGGGTGAGTTCTTCCTGGAAAAGCGTTTGCAATTCTCTCAGCATCTGGGCCACTGGGAAGAACTGCTTTTTAGGAACGGGCACCCGTGCCAAACTCCGGAAATCCTGCACAAAGCGCACCAAGCCATGGCTGCGACGTTCAATGGTTTGCAGCGCCATGCCCATGTCTTCGGTTTCCTCGCGCTGCAGCAAAATCTGCTCGCTGGGTTGTGCTTCTAAGACATCTTGGATATCAGCGGCCACGCTGCCCGCCAAGGAAGAAATAGGCGTCACCGAGTTCATGATTTCATGGGTGAGCACCCTAATCAGGTTCTGCCAGGCTTCCATCTCTTTTTCTTCCAATTCCCGCTGAATGTTCTGAATAGAGGCCAACCTAAAATCTTCGCCGCGCATGACCAGATCAACCACAAACAAAGACACCGGCACGCGCTCTTTGCCGCGTTTAAGCTGCAGCACTTTGCTTTGGCCGGCGGGTAATTGCAGTAGTTGCTCCATTAACTGAGGAGCCTCTGCTTTGAGGTGTTCCACGTGGGTGAGGTACGGCACCTGCAACAACCGCTTGGCCGCATTGTTAATGAGCTGGATCTCACCCGTTTTCTTAAATGTGATGATGCCAATACCAATGTGCTGCACCACCGTCTGGAAATACTGGGTAGTGGCTTCTTTCTCAGAGCGGATGTCGCGGAATTTCCGGATGACCTCATTGTAGCGCTGGTAGAGCTCGTCAAAGACTTTCCCTTCACCGCGCGAGGAGAAAACCTCAGAAAAGTCATCGTACTTGATGGTGTTCAGGAATTTGATGAGCCGCTCGGTGGTATTTTCTATAAAAAGGATGAGCCCCACCGTTTGCACCACAATCAAAACGCCAATGGCCACTTGCGTGGCTACCAGAGAAGATCTGAAATCTACCTTGAAAAACAGGAACACCGACGCCACCAGCAGCAGCACCCGTACCACTACCTGATACCGGAAATTCTTAAAGCCCATACTTCTCCAAGCGGCGGTACAGCGATGCGCGGGAAAGACCCAGTTCCTTGGCGGCTTTGGAGATGTTGCCATCGTACTTGCCCATGGCCTTGACTACCGTGGCCCGTTCTACCTCATCCAGGTTATGCGTTTGGGGCATGTTTTCAGAAAAAGAGGGCTGTTGCATTTGCAGGAAGAAAAAGTCCTGCGGCTGCAACACGTGGTTTTCTGAAATGATAGATGCCCGCTCCAGCACGTGCTCCAGTTCCCGGATGTTACCGGGCCAGTCATAGCGCCGTAACCGCTCCAGCGCCGCTGCCGAGACAGACTTAGCGGGTTGCTTGTACTTCTGGGCGTAGCGTTTCAGGAAATGGTCTACCAGCAGCGGCAGGTCTTCTACCCTATCGCGCAGGGCGGGCAGATTTAATTCAATGGTGTTGATGCGGTACAGCAAATCTTGCCGGAAACGCCCTTGCTGCACCATCTGCTGCAGGGGCATGTTGGTGGCGCAGATCAGCCGTACGTTGATGGGAATAGGTTGCCCGGTGCCTACCCTGATTACCTCGCGGCGTTGCAACACCGTGAGCAGTTTGGCCTGCATGGCCATGGACAGATTGCCTATTTCGTCCAGAAACAACGTGCCGCCGTTCGCCATCTCAAAGCGGCCTACGCGGTCTTCTTTGGCATCGGTGAAGGCGCCTTTCTTGTGCCCAAACAATTCGCTTTCAAACAAGGTCTCGGTGAGTGAGCCCATGTCTACGGAGATGAACACCTTATCTGCCCTAGCCGATTGCTGGTGCAGGCTTCTGGCAATGACTTCCTTGCCCGTGCCGTTCTCGCCCAGGAGCAACACATCGGCATCGGTTTTGGCCACACGGTTCATGAGGTGCAACAACTGCTGCATGGCCGGGCTTTGACCAGTAATCAGGTTTACACTTTGACTTAACTGAGACGCCAGTGCCGAATTGGTTTTCTTAAGCGTGGTGATTTCTTTGTAAGAGGTCTTCAGCTTAGACGCTGCCGATAAGGTGGCAATCAGTTTCTCATTTTGCCAAGGCTTCAGCACAAAGTCCGTAGCGCCTTCTTTCAGGGCCCGCACCGCCATTTCCACATCGCCAAATGCCGTAATCATGATGACTACCGCCGATGGGTCTTTTGCCAAGATTTCCTTGAGCCAGTAAAAACCCTCGTTGCCGCTGGTGGTGTCTTCACGGAAGTTCATGTCCAGCAGGATGAGGTCATAGGTGTCCTGGTTCAGGAGGAACGGGATCTTACGCGGGTCTTTTTCAATGAGCACCTGCTGGGCATACTTCTTCAGCAGCATCTTGGCCGAAAAGAGAATGTCCTCGTTGTCGTCTATGATCAGGATTTTACCTAGGCTTTGTTCCACGGCGGCTGGTCTTTTTGTAAAAAGGAAAACCTAAACTGTGCCAGATGGAGGAAACTGCGCTAGAGCGGCTGGCAAGGTGAATTTACAAAATCAACCTAAATGTTGGTGTTCACCGTTGAACAAAAAAGTGTCCGCTGGTGAACACTTTTAACAATGAGGGAAACAAAGAATTACCCCTACTTTCTAGAAAACAGGCTTAAAGCGGAAGATTGAAGAAGCCTTTTTACACTTTCTCCGGCACGGGCACGTGAGCATGCTGGTAGGGCTTGCCGATAAGCTTCACCTCAAAGGCTCTGGTTACCCCTTTCAGGTTCAGATGGGCCGAACCGGCAGCATAAGGCGGGTTCCTGAGCAGGGCATAGGCCTGTTCAGAAATCACGAAACTGTTGTTGACTTCCTTGGTGGCGGCTTGCAGGCGGGCCGCAATGTTTACGGGGTAGCCCATCACGGTGAGGTTATTGTTCAGACCAATGCCTACGTTCCCGTAAATCACCTTGCCTACGTGCACGCCAATGCCTACCTCAAAGGAGTGGCTGAAGTAAGGGCGCATGTAGGTATTGTTGAAGATTTTTACGTCTTCCAGGATTTTAAGCCCGGCCAGCACCGCAGATTCTGCCGCACTTCTGATTCTGGCCTCTAACCCGAAAACAGCATACAAACCGTCTCCGGCAGTGTCAATGATTCGGCCCTCATACTGCTCTATGGCGTTGCGCAGGAGCGTGAAAATGCGGCGCATAATATGAATGACATCAAAAGGCAAATGAGATTCTATAAAAGGAGTGAAATTGCGGATGTCAATGAAGAACAAGGCTAGTTTACGGCGTACGCCCATCACTTCAGTGATCCCTTCTTCGTCACCGTTCGTGAAGATGTAATGGTCTGTATCATCCTTGATCAGCCGGTGCACCTTCACCCCATCGCCTCTTACCTTAGATTGGCAGGCGAGCCGCATGTTATCTGGCAGGCCCAGGGCAGCTATGATGCTTCTTTCATAGCTGGTTAACTCAGACAATTGCTCCTTGCCTTCCAGTACCAGCACCCGGCAGGTAGTACACTCACCTTTTCCGCCGCAGGCATGGTAATGCGGAATACCTGCCGCCAAAGCCGCGTCCAGAATGGTTTGCTGCTCCGTAGCCTGAATCACTTTTTCGCCTTTGAAATCAATCTGGAAGGACATACTTTTTGCCGGTTTAGGGGTACATGCGTTAGCCGTTGCTTTGCTTCCCTAAACTAACTTATTTTTTACTAAGTGTTGATACGCTGGGTGCTTCTTTAAAAACGCTAACATGTACGGGCACAGCGGAACCAACTGCATCTTTTCGGCCTCCAGGTACTTTAGCACGTGGGTAGACATGGCCGCTGCCAAGCCACGGCCTTCCAGTTCTTCGGGCACAATGGTGTGCAGCACTGTCATCACATCACCTCTTAACTTGAACTGGATAAAAGCGGTCTTCCCTTCTACTGTAGTTTCAAACTTGTGGGCAGCCGGGTTATTGATGATTTCTGGTTCCATGACGATCTTCTGAAAAAGCCTGTGAAATAGGTTAGTCTCTTTCCTTGCCGGAGAGAATCTGCATGGCCAGTGTTATTTCCTCCTGCAGAATAGTATGAGGCCTGCCTTTGTAGAGCTTCTTCGTGACCACGGCATTTATTCCTTCCAAAACCTTGACAGTTTCCTCTACCCGGCTCACCGGCACGTGCGGGTCTGGGTCACCCGTGGTGATCAGGACCGGGGTTTTCTGGAAGTCTCCTTTGTAGTTGCCCGTGTCCAGTTGCGGACCAATCAACCCGCCGGTGAACAGGAACAACCCGCCAAATTGCTGCGCGTTTCTAGCCGCGTATTCTGATGCAAGGCAAGCGCCTTGAGAGAAACCCAGCAGGTAAATGTTTTGGCTGCTGATGCCCTCCCCGGCAATGGTTTTCACCAGGTCATGGATCTGCTCCAAGGCAGAATCCAATGCAGGTTGGTTTTGCTCCGTAGGCGCCATAAAACTGTACGGGTACCAACTATGATTGGTGGCCTGCGGTGCGAACAGAGAAAAGTCGTCTACCGGCAGATGATCTGCTAAAGACAAGATGCTTTCTGCGGAGGCTCCCCGCCCATGGATCATGATCAGGGCCTTGCCGGTTTCAGACAAAGGCTTGCCGTGCGAGATAACTTGTTTTTTGTGGGTATACATAGCGTTTAGTGTAACACGTGGGTGGCCTGAATGGCTTTACCTAACCATAGAAAATCGTCCAGGAATTTATCTAGCCGGCTTGCGTAAGCGGCATCTATTAATTGTCCGTCCTGAAATAAGGTTTGTACTTTGGGCGTGATGAGGGAATTGGGCAGTACAATCCCGTTCAAGGTGAGGGCGTAGTGCTGCAGGCTTTTGGCTGCGTTGATGCCACCCAACATGCCCGCCGATACAGCCACAATACCGAAGGGCTTATGATAGTACTCTTTGTAGAAGTAGTCCAGGGTGTTTTTCAGGGCGCCGGAGTAGCTTCCGTTGTATTCCAGTGAAACCAGGATCAACCCATCGCTCTGGGCAATGGCGGCGCTGGTTTCCTTCATCTGTTCAGAAGGTTCAGCGGTTTTGTCAAAGGTATTTTCCAGCAAAGGGAAGTTCAACGCCCGCACGTCCAGCAAATGGATGGTGTGCCCTTTTTCTTCCAGTCTTCTCCCTACTTCCAACGCCACCTGGTGGGACTGCCGCTGCGGACGGGCACTCCCAGATACTACTACTAGTTTCATGGTGTGTTTTTTAGAAATCAACAGTAAACGCCTTCTCCCAGAACTACTCTTCCGCCTTCGCTTTCAAGGTAATAAAAATGGAACTCCTAACCGCGGGAATCAGATTTTTGGTGCGGTGGCCTTTGCCGGTGGTGTCTTCTACCAGCAGAATGTCACTGGCTTTGAACTGGCGTTTCTTGCCCAATGAGGTTTCAATCTCAATCTCGCCGTCCAGGAGCACGATGAACTGCCGGGCTGGGGCCGTGTGGAAGTCATAGTCATAGGTGGGCAAAACCTTCCGGAAGATGATGCTTTCCACCTCCTCCGGTTCTGACAGAAAGCCAATCTCCCCCACAGAACGCAGGGGCTTGGCAATCTCTTCAAAATGGCTTTCCCCGTGGGCATCCACGTACACGCGGGTTATCTTAAATACTTCCATTTCTGGTCTGGTTTTAAGAAAACAGGCCTGAAAAGCTGCTTAAAAATTGACCTGAAGCGGCTTTCCAGTTTTTAGTCCAGTTTTGGCAAAACAGCCTCAATATCGGCGCGGCGCGGTTCGTACTGCGGAGGCAGCAACAAGCTGGAACCTAGTTTATCCCAAGGCTCATCAATCCCGAAGCCCGGATTATCAGTGGCAATCTCAAACAGCACCCCACCCGGCTCCCGGAAATACAGTGAGTAGAAGTAGTTGCGGTCAATCTTATTTGTGATTTGTAGACCTAGGCCGGCGCGCATAACTTTCTGCTGGAACTGCATGAGGGTATCCTCGTCTTTCACCCGGAACGCGATGTGGTGGTTGGTACCGGCCCCGCCGATGCCCCGTGCTTCGTTCGGCAACTCTACTAGGTCAATGATAGCGGCGTGCTCCACGGCATCGGTGATGTAGCGGTAGCGATTGCCGCTTTTCTCCAGTAAGGTGTAGCCAAACACATCGGTCAAAACAGCTGCCGTGCCTTTGATGTCGCGCAGGGTCAAGGTCACGCTGTGGAAGCCTTTGGTGGCCACGCTGGCGTTCACTTCGTTTGTTTCCCAGGCGACCCGGTTGTCCTGGTTTTTAGGGATGACCAGTTCCAGTTTCAGACCATCTGGGTCCAGGAAGGTCAGGTACTGCTCGCCGAATTTCTCAGAGGGCTTGTTGTAGATGACGTTGTGCTTCTCAAACCGATCGATCCAGAAATCAAAGCTGCCTTCAGGCACAGAGTACCCAATGTTGGTGACCATGCCGGTGCCGGCGCTGCCGCGGCGGGCGCCTTCATAGGGGAAGAAGGTTAAGATGGTACCCGCACTGCCGCGCTCATCACCGTAGTACAGGTGGTAAGTGCCGGGGTCGTCAAAGTTGACGGTTTTCTTGAGCAGGCGCAGCCCCAGGACTTTAGTATAGAAGTGTACGTTCTTTTTAGCCGACCCTGCGATGGCCGTGATGTGATGCAGGCCTAATATTCTATTTTCCATGATGCGTGATTAGTGGTTGACAGGCACCTCAATGAGGAGGAATCTGCTATCGGTTTGGAAACTAAATTGAAGCTGATTTGTGTCCCAAAGGCCCAGCGCTTCACGGTCAGTCAACGGTTGGTCATTTACTTCAAATGAACCGTTGATGTTGAAGACGAAGAGGCCTTTGTTTAGGGGGTTAAAAGAATACGTAAGCGGCTGGCCTTTCTCAAAGTACCCCAGAGAGAGTTTCGCGTTCTGGTTTATCCAACAGTGGCTCTGCCCTTCCTCGTTGCTCACAATAGTGGTCAGCTGGTTTACCCGTTTATCTTCGGGGAAAGAGCGGCGTTGGTACCGGGGCGTGATGTTCTGCAGCTTGGGCTCAATCCATATCTGCAGGAAGTTGACCTCGTCCTGGCCCACGTTGTGCTCTTCGTGTCGCATGCCGCTGCCGGCACTCATAATCTGCACCCAGTCTTTGTGCACCGTTTCTTTGTAGCCCAAAGAGTCAATGTGGCTCATAGAACCGGAGAGCATCACCGAGATGATCTCCATGTTGGCGTGCGGATGAATGCCGAAGCCGTTTTCCGGGTCCACATAATCATCGTTGAATACCCGCAGCAACCCAAAGCCTGCCCTTACCGGATTGTAGTAGCCAGAAAAGCTGAAGAGGAAATTGCTTTTAAGCCAACCTATATCTTTCAGGCCTCTTTGTGCGGGAGAATATCTCTCTAGTTGCATGCTTTTTGTTTTTGAGATTGTACGGGTATTAATAGAAAAAGAGCCCAGCAAATTTGCTTTACTCCTTGGTTTTCAAAACGATGCTTAAAACAAGGTGAGCAAGGCCTTAGACTTGCTTTACCAACTGTATCTCGGCTTGCAACTTGATCTCGTCGCTTACCACTACGCTACCAGCTT
Source organism: Rufibacter tibetensis (assembly GCF_001310085.1). Classification (GTDB taxonomy): domain Bacteria; phylum Bacteroidota; class Bacteroidia; order Cytophagales; family Hymenobacteraceae; genus Nibribacter; species Nibribacter tibetensis. The sequence continues at coordinate 1,977,630 of NZ_CP012643.1, forward strand.
CAGTTACCGCGTTCCAGGTCAAACCAAACTCTTTGCGGCTGATTTTACCGGTTACCGTGAAACCTGCTTTGGTCTGGCCATAAGGGTCAACCACAATTCCGCCGAACTCTACATTCACCGTCACTGGCTTGGTAATGCCTTTGATGGTTAAGTCGCCGTGCAGTTTGTATTGGTCACCTCCTACGCTCTCGTAGTTAGAACCTGTGAAACGGATTTCTCCGTGGCTGGAGGCATCAAAGAAATCAGCAGATTTCAAGTGGGTGTCGCGCTGCTCGTTGTTCGTGTTGATAGAGTCCACATCGGCGGTGAACACTACGTTGTTGGCACTGGTGAATTCCTCATCAGCGGTTTCGGCTTCCACGTGGAAACGCTGGAAGTAACCAGTCACCGTAGTGATCATTAAGTGTTTTACTTTGAACTGAACTTCACTGTGCATTGGGTCTACTGCCCATTTGATAGTTGCCATAGCTTTACTTTTTTGTTTAGTTTAACTTTTAGTTCTCTTACTGAGCTGATGCTACAAATGTATATACATTTAATGTACATACATATATACGCGCGTAAAAGTTTCATAATATTTTTTCTTTCCCTTTCTACTTATCCAAAAAGCTGATTAAACCTGCAAAATAAAAGCGCAGACACTACCAGAAATAAATGACCTTGGTGGTGCCGCGCTGGTTACAGAGTAGTTTTATAAAACAGGAAAAGGCTGCACGGAGATGAAGTGAGGATGTTCGGGCATGAACAAAAAGTGTCCGCTGGCGCACACTTTAGAAACAGAACAATTGCTTTGCATCTGATAAACAGGTATTTATAAAAGTGGCACAGCTATTGGCAGAGATAAGTCAACTTAGTAGTTTTTCCCATGGACCGTATCATTGAAAAGAAGCGCTGGACACCAAAGAAGATTGCCGGATATGCCGCTGCCGTCCTCCTCATAGGGTTGGTGACCTACTTCATTGGTTTCGCCGATAACAGTTCTAAACTGAACGTGGAAAGCCAGAAGATTACCATGGCCACTGTGAGCCAGGGTTCTTTTCAGGAGTTTATTCCGGTAGACGGCACGGTGCATCCCATTAAAACCATCCTGATTCCGGCGGTGGAAGGCGGTACCGTAGAAGAGAAATACCTGGAAGGCGGTAAACCGGTCAAACAAGGCGACCCCATTCTGAAACTCACCAACAACCGGCTGGTTTTGGACTTCATGAACCAGGAAACGCTCATGAACGACCTCATCAACAACCTCCAGAACTCCAAACTTAGCCTGCAACAGAATAAATTTAACCTGAGACGCCGTTTGGCTACCTTAAACGCCCAGGTAGATGCCGCCAAAGACATTTACGAACGCAACATTTCATTATTTGAAGCCAAAGCCGTGTCTCAGCAGGAATTCTTTGCCTTCAAAAGAGAGTATGACCGCCTGAAAGCCGAGCGGGTGATTGAATTGGAGTCACAGAAATTTGAGGAGAACAACGCCCGGCAGCAGATTGCCCAGTTAGAGGCCACCATTTCCCGCACCAGCCGCAACCTGCAGATGATGGAAGACAACCTCAAGAACCTGTACATCAAAGCCCCTATCTCTGGTCAACTTTCCTCTATCCAGGTGGAACTGGGTACGCCAGTGCAATCGGGTCAGGTGATTGGCCAGATAGATGACTTGAGCGGCTTTAAAGTAAAGGCCGAGTTGGACCAGCATTATGTAAGCCGGGTCTTCGCCGGACAACAAGCTTCTTTCACCTACAACGGCCAGACCTACCCGCTGGAGATTGCCCTGGTGTACTCAGAAGTAACCAATGGCCGCTTCCCGGTAGACATGAAGTTCATTGGCAAGGTCCCGGAAGGCATCCGCCGCGGACAGACCCTTCAGATCAGATTACAATTGTCTGATCCGGCCCCAGCGGTGTTACTGCCCCGGGGCGGGTTCTACCAAAGCACAGGCGGCGCCTGGGCCTATGTGCTGGATGAAACCGGCAAAGTAGCCACCAAGCGCAGCATCAGGCTAGGTCGTCAAAACCCAGAGTACTACGAAGTCTTGGAAGGCCTGAAACCCGGCGAACAGGTGATTGTCTCTTCCTATGACGCCTTCAACGACAAAGACAAGCTAGAGCTGAAGTAGTTCTGAGTCTTGAGTTCAGAGTTGAGCACGCACTCCGTCCCCCTTTGAAGGGGTAGGGGGATGACCAAGGAGATGGAAAAACCAGAAAGCGACATAAGTAGAAGATAAAAGATGATTCTCGGGAGTGCCAGATCAGCAAGAGAAATCATCCCCCTACTCCCTTCGAAGGGGGACTGACCTGTAGAGTAATCAAACAATTAACAACCAGCCATAAACAACCAAAAGGATATGATAAAGACTGTCAATCTTCAGAAGAAATATACCACCGATGAGGTGGAAACCACTGCTCTAGTGAATGTGAACCTTAACGTGCGCCAAGGCGAGTTTGTGGCCATTATGGGGCCGTCTGGCTGTGGCAAATCCACGTTGCTGAACATCATCGGGTTGCTGGACAATCCCAGTAGCGGCGAGTTCTATTTCTTAGATACAGAAATTTCTAAATTCAGTGAGCGGCAGCGGGCGAACCTGCGCAAAGAGCATTTAGGCTTCGTGTTCCAGAGCTTCAATTTGATTGATGAACTGACGGTGTACGAAAACGTGGAACTGCCGTTGATTTACCTCAAAGTAGGCAACGCAGAACGCAAACAGCGCGTGGAGCAGGTACTGGAGCAAATGCAGATTGCCCACCGTCGCAACCACTTCCCGCAGCAGTTGTCGGGTGGACAGCAGCAGCGGGTGGCCATTGCCCGTGCGGTAGTTTCCAAACCAAAGCTGCTTCTCGCGGATGAGCCTACCGGTAACCTGGACTCAGCCCACGGTCAGGAAGTGATGCAGCTGCTGAGCGCCTTAAACGAGCAAGGCACTACCATTGTGATGGTAACTCACTCCCCCACCGATGCTGACTACGCCCACCGCATTGTAAACTTGTTTGACGGTCAAATCATCTCTGAAAACGTGAAAGAGCTCGCCATCCTGTAACGCTGGTTGTCATGTTCAAAAATTACCTTTTAGTTGCGGTACGCACGCTCAAACGCAACTTTGGCTACACTTCGCTCAACATTGTAGGCCTGGCGCTAGGTATTACGTGCAGCCTGCTACTCTTTCTGGTTATCCGGCACGAGCTCAGCTATGACAGGTTCCATAGCAAGGCAGACCGTATCTACCGCATCAATGTGGACAATGTATCAGCAAACGGCCCCGGGCACTCGGCAGGTACCCCGTTTCCTATGCTGGCTACACTCAAAGCTTCTTTGCCAGAATTAAGCCCCGCTACGCACTTATTCAATGAAGAAGGGGGTACGTTCATGGTGTTGCCCACAAATGATCAGGAGCCGCCCAAGAAGTTCAGGGAAGAAAAGAACGTGCTGTTTGTGGAGCCTGCCTTCTTTGACTTGTTTGACTATTCTACCAACGGCATTGATGGCAAGCAGGCCCTCAAAGACGTCAACACAGTCCTGCTAACCCAAACCATTGCAGACAAATACTTCCCGGGCGAGAACCCGGTAGGGAGAGTGGTGCGCATGAACAACAAAGTGAATCTGAAGGTAACCGGAGTAATTCCGGATGCGCCTGCCAACACAGACTTGCCTTACCAGATGCTCATTGACTATGAGTCCTCCAAAAAGATCAGCACCTTCGTCAACGATTCCTGGAATAGCACCTTCAGCAATCAGCAGGTGTACTTTGCCCTCCCTCCAGGCGCAAACCTAAAACAAGCCGAAGACCGCTTGAATGAAGTAACCGCTAAGTACCGTCCTCATTCCCCAGGCGAGAAAGAGCGGTACACGTTCCAGCCACTCACCCAAATGCATTTTGATGAACGCTACGGAAACTTCAGTAACCGCACTGTCAGCAAAATCACGCTTTGGGCACTAGGGCTTATTGGAATGTTTCTGGTGCTGATTGCCTCCATCAATTTTGTGAACCTGGCCACGGCACAAGCCTTGCGCAGGGCCAAAGAGGTGGGTATGCGCAAAGTACTGGGTGCCAGTAAACCCCAACTCATGACGCAGTTCCTGTTTGAAACCGGTTTAATCACCCTTACTGCCCTTTCGCTGTCAGTGGTGTTTGCCGAGTTGCTGTTACCGCAGTTAAACAAGTTGCTGGAACTACAAATCACGTTTTCCATTGTACAGGACCCTCAGATGATGCTTTTCCTCGTGGCGGTACTAGTAGCGGTTACCTTCTTCGCGGGGTTTTATCCAGCGCTGGTCATCTCTGGTTTCCAACCCATTTCTGCGCTTAAAAGTAAGACTGCTACGGCAAAGGTGGCCGGCTTATCATTGCGCCGAACCTTGGTGGTGTTGCAGTTCACCATTTGCCAGGTACTCATCATCTGTACCATCATTGTGCACAACCAGATGAAGTACTTCCGATCAGCTTCGCTGGGGTTTGATAAGGAGGCAATTGTGAACATTTCCCTCCCTTCGGGCAAAGCCCAAGACTTAATGGCGCTCCGGCCTCAACTAGAAGCACATCCTGCTATCAAGGCAACCTCTTTCGCCATTGCCCCACCATCGGCCAACATTGACATGAACACCTCTTTCAAATATGATGACTTTTCTGTGGAACGCAACTTCAGCGTGAACATGAAAATGGCAGATGAGCATTACCTGAAAACATTCAACATCCCGTTGTTGGCAGGCCGCATGTACGAGAAGAGCGACACCATGCGCGAGTTTTTGGTCAATGAAACCTTCCTGAGACAAGTAGGCGAAACCAACCCACACGCTGCTGTTGGCAAAGACCTGATGGTGAACGGAGGACAATCTAAAGGCAAAATTGTGGGAGTGGTAAAAGACTTTCACCTGGCCTCTTTACGGGACGAGATTCCGCCGGTAGTGATGTCCACCTTCAGTGATATTTACATGTTCCTTAATGTAAAACTAGAGCAGAAGGATGCAAAAGAGGCACTGGCGCATCTGCAGAATGTCTACCAAACTGCCTACCCAGACGATGTCTTCCACTATGAATTTTTCGACGACTCCATCGCCCGGTTTTATGAAGAGGAACAACGGCAGGCGCACCTGTTCAAAGTCTTCTCTGTGATTGCCATCTTGATCGGCTGCCTGGGGCTTTACGGATTGGTATCGTTCATGGTGGCGCAACGCACCAAAGAAGTGGGCGTGCGCAAGGTGCTGGGAGCTTCCTCGGCCAGCATTGTGGGCTTGTTCTCCATTGACTTCGTGAAACTAGTGCTGATCGCCTTTGTCATCGCCGGGCCTATTTCTTACTACTTCATGGACAAGTGGCTGCAGGATTTTACCTACCGCATTAACATTGGGTCCTGGGTATTTCTGGCCGCCGGCGCGCTGACCTTGTTGATTGCTTTGACTACCGTGAGCGTGCAAGCTCTGCGAGCGGCGTTCTCTAATCCGGTACGGGCTTTGAAAACAGAATAGAAGGTATTATCAATTATTCGTTTTACGGGCCTTTTACATAAAACAGCCTTAAAACAGGAGTAGTACTTGGTTAAGATTGATTCTCATAGATAATCCCCGCCGTTCTCTACGGCAGGGATTATTTATTTTATGGTTAGGCAGGAAAGGGCATGCAGAAAACTAAATCTTCAATGGAACCGTTTAAGACGCTTTATTTCTTACTTTTACCGAAATGCCTCACGCCCATTGTTTCTGGGCTTTTATCTGAAAAGGAGGCATAAACTGTTACACTGTCTTCTTAACTGACAAGTCCCTTTATGAACAAAGAAAGCGCCGCTGCCCTGAAAGGAAAGAAAAAGCAAATCATGGAAACCTGGATGGGCAACCAGACCAAGGACGCCGCCCTTCGGGACGACCTCATGAGCGTGGCAGAATTGCAGCAGCAATCAGAAGAATTTTTAAACTCCCTGTTAAAAGCCTTTGCCTCTCCACAGGCAGATGATACAGATTCGGCTGGGTATGAACCCATCCACGATATCTTAAACGAGATTTCTATTTCCCGGGCACGCCAAGGCTTCTCGCCCCGCGAAACCAGTTCTTATATTCTGAGCCTGAAAGAGGTTCTGAGCCACACGCTGGAAGAGCGATTCAGAGAAGAGCCAGCTACTCTTTACAAAGAGATCATCTCCATGAACAAGATCATGGATAGCCTGAGCCTGCTAACCACAGAAACGTATATCAAAGGCCGTGAAGAGGTGATCCTGCGCCAGACCAATGAAATGAGTGAAATCTCCACGCCGGTGATACGCGTGTGGGAAGGCATTCTGGCTTTACCCATCATCGGGACTTTAGACAGCGCCCGTACCCAGGTGGTAATGGAAGCTTTGCTGGAAGAGATTGTAGCTACCGGTAGCCGCATTGCCATTCTGGATATCTCAGGTGTACCTACCGTTGACTCGCTGGTAGCCCAGCATTTAATTAAAACCGTGAGTGCCGCCAGACTGATGGGAGCCGAGTGTATCATCAGTGGAATCAGAGCTGAAATTGCCCAGACCATTGTGCACTTAGGCATTGACCTCACCAACATCTACACCAAAGCCTCCCTGGCCAGTGCCCTGAAGATGTCTTTCTCTATGCTGAACATCCAGGTGACAAAAGCGGCGCCAAACGCCCAGTTAGGGTCTAAACAGAACTTCGGGTTTTAAGTAAACGCTGCCATGGAAAGAATTCCTATTTTAAAAATGGGCCCCTTCCTGCTGGTAACTATCCAAGTGGATTTGTATGACCGGCTGGCCCTTACCCTGGAGAACGACCTCATCAACATGGTGAGCAAGACTGAAGCCAAAGGAGTATTGATTGACATTTCTGCCGTAAGCATTGTGGACTCTTTCATGGGTCGCATTCTGGGCAATATTGCGTCTATGTCTAAGATCATGGATGCCGCCACGGTAGTAGTGGGAATGCAGCCAGCGGTTGCCATTACCCTGGTAGAACTAGGCCTTACGCTCTCAGGCGTACACACCGCGTTAGATGTAGAACAGGGCATGGAGCTATTGCGCAACAAAATTGGCCAACTAGAACAGGATGAGGAAGGCCTCTATGATAGTTTTATCTAAAGAGAAGCTTCCCATACAGAAAGAACAGGACGTAGTTCTGTTCCGGAACCGAATAAAAGAATTAGCCACCAAAATTGGGATGAGCCTGGTCAACCAAACCAAGCTCATCACGGCGGCCAGTGAATTAGTGAGAAACATGCTGCGTTACGGCGGCGGCGGCATTACGCAGTTAGAGATTGTCAGCCGAAACAGCATTCCAGGAGTCCGGCTTGTTTTCAAAGATGAGGGGCCAGGCATCAAAGACGTAACATTAGCCATGAAAGACGGTTATTCTACCGGAAAAAGCTTAGGACTGGGGTTGCCAGGAGCCAAACGCCTCGTCAATGAATTTGACATTAAGAGCGAAATTGGCAAGGGCACCACGGTCACAATTATCCGGTGGAAAAATGGACTTTAATTTTGCTGAACATCACTACTTCCCTCTTGCAGACCGCACCTTTCAAAACATTGTTCGGCGCGACATTGGCAAGATAGCTGAAGCCTCTGGTTTCTCTGAGGCTGAAGTAGGCAGGGTGAGCATTGTCGTCACAGAGATGGCCACCAATTTGGTGAAGCACGCCCAGTCAAAGGGCGGTGAGCTGCTAGTAAAGCCTATCTGCCTGGAAAACGGGGAAACCTGCGGCATAGAGCTGATCTGCCTGGACAACGGCCCCGGCATGAGCGATCCGCAGCGCATGATGGAGGACGGCGTCTCTACCTTCGGGAGCATGGGCCAGGGCTTAGGCGCCATAAAACGGCAATCTGACTTCTTTGATATCTATTCACAGCGCGGTTTAGGCACGGCCATTCTCTGCCGCATCTACCGGAAAGGCAAAGCACCCAAATCAGCGGCCAGAAGCGAACAGCGGTTCCAGATGGGGGCAGTACTGGTTCCTAAACCCGGCGAAAAGGTAAGCGGTGATGGCTGGGGATTACGCCTGTCACACCAGGGCGCTTACCTCATGGTGCTGGACGGCTTAGGCCACGGGGAATATGCCCACGAAGCGGCCACTACTGCCCTACAAGCCTTTCGGCAGCAACCCAAGCAAACGCCTTCTGAGATGTTACGGGGCGTCCATGCCGCGATCAAAAGAACCCGGGGAGCCGTGGGTGCAATTGCCCATTGGAATGCAGAAGCCGGCACTTTGCTTTTCTGCGGGATCGGGAACATTGCAGGGCGCCTCATCATGCCAGACAAACCCAAAAGCCTGCTTTCTTATAATGGTACACTGGGTATGAGTGTCCCTACTACCATCAATGACCAGCACCTTACCTGGGAACGGGGAAATACCATGATCCTGCACTCAGATGGGCTGAAAAGCCGGTGGGATTTAGGAAAGTACCCGGAACTGACGAGGCATGATCCTACGTTGATAGCGGCAGTACTCTACAAGGACAATACCCGTACCACCGATGATACCTTAGTGGTAGTGGTACGCGCCACTGAATAACCCATGGACCTACATATTACCACCATAAAGCTGCAAAACGAGTTGGATGTTGTACTGGCCTATAAACGGACGATGCAGCTTTCAGAATTCTCTGGGTTACCGGTTGCTTCCCAAACCAAGTTCGCTACAGCTGTCTCTGAGATCTGCCGTAACGTGCTGGAGCACGTGGGAGAAGGAATTATTCGGTTTAACATGTTGGAAACCCGTGGGATTCTGCTGCTGGAGGCGCTAGTCACAGACAGAGGCCGGGGGATTCCTAACGTGCATGATATTCTGGATCGGAAGTATACGCCCTCCGGCGGCAAAGGCCAGGGCATCTACAGCTCCCGCAAGTTGGTAGACTATTTCTTCCTGGACAGTGACTTTGAAAAGGGTACCCGCGTACGGCTGCAGAAACGCATCCCGGCCAACCACCCGCCCATCAACAAAGCCATCATCCAGGGCTGGGCCGATTACTTCAACAATGAGTCTGAGATCTCGCCTTACGCGGAGATAAAGCGGCAGAACATGCAGCTGATTGAGCTGATGGAGCAATTACGGGTCCGCACCATTGAGGCAGAATTTCAACTGCAGGAAATCCAGCACCTGAACCAGGAACTGCAAACCTCTAACCATGAAATCAATGCCCTGTTGCAGGAGCGTGACACCAAAAACAAGCAGTTAGAAAGGGTAAACAAGACTCTGGATGAATTTGCCCACACCATCACCCATGACTTGAAAGCTCCGCTGCAAAACCTGATTGGGTTATCAGAGGCAGTTACAGATTATCTGGAAGAAGGGAGCAAAGATGATGCGGTAGGGGTAATGCCTATGGTCTTGCTACAGGTTAAGCGCATGGAGCACTTGATTACTGATGTACTGGCGTATTCGTTAACCGGCCGGCAACAGGTTCAAAAGAAACTGATTTCTGTAGGCGACCTGGTGACCACTATTGCCTCTGCTTTGACTGTGCCCAATGGCTTTGAAATTCACATTTCAGATAACCTCCCCGTGCTGGTTGCTGAAGAAATATACTTGCAGCAAATCTTCAGCAACCTGCTAAGCAATGCTGTAAAGTATCATGATTTACCGAACGGCAAAATCTGGGTGACCGCTTTCCAGCAGAACGGGCACTGGGAATTTGTAGTGGAAGACAATGGCCCGGGTATTCCGGCTCAGGACCAGGAAAAAGTATTTGAATTATTTGAAACGACCAGTGATGTGAACCACCCAGATAGTACGGGCATTGGCTTAGCCATTGTCCGGAAGATCATGGAAGAAAAAGGCGGCCGCGTCTGGGTTCACTCAGATGGCAGGGGAACGGCCATGCATTTCACCTGGCCGCTGGAGAAGTAATCACTACTAGAGCTAACAAACCAACTGGTGCACTCCACCTTATAACACAAAAGGCGCAGTAACAAACTGCGCCTTTTGTGTTATAAGAAAAGGTAGATTTTAGTGCTTTTGGTAATAATCGGCCATAATCTCCTTTATGTCACTTTCTGTTAGAGCTTTAGAGAAGTGCTTCTTCACGGAAGTATAGCCTTTCAGTCTTTCCAGATCATAGAAACTGGCAGAGGAGGTCAGCATCAGAATAATCATGCTCCCGTCTTGTGACAGGTTTAAGGCATGGTATTCATCCAGAAAGCTAAATCCATCCATCACGGGCATTTTGATGTCCAGGAAAATAAGATCTGGATAAGTAACTCCGTCTTGGTTCGACTTCTGCAGGTACTCTAAGGCCTCAGCTCCATTCTTCTTCACCAAAATTTCTTTGGCTACCCCCAACTTGGTCAATAAACGCTTGTTTACAAAATTGGTAGTATCATCATCATCTACCAACATAATTAAATCCAATGGATCAAATTGGGTTGTCATACAAATCTTATCTTATAGAATGGATTAGAGAAAGCCTCTAGGGGTCTATGGCACAAATATACCAAACAATATCTATCCTCTTACAACTTAATTACGTCCTATCAAAATACCGCACTAGTACACTGCATGTATAAATACGATTTTTAAGTTAGGTTAACGGCTGCTCTGCCGTAGAGGATTGTATTACAAGGGTTCGGTCCTGCAAAGGCCTCTTACCGGCGGGCCGCCACAGACCGTGTACCATCTGCTGGTGCCACTTCCGGGGGAAGGCTTCACTTTCCTCAAAACCCAACTCAATGTCTCTCCCATCTTGTGGCACGTAAGCTGTTCCAAACAGGTAATCCCAAATACTAAGGCTTATGCCATAGTTGGCTCCGTGTTTTTGCGGCAGCTGCTTGGCGTGATGCCATATGTGCATCTGGGGGTTGTTGAATACATACTTCAATGGGCCTAAGGGCAGGCGCACGTTGGCATGGTTCAGGTGCCCAATGCTGAGCGCCACAATGTGCACCAGAAAAAAGTCCTGCAGGCCAAACCCGATCATGGCCAGCGGCACATATTCCAGCGTACGGTACACCACGTTCTCCATCCAATGGAACCGCATATGCGCCGCAAAACCCATCTGGTGTACAGAGTGGTGCACTTTATGAAACTCCCAAAGCCAGGGTACCCGGTGCAAAAGCCGGTGTACGTTCCAATGAATAAAATCACGCAAAACAAACAGCGTCAGGAGCTGCGCCCATACCGGCCAGGTATGGATCTCAATGGCCACCAAGTTTTTTACTCCTATCCAAGCCAGCACGTCCTTGAACGCATGTACCGCCACATTTGAAATGGCGTAAAACCCAATTAATGAGAAGAGAAAGAAATTGAAGAAGAGGTAAAATCCGTCAAGCCAAAAGTCCTGTCTTATTCTGGCCTGGTTTGCGCGCCAAGGTAAAGCCAGTTCCAGCAGATAAACCGCAATAGAAAGGCCTAAAAGCCAGTAGACATAGTTTCCCCAGTGAGGGTGCAACAACTCGGCCCCCAGGTACCACGCGTAATCACGGAAAGACTGCCAAAGCAAATCAAAGTACATAGGAGAAAAGGTTACTGTAGGTCAGGCACTATTCGCCTTATAGATAATTGTACCTGCTAATATAGCAACTCAGGGCTCCCTGTTTGAGTTCCTTCACCAAGCCATAGTTACAGGAGACTGGCCTTTAACACTAACTCTGAATATTGCGTATGAGAAAAAAGATTGAAACCGCTCCTCGTACGGCATTATCTTTTGTACTGAGATCCGGAGACACCGTTTACTCGTACTTCTAAAACATTGACCTTATGGCTATTAACCTTCAGCAGACCAGCGCCAGACTTAACTTCTACATGCGCATAAAGGAGTTGGATGTATACCAGCTCAGCGTACTTACTAAAACGCCCCCTGATGTAGTGGGCTGTATTTTGCAGGGAGAAGAATACTGCATGGATGACCTGGTCACCCTGCTTAAGCAATTGCCAGACCTGAATTCCCGTTGGGTTATTTACGGGGAAGGAAACGTGTTTAAATGTGAAGAAAAGGAAGGAGAACATAATCCGCCGGCGGGGCTGAAGAAAGATCGTAGCGCATATTTGGCCGAGATGCAGGCGCTTCTGCACCAGCTGGAAGAAATTGAAAAGCAGAAGCAACAGCAAACTAATCTAGACCATTTGCGCAGCAGAATCAGGGATTTAACCAAGCATATCTAAGTCCTGTTTTTGGCACAGTTTTGGCAATTTAAGCTTGAAACACAGCTACTCATGTACGGGAGTGATGGACGGCGGTCGGCTGGCCCATTGTTACCTAAATTTTGGTAAAGCTGGAAACCAAATAAGGCTAGGGCCAGTACTATGCAAAAACAGCATGAGTACTATTGTGGCGTTTTGGGCGCTTTATGACCGGCAGCAGGCCGCTCACCATATAAAGTGATGATTAACCCCAGGGTCTACAGACAGTTAGGCCAAACACTCATGTGAGACTGCTTGCAGGGTACCATCAAGCACCTGATTACCGCAGACAGTCTTCCTTAACTTTATTTTCATTCAAGTTTCCAGTACCTAAGGCGTGAATTAAATACGAACGTACGCTTTTGATTTAGTTATAAGAATTACGTCTCAAAAAGTAACACGTTAAGTAGGGGTAAAGCCCGTTATTTCAATCTTATTAACAGGAGGTACTACATCATGGAACAACATCGTAAACTGGACTTGCCAGAAGAGTTGCACTACTGCAACCGTAACCGTTGGGGTTTTGTATCAACCCACAACCCCCCCCTGGTGCTGCAAGAGACCTTGCCGCCAGTAGCTCCACTGGCTGAGATCTATAACTTCTGTGGTTATACGTTCTCAGATAACTAAGACATCTTCTTCATTCAACCCAGGCACCGTGTATCTTTTACGGGACACAGCGCCTGGGCTTATCCTGCCTTCCCTCCGGCAAAACCTTTCCCCTCTTTCAAGGTAAGCTTTCCTTTGCTCCCTCCTTACACTAAGATTACTCTTACTACTAACCAAGAGCTTATTCCAATTCACAAATAATTGGCCACCCCTGTTCCTTTCACGGTATAAACCACCGCATGAGCACTTTGAAGCAAAACACCCGGCCACCTGTTCGCCATCTTGTAAGTATTACATTTTAAATCACCTTCAGAAATACCACAAGCAAAATTTACCCTTAAAATACAATTCACTTCTATATATGATACTGTAACAAGACCATCTAATTTGTAGTATAAGTACTCTACAAACTCCTTAGAAAGAGGGAGGTAGGGGTTGTGATGGATAAACTGAGGCACATAAAATTGGAACTGTATAACATAAGGACAAAGGCCAGAAAGATCTTTAAACGTGGTTATGAAGACATAACCATGTTGATTTATTATCATGACCTGAAAAACCAATTTCAGTTATTGATCATAAACGCAAAAGACATTCTGTTGCTGGAGAAAGAAATTACCCGCGCCGAGGCGTTCAGGATCATGAACACCCGCAGCCAATAAACTGTACCCCTATATGGGGATGATATATAATAGATCAGGCGCAAGCCACGCATAAACGAAAGGACCAGCCGTAGAAAGCTGGTCCTTCTTTTTTGCCCTAACTTCAATTTACGTTACGCAAGAAGTCAACAGCACACATAATTGGCAGTCTGGCATCAGCAATAATCCATTTTACTTAGTTATAGGTTATCTTTTCTTAACAAGCCAAGTGCATCCTGCGCCACTCTCCTACCGTACCCAAGGCTATGCTCCACCTAAGAACCTGGCCCCTTCTCCTGCTGCTTTTCTTCTTCTCCTGCACCTCGGCAGACACAGACAAGGGCTTGGAAACTCTGCCACAGGCAAGCATGCAAACTCCTCTTTCAATTATTGCCTTAGGCTCCTGCAACTCACAGGAACGGGAACAGCCGCTATGGCGCGAAGTGCTCAAAAACCATCCGCAGCTTTGGATCTGGCTGGGCGATAACATCTACGGCGATACAGATGACATGCAGGTTTTAAGGGCGAAATACGAAAAACAGCAGCAACAGCCAGAATATAAGGAGTTGGTGGAGAATGTTCCTATCATTGGTATTTGGGACGACCATGACTATGGCCGAAACAACGCCGGGAAAGAGTACAAATTCAAGAATCAAAGCGCACAACTATTCTGGGATTTCATGGGCGAGCCCCTTAAGAGCCCCAGAAGAAAGCAACGGGGCGTCTACAGTGCCCATACGTATGGTCCGCCGGGGCAGCAGGTAAAAGTTCTGCTGCTAGATGTGCGCTATCACCGTGACTCTTTGAAGGGAAAAGAACCAACGTACCAGCCTAACCTAAAAGGAGACATTCTGGGTGAAACCCAATGGCAATGGCTGGAACGCCAGCTAAAGAACAGCAAAGCGCAGTTTCACCTCATTGGCAGTGGCCTGCAAATCATCCCTAATGACCACGGCTTTGAGCGCTGGGGCAACTTTCCTAAATCACGGGAAAGGCTATTTAACTTGATTGCGAAAACCAAAGCCGCCAATGTTATCCTGCTGTCTGGAGACCGGCACTTTGCTGAGCTATCTAAAATTTCATGGCCGGGTGTGCCTTACCCTATCTATGATTTCACGACCAGCGGCCTTACCCATTCCTGGATGGGCGGCTTGGTAAACGAACCCAACCGTCACCGGGTAGGCCAGATGCACGACAAGCTTAACTTCGCTGTCATGCGGTTTCATTGGGACCAAACACCTGCCGTGGTAGACTTTGAGATCAGAGGCCGGGGGAATGAACTGCACCAACTGGTAAAGGTAGAATATGCGCTTCCGCAGAAGTCCATGGCACACCCCTCTAACAAAGTCCTCCTCCGCAGAAGCAGCTCAAATGGTCAGACCAGGTAATCCTGAAAACTTGGCCTTTATTAGAACACCTTCCACTTCTTTGAATCAAACGAAAAGAGCAGCGGTTGCGGAAATGTCTCCCCGTAGCCGCTGCTTCTGGTCTTTCAGGCTTCTTTTCAGAAACCGGCTTAGAAACGAATTTACTTCTTTACCAACCCTACTTCTACCACGGCTGGTTTGTCTTCCGGGAAACGTTCTACATAGAACTCCCGCAGGGTAAGGTTGTTCTCCTCTGCGTAGTCAAACAGGGTGCTGTAAATTCTTCGGGGCGCGATGAGGATATTAGCCTCTAATTCTCCTTTGAGCACGGGCTGGCCGGCTGGCACAGCCCGGATGGTAAACCCAGTAGGCAAGGCCACCGTGGTGTCTTGTATGGCTACCCCAATGAATGCTTTCACCGTTTTATTGTCTTTACTGGGGTTGTTGTAGAAAATGCCCGCGAAATCTCCGGTCAATTGTTTCTGCTCCACGGCTTTTCCGGCCTGCTGGTAAATCTGGCCTAGCTCTTCGGCCTCGGTGGAACCTTCAAAGTACTTCCCGGCCACAAACAACGGGGTAGACACGGCTTGTGACACCTTCACCTCCGCAAAGCCACCCATGTACGTGTAGAACACCAGCACCAGGCCGACCACCACGGCCATGTAAATAAAAAACTTCCTACGCATCTGTTTTCTTCTAATTCTTCGCTTGTTTCCTTGAAGAGCGACAAAGCTACAGCTTGCGCTACCCTTCACAAAACTATGTTTGGGGCTCGTTTTAGAGAAAACAGCCCTGAAGCACCTTCTGTTTACACAAAGTTCTTGTACTGCATCTCGTGCAACTGGGCGTAGTACCCACCCGACTGGATCAGCTCCTCATGGCGTCCGCTTTCTTTGATCTCGCCACGGTCCAGCACAATGATATTGTCGGCTTTCTGGATGGTGGAGAGGCGGTGGGCAATGACAATGGAGGTACGGCCCTGCATCAACTGCCCGATGGCGAACTGAATCAGTTCCTCGGTTTCAGAGTCTACGCTGGAAGTGGCCTCGTCTAGGATGATGATTTTGGGGTTGTACACCATGGCGCGCACAAACGAGATCAGCTGCCGCTGCCCCACCGACAGGGTAGCGCCGCGTTCCATCACGTTGTAGTGCAGACCGCCGGGCAGACGCTCAATAAACCTATCAGCGCCTACTAAACGGGCAGCTTCCCACATCTGGGCCTCGGTAATGTCTTTATTGCCCAGGCTGATGTTGTCTGCGATGGTACCAGAGAACAGGAATACATCCTGCAGCACTACGCCAATCTGCTGGCGCAGCACCTCCAGATCATACTCTTTCACATCGCGGCCATCTACCCTAATAATTCCTTTGTTGATCTCGTAAAAGCGGCTCAGAAGGTTGATGATGGACGTTTTACCGGCTCCTGTGGCACCCACCAGCGCCACCGTCTGTCCAGGATGCACGTCAAAAGAAACGCCTTTCAACACCCAATCCTCGTCATTGTAAGCAAACCACACCTTCTCAAAGTTTACTGCACCTTTGATTTCTTTGGGTGCATACGTGCCTGAGTCTGAAATCATTTCCTGACTTTCCAGCAGTTTCATAATCCGCTCAGAGCTTACCACGCCCAACTGCAGCGTGTTAAACCTATCGGCAATCTGCCGGATGGGCCTAAAGAACATGGCAATGTACATGATGAAGGCAATAAGAGAACCCAGGGTTACGGTGTCCTGGATCACGCCTTTGGCCCCGTACCATACCAACAGTCCCGTTCCGGCTGCACCGATGACCTCCGCCACCGGAAAGTAGATGGAGTAGTACAACACAGACTTGATGTTAGCGCGGGTATGCTCTTTGTTGATGGCCTGGAACTTCTTCATCTCCCGCTCCTCGTTGTTGAAGATCTGCACCACCATCATGCCCGTGATATGTTCCTGCACAAAGGCGTTGAGTTTGGCCACTGCGCCACGCACCTCCTGGAACGAGGCCTTAACTTTCTCCTTGAAGATATAGGTACTAATGATGAGCAGCGGGAACATGGAAAGGCTGACCAGCGTGAGTTTCCAGTCAATCCAGAACATGTACCCCAAGATGAAGAGCAGTTGGAGCACATCGCCAATCATAGCGGCCAACCCTTCAGAAAACACGTCAGACAAAGTCTCTACGTCGCTTACATTACGCGTAACCAGCGTGCCTATGGGTGTGCGGTCATAGAATTTAAGCCTGAGTTTAAGAATGTGCTCATACAGTTTTATCCTGATGTCGCGCACCACGTACTGGCCCAACCAACCAGCAAAGTAGGTATGGAAGTAAGACACGGCGGTATGCGCCACCAGCAGCACAATGAGCCACATAAACATACGGTTCACGCCCTGCCAGTTGTACTGCAGAATCTGTTTGTCCACCATTTCCTGGATGAGGAACGGCCTGATAGTAGCCAGAATCGCCGAGGCGACCGTTAAAAAAATCACCAGATAAAACACCTTCTGGTACGGTTTCACAAACCGGAATATCTTGCGCAGCACTTCCCAGTCAAACGCACTCCCGGTCTTGCTGCCTCCTATTTCACTCATTATACAATCTGCTGGTTATGTCTTGCACTGATGGCATCAGCACTTGAACGTAAAAGTAATGTACACCTTTCTGCGTTTCGGCTTCTGTTTCTCAAAAGAACGCCAAAAGCAGGAGGTGGCATCATAAAGAAGACTCCTCTTCTCTTATCTGAGCAGCAAGGAGTTCCTCAAAGGATACCCTCTGCTGCGTAAAATAGTTTTCAGGATATTCTACGCGATAAAGAAACAACCCTTGGGCAGGAGCCGCCCCGCTGGCCAGACGCCGGTCTTGCCGTTCAATCAGGTCTCTGAACTGCGCCACCGTCAGTTTGCCCTTGCCCACATCTAACAGCGTACCTACCACCAACCGCACCATGCCACGCAAAAACCGATTGGCTTTGATAGTAAATACCAGTTGCTCTCCTTCTTCGCGCCACTGGGCTTGGGTAATAGTGCAGCGGTAGTGTTTGGTGTCGCCTTTTACTTTAGAGAAAGTGGTAAAATCCTCCAGTTGCAGTAATGTCTGCGCAGCCTCGTTCATGTTAGCCACGTCGGGCTTCCTGGAAAGATAGTAGGCGTGCCGTACCAGAAACGGGTTCTTCTGCAACGTGATGCGGTACTCATAAGTGCGGCTGATGGCATCAAACCGGGTGTGTGCCTCTGAACCTACCGGCAGCACCTGCCCAACGGAGATATCTGCCGGCAAAATGCGATTGAGCTTGTGCTGGATCTCTTCGGGCTGAACTGCCTGTGGCAAGTCTACGTGCACCCACTGCTGGGTAGCGTGTACGCCCGTATCGGTGCGGCCGCTGCCTACTGTTTCTACCTGGGGCAACCTGAACACCTTACACAGGCAATCATCTAACACCTCCTGCACGGTTAGCGCATTGGGTTGTAGCTGCCACCCGTGGAACCTGGTGCCATCATACGCCACTTCTAAAAAATACCGCATGCCGCAAAGATACGCAATTACCCCTGAGTCTCAGACGCTGGGGTGGTTCCGGAGAAGAAAGCACCCCTGTTTTGAGGCTGTTTTGTTTAAATAAACCCTAAAGCGAGGAGGCGGTCTTTTACCATGAAGCGCATGAAACCAGAAACGGCCCCTGGTGAAGGGGCCGTTTCTGGTTTCATGTAAGTAGTTTGGCGTGTTTCTCTTAGTACGAGAGTTCTTATAATTTAACTAACGTTGAGTTCCTTCTTGCCTGCCAGGCCGCCTGGCGGGCATCCCGCTGACGTTCATATTTAGCTTGTAACGCTTGTTTTTCCTGCTCATAGTCGGCTTTGAGGCGTTCCATTTCCTCGTTTCGGGAACTGGCGCTGTTACCAGACTTGACAAACCGATCATTTAACCTGTGCTGCCGCCTGTTGTACTCTTCTTTCAGATTTGCCTGATCACGCACGTATTTTGCTTTCGCTTTCCCTAAATCCTGCTGATATTTTTCGTCTCTTCGGGCAGCTTTGGCTAACAGCTTGGCTCGTTTCTTTTCAGCTTTGACAGATTCTTTGTCTCTGACCACAGACACCTGGATATGGTTTGCCATAGGTTTTGCCAAGGCTGCTTCACTTCCTAGCAAGAGCAGGCCTGCTAAACTGAAAATCACGAATCGTTTCATTTTTAGGATATTTATATAAAATTGGGGTTTGCAAGGTCACTGACAGCAAAGGCAATTTAGTAGCTTTAGGCAGAGTAAAAGAATTTTTCTTTGCACACCCCTTTGTGGAAAACTCTGCATAAACGCCAGCTCTTTTCTTAATCTGCTGTTTCTTAAAAGCTTACCACTCTCCTCCTCTGCCCTGTAGCCCAGGCCGAAGGATTGACTTGGAAGGTATTTTTGGTATGCAAGTTTTATGTAGTTTTGCACCAGATTCAGAAACCAAAAACTTATATGATACAGAGAGTCCAGAGTGTTTTCCTGTTTTTGATTGTAGTAGCCATGGTGGCCATGTTCTTTGTGCCTATCTGGGCCAAAACCAATCCCGCCGATGGTCGGGAATATGCCTTAACCGCTTTTAGCTTAGGCCCGGTCTCAGGGGCAGGTGCTTCTACCAACACCATTGTGATTGCTATTCTGGCCGGTTTGGCTGGTTTGATTGCCTTGTATGAAATCTTCCAGTACAAAAGCCGTCTTACCCAGATGAAACTGGGTTTGGTGAACTCCCTAGTGATGGCCGCTTTAATGGGTGCTGCTTTCTACTTTTCTTCTTACGTAGGCGAAGACCTGGTAAAAACCCAAGAGCAGGGCGAGTACCTTTCTGGGTTTTACATGCCGGCCTTTGGCTTATTGATGAATGTACTGGCCAACCGCTTTATCAAGCGCGATGAGGACCTGGTACGTTCTATGGACCGTTTGCGCTAGTTGTAGACGCTGGATGATAATTTCTAGATGCTAGACTTCTACTTGACAGCACTCCTGGTGCTTGTCTTGGTTAGAAGCAACAAATCACCTTAAAAACAGAAGGGGCTCCGTTTAGATAACGGAGCCCCTTCTGTTTTTGGGCTATTGCTAGAAATGAGCCCTACTTCTGAAAGTAAAGCTTTGTGTCTTTTCCGATTATCTAAGGTCTATCTTATCTCTTTGTATAGGAAATCCTGCATCTCACGTTTGCTGCTGTTGAATTCCAGGGCATCAAACACCCGGCTAAACTTATTCCGGTCGCAGACATAGTCATACGCGAACTTAGCCAGTTGCACTCTGCGCTCCTCAAACGTGATGGCCTTCATGAGCAGGAACAGGTCATCAGTCATAATGCCACCAGTCAGTTTTATCTCACCCTTGGCTATCTCCAGCCTTCTGTCATCAAAGCCTTCCTCTTTCATGAACCGCAGGACCCGGTCCACGTCTGGCCCTTCCATTACGTAGCGGCAACTCTCAGTTCCGGTAGCCGGTGGCACAGGCCGCGACAAAGGCACCTCCTCTACTTTGCGCAACACCAGCGGGAAGGTTCTGCCCGGTACCGTAGGGGCCAGCACATACACGCTTTCATAACCACTAGCCAGGATAACTTCGGCGGTAATGTTCTGGGCTCTTCGGCCCCTGCCTAGTACCCGCAGGTGCAGGATATGCCGGCCCGCAGGCAAATCACCTACGGCTACTCTGCTGGAAGGAACTGGATTAATCAGACGGCCGCCAATAGTCAGATGGAAGTATTCCCCGCGTTGGGTTTCTACCAGAAGGGCGGCATCCAGGGCAGGTTGCGCCTGAAGGACCTCCACCAGGCATAACAAGATAAAACTCAGGAAGTAGAGACGTTTCATAGCAGTACGAATAAGCGACATAGGAGCCATATTCCAATATTATGCCAAACCTATATACAAAATAAAAATCCTTCCTGTTTAGAGACCGTTTTACCTAAAGCAGCCCCTAACCAGAAAGGAATTTTATTTTGTATTCCCTTTCCTGATGTCTATCCTTCGTACTGGAACTGGCCGTATGGGCTTTGAATGGTGAGTTCGTTTTTCTCACTAGCCTCTACCCTGCCTATGATCTGCGCATCCAGGCTGAACGATTGGCTGATGCTGATTAAGTCTTGCGCAATGGCTTCTGGTACATACAGTTCCAGGCGGTGGCCCATGTTGAAGACTTTGTACATCTCCTGCCAGCTAGTGTTGCTCTGCTCCTGAATCAACCTGAACAGCGGCGGCACCGGCAACAAATTGTCTTTGATGATGTGCACGTTTTTGGTGAAATGCAGCACCTTGGTTTGTGCCCCGCCGCTGCAATGCACCATACCGTGCAGTTGGCTTCGGTAATCTTTCAAAATGGCTTGCACCAACGGCGCGTAGGTTCTGGTAGGCGACAACACCAGTTTGCCCACGGTAAGGCTGGTCTCTTCGTTGATATCCGTCAGCTTGCAGTTACCGGAGTACACCAAATTAGCAGGCACGGCCGGGTCAAAACTCTCCGGGTAGTTTTGGGCCAGGTAATTGGAGAACACGTCATGCCGGGCCGAGGTAAGGCCGTTGCTGCCCATGCCGCCGTTATACTCCGTTTCATAAGTGGTTTGGCCATACGACGAGAAGCCTACAATGACATCGCCGGGCTGGATGGTGTGGTTGGAGATAACATCCGAGCGTCGCATGCGGGCTGTCACAGTGCTGTCCACAATGATGGTGCGCACCAGGTCGCCTACATCGGCGGTCTCGCCACCGGTGCTGTAAATGCCAATGCCGTTGTCGCGCAGCATCTGCAGAACCTCCTCAGTGCCATTGATAATGGCCGCAATTACCTCGCCAGGCACCAGGTTCTTATTCCTCCCGATGGTGGAGGAAAGCAGGATGTTATCGGTGGCGCCTACGCAGAGCAGATCATCGGTGTTCATGACAATGGCGTCCTGCGCAATGCCTTTCCAGACAGAGAGGTCACCGGTTTCGCGCCAGTAGAGGTACGCCAACGCAGACTTAGTACCGGCGCCATCTGCGTGCATGATGTTGCAGAACTCGGGGTCCCCTACCAGCAGATCTGGGATGATTTTGCAGAACGCCTGTGGAAACAAGCCTTTGTCTATGTTCTTGATGGCGTTGTGCACATCTTCTTTAGAGGCGGAGACGCCGCGCTGCAGATACCGGTTTTCCATGGTGGGTGTAAGATAAAGTAGCAGAACCGTTTCCAGCCCCGTTTTACAATAACAGCTTCTAAATGTGATACTGTTCTTTGCTGCCGCAAAAATAAGAAAGCCTCCCGGTTATGGGAGGCTTTTCTTTTGTATTTCGGTTTGTGAATAGCTTATCTAGATTCATTGCTGGCGCGAGCTTGCAGCTCGTGTCCGCACGTATGCCGAAAATCTGCTGCTTCCTGCTTTTCAGAGTTCAGGTATTCTGTCTGGTTTCTAAGGAACTTTCTCCCCATTGTTATTCTGAAAGAACCTTGTGGGCGAACTAAAAAGGCGTTGAAGAAACGACTCTATTGTTTACTCACAAGGTCCTTTCAGGATGACAAAATAGGGTGGAGCGTTCAGGACGGCGTGCGGACACGAGCCAGAGGCTCGCGCCAGCGAATCAAAGCCCTACTCTCGCTCTGGTTGTTCGTCTATGCGGGTCACCGTGAATTCTGTCCGGCGGTTGCGTTGGTGCTGCTCCTCGGTTTTCGCATTGCGTACTACTGGTCTTGACTCTCCATAACCACGGGCGGTGATGCGTTTAGGGTCAATGCCTTTGGAGATGATGTAGTCTACCGCACTTTGCGCTCTACGCTGCGACAGGTCCTGGTTGTAGATGTCTACCCCGCGGCTATCGGTGTGTGAGCTCAGCTCAATGGTGATGGCTGGGTTATCTACTAACGTCTGCACCAATTTGTCCAGCTCTACGGCTGCATCCGGACGGATATCAGCCTTGTCATAGTCATAGAAGATGTTCTCTACCACAATGGCCCTGTTCCGGACAATCTTGGAGAGTGTGAGCGTAGTAGTTAACCTGATGTCGGTTATGGGCTGGGTTAGCTGGCTTTGCGGTGGCGTTTTGCCTTGGGTACTCACCGGCTGGCGCGCCGTGAAATAGCCGGTTCTTTCCGCAATTACGGAGTACACGCTGGCTGAATCCAGTTTAAAGGTGAAGTTGCCCTGCACATCAGCGGAAGCTTCCTGCACTTTCACGCCTTGCGCGTTCTGCAGCGCCACCCTAATGTTGCCCACCGGCGTAGTGGCGTTTGTTTTCTCGTTCCGTTCTACCACCTTGCCGTCTACAAAGAAGTTGACCAGTTTAGGCTGGCGCTTCATGAAGGAATACAGGTCATCGCCGCCTTGGCCACCGGCTCGGTTAGAGGCTAAGAATCCTTGGTTTTCACCGGTGATAAGAAGCGAGAAATCATCTCCCACAGAGTTGATAGGAGTCCCCATGTTAATGACCGAGTCACCATTGATCCGGAAAAGATCCAGTCCGCCTAAGCCAGGGTGACCGTCTGAGGCGATGTACAAGGTGCTGTCTGGCCCCACATACGGAAAAGACTCGTTACCAGGCGTGTTGATGGTAGGCCCTAAGTTCTCTGGACGGGAGAAACGTCCGCTGGCGTCTAGTGTGGTTTTCCAGATGTCCCGTCCGCCTTGTCCGCCCCGGCGGTTAGACGAGAAGTAGAGGGTGCGGCCATCGGGCGAAAACGCCGGCGAGGCATCCCAGGCAATCGGGTCATTGAAACTGGCGGGGCGGGGCTCAGACCATTCATTGGTTTTGTACTGCGAGATGTAGAGGTCTACGTCCGCGCTGCCATTCTTCTTGCCGGTGTTGCCTCGGGCGAACACCATGGTGCGGCCATCGTTGGTAAAGGCTGGGGAGGCATCATGCACTTCTGGAGCATTCAAAGCCGCTGCAAAGGGCCTTACCGAAGGGGCAGCGGTCATGCCTGTATCTGCCACGGGCACCACGTACAAATTCAGGAAACCTTCGCCGTTGCCTTTGTATTTGACGTCTTCGCGGGTAGAAGAGAAAATCAGCTCGTTGTTCAGGAGGACGGGCGAGAACTCAGAGGCGCCGGTATTAGCAGCGATGACAGGTCTTATGATCTGGTAGGTGGGCTTGCTGGTGATGGGAGCTACCTGCTTGAGGTTTTCCAGCTCCAGTTGCGCCAGCCGTATAAAGGTCTTGTTGGAGGCAACGGCCATGTAGCTCTGCAACTGGGTAGTCGCTTCTTCATACTTGCCGTTGGCTTTCAGGGCCATGCCATAACGGAACATGGCTTCCTCTGTACGGCGAGCATCTAAGGCCGCTTTGTAGTACTGCTCAGCTTGCGGCAGACGGTTAGAGAGGCGGTAAGCCTCAGCCAGCTTAAAATTAAGTTCTGCCCCTGTACGTCCTTTTTTTAAAGCGGCCTGATAGTTATTGATGGCTAATTCGTATTCTTCTTTGCCAAAGTTCTTATCGCCTTTTTGCACGGAGCTCCGGAAAGGCCCGCAAGCTGCCACTGCCAAAGACAAGGCTACTCCCAGTACAAAGGTTCTGTTCTGTCGCATCATGTGCATTCCTACGCGTTATTGACTAATAGACCGTATTAAAAGTAACGAGCCAGCCAGGTATCTTTTGCGGGTTTGGGCCATTGCTCCTGCATGGCTCCCACTGTTTGCACCAAGGTGTCAAAATAAAGCGTTTCAGGCGCTAAAGTTCCTGCCGCCACCCTGGCTTTTACTTCTGTTAAAGGGATTGTCCGCACCTCGTCTTGTTGCCTGAAAGCCAACTTGGTACGGTCAAATAATTGAACGTTAAATTCCTGCTCTAATTGCCTCATAAAGGCAACTGATTTATCTATGGAACAGCCACTTGCCGAGGCCACCTCTTCATTGGTAGCCAGAAACAGGAAGTGGTGCTCTTTGATGGTAAACGACGCCTGTAAATCACGCCCATGACTGCTCCACTCCGTTACGAAATCCTGCAGTAGCTGGTTCATGCGTGCCTCCTCTTCAGGAGTAAGCGGACGGTCTAGCTGGTACACCCATACCCGGCTATACGCCGGTAATTGCTCAAAAGGAACGTACATTTTTTGTAATATGCTAATTTATGATGGAACCAAGTATCCTCTTTGATGATACAAGGCTGTTTTTGCTGCTAACTGTTTCACAGGTATTTTCTGAATAACAGCTTCTAAACGCAAGTATACTTCTTACCGTCTACAGCTTCCGAATCTTACTCATGTGTGCCGCAAGTTGCACGCTTGAAGCATACACACTTCCGCATTACGCGTTGATGCCTTCGGCTTGGGCAATGAGTTCCGCAATGTCAAACACCTGCACTGAATCTTCTTTGTTCTGGCTTTTCACGCCGTCGGCCATCATGGTCATGCAGAACGGGCAGGCACTAGCGATGATGGTGGCTCCGGTGCCAATGGCTTCCTCGGCGCGCTCTACGTTGATGTCTTTGTTTCCAGGTTCCGGTTCTTTCCACATCTGGGCACCACCAGCACCGCAGCAAAGTCCGTTTGCGCGGCTGCGTTTCATTTCCACTAGGTCGGCATCCAAGGCTGCCAGCACTTCGCGAGGCGCTTCGTAGATGTTGTTTGCGCGACCCAGGTAGCAGGAGTCATGGAAGGTAATACGCTTGCCTTTGAACTCGCCGCCACCGGCAATTTTTACTTTGCCTTCGTTGATGAGGTTCTGCAGGAACGTAGAGTGGTGAATCACCTCGTAGTTTCCGCCCAAGGCCGGATACTCGTTCTTGATGGTGTTGAAGCAATGCGGACAGGCGGTCACAATGGTTTTGATGCCGTAGCCGTCCAGCGTAGCGATGTTGGTCATGGCCTGCATCTGGAACAGGAACTCATTGCCGGCCCGCTTGGCTGGATCACCGGTGCAGGTTTCTTCCATGCCTAACACAGCATATTTAGTGCCCACATGCTCTAAAATCCGAACGAAGGCACGGGTAACGTTTTTATAGCGATCGTCAAAGGCACCGGCGCAACCTACCCAAAATAACACTTCAGGGGTTTCGCCACGTGAGGCCAGGTCGGCCATGACGGGTACTTGTATCTGTTTTTTCTCTGACATCTAGGGTAATGTGCTAATTAGAAAATGTGCTCAGTGCTAAGTTATTCGGCATGCCGCACAAAAGCTAATGAGCGTTAGGTTAATTCTGTTTTTAGCCTAGTTTTTAGAAACCACGAACAAATCATCGGCCCAATTGAAACGGTCACTTGGCGAGAAAGCCCAGGGCGCTCCGTTGTTCTCAATGTTGTTGAACATGGTGTTGAGTGACGTCGGGGCCGCAGATTCTTCCAGCACTAGGTAGCGCCGCAGGTCTATGATGGTAGAAAGCTGGTTGATGTTGACTGGGCAAGACTCTACGCAGGCGTTACAAGTGGTACAGGCCCACAGTTCTTCCGGTGTTACGTACCCTCGCAGCAGCGTACGCTCTTCAGTTACTTTCACGCGCTCAGATTCCTCATTGTAATGAGCCGGATTAAAGATCAGCGGTGATTCCCCTTTCTCCTCCATCCGGTCACGGGTATCCATCACAATCTTGCGCGGCGACAATAGTTTACCGGTAATGTTAGCCGGGCACACGCTGGTACAACGGCCGCACTCGGTACAAGTGTAAGAATCCAGGAGCTGTTTCCAGGTAAGGTCTTCCACGTCTTTGGCGCCAAACTTCTGCGGATCAGCTCCTTCCGGCGCCGGTGGCACCACGTAGGCAGGATCCAGCATGGCTTTGATCTCATGCGTGATGCTTTCCACGTTGCTGAACTGGCCTTTGGGCTCCAGTTTAGTATAGTACACGTTAGGGAAGGACGTAATGATGTGGAAGTGCTTGGAACTGGGCAGGTAATTCATGAAGGCTAAAATACCCAGAATGTGCGCCCACCAGCCAACACCGGCAATTACTTGCAGGGTATTAACATCACTCCCGAATACGTTCATCAAGGGGCCACTTACCGGAAATACGCCAGGCAAGTCGTGTCCGCTTAGTTGCGCCAGTTTCTGGTCTGCAATGTTGAAAGCAAACAAGGCGAACATGAGCACGATCTCGGTGATCAGGATCACGTTTGCGTCTAGCTTAGGCCAAGCCCGCATCTCTGAACCGCGCGTAAGCCGGGGCACCTTGGTGAGCGTGCGCCTAGCCAGGAAGATCACACAGGCAATGATGACTAATAGCGCCAACACTTCATTGATGGCCATGAGCACGCTGTACACTGGTCCCAACACGCCCAAAACGCGGTGCGTCCCGAAGATGCCGTCAATCAGGATTTCGATCACCTCCACGTTAATCACGATGAATCCGACGTACACAAACAGGTGCAACACGGCAGGCAACGGCCGCTTGAACATTTTTTGTTGCCCAAAAGCAACAAGTAAAAGAAGTTTTATGCGCTCAGAAACGTTACCGGAAATCTCCTTGTCACGTCCCATGTTGATGTTGCGGACAATCTTACGGATCTGCCACACAAACAGACCGATACCTAGCACCGCCACTATTAAAAAGGCAATATTACTGATCACAGAAAGGGAGTTTAGGAATGAAAACTGCTTGTACTACGAACGAATTTAACAAAGTATTCTGAAAAGGGCAGAAAAGATTTTTTTGCCAGAAGTTTTGCAAATCCGCACAGGCTCCTTACATTTGCATACTTTTTCACCAGAACGGTAGCGAAACACCTCCCTGAAAGGTTCTAAAAGGATGCTGGTGATGTAGCTCAGTTGGTAGAGCAAAGGACTGAAAATCCTTGTGTCGTTGGTTCGATTCCAATCATCACCACCAGCAGTAAAAGCCTCAGAGAAATCTGAGGCTTTTTTTATGCCCTTTCAAGCAAGATTTAACCTCTACGAGAAACTCTGAAGAGACATAAGCAAGATACGCATATACCTCCTTATTGGCTATATCCCCTTCCCTTTGTTTGTTGTTTGTCTCCCATACTGTCTCTCAATTTTGAAATAAGCTTACCTATAAATCCATCAAAGACTATATAGTATTATATAAATTCTGTGTTGCTTTCTTATCTTAGCTCGACCTTACTGCTTATAGATAGCGCATGAGAAAACAACTACTTATCCTAATCTTTTCATTAATTCAGGTTGTTAGTTTCGCCCAGACCACTCAAACTACCCAGAAGAAGGAACAAACAAAGAAATCTGCAACCAGGTCGTCTCCTAAGGTATACATCTGCGAAGGAGGAAGTGCTTATGCTTACCATAGCTCATCTTCCTGTAGCGGGTTAAACAGATGCACACATACCATCTCAGCAGTCTCCCGCTCAGATGCAGAGAACAATTACAGTAGAAGACCCTGTAAAAAGTGCTACTAGCATTTAGTTATATTTTTTGTAGCAAAACATTACACAAGAATAAGAATATTATTTACAAATGCTTACCCTCTCAAAACCAAACACCAAAGTACCCATGGGAAAATTATTACCTTTTCTATTTTTAATAATCATATTTTCTGGAAACGTTAGTGCTCAAAATACAAAATATCCACCTGTAGCTGCTAATGATTCTTCTTACTTCAACGCTGCAGACAAAGCTGAAGATGAAAAAGATTTACCTAAAGCTATTTACTATCATACTAAAGCTATTTCAATTGCAAAACCTAACTCTGGGGAAATGAAGCGCTCACTTGTATACAGAGGGGTTGATAAATTCTTTGTAGGCGATGTGACTGGAGCTATTGACGACTTAGAACAAGCATTGAAGATGAAAGTCACCAATTCCAGCATCTATGGAATGGTAGATAACAATCATATTGAAGGAAAATTCAACGCCCTTGCATGGTTCATTTTAGGCGACTGTTACACCACCAAAGACTTTAATGACGCAGCTTGCTTTTGCTATAGCAAAGCTGGCGAGTTAGGATATGAAAAGGCTTACAAGAGGATAAGCACATATTGCAATAAATAGATACTCCTACCTTTCCAACGAAAGACAAATGCTTCTGCATCCTTTATGATTGTTATTGTAAAAGCATGCTAAGAAATTAAAAGAAACCACTGGTTTGTTAAATGTAAAGCAACATAGTCTTAGTCATACATAGGAGTTCTACACAAGACAATCTAAGGTTATTCAAGAACTGTAGCATAAAGTTGGAGCGAAGCAACACAGTCTAAGCTACATAGCAGCACTTAAATCCACCACTAATAAATACTCCTCTTTTTAGCATTTCATGAAAGCACTCCTTCTAGTCATATTGCTTCAGTTATTTGTATTCAGCTTACAGGCGCAGAAGTCAAACACCAATCAACCTGTACCCCTTACCACAGACACTGTATACTTTGACCAGGATTGGGAGCAAACAAACCTGAAGGAGGACATCAAATACGCGCGCATCTTAAAGAGAACTGTTGATGGCAAACCCTTTGGAACTGTTAGGGATTACTACTATCCTTCCTGGAAAAAGCAGTGGGAAGGCAAGCTGTTAAGCGAAGACCCAGATGTTCCAACTGGTCTTTGCACCTATTGGTACCCCAATGGTAAGGTGCAATCCATAGCCACTTACAAAGAAGGCGAAGCACAGGAAGACTTACGCATGTGGCATGAGGATGGAACCAAAGTTATCTGTAAGTATAAGTTTGTTGAATCGTTGCCACTTACAAGGGCGAAGCTCCACTCCTTTTATAACCCAGAAAGCTCAAGAACTGTGCAACGAGTTGACTTGCCAGCTGATGCCTATGGTATAGTTTTCAAGATAGACATCAGGGACGAGGGAGAACCTCCAATTGACTGGGCCACTGCAGCCACATTGGCATCAGTAACCATGACAGGGGGAACTAGCCAGATATTGCTTGCAGGCGCAAACGCAATGAAAAACCCCTATAAATCTTCTAAGCCTGTAACAAGCACTAAATGCCATTACTTTATAACTACAAGCCTGAAGGACGCAGAATACTTTGAGAAAACCAAAGGTGAAATGCCAAAAGGTAACGCATGCATCTGGAAGGCAACCAATGTGCCACAAGACTCACGTCATTTAACCATTCCCAATGGCGCTAGAACCTTGTACTTCTGCATCAACAATGACAATGACATAACTTCTGCAGAAGCAACCCTGAGCGTAAGCGTGCTTCAAAAACAATGCAAATAGGCAAACAGTATAATATCACCTGATGTAGGTACATACTGAAAAGAACATATTAAATGAATACCAGCCCATTTGCAGCAATAGACCAATTACTCTCAGCTAAGGGCATTGAGATGCTTTATAACCAATGCTTTGCCCTTGAGAAGGTAGCTTGGTTTGAATCTGAAGAAGGTCAAGAATCGTTGGAACAGGGGTTCTACCCAACAATAAGCGAGCAAGACAAGGTTAACCTGAGGCCTATTGTGCAGTCTGCACTTGTTCAAAAATTAGAGGAGCTTATAGAGAAAACCACAGAAGAGATTGATACCAGGACATTCAAGATAGATACAGACAAAGAGAGGGAAGAATTCTGCAGCTTCATGGCAAAGCGTTTAGAGCTGACTATAGTAAGATGGAAGAGCCTACCTATATCAAAGGACCATTCTGACACCTTTGTTCTTCTGGATCACTTCAGAGAACACCTAAGGTCTTTATTAACTTTATGGGCTAGTGATGATTCTAAAAATTCAGTTCAATCCCACAATAGCGCCCATGTATACCAACTACCACCAAACTTCCAACTAACTGAATTAAATATAAGGGCAAAAAGATTAGATACTTATCAGATAGCCCTTCTTTTCCAATTACTTAGAGATCAGGGGGTATTTATTAATTACAGTAACGAGAGCCTAGCTGAAATAGCCAATATTCTAACCGGTCATTCTGAACAGAACATTAGAGGAGGTAAAGGCTTCAGTAAAATTCAGCATATTATTGAGGATAAAGTCAAAATTAAAAGGTTCAGCGATAATGAGAACCATAACCTATCAAGTGTTAAAAACCTGTTGAATGATATCCTAACTCAAGTAAATTCACTGATAAGTAAAAACAAGGAAGAATTGAACAAGAAAACACAGAATAAAAAAAAGTAATCCTGTAGCCCTTTTTGTAACCAGTTACACCAAAGACCTTTTCTGACCTTTGTATCACCCATCCAGCAGTAAGTGCCTCTGCTAGGTTGGGCAGGCACATTATTGTTTACTAATTAACAACTCATTGAAATGACAGAGGCAGAATTAAACGACAGAACAATCCATTTGGTCACTGAATTCAGGTTAGGAATTGAGAAGCTAGAAGCAGAAGCTGGAAGAAGCACAGGGCTCCTTGAAGTAATGATACGTGGCCTTGCTGAAACAGCTAAAATTCTATTTGGCCCAGACACAGAGGTTATTATTACACCAATTGAGGACTAACAAGCATTAATTTGTAGTCTTAAAGTACATTTTAGAAAGAGTACTTCCTGCGCAAATCGTGCATTACCAGTGCAGCAGAGCAGGAATACTCTTTCGAACCATCCTATCACTTAAGCCTTAGTCAACAGGAGCATAAATACGCACAAAGCTGCACATGCTTTCCTGTTTGACTAAGGTTTTACAAACAAGTTTTTTTATGAAAGAAGATTTTGACACTGAGGATTCCAAGTGGACCAAACATACTATATCCTCAATAACCACCCCTGATACCAAAAACACAATAGAACTGATAGAGGAATTCTTAAAAAGGAACCATGAGTTCAGGCATAACACAGTTTCTGGGCAGTTGGAGTTCAGAAAAAAGGGTGAAAGCCACTTCGCACCTCTCATTGATCGCGACGAGAATAACTTTTGGCGCGCTATCCAGAAAGATAAGAAGCTGGAGTATGCAGACGCTACTTGTAGCCTATCCACACTCAGGTCAATACTTTACTCTGGCTTCAGCAAAGAGTATGACCCATTGAAAGAATACTTTACCAGTCTAACCCAATGGGATAAAACCACAGATTATATTACTCTGCTAGCCAATACAGTCAAGACTGACAATGACCAGCTTTTCCATCGCTTCCTTAAAAAGTGGTTGGTTGCTGTCGTTGCCTCCATCATGGAGCCTGCTACTGTGAACCAAACTGTGCTTGTGTTCTCAGGAAAACAAGGGATAGGGAAAACTAGCTGGATACTAAAACTAGCACCAGAGCACCTGAGGAACTACGTATACTCTGGGTCCATCAACCTCAACAACAAAGACACTTTGATTTACCTTGCGTCCTGTTTGCTCATAAACCTGGATGAACTTGAGAACATGAACAGTACTGAGATTGGGGCGCTGAAAGAGACCATCACCAAACCACAGGTCAAACTTCGTCGTGTCTACGCTCGCAATGCAGAGGATATGCCAAGAAGGGCTTCCTTCGCAGGATCAGTAAACTCCAGCCACTTTCTCAATGACAGTACTGGATCACGCAGGTTCCTTTGTTTTGAAGCGTTGAAGATTGATTACCAGCATCAGGTTGACTTAAATAAAGTATATGCCCAGGCCTACGCACTATATCAGGAGGGCTTTAAACATTGGCTAGATGATGCTGAAATCAAAGAACTGGAGGCTAACAATAGCAAGTTCCAGCGCACAACTGTTGAGGAAGAACTTGTATTGGAGGAGTTTACACCAGCAGGGGAAGGAGATTCTGAATGTTTATTCTACACGACAACCCAAATTGCTAATCATTTAACTAAGAAGGTAAACACCTTCGCAGTTACTAATGCCTCAAAGCAGCGTCTAGGAAAGGCTTTGAAGAAGCATGGGTTTAAAACCTACAAGAAGGGTGGTATACAAAAGTACGCTCTATCCTTGAAGCAGCCAGGTACCAGTACTAACCCAGAAACAATCTCAGGGTAGGCAGGGTAGGTTAAAATCGTCAAAACACCCATAGATCTGTGAATGCACAGGGCTCACCATATTGGTGGGCTCTATGTATTATATCTCTAATTAGATTATTGTAAAAGTAGTTACCCTACCTACCCTTGAATAAAACTAAGTGCTTTGAATTGCTTATTATTATATACTTTTTATTTAAACAAACGCTCTAAATTTAACAATCCTAATCTAGACATAGTCCCACCTTTGAACATTTATTCTTTTTTTTGATTGCTAATATCTTTTCCTCTGTCTCTTCATACTCATTAGGATTATGTTTAGGGTCTTTACAACAAAACATTAGTTTAGTGCTTTTTACTTTATAAAGTTTTGAAGCACCCATACATATATCACAAGTAGTAAATGATTCAACAACACCATTCAAGGTGGTGTTTTTTAATTTTAAATCATACTCGTAAATCGTTGTATAATTTTTATCCTTTTTAACAGCTAGTTTTCCTGAAAACTTATGAAAGTTATTTAAAACATATACTGAATCTAATCTGCGTTCAGATAGCTCATTTATAATAACTAACTTTAAAGTATCTTCTAAGTTTTGAAACTTAATTGACTCTCTTTTAGGAAATACTTGGTACTTAATTCTATAAACCCTAGAACACGAGACACTTATTGTCGCAAGAAAAATAAATAGCACAAATATGTATTTCATATCTTTATAAAAAAAATTTATCCATATATCGCATTAGCTTATCAAAAAAAATCTCAGTATAAATACCTCCAAAAAGACACAGAAATACAAGGGAAGTTGAACGTATATTAGCCTCATTTGTAGTCAAAACTGTTGGAATTGTATAGGATAGTCCTAAAACTATCAAACCAGTTAAAATACCTAGGATTGGTATTGACCAATATTTCAACCCATTTAATGGTTTATTCAAAATGGCTATATCTTTAATTAGTCCAATCAATGCCCCTAGTAGCCCAAACGAAAATGCAGTTATAATAAGGCCTATAAAACGTGGTATATCATAAGTCCATGGAAATATTTTTCTTACGCTTTTTACTTCTAAATAGTATTTCAACTCGTATTTATTATCAATATAAATCCCTCTATATTCTGCGTTTACCTTTTCTTTCATTAATTTATCTTTATCTCTTTGCAGTGACTGCAAAGTGCTTTCTAGATTTATTTGAGCTAAACCCCCTATTCCAAAGTATAATCCAATTACAAACCACAAGAAAACGATATAGTAAGATGAATTCTTCATAGATTATAATAGGATTTAACTGCGAGATATAACTTTAATTTACATAAATCTTATATACCTAGAACATATGCTTCAAATAGTCGCTTCATCAAAACATATATACATACACAAATACAAAAGATAGATAGGGAGTGAGGATTGTACAAGCCACTTCTAGTTGACCATTTTTAGCTTGTAAATCAATACCTACTAATAAGTAATTTAAATAATTGTATCTACTTATAAATCTATATTCTTCTACTAGCAGGAAACAAACCTTATGAACATACACCCATTTTAGCATTTTTTTGGTTTTCCAAAAACCATTGACAACCATACTATAGCTTTTCTCTGAATGCGTGTTCTACACACTACTTACTTTTAGGTATTTTTATATAATATAGAAAAATAATCACAAATAGATTGAACCAAATCTTTAACTTAAATCAATTATACATATTAACTCAACAACAATTCTAATTATGCAACCTCAGAGTTTGCACTATTTAATTCTAAAATCATAAACCCTTTAATTAATATAAACAAATGAAAAAACTATTCACAATTCTGATTCTGCTGACCATAACGTATCAAATAGCTTTATGTCAGCCCTCTCCTCTTAGTGTTCAACAATTTATTGACAAGAAGATAGAAGTAGTTGACATTAAATCTGACTTCAACATTATGACTATTAATGGGTTTGATGATAAAGGGAATCCTATAACTGAGAAAGTAGAATTCAAACAAGGTGAAGTATTAGCAATTTTAAAATTGTTGTCTATGCCAAGGATAGCGATTCTAACTGTTCCCATTAAGGTTAGACCCTCCATCAATGAATTGCCACAAACAGCTACTACAGGCCTTTCCAATGCTGGCGTAGGTGTAAATCTGTTGAATGCAAGGTTGGAACGATATTTCATTAATGGTAAAAAGTCAACACACATAATTAGTCTTGGAGTATTTGTAGCACCATCAGCAGAAGAATTGACTCCTGAGAACACGAATGGACATGTAACTTCAAAATACAAACAATTGTTTATTTCACCAGGTTTATCAATAACTTATTCCTACAATGATATTGCATTCTCATTTATTCCAGTGGGCTTTGACTATGCTACTGGATCTGAAGGTAAAAAGTGGGTATATAATAAAGAAAGATGGTGGGGATTTGGCATAGGAGTCAGCACTAAAGTCTTAGGCCTATTATAATATTATTAACTGTAAATATTATATTAAATCCCATATTAACTTATGGGATTTTTTTTGATATAAAAGCTAATGTTATAGAAATCTTGCAATTGTTTAACAAATCATAATGTTGTAGAAATGAACATTTATTAGACTGTACTATTGCACATATATGAATAATAAAGCTATTTAAATTGATATGAAAACTACTTAGGTTAAGTTGCTACTATAACTTACATTTTTTTATTTTAATTCTTCTGCACCAGTAAACACGCCCCCCTATGTCCCCAACAGACCCCGCCTAGCGGGTGAGGTTGGGGTACCCCGCCTATGTCCTATTGCTAACTTTATTACATGAGGCTATGGTAAAGATTATTGCCTATAATAAGGCACAAAACAACAGAAAACACAACACGCTGGTCCTGCAGGGGGAACTGGAGTTCATCCCATCAAAAACAGAAGGCAGGTACTACGCCATAGCTGCTATCTGCTCCATCTCCTGCACGTTCAACGAAGTCCTTTGCGCTGGTCTCGTAGGCAAGACGCTCCCTGGCTCCCTGGAGAAGATGGAGTGCGCCCCCTACGAGCACCCTGCGCCCAACTCTGACGAGGTCCTGACCCTCACGCACACCTGGTATTATAGTCCCACCCCCAGAACGATTGAGCAATGCGTGTTCCCTGAGAGGACAGCAGCTTAATCAGTTCAGATGAGGGCAGTCGTAATGGCTGCCCTTTTTCTTTTCCCTTTCACCTTAAACCTATGAAAATGCAGGAAGAAAACAACAGGGACGATGATGCAGAGGTGGACGAGTACAGCTGCCTCTTTCTCTCCAAGTACAAGCTGGACAGGGTTTACTGCCCATTTATGGTGATATCCAAAGTAGACATACACTACTTCAAACCAGGAGATAAGGTACTGGTGACAAGGGTGACCTTCTCCCACGAGAAGGTGATCCTGTACCAAGTGTTTGGCAAACTGTACCCACACTTCTACTTCGATTACACCCAACCCACAAACCTGGTGCTCACCAGGTTGAAGTAGCAACTAGCAAAAGGAGTTATGCTGTATTTCTTCGCTGGGTTCTTTGAGAAGGTTACTCCCTAAACAAACCACTGAAAGCAACGCAGCCAACATCATTAGTTGCAACTGGATGGTGAAGGGTAGCTGGTCTGTAATAGGCTGCTACCCTTTTTTTCGTCCAGTGTTTTATCTGACCACTAACAAAACCCTACACAATGGAGCTACTAACTCAACTGGCATACACGAGCCAGCGCCTCAGCAACTGCCTGCCCTACGTTCCCCTGAACCAACTCTCTGACGTCACCTCCTTCCTTTGCCTTCTGGTGCGCCACGCCAATGACCAGGAGAAGGAGAAGTTCTATGAGCTGAACAGCAGGTTCCTACACATCATTGAGATTGTAGAGACTATCAGGAGCGAATACCAGAAGCCTGCTGTGGCTGAACAGATTGATTCCCAAGCAAACCACTTCACCAACCTTTAACCTTAAACTCGTAGAAACATGGAAACCACATTGATGAGGCTCAATGCCCAACCAGAGCCAAGGCTCACAGTTACCAGAAACCCAGAGGCAGGCGCACAGTCTGCCTCTTCTGCTTTCATAGAAGCCAACACTGTCTCTATCCCCTTTACAGAGATACAGCAGGACCACATCATCCCAGTGTACGTCAAGGACAACGAGCCCCTGATCAGCCAGTCAGACTTCATCCAGACCACGCAGGAGCTGGTAAACACTATCTTCAGGGGTGAGCAGGTCCTGAGCCCAGCTATACGCTGCAGCCATCCCATCAAGGGCAGGACCCCAGAGGCGAAGGACAAGCCTGCGAACCAACTGCAGGACTGGGAGAAGACCTTGTATTACGAGCGCATGATGTTCGTGATAGAGATTCCTACAGTCCATGACACCATAGATGGCAACCCATTGACGCTTACTGTGGGAGGCGTGAAGGCCTACAACCTGGACAATCTTTACAACAAGAAAGGCGCTGCTGAGCACTTCAAGGTGTTCATTGGGTTTAAGAACATGGTCTGCACCAATCTCTGCGTGAGGACTGATGGCTACCTGGCTGACCTGAGGGTGAGCAGCGTTGACCAGCTTTATTCTGCTATCTACCAGCTTCTGAGTTCCTACGACCAACATCTTCACCTACGACAGATGCAGTCTCTCACAGAACACTCCATCTCAGAACAGCAGTTCGCCCAGCTTTTAGGCAGATGCAGGATGTACCCACACCTACCTACAGATGACAAGAAACAGATACCAGCCCTGTTGTATGGTGATTCTCAGCTCACGTCTGTCTGCAGGGACTATTACAAAGACGTGAACTTCTGCAGGCAGGAGGATGGGAGAATAAACCTCTGGAAACTGTACAACCTGTTCACTGGGGCCAACAAGTCCACCTACATTGACCAGTTTCTGGACCGCTCTATCAATGCTTTGGACTTTGCCTCACAGGTACAGGGCGCATTACAGGGCAATAGCACAAGCTGGTATCTGAACTAACTGGAAAGGCAGGAAGTAATCCTTTGGGGTTACTTCCTCTTCTCATTTTAGTTTGATATACTTGTTCAACCCTACAAGGTAAAGCTATGATAGCGAACCAGCTTCAGTAAAGACAACCATTGTTTCACCTAAGACACACATCAATGAAAAAGTCAGCAAGAATTCTTGGTTTCACCCTTGTCTCTGTAGCGTGGTTATGCTTCCTGGTGGCACTTATATATGTGAGTTGGGAGATCATTTTGACAGGTTTAACATCACAATGAGAAAGGTTCTGTTTAGGGCTTATGTAAGCTTGGCTAGTGTGTTATTGGTGGCAGTCATCATCTCTGCGTAGCAATGTATATAAGTTGTGCTTGCCAGAAACTAATGTTAGAATAGAGCGAACTTATAGGCAGGAAAACCTATAACAACATTACCACCCAGTCGTAGGAGCCTGCATATCCCATCTCATCAATCTGTTCTTAGATGTTTACGTGTATGCCCTGGGTTTTGCTTACAAGATACAACAAGCAATTCAAGGCCAGAAGTCAATCTAGTACTTGAACTAGAGTTGAATACAAGTAATTGAACATCCAAATACTATAGGTTGAGTGTAATAACATTATAAGCAAACACTTTGCTTAGTTGCACTTTATACTTTGCCTATAGTATTTCACCACCAACTTTACTTAACTTAAAGCCTCAGTATAAGCTACAGCCAATTTCATCCAATATTCTACTCCCCCCTAATGACATTCATAAACCCAGTTTCCATTGAAAAGCTTCTGCGTGCAGGAAGCAATATGGATGCTTATCTAAAAGAGGTTAAAAAGGAAGTATCTGTAGCAGGTACAAAGGCTGTGGTACATTTCTATCTAATTAACTTTGATGGAAATCAAAGCCCAAGAGTGGCTGACTTAGCTGAGTTCCTATCGTTTAGGCTGCTAGACTACTGCATTCCACGAGATGAGATCCAAAGAGCAAAGGAGGAAGACCTTAAAAACAATTCAAGTGTGCAAATAACTAAGTTAGGTAAGAAAGCTAAACTCCTACTGACTGATCTAGAAAAAACAGGTGAAGGAGGTGAGCTTATGTTGTATGCTCTAGCTCAAGAATACCTAAAGATGCCTCAGTTACTTTGTAAAATGCCACTTAAAACAAGTTCCCAAATGCATGTTCATGGTGTAGATGGTGTTCATGTAAAGTTTGATCCAGGAAGTGGTTGCTTAGCGATATATTGGGGCGAATCTAAGATGCATCAGACTTTTGGCAGTGCAGTAGATGATTGTTTTGAAAGTGTAGGGAAATTTTTAAGCAACACAGGAGGTAGTGGAACTCAGTTCCAAAGAGAGTTACAGTTGATGATTTCAAATATTGACTTATTGGATAACGATCTTGAGGAAGCAATACTAACCTATCTTGATAAAGACCATGTTAACTACACAAAGGCAAAAAATTGCGCTGTTTGCTTAGTAGCATTTGATTACAAAAGGTATCCATTGGGTCCAAATCAAACTCAACTTCAAGACTTATTAGCTGAAGCAATTAAAAAAGTAGACAAGTGGATAAAGAGAGTAGGAACGAGCTTAGTAGCCAAGGCACCACTCCATACTTATGATATTGAATTATTCATTGTTCCTTTCCCAAGCGTTGATGGTTTTAGACAATCCTTTTTAGAAGAACTAGGCTTAAAGTAATGGCATCCACCCTCCCTAATAGAATATACCAATTACCTAGCTTTCAGAGGCAATTAAAGTCTCTTCTTAAAGAGTCTGTTATTGCTCAGTTTGATAACTTAGAGAACACTCAACAAGTAGGTGATGAGGAAATAGACTGGAATAATTTAATATCTTGTGCTAGTATTCTTGCGCACGCTGATGATCAAGAATGCCTGGATGCTGCCCTTAGAATAGCTCAACATTGCTTACTTAGGACGAACTCTAGCGAAATGCACAAAGTGTCAGCTGGAGTTATTCTTGACGTATTAACAAATAAGCCTGCTTTATCATTAGCACTCAAGCGACAGTTAATACCATCAGATTACTTAGAACAAGTTCCATTTTCATTGAAGCTTGAAAGTGCAAAGAGAAACTTTTTAAACACGTATATCACCCACAATGATGAATTACTTTACTTCAATAAGTTTCAAAAAGCAGTTTATGATGCTACACAAGAGTCAGACATAGTAAGTATCTCTGCTCCTACTTCATCTGGAAAGTCCTTTGTTTTATCAAGACTGATATTAGATGCGTTGATGGATAAAGGGAGAAGGCTGAATGTAGTATACTTAGTCCCCACCAGAGCTTTAGTAACTCAAGTAGAAAATGAGCTTAGGCACTTACTTATTGACAATGATGTTAAAGATGTCTTTGTGAGTTCAGTTCCTAAGATAACCTTTGATGTTGAGTCATATCGTTCTACTATCTTCGTATTTACTCAAGAGAGATTACATTGGTTCAAAGTAACTAGTTCATCTTTTAGATTCGATATCTTAATCGTAGACGAAGCTCAAAAGATAGGCGATGGATACAGAGGCATTCTTTTGCAACAGAAGATTGAAGAGTTGGTAAAGGAATCACCTGAATTGAAGGTATATTTTTCTAGTCCATTTACGTCCAATCCAGAGTTACTATTAGACATCATAAAGACTAACAACACCAAGGCTCCTGTTAAGAAGGACTATGTTGCTGTTAACCAAAACTTGCTATTTGTTTCTCAAAAGCCAGGCAAACCTCAGAAGTATGATATGGCTTTATGTATAGATGATACACCAATAAGTCTTGGAGAATTCAATCTTCCCTTCAAGCCAAGCCCAGTATCTAAGATATTACCTTTTGTGGCCTATAGCTTATCCAATGGCTTAGGAGGGAACTTAATCTATGCGAATGGTCAAGCAGATGCTGAGAAGTATGCTGTACAATTATATGGGCTTTGCCAAGATATTTCTACTTCAGAAGAGATAAATGGATTGATTAACCTTGTCATCAAGGTAGTTCATCCCAGATACAAGTTAGCTCAAACACTCAGAAGAAGAGTTGCCTTCCATTATGGCAATATGCCATTGATCGTAAAGCAAGAGATTGAGAGACTTTTTGGTCAAGGGGAGATTCATTTTCTTGTATGTACATCAACACTGCTTGAAGGTGTCAATCTTCCTGCTAGAAGTATATATATTAAGAATCCAACCAGAGGTTCAAGGCAACCAATGAACGAAAATGACTTTTGGAACCTAGCAGGTAGAGCAGGTAGACTTGGTAAAGAATTCCAAGGGAATATAGTATGTGTTGATCCTTATAAATGGAATAACATACCTTCAACAAACAGAAGCAAACAAACTATCTACAAGGCTATTGACAATGTTCCATTAACAGAGCTCATAAATTACATAGAGGCAGGCACACCAAGAAAGCTTAATAACACCAGCCAGAATTTAGAATATGCCTTCACTTACTATTTTACTAAAGCTCTAGATAATGAACTTGCCTCTACGTTAAACCCAGACAACCCTCTATCAGAGGCACTTGAATTTGAATTAGGTAAAGTTCGAGGTTTTGTTGAGCTACCAAGAAGTGTTATATTCAGAAACCCTGGAGTTAGCCCCATTGCTCAGCAAAATTTGCTAAACTACTTTAAACTGCATAGCAATAAGGATGAATTGATTCCAGTTGCTCCTGACAGCTACGATGCAGTAGATGTCTCTTATGAGCGTATTGTAAATCTGATTAGTATGTTCTTAACTGGAGACTCTGAGAAGATGTCAAAGACCTACGCTATACTAGTAGTTAATTGGATGAAGGGTTTACCACTTCCTAAAATGATTGATGATAGTTATAAGTATTGGATTAAGGTTCAAAAGCCTAAGCCTTTAGATGGAGTGATTAGAGATACTATGGACCTCATAGAGAACTATGCAAGATTTAAGTTCGCCAAGTACTCAAACTGCTATCTTGATATACTTCACTTCCATTTAGAGCAGGAGAATAACAGTGACTTAATTGAGGAACTTCCAGATTTAAGTAGTTGGCTTGAGTATGGAGTATCTCTTAAAACTCAGATCTCTCTAATCGATTTAGGATTGAGTAGACCAACTACATTAGCTCTTTCTGAGTACATTCCAGATAACAATTTGACAAGGGAAGATTGTATACTTTGGATAAAGAGCAATGATATTGATCTGCTTGGGTTGCCAACAGCAATGGTAAATGAGTTAAACACACTCTTCTCTCTCATAAGCAGAGAGTAAAGGAAGCCTAGAGTGTAATATTTGAGCAAACTTGATGATAGTTATGCAAAGCAGAAGTTATAATATTTTCAACTTTTAGGTTTACAGAAAAGAATTACTAACATTACTAGGGTTATCAACACTACTTACCAACATCATTAGAATTACATACTAACATATACCTTCCTTCTATATAGATTTGCGTACTTGCCAATTAAATTAGTATTCAAAGTATTACTAAAGGTGTTGATATGAGCTGCGCAAAGAGAATACCCATTGATTCCTCTGTCTTGGAGCCTATTTCAGTTGATTTTCTGGAAGGCTTAGACTTTCCATTGTATGCTTCCTACATAAGTGCAGGCTTCCCCTCCCCTGCTGACGATTACCTGGAGGACAGGATAGACCTGAGCAACTACTTGGTGCAGAACCCCACCTCCACTTACATGATGAAGGTGAAAGGCAACTCCATGCAAGACGCGAACATCCATGAAGGGGACCTGTTGGTGATAGACAAAAGCCTGAAGGCTAGGGATGGGCTGCCTGTGGTGTGTTTCTTAGATGGTGAGTTCACTGTCAAAACCTTCAGACAGATCAATAGGAAGGTATATTTGGAGCCAGCTAACCCTGCCTACAAACCTATAGAGATCACTGAGGAGATGGACGTCAGGATTTGGGGCGTGATAGTGTGGGTTTTACATCAACCTGTTAAAAGGTAACTCGCACATTGTGCTTCACATAGGTATTAGAAGCAACATCTATAAGGCTGACCAACTTGCTTGATGTTTAAGATCTAAAATCACCTATGGCATCTTGGATGTTAAACCTCTGTAAACTGATCCCCTTAGATCAATGGCATGTTTAACATGGCTAGTACTTATCTGTCGTTAAGCATTGCTCTAAGTAGCTTTGCTTAATTAATAAGAGCTTGGTTAAAACCCATTAACTGTGAGCTGCTGCAAATAAACCAATGAGCTTTGGGGTAAAGGATCAAGATCTATAATTAAGTACTGTTGCAGGTTATTAACAGTGACCACTTCTGATCTAATATCGTGTTAAACACTGATCTTAAAGAAGAAATGGAGCTAAGCTATTTCAGCTTTTATACTGAGGTCTAGCCATACTAAACACTGATCTATGTATGAAGATAGAGGATGATTCCTATTAATATGATAGGTTAATCTATAAGAGAAAACACCAAGAGAAAAACATAGGGGGGTGCACTTGTTTTTAGGCCTCAGAGACCTTGCAAACATAACGTTTTTGGACCATAAAATCAAGTCAATCAAGCAAATACGCAATTAAATACTATGGTTTATTTGCTATGTGCAGCACTATTTTTAGGCAGTATTTACACCAATCCTAGACACTATGATTGCTTATTTTAAATCATTCTATATCCACAACATAAATAGTTACATGTATAAATATGGAGCTTAGACTTCGTTACTAAAAAGACCAGTGTCTATGGCTAGCTTCTATACAGCTACTAGCCATGGTTAAGACCAGTGTTGCTTTTAGCACAAGATCAGTGATTAGAAAGAACGAGCTTAGAAAGCAATGGCGTCTCAGTGTAACGAACTACATAGGAATGGCGTTTGTCTGTACACCCTAGCCAACGCCTATGAACATCTACAACAGTGGCTTTCTTAATCTGGAGTACGATCCTTCCACTGATATACTATCAGTCAACTTCCCACCTGTGAGCGATATCCTCATGCCTGAGATCAGCAGTTCCTTTGGTGTTATCGTGGAGCACGTTA
Source organism: Rufibacter tibetensis (assembly GCF_001310085.1). Lineage (GTDB taxonomy): Bacteria > Bacteroidota > Bacteroidia > Cytophagales > Hymenobacteraceae > Nibribacter > Nibribacter tibetensis. The sequence goes on from NZ_CP012643.1 coordinate 2,020,956, forward strand.
GGAACTATGACATCAAAAAGCTTCTGTTTGACGCCAAGGATACACAGGTGGATGTGGATGAAGAGGAATTCTCGCCAGTCATAGCCCAGTTCGCGAGAAGTCTATCCTCCACGCGCGTCCAGAAGATCGCAAGGGTCGTCTCCTCCAGCCACTACAGGGAACATGTGGTCAGGAAGGTGTTCAAAGACAAAGAGCTGCCCATCCTGTTTCAGAGCTTCACAGAGCTTGACTCTGCTATTGCTTGGTTGAAGCTATAAGACTGCAAACCCCTCTTAGCACATTATCAGAATTGATAACCAACAGCATTTCCTACTACAACTATTCCTCCTTGAAGTCCATCAGCCTACAAATTGCAAACACTTACTTTGTAGTACAGTACTCTTCAGGTACACAGTAACACCCAATCAACAAGTACATCTATAAGATTACTGATAACTAGGTATTTACATACTTAACTTTTAAATACAACTTGGTATAATTGTTTCTAACCTTTAAACCTAAAGTTATGCCACAAGGAGTAGTGATAGCAGTTAGACAAGGAGTTGGTGGAGTAGCCCCAAAGCCAGATTGCCATGGAGAAGTGATTGCAATAGAAGATGATCCAAAAATAGGGATAACCAGGTGGATGGTTTATACTTTTGTTAGAGGTTCTGGAAACTGCTGCAATAAGCAAAAAGGTGAAGAAGTTGAAATCGTCACACTGCTACCTGATGGAACTGTTATTGTACAATGCTCGTGAAGCTTCTCTTGAATGGCTTGATAGAAAGTAGATAACTATTCTTAGCTCTTTTACACAACTTGTAAAGCCCTTTGCTTGGGGTTAGGATCAAAGCATACCCTACTGAGTAGGGCCAGTATCTGTCTTGCCTTCTAACGTAGCCTCTATATTATTAGGAAGGTTTGAAAGAAGGTCATATCCTGTAGCTGCTTCTATTGCATCCACAGATATTCTGTAGCTTCCCCAAGAAGGATTCACTGAGTTGGTATTTGGTGTGTTAACAGCTATCACCCTGGTGCTGGTAGTTATCCTGCTTACATCGTCTTCACCTTCAGGTAAAACCACTATCACCTTCCAGATCTGGCTTGGCACTGTCACCCTTCTATTGTCTATCGTGGTTTTAGGTCCCATGCTACCAGTACCCCCAACCCCATAGCTTCCCATGATTACATAGACTTCGTTACCTGCCTGCACCAGATCACGCGTGTAGTCTTCCAATCTTGCCCAGGTCTGCTGGTTGTTGTTTGGGGCCTGTGGGATCATGTTGGTCATCAGAAAAGTAGCAGAGTTATCTTCTATTGTTCTGGTCCTATCAGCAGAAGGTGCATTATGCCCCCTGTCGAAACCACTTCCTGAATAACTAGATGCGTTACCCTGTACCAACCAGTAGGAAGTGAGTTATCTGGCCTGAAATCATCTTGACGTGGTGCATTACCTATCCAGCTATTAGTGATATGCCAGCTTACCCAATTTGGCGTTCCCCTGTCTCTGCTGTAAGATAGAGCGTACTGGGCCTGTCTATCAAGTAGTTGTTGGGGTTGTTTATATCTGTGGTAGCATTACTTGGGTTTCCCAGAGTCAGGTGCTCGCTAGTAGCAAGTCTTGAGCTCTTGTCAGGAGCTATTTCTGTCTCCTTACATCCAACAAGCATCAGAAAGGATAGAGAGAGAGATAAGTAATTTGTTTCTTCATAAGCATACATGGTGTACCCTCATGGCATACTTAGGTATCGATTAAAGGTTTGGACTAGGCTGTCTATCAAACCCCTCTGAAAAGAATTCCTGAATTGTCATCCTATGGATGCTTAGTATTCTGAGAAGTGATTTCATTGTAAGGTTAGCCTCTCCTTTCTCTAACCTCCAGTACTGCATCCTACCTAAGTCATAGCCATGGGCGAAATCCTCATAGCTAGTATAGCCCTTTTGAATTCTTATTGCCTTTAACCGCTCACCTATGGCTTTTAGCACCTCCTCATCACTCATCATGAGCGAAAGTTGAAGGTATTTAGAGTCTATTGTTACACCATATAGTCTTACACCTTATATGGTACACATCAACTGTTTTTTGATACCTTTAAAGGGTAAACATATAAAGAGAAGTCCAATAGCACTATTCTAAAAACATAGATAACCTTTAACTCTAACTAAAAACTATCATGGAATCATTAATCATAGGTGGCCTGCAGGGTCTCTTGAACTATGCGGGTGTCTCATTATTAGACAAACTTAAAGTCAATAAATATAAAAGGAAGATTGCTGAAGGCACTGCTACAACAGTAGAATGCGCCAAAATCATATCTATGTATCAGGGAGAGAAGGACTCTTTTGAGAAGATGGTCTCATGCTGTGAGCAATTAATTCAAAAAGATAAGCAGCTACACATAGCTTACACAATGCTAGGGCTCGCTTACCTGCATCAACCGTTAAGCTTTGGCTCTATACCAAAGGAGAAATTAATGTCGTCTGATAACTTTGGTAAAGCAAAGAAGAACTTTGAACTAGCGTTCCTAGCCAAGGAAGACGCAACCAGGAATGATTACAAAGGTTTGGATGATTTAAGGGTGTTTGCTCAGACAAACGGTATGCTAAATTATCACTACGGTTTTATCCTTCATATGGAAGGAGATGAAACGAAAGCTCAGGAGTATAAAAAACTAGGTCTTAACCAAGTCGAGCACACCAAGGGATTCCTTCCTTATTAGAATTGCATATGTCTTTCTCGAATGGAATAGCCCCTAAGAAGCTTAATCTTAGGGGCATTGCTCTTCTTAGGGATTAAGCAATCTTCAAATCAGGCATGGACGAGCTACTGATTTGAACTACTCCTATGCTCCTAAGATAGATAAGTGTAGTATTTAGGCTAGAGTGGTCAAACAACTGCTGCAGGAGTTTCAGGTCCTGTGTCTTATCAAAAACGTTGATGGAAGCAGAATGACGAAAGCTATATAGAGTCTGATTCTGTTTAAGCATGCCAGACTCTATAAGCTTCTTTCTTATCCTACCCCACTTCGTACTAAAGTAGCAGTCATTGTATGCCCAGTCAGCTCCTGTAAAGATGTTATGTTCAGGCTTCAGTTTGTCTTTACCACTATAGATAAGAGCATTCCTGACATATCCAGGTACTGCTAGACTTCTTATCCTTCCACTCTTGTTCTCATTACCATCAAGTAGAAACCTAGTAAAGTCATTATTGAAATGCCTTCTCTTTAGAAGTCTAATCTCCTGATGCGGTCTGAGTAGTGTACCATACATCAGCAATGCACAGATAAACAGATTGGGATAGTTATCACGAAGGTATGGTAACAATACCTCCAACTGTTCAGGTGTATAGGCTTGATGAAGTACTGCTTTGGCTTTTCGCTTGGATGTGTCTTCCACTGGGTTAGATTTACAATACCCTAACTTGACAAGCTTAGAGAAAACAACAGTAAGGTTTCTGCGCTTATTCTGGTAATAGGTTCCAGACGATGAGAACTGTTGTAGGAAGCGTTCTACATCTGATGTAACTATATCATCTGCCAACGCAAGCTGCTTACCCTCCTCACCTAAAAACTTAAGGAACTGCTCACTGATTTTAACCAAGTCACGCTTGTAAGTCTTACTGTAAGAGCTCTTGTTTATATGCTCTACCAGTTTACCCAAGACCTCTTCAAAAGAAGGCTTCTCAATTATTGGTTCAGATTTAAGCTCAGGAGCAACTGGACTCTCAGGAGACCACCCTTTAACAAGAGATTTGGTAAACTCCCTAAGAAGATGCTTGAACAAGCGCTCCCTTTCCTTGTGGGTTTTACTTGAGTTTGGGAAGCAGTCTACCCCTATTGGCTTACCTGTGTAGAAACGATACCGCTTACCATTGAAGTTGAAGAAGATAAAACCTCTCTTGGTTGTATCCTCTGGGTTGAAGATTTGTGGGTCTGTATACATGAGACAGTTTTTAGGTTACTGTCTCTCCTGTTGTCTCTCTTAATGTTATCTTTGCTTGAAACCATCCCTATTGAGCAGGATTACACTTTTCTTCTGGTAGAGCAAAGGACTGAAAATCCTTGTGTCGTTGGTTCGATTCCAATCATCACCACCAGCAGTAAAAGCCTCAGAGAAATCTGAGGCTTTTTTTATGCCCAATGGTTAGCTGGCAACTTGCTGCTCCTCCAGAAAGCAGAAGCTTTTACAAAGCTGTTTGGGCAGCGGCACCTAAGTCAAGCCTAGGAATTTTTCTTTCTTCTTGATATCCAGGCATAGAGTTAACAACCATCCAATTTCTACCTAGTTGACACGCGCCTCTTCTCCGCAGGCTCCTAAAATTTACCTATCCAAGGCAACAGTAAGCAGCACGGCAGCCATGACAATGAAAGATTTCAGTAGTGATAGCTCAATAAGAACCTGCATAGGAGACGTCCTCTGTGGCAGGCAAGCGCCAGGCTTATGCAGAACATAGAAAGGGAAACTCACCCTGCAGCATTTCTCCACAACAGGCACATGAGGCTTTGTTCTCCCCCTGCGCAGTAAAGACAGCATCAAACACCTTCACATCTGCCCCACATATAGGACAAAGATTATTTCCCATTTCGTAAAGTCCCATCCCATTCAAGCAGATGATCGGACCACAGATTCACTGTTTTCTATTCTTTAATTAGTTTTTATTTTTATTTAAAATTTATTGCTTCGAATTCAATTTTCTTATAATATTAGTACGGTAAGTACAGTAGCGTGATGAGTTATGCCTTGCAACATGTAACCTAACAACACTCTCTACTTGCCTGCTTTAAAAGAAATTAATCTAATTACAAAGTTTATTGATTTAGCCCCAAAGCAAACTTGTGGGGTTTATATCAAATTGATTATCAACACATACATTGTAATTTTTTACGACAGGGAAGCTATTCATACAAGCTAAGCAACCCTTGAAAGTTGCTAAACAGCAGCATCTATCTATAATTTATAATATTTCAAATCAAGCATTGCACTTAATAAAGTGCAACCAGGTTTTCTATGCTCTTCCAGATTAGAACATTTTGAATAAAGCGATTACAATTGAATGCATTTGAATTTTAACTCACCTTGTAGATTATGAAAAAGATTTTACTGACTTTAATTCTATTTCTTCCAATATCGCTTACTGTGCTGGCACAGGACCGAACGGTCTCTGGCAAAGTCACCTCAAAAGAAGATGGTTCTGACCTGATAGGGGTAAGCGTAGTTGTGAAAGGAACTACAATAGGAGCAAACACAGATATCAATGGCGGTTTTCGGATAAACCTACCAGCCGGAAACAATGTGCTAGTATTCTCCTATGTTGGCTTTGTAAAAAAGGAAGTAGCGGTTAGCAATGAAAGCAACATTAATGTTCAGATGGAATCTGATGCGAAGCAGCTAAAAGAAATAGTAGTTACGGGGTATGGTGAACAAGACCGGAAGACACTAACGAGCGCTATTTCTTCTGTTAGTGCCGCAGAAATAGAGAACATACCCGTCGCAAGTAGTGACCAGCTCTTACAGGGTCGCGCGGCAGGCGTACAGGTGAACTCTAATTCAGGTACTCCCGGTGGCGGTATTACCGTCCGGGTAAGAGGTACCTCGTCTATCAATGCGTCAAGCGATCCACTCTATGTAGTTGATGGCATTCCTATTCAATCTAACAACTTATCTAACCTAGAAATAGGTGGCGGAACAACAAGCCCAATTGCCGACATAAACCCAGCCGACATAGAATCTATGGAGATTCTAAAAGACGCCTCTGCTACGGCCATCTATGGCGCAAGGGCAGCTAATGGCGTGGTGCTCATTACCACCAAAAGAGGAAAGCAGGGGAAAGCCAAAGTGAGTTTGGGAGCTTACTATGGAGCGCAAAAATCGCCGAAGCTGCCGCAGGTAGTAGATGGGCCTACGTTTGAAAGGTTGATGAACGAGGCGGCTGTTAATAACGGAAGGCAGCCCATTTACAGCGATCCGGCAAATACCACCAACACCAATTGGGGAGAGTCCATCTTCCAGACAGGTGCCCTGCGTAACATTGACTTGGGCGTGAGCGGGGGCAATGAAAAGATACAGTACCTGGTATCAGGCAATAATTTCCTACAGGAGGGAATTATAAAGAACACAGATTTCACCAGGAACAGTGCCCGTATCAACCTGGACTTCTACCCTGCTGATAAGTTCAAAATTGGCACCAGTATCCTCTATTCCAAAACGGGCAGATCACGCCAGAGAAATGATGACAACATCTCTGGAAGTTTGGGCGGCGCTTTCTTTTATCCTTCCAACCTGCCTATGTATCAGCCTAACGGTGCCTACACCAAATTCAGCATTTTTGAAAACCCTCTTACTGCTATCAAAGAATCTGAAATCTCAATGGTTACCAATAGATTATTGGGCGCTTTCTACGGCGAATATGAGTTCATTCCTGGTCTGCGCTTAAGATCCAGCTTTAGTGTTGACTACAGCAATATAGAAGAAAACATATATGACAACACCTTCACAAATGCCGGAGCCGGCACAAACGGAAGCGCACAGTCTGTCATGACCAATGACTATAACTGGATTCAGGAAAACGTGCTGAGTTATGAGTTTGGCTTTGGCGACCATTCCTTCAATACCTTGTTCGGTACTACCCTACAGGAATCTGAAGTTTCCCGCACCATTGCTTGGGGTACGCAATTTCCAAGCAATGATTTCAAAAGGATTGCCTCTGCTGCGGTGCAAAGAGCAAGCTCTACAGGGAGCAGCTGGGGTATTGGCTCCTTGTTCACCCGTATTGGCTACGACTACAAGAGCAAATACCTGGCTACCATCAATGTTCGGCGTGATGCTTCTTCCAGATTTGGTGAGGACTACAGATGGGGTACCTTCCCTTCCTTGGCATTAGGCTGGGTAATCTCAGAAGAGCCTTTCTTCAAGGACAAGACATTTGTCAGCACATTGAAGGTCAGAGGTAGCTACGGCATCACCGGTAACCAGAGCGGCATCAACGACTTTCAGGCACTAGGCTTATGGACAGGTGCTGCCTATGCTGATATACCAGGCGTAGGACCAGAACAATTAGCCAACCCTGAGCTGAAGTGGGAGACCACAAAGCAAACAGATATTGGGGTAGACATAGGGCTTTTTAATAACCGCATCAACATCATCGCAGATTACTATTACAAGAAAACAGAAGACCTGTTGCTTGCGGTACCAGTGCCTCGTACTTCTGGCTTTAACAGCCTGGTACAAAATTTTGGCGAGCTGGAGAATAAAGGATTTGAGCTAAACATCAGTGCTGATGTAGTCCAAAAAACTGATTTCAAATGGAATATGAACTTCAACATTGCGCACAACAAAAATAAAATCTTAAAGCTGGCGGCTCCCTTCAATGTATACAACCGTGACATCTTCAGATATGAAGAAGGCGGAGAGTTGTTCTCTTTTTACCTGCACGAGCAAACCGGAGTAGACCCTGAAACAGGAGCTCCTATCTTCGCAGATGTAAACGGAGATGGTCAATTCAGGTCAAACATTGACCGCAAGATCGTGGGCAGCGCCAACCCAGACTTCTTTGGTGGTATCACCAATACTTTGAACTACAAGGCTTTTGATTTAAGCTTTTTCTTTCAGTACTCATACGGCAATGAGCAGTTAAACTGGAACCGTTTCTTTCTAGAGCATGGCGGAACAAGAACTTCTCAATTCTCTACCAGCCAGTTAGACAGATGGCAGAAGCCAGGTGACCGGACCATGGTACCCAGAATGACTTCTGCCAATTACGCCAGTGACCTCAGACCTTCACGATTCCTGGAAGACGGCTCCTACATGCGTCTGAAGAACATTACATTGGGTTATGCATTGCCTACAGCGCTCATTAATAAAATCGGGATCTCTTCAGCCAGAGTGTATGTATCAGGACAGAACGTGTTCACTATCACTGACTACACTGGCTTAGACCCTGAGATAACTGCTACGGCTGCTAATACCTTAACTCAAGGCATTGAGTTCTTTAGCATGCCTCAGCCTAAGGTCTTTATGGGTGGTTTCAACATCAGCTTTTAAGAACTCCTAGTAGCTGTCACCATACAGAAAATTTATTCAGGAAATTAGCTTCAGAGCCGCTGTCACAAGCAGCATCAACATTCTAATTCAAACGCTTTACATATGAGATATCATACTTACTTATTAGCCTTCTGCTTAGTAGCAGCACTTGGTGCCTGCGATGATGTATTAGAGCAAGATCCCCAAACTCAAATAGCTCAGGAAAGAGCAATTACAAATAAAAAGGGGGCTGAGTCTGCTGTAGCAGGCATGTACAACGAACTCCAGAATGAAAATTATTACGGTAGAAATTTCCAGATCATGAGCGACATCTCTTCTGATGTCGCCCAAAGCATAGGCACCTGGGACTTCTACCGTGAAATGGATACCTACTTAACCTCCATCGGAAATACTGAAAACGGAAACTTCTGGACTAGGGCGTATCGGGCAGTGAACGTCGCCAATAACATCATAGACAAGGTTCCGCAACTAACAGATGCCCAGGATGCCGAAAAGAACAGCTACTTAGGCCAAGCCTATTTTGTCAGAGCCCTGGCGTTCTTTGATCTTACCAAAACATATGGAGGCGTTCCTGGTGTCATAGGCACGTTAGGCGTTCCGTTGGTTACTCAGCCTTCTACCAGGGTAGATGAATCTTTCTTTCCCGCCAGGCCTACGTTGGCAGAATCTTATGGCCAGGTAGAAAAGGATCTTCTAAAGGCCCTTGAGTTATTGCCAGAGCAACATGCTTCTGATGTTGCCACCAGGTCACAGGCGGTAAAAGGAACAGCCCGGGCGCTTTTAAGCAGACTTTACCTGTACACCAATCAACCCCAGAAAGTGATTGAGTACGCCGATCTGGTTATAGCTGATACCAAGTACAGGTTTGTCACCAACTACCTGGACATCTTCCAAAGCAAGTTTACGACTGAGGCTATTTTTGAATTAAACTTCAATACCACAGACCAAAGCGGACTGAGGAACTGGTATGTACCATCTACCATAGGTGGCCGGGGTGATGTAGCAGCCCACACAAGTTTTTACCAGGAGGTAACAGCAAACCCTAATGATATCAGGGGGAAGTTATTTGCTTTTAATGCAGGGGCCAAGGTATATTACCCTACCAAATACATCAAGTCAGGCAACATTGACAATGCCCACATCATCAGGCTTTCTGAGGTTTACCTGAACCGAGCTGAGGCAAGAGCAAAAACAGGAAACATCGCCGGAGCATTGTCAGACCTTAATGCGATCCGCAGAAATGCAGGCTTAGGAAATATAACTACCACCACTATGGACGCAACGCTCAAAGCTATATGGCAGGAACGCAAGATTGAACTAGCTTTTGAAGGACATAGCTTTTTTGATATCGTACGCACTGGCCAAACAGCCACTGAACTAACAGGTGTGGAACGCACCAACGGCCCGGCAGTCTCTTTGACAAACCTCAACCGTCAGGTCTTCCCTATCCCAAGCTTTGATATAGATTCAAACAAAAATCTTGTGCAAAACGAGGCCTATAAATAACGCTGATCTGGTATCAATGGTCAAGATTAGTATCCCCTAATAACCTCTTTATGGCAACCACATTACAAAACACTCTCAAATCAAGATTCTTATTAGTGGCGGCGGCACTGCTTGTAGCGCCGCTACCTGCAGATGCACAGAAGCAAAATTCTAAAAACAAAAAAGCCGCTACCGGCACTTTTGCTCCTGCGCTTTACAATGGCCTTACCTGGCGCTCTATTGGCCCTTACCGTGGCGGACGCTCTGGCACGGTGACGGGGGTTCCGGGCAAACCCAACCTCTATTACTTTGGCGCAACCGGTGGCGGCGTATGGAAAACAACAGACGGTGGCTCTACCTGGCAGAATATCTCGGATGGTTTCTTCGGGGGATCTATTGGCGCAGTTGCCGTGAGCGAAGCCGACCCAAATGTGATCTACGCTGGAGAAGGAGAGCAAACCGTCAGAGGCAACGTGTCCTCTGGTTTTGGGGTCTGGAAATCAGTAGATGCGGGCAAAACCTGGCAGCATATAGGGCTCCGGAATTCTAAGCACATTGGTCGTATCCGCATTCATCCTACCAACCCTAACATAGTGTATGTGGCGGTTATGGGTGACTTGTATAAGTCTCACGAAGAACGCGGTGTTTATAAGAGTACAGATGGCGGTAAAACCTGGAAGCGTACCTTGTTTGCCAACAAAGATGCCGGTGCTGTAGACCTCATCATGGACCCTTCTAACGAACGGGTTCTTTATGCCAGCACCTGGAATGTGCGCCGCACGCCGTACAGTTTCTCTTCCGGTGGCCCCGGTTCTGGCTTATGGAAAAGCACAGACGCCGGTGAAACTTGGAAAGAAATCTCCAGAAATGCCGGATTGCCCAAAGGCACACTAGGCATCATTGGCGTAGCAGTTTCTCCAGCCAACACAGAGCGGGTGTACGCGATGGTAGAGGCAGAGGATGGCGGCTTGTTCCGCTCTGAGAATGGAGGCACTACCTGGCAAAAAGTGAACGATGACCGGAACCTACGCCAGCGGGCCTGGTACTACACCCGCCTCACCGCTGATCCGAAAGACCAGGATGTAGTGTATGTGATGAACGTATCTTACCACCGGAGCAAAGACGGCGGCCGCACGTTTGAGAGTGCCAATGCCCCGCATGGTGACCATCATGACCTTTGGATAGCCCCAGAAGACCCGTCCCGCATGATCATTGCAGATGATGGTGGCGCCCAGATCAGCACCGATACCGGCAAGAACTGGAGCACCATGATGAACCAGCCTACCGCCCAGTTCTACCGGGTGACAACAGACAATCATTTCCCTTACCGTATTTATGGGGCGCAACAAGACAACTCCACTGTCCGGATTGCGCATCGTACCGAAGGCAATGAAATCACGGAAAGCGATTGGGAAGAAACAGCCGGAGCTGAAAGTGCGCACCTGGCAGTAGATCCGCTAAATACGGAGATTGTCTACGGTGGTAACTATGGCGGCTTTCTTTCACGGGTAGACCACACCAGTAAACAAGAGCGGGTCATTAACGTGTGGCCAGATAACCCAATGGGTGCCGGCGCAGAGTCCATGAAATACAGATTTCAGTGGAATTTCCCTATTCTGTTCTCTCCAAACGATCCTAAGAAGCTGTACACCACTTCTAACCATGTACATGTTAGCACCAATGAAGGACATTCCTGGGAAACCATAAGCCCAGACCTAACGCGTAATGACGCCAGCAAGCTTGGTTCATCCGGAGGCCCTATCACCCAGGACAATACCAGTGTGGAGTACTACGGTACTATCTTCGCCATCAATGAATCGCCTCTGGAGCCAGGAGTTATCTGGACAGGATCTGATGACGGGTTGTTGCATATCACCCAGGATGGTGGCAAAAACTGGAAAAACGTTACGCCCAAGAACATGCCGGAGTGGATGATGATTAATAGCATTGATCCGCACCCGACCATTAAAGGAGGAGCCTATGTGGCGGCCACCATGTATAAATCAGGTGATTTCCAGCCCTACCTCTACAAGACCACGGATTACGGTAAAAGCTGGACCAAAATCACGAATGGTATCCCAGACACGCACTTTACCCGGGTAGTACGCGCCGACCAGAAGCGACCAGGCTTGTTATATGCCGGTACAGAATACGGCATGTACATCTCTTTCAATGACGGTCAAAGCTGGCAGCCGTTCCAATCAAACCTACCCCTGGTGCCTATTACTGACCTTACTATCAAAGACAATAACCTCATAGCAGCCACTCAGGGTCGTAGTTTCTGGTTGATTGATGACATTACGCCGCTACACCAGTTGAACGCCGGTATGGCAGACAAGCCGTTCCATCTATTTAAGCCCATGAACAGCTATAAAATGGCAGGTAGTAGCAGCAGAGAAGCTTCTAAAGTAGCCGGCGAGAACCACCCGGGTGGTGTGATCATCAACTACTTCATGCAGCAGAAACCAGACACCACTACCACAGTGAAGCTTGATATTTTGGACCAGAGCGGCAAGCTCATCCGTAGTTTTGCCAGCAATGCAAAAGACAAGAAAGACAAACTGGAGTTAAAACAGGGAATGAACCGTTTTGTGTGGGACATGTATTATCCTGATGCCAGCCGCTTTGAAGGGTTGATTTTATGGGCCGGCCGTGGCGTTTTAGCACCAAAAGCAATTCCGGGCACTTACAAGGCAAAGCTAACGGTGAACAACAACAGCCAAGAGACTGACTTTGTCATCTTGAAAGACCCACGTGTCAAATCTTCGCAAGAAGACCTGCAGGCCCAGTTTGCCTTCTTATCTGAGGTACGCAATAAACTGACCGAAACGCATGACGCCATCAAGGAAATTCGCACCATGCGCACGCAGCTGAATACCTTGAAAGGAAACCTGAAAGGAGATGAGAAAAACAAAGACATCATTGACGCGGCTAGCACGGTAGACAAGAAGATTACCGCCATTGAAGAAGCGCTGTATCAGACAAAAAACCGCAGTGGTCAGGATCCTTTGAACTTCCCAATCAGGCTCAATAACAAGTTGGCAAATCTGGTGCAGCAAGTGGGCACCGGAGACTTTAGGCCTACAGAGCAGGCGTATGAGTTTAAAAAGGAAATAACAGGTAAAATTGATGAGCAATTAAGCCTTTTCAAGCAAGTACAGCAACAGGACATACCTGCCCTGAACAAATTAGTGAAGGAGAAAGGAGTAAATTACATAAGTGAAAAAGAAAAGGCTGCACCTCAGCCAGCTTCTTCCATACAATAATCAGATGCAAAGTGCCTGTCTAGTATAACAGGCACTTTGCATTTCAAGGCAAATCTGGGTATGCTTCAAAGGTTAGAAAACAATTGTGTGTATCTGTTCTCCTAACTCCAGCACAGAACAAGACCAGAAATGCCTAGAAATCCAACATTGTAGCATATCTTAAAACACCAACAGCACTATTCCTTTATGAAGAAACTGATATACCCTCTCCTCTTTTTGTCTGTCACCCAATTTGCTGTTTCCCCGGCGGAAGCCCAGAAAAAAAGCAAAGGAAAAGCTAAAGAAGCGAATCAAACAGATCAGATTAACCCCTACTTCAAGCCTGTGAAATGGCGGAACGTAGGTCCCTCTCGTGGCGGACGGTCAGTCACCGCAAGTGGCGTCATCAATGATCCGCTGACGTATTACATGGGCACCACGGGGGGCGGTCTCTGGAAAACCGAAGACGCTGGACAGAACTGGTTTAATATCTCTGACGGCTTTTTCAAGACAGGCTCCGTAGGTGCAGTTTCCGTGTCAGAATCAGACCCCAATGTGGTGTATGTGGGCATGGGCGAACACGCACCCCGCGGCGTAATGACATCGCATGGTGACGGTGTTTATAAGTCAACGGATGCCGGGAAAACCTGGACTAAACTAGGCCTGGACCTGACCAGGCACATCGCCGGAATAAGCATTCACCCGCAAAACCCAGATGTTATTTACGTAGCGGCCCAAGGTGCCTTGCATGGACCTGGCCAAGATAGAGGCGTGTACAAATCTGTGGATGGAGGCAAAACTTGGAAGAAGACGCTGTACGTGGATGAGAATACCGGTTGCGCTGACATCAGCATGGACATGAACAACCCCCGTATTCTGTATGCGTCCATGTGGGACCACCGGCGCTTACCCTGGCAGGTGATCAGTGGGGGTAAAGGCAGTGGCCTGTACAAATCAACAGATGGCGGCGAAACTTGGAAAAAGCTGGAGAACGGCCTGCCGAAGGAGCTCGGGAAAATCGGGGTTTCAGTTTCAAGAGCTAATTCCAATAAAGTGTATGCCGTCATTGAAAGCGATACCCAAAAAGACCTGGGCGGGCTATTTGTAAGTGAAGACGGCGGTAGCAAGTGGAACAGAGTAAGCAAAGACCATCGCCTTACGCAGCGTGCCTGGTACTACATAGAGGTATTTGCTGATCCGCAGAATGAAAACACGGTCTATGTGCTCAATGCCCCCGGCTTGAAGTCTACAGATGGAGGCAAGACCTGGACCCAGATCACCGGGACCCACGGCGATTACCACCAACTATGGATGAACCCGAAGGACAGCAAGAACATGGTGGTGGCAAATGACGGAGGCGCCGCGATAAGCTTTAACGGAGGCAAGGTATGGTCTACGCAGGACAACCAGCCCACCGCCCAGTTCTACCGGGTAAACGCCGACAATGTGTTCCCTTATAACCTGTACGGAGGACAGCAGGACAACACCTCGGTTAAAATAGCCAGCAGAAACACCTCGGGCAGCGGCATTGAAGAGCGCGACTGGTCTTTCAGCGCCGGTGGCGAAAGTGCGTTTCTAGCCTTCAATCCAGAAAACCCGCGCTATGTGGTGGGAGGCAGCTACCAGGGCAACATAGAGGTACATGATGTGGTCACTAACTTAAGAACCTCCATCATGGTTTCTCCTATCCTATACTTAGGCATGGAGCCTAAAAACATGAAGTACCGGTTTAACTGGAATGCCCCTATCATTTACTCAGCACATGAACCTAACACTTTCTACAATGCCGGGAACATTCTCTTTAAAACCACCGACACGGGCAAAACCTGGCAGGCTGTCTCCCCGGACCTGACCCGGCATGACTCCACGAAGATGATCATTAGCGGTGCTCCCTTCACCAATGAAGGAGCCGGCGGCGAGAACTATGGCACCATTGCCTACGTGGTGGAGTCACCGCATGAGAAGGGCGTGCTCTGGACGGGCAGCGATGACGGGTTAGTGCACCTCACCCGTGATGGAGGCAAAACCTGGAACAATGTTACCCCAAAAGGACTAGGCGAAACCCTGGTGAATAGCATTGAGGTATCGCCGCATGACAAAGCAACTGCTTACATCGCCACCACACGTTATAAATTCAATGATTTCACGCCTGCTATCTATAAGACCACTGACTACGGAAAAAGCTGGACCAAGATCACAGATGGCATCCCGGGGGAGGCATTCACCCGCGTGGTGCGTGAAGACAGCGAGCGCAAAGACCTTTTGTTTGCCGGAACTGAACTTGGCCTTTACATCTCCTATGATGGCGGTAAACAATGGAATAGTTTCCAGTTAAACCTGCCACTCACGCCTATCTCAGATTTAAAGGTTCACCAGGGAGACCTGATAGCCGCTACCCAAGGAAGATCTTTCTGGATTTTAGATGATCTGGGCACCATCAGGCAGTATAACAGAGGATTATCTGCCCAGGCCCTGCATCTCTACCAGCCTGAAGATGGCTACCGGGTAGCAGGAAGCAGTGCCCTGAACAAGATAGAGAGCGAGGAAACCGGTTCTGGCATAGGAGGCCCTGCGGGCACCAATCCTGTTTCGGGCATTACGCTCTATTACCAATTACCAGCCGGCTTTGCCAAAGACAGCCTGGCTACGCTGGAGATTTTAGATGAGCAGGGCAAGCTTGTCCGGAAATACTCCAGCAAAGCAGATAAAAAGTTCGTGACGTACCCCGGTGGCCCTACCGCTGACCCAACCTTACCTGTGAAGCCAGGCCTTAACCGCTTTGTCTGGGACATGCGGTATGCCACACTGCCGGGAGTACCCACCGCTTTCATGCCGTCCAGTTTGACCGGCCACAAAGCAGCACCGGGTACGTACCAAGCCAGGTTAAAGGTTGATGACCAGGAAAAAACCGTGGCTTTTAAAGTGTTGGCAGATCCTCGGGTGGAGGTCAACCAGGTTGCTTACAAAGAACAACAAGCGGCCCTGACAGCTCTGGAAGATGGCGTCAGAGAAATTCATACCTCGGTTCTAAGAATGCGGAAAGCCAAGGAACAGGTAAATGCTCTGGTGGAACTGCTGGAGGAAACTCCGGAGATGAGGAAAGTCACTGATGAAGGCAAAGCTTTAGTGAAGAAAATCAACGCCTGGGAAGAAGACCTGATCCAGAACAGATCTCAGTCTAACAACGACTTCCTGAACTTTGAAAGCAAGCTAAGTGCCCATTTATTGTACCTGAAAGACGACCTGGATACGGATATTCCTTTTGTGACCAAAGCGCAACAAGAACGGCTAACAGAGCTCAACGCCTCCTGGCAGAAGTCAAAAACGAAAATGGTTGATTTAATCCAGAAAGACATTGCCAACTTTAACCAAGTCACCAAGGAAGCGAACATCCAGAAGATTACGCTTCCAGGCTCCACCCCAGAGAAGGTCGTATTCTAATGCTGCTTTCCTCCTTGTGCCGCTGGCTTGACTTCCAGTAGCATCATTTAAACAAGAGCCCGCCTCAAATCATGGGGCGGGCTCTTGCTTTAAGGCTAGTTTTGAGAAAAGTGGTAAAAAATAACGGCCCCCTCTATTGTAATAAGTTTTGCCCCTCTACTGCAGATTCACAAGGGCCAGACAAAAACTCGTGCACTTTCACAATCATGAAACTGATGAGCCTTATCTGCAGGAACTCCTGCAGGGTCAGTTGCCAGGAGCAAAGCCGCATCCGGAAAAGCAGGTGATGCAAGGCAGGAGTTACTAACAATTTTGGGGTTATCAACACAAGTTGCCAACATTGTTGGAAAATCACTGAATTATATTCACCTTTTCTATATAGTTTCGCGTAATTGCTAACTAATTTAGTATTTATAATACTACTGAAGGTGTTGATATGAGCTGCGCAAAGATAATACCCATAGATTCCTCAGTGCTGGAACCCTGTTCCATTGATTTCCTGGAGGGGCTTGAACTGCCCCTGTTCGCCTCTTACATCAGCGCGGGGTTCCCCTCCCCCGCTGACGACTACCTGGAAGACAGGATTGAGCTGAACAACTACCTCATCCAGAACCCCACCTCTACCTACATGATGAAGGTGAAAGGCAATTCCATGCAAGACGCCAATATTCATGAGGGCGACCTGCTAGTAATAGACAAAAGCCTGAAGCCCCGTGACGGGCTGCCGGTGGTTTGCTTCCTGGATGGGGAATTTACCGTGAAAACGTTCCGGAACATCAACGGCAAAGTGTACCTGGAGCCCGCCAACCCTGCCTACGCTCCCATAGAAATCACCGAGGAGATGGACATGCGGGTGTGGGGCGTTATTGTTTGGATTCTGCACAAACCAGTAAAACGATGACCTCCTTGTTTGCTCTGGTGGACTGCAACAACTTCTACGCCTCCTGTGAGCGCGTCTTCCAACCTTCGTTGAACGGCCAACCCGTAGTGGTACTCTCCAACAATGACGGCTGCGTGATTGCCAGGAGCAATGAGGCCAAGGCATTGGGCATTCAGATGGGAGCTCCTTACTTTGAGATCAGAGACCTGGTGGAGATAGGCGACATCCATGCCTTCTCCTCCAATTACACCCTGTATGGCGACATGTCTCACCGGGTCATGGCCACCCTCTCCAGGTTCACGCCCAACATAGAGGTATATTCCATTGATGAGTCGTTTTTAGACCTGGGCAATTTCTACCAGAAAAACCTGGTAGAGTACTGCTGGGAAATCAAGCACACCGTGCACCAGTGGACGGGCATCCCGGTTAGTTTAGGGGTAGCTCCTACCAAAGCGCTGGCCAAGGTCGCCAACCGACTCGCCAAGAAATCTGCCAAGGCAAAGGGGGTACTGGTGCTCACTGATCCGTACCACATCACAGAGGCCTTGAAAGCAACCAGCATTGAAGACGTATGGGGCGTGGGTAGGCAGTACGCCAAACTGCTGCGCAAACATGGCGTTAACAGCGCCTATGACTTCACCCTGAAGTCAGATTCCTGGGTAAAGAAGCACATGGCTGTTGTAGGCTTGCGGCTGGTCAAGGAACTGCGGGGCGAAAGTTGTCTGGAGTTGGACGAGATCGCACCGCCCAAGAAAGGCATCTGCACGTCCAGAGGCTTCGGGGAACGGCTCACCGACTACGGCCAGATACAGGAAGCCACCGCTAATTATGCCGCCAAGTGCGCCAAAAAGCTCCGGAAACAGAAAAGCTGTGCCAAGGTCATGACGGTGTTCATCCAGACCAATTTCTTCTCTGGCACAGATCAACAATACAGCAACAGCAGAACCATTACGCTGCCTGTGGCCACCAACTCAGACATGGAGCTGATTCACTATGCCTCGCTGGTGCTGAAATCCATTTTCAAGCCGGGGTACCGGTACAAAAAAACCGGGGTAATTCTGACGGAGATTGTTCCCCAGCACCAGATCCAGTATGATTTGCTGGACAACATAAACCGTGAAAAGCACGTCAGCATCATGGAGACCATAGACAAACTCACCTCCAGGTACGGCAGAGACATTGTGAAAGTGGCCTCGCAAGGGTATGACCACTCCTGGCAGGTTAAATGCGAGCGCAAATCGCCCTGCTACACCACCCGGCTCTCTGAGATACCTACCGTCTATAATGCAACGTAAAGTCTTGGGGCAACTCAGAAAATCAGCGTCTATTCCTGCTTTTAAGCAGTTGGAATACAAGGTCATGGAAACGTTTTCCGGGTTCCGGTCTTCGCTTATAAGACAAAGACAGGTGATAATACCCGTTTTATAAGTTACCTTCGCTTTCTAAAGCATGCACAGATGGTTTTGTTTGAGAATAGTATTATTAAGTTGGTGTATGAACCTGCCACAGATGTGCTGGAGGTGACTTACCCTGACTTACATGACTATTTGCTTCCGGAAATCAAACACAGCATTTCTATTCTGGCAGACCACGTCAAGAGCTTTGATGTGAAAAGGCTTTTGCTGGACTCTAGCAGAACTTCTGTTTCTGTGGGCGAAGAAGAAAGTAAGGCTATTTCAACTTTTCTGGCAGCTGAGCTCATGAAAACCCGGCTTCAGAAACTTGCCCGTTTGCAGTCGGCCAGCCCTGCCATAGAGTCATCGGCAGAAAAGAACATCACCCACATCAAACAGGCGGGTATGCTTCCCTTTCAGCTGCAAAACTTCGAGAGTAAGCCAGAAGCATTAAAATGGTTAATTTCCAATATCTGACACCATCTGTATCATAAAGTAGTATAACCGGGGAAAAGTAGAGAGAGATTTTTATGGTTGAAGACCAAATGCACGGCTCCATCTTCGTTTTGTTGAAACGATTTGTGGAGAGCAAGTATGATTACAGCACCTGGATAAAGTTGCTGGAGGCCGCTGAAGTTACGCATAACACGTACCAGATGCATAACATGTACCCTACCAGTGAGCTCTTTGCCATTGTGCAGAAAGCCTCTGCAGCCACAGGCATTGCGGCGCATGACCTCATGGAAGCATTTGGTGAGTTTTTGGTGCCTGACCTTCTGTTAGTGTACAAAAAATACATTGACCCTAAGTGGCGCACGTACGAGATGCTCCTGAACACAGAAGCTTCTATGCACGGGGCCGTTAAAAAGGAAGATAACAGAACTACGCCACCAGTGTTGTTGGTTACCCCAAAGGGACCAAACCAGCTCATTGTGGACTATTATTCTAAACGCCGGATGGCGGGCGTTGCCGTAGGCATTATCAAAGGCATTGCCAAGTACTACCAGGAGAGCGAACAGGTACAGGTTACCCGCCTTACCCCTATAGACGCAGAAAGAGTACAGATACAAGTAAAATTTTTAACCTAAAGCTTTCCCTGCTTCAGAAACAGTTTTCTGAAAGGATTTACCAATGTACCTTTAAGTTAAAGAAGCAGCTCTGTTTTAGAAAGCACCTTTAACGCTGCCCTGTTGCCATGAACCTCTTCCCCAATAGCCCCATTAAGATGGACTATACTCCCGCAACAGATATTCTGTATGTGGAGTATCCAGACCTGGATTCTGCCCTGCTCCCGGTCATCAAAAACAGCTTCACTATTTTGGTGGAGGCTATTGTAAACTATGACGTGAAGAGGCTTTTACTGGACGCAAGCAGAACCCACGTGAGTATTAGCGAGGAAGAAAACAGAGACATCTCCATTCAACTGGCTACGGCCCTGGCAAAGACCCGGCTACAGAAGGTAGCGCGCATTCAACCGTTAGACCCGGTTCTTGAAAACAAGGCTCAAAACAACATCTCCAGGATACACCAGAAAGGCGTGCTCACCTATGAACTGCGCACCTTCAGCAGCAACCAAGAGGCAGTGAAATGGCTTCAAAGCTAAGTTGCTGGTAAGCCACAGTAATTCAGGTTCTGGGAAATGCAACACGCAGATTTTCTCACCTTACGGTCCATACCTCTGTCTGCAGATAAATATTTTCATTGATTAATACCAAACCCAACAATTCTTATTAGTACCATTCTAAAATTTAAGAATACCAAGAAAGTATATTTTGCCAATTCCCTTCTTCTCTTTAAATTTGAACATAGATATATATAAAATACATATATGAGAAGAAACTTTTACGCTCTTTCATCCCTTACAACCAACTTTTTAGCCCTTAGCTTCACTCTGCTTGTCTTAACTTCCTTTGGGCCTAAGTACACTCCCATTACAGTAAAGAAAGGGGACAAAATTGAGTACCAGGTAGTATCAAAAAAGGTGGATAAGAAGGTGATTGACATGTTTACGTACATGAATGAAAGCGGAACTGCCGTTAGCGGATTCAGATGCACACCGGCCAGTTTAAACAAAAGCTTCGTGGCCAAAGCAGACAACCAAAAGATAGCTCTTGTGATAAGCCTGCACCATTTGTCTAAAGAAGTGATTAGCGCGAGGATATTGGTGAACGGGGAAGTAGTTCAGGAAGCTTCTACCGGAGAAGGTGTAGTACAGTTAGACCTGGAAGTAGCTCCTACAAACAATTAAGAAGTTGCCTTAATCACTTTAGCAGAAGTAGCTTCACAAGCAAATTCAATCACGCCAATCTACTTCTACAGCTCAGCCAGGCACCAACCAACGCCAAAATAAAAACAGGAATCCCGCTTCAAGTACTGGAGCGGGATTCCTGTTTTAAGGCAGATTACGTGAAAACAGCACCAAAACACATGCTTCGGTAGCCCCGAAACCAGAGCTTAGACGTGAGCTGCCATTGAAAGACTTTATTTACCAGTGCCGGCTGGTAAGCAAGAGGTCTTATTCTGCTTTAGGCAGGAGCCGGTGATGGTGGAAGGTTTCCATGCCCAGGCGATTTAAGGTATCTTTCTCGAAATCGAACTCAATCAAAACAGCAGATTCCTCTCCTACTACCCAGCCATCGTGCCCTGGCTCTATGGCCACTACCTGCGGCGCGATGAGGTCTTCGGTGATGCCATCGGCGTACTGAATCTGGAGATGTCCCTTGGCCAGGAAGCCCAGGTGCGCATGCATGCAGAGATCTGTGCCCACAATCTGCTTCATGTGGGTAGACCACCGGAAACCAGCCGGATAAATCACCCGCTTTACCCGCGCATCTCCGGCCTTCACGAAGTCCATTTGCACACCGCCAACGCTGCGGTGTTCGGCTCCCATCATAGGTGCCAATAGTGAATCTGTTGTTTCCATAGTCTTATTTCATAATGGTATACAAAGCCTATTCGTTATTGCCTTTCCCTCAATCCTTTATAGCCTCTGGCTGTTTTCATTTAAGGTAAGATTTAATTATCAAATTCTTTATACACTCCGTTCACATTTCCCGGGAGCGTCTGTCAGTCTACTGCACAAGTGCAATAGACTGACCCTAACTCCTTTTCACCTAAAAGAACAAAGGACTAGAAATTCTTAAGCGGGTGGCTCTTCAATGATTGCTACCAGCAGCAGAAAAAAGTCCCGCTGCAGGAATGAGGCGAGACTTTTGTTTTTAGGCAGTTTTGGGAAAAGAGGTGAAAAAAGGAGTCTTTCAATTTAGCTTCACCACCCGGCTTGCGCCTACCCGGTCTTTCTGCCGAAGCTTCAGCAGGTAAGTACCGGGAGCCAAGGTTACGCCTACCTGGGCAGCGTTCTTCCCTTTGCCTTCTTCCACCAGTTTTCCGTCTAACGAGTACAGGAAGTACTGGAAGGCACTGGCCGCTTTGACTGACAACCCATCCGTGAACGGGTTAGGAGAAACGCTCACCCCTGCCAGATTACGCAGGTCTTGCACACCCGCCACCAAAGACTTGGCCAGGTGCACCTCTCCGCCATTGGGCACCACATCAAACATGACGTACCGCAGGCCGCCTACCGTGCTGCTGGTGGAACTCACCAACTGACGGTTTATATAGACTTTGGCGTTGTTCCAGTCAGCTGGCAATTGCCTGCGCACGGTAATGGCCACGTTGTAGAGGTTGTCCTCCAGGTTATCCTGCACGGTGAGTTGCAAAGAATCTGGGGCGAGAGAAATTTCCGTTAAAGACACGGCGTTGCGCTCCTTGATGTACTTGACCACGTTGGCAAACGTGGCTACCCAATAATCAGCGGCATTGGTGTTCATGTAGCTGAGGTGCGAAGCCAATTCTGCAGATGCCAGTGGCGAATAACCGCCATCATTGTCAATGCCGTGCATCAGGAACACGCACCAGCCGCGGGAGTTCTTCGCCGAGGTTACCTGGGCATTGAAATCTGCAGCAGTTTTCACCGCACCCTGCGCCCCGGCAATAATGGAACTGATCTGGTAGAAGTTACCTGGGGTGCTGGGTCCAATCTGCCCGCTGCACACGCGCCCCGCCAGGTAGTATTTCTGGATAGTAGCCACATCTCCCATGTTACAGTTGGGATAGGCTATGGTGATGCACTTGGCCTCTGGAATATTGGTGTTAATGGTAGTTTGGGATTGCTGCAACTCTGTTTCCTGCCCCATGACACTCAACGTATTCAAGCTAGCGTGGCTTACCGTGTGACTGGCCACTTCATGTCCGTTTTGAGCAGCCGTTCTCAACCCTACCCAGTTTGGCCCCCAGTTGGTGACGGTGAACAGCGTCGTTTTGAAGTTATACTGGTTGAAGAGCGGCAAGGCCACGGTCAGTTGCTTGCTGGTGTTGTCATCAAACGTATAGCTCACCGCCGCCGGCTTAAACCCCTGCCAAGTGGCCACTTCATAGCCTTGCGCTATTTGGGCTTGGGTACTTTGCGGGAACAGAAAGCTCAGGGCAAACACGCTCGCCAGCAGCACAACACTTCCTCTTCTTTCCTTCTGGTGGGAATATGAGGTACAACTCATTTTATAGTAATGGTTAATTAGGAAATAAGACCGGTTACCTACCTACCTACCACCCAGTAGACTGATGGGTAGCACACATCTGATTCTATTTTTTAGATAAGAAGCCTTTCCAAGGTAGGATTATTTACCTGGATATTTGTGTACCCGAAAACTTAGCAAATTGCCTATAAAGAATGAAACGAATTGGATCCTGCAAATTGGTGCTACATTACTTGCTTATTTAAGGATTATTTTCTGAAAATAGGCCTAAAATAGGGATTCCTCCTACCAACTTACTTTTATCTCAATCAGCAAAATCAGTACCTTCATACTTTCTCATCAACTGCCCCCCTATGTCTTTGCTACAGGACTCCCTGAAACTGTACCTTCAGAAGTTTACCCGTTTACGTCAAGGCGTTACCAAATATGGGCCGGCACCTCATAAGCCCATTCTACTGCTGAGCATCATAGAGCAATTTGAAAAAGGAGAGATCCACCAAAACCAGATCTTTATCTCCCCTGAATTGGTGGGTGTTTTCAAGGAAAACTTCGCGCTGTTAGTAACCACAGGCCACAATCCAGATTTCTTTCTGCCCTTCTACTACCTTGCCAGTGAAGGCTTCTGGTTCGTCAAAACGTTACCTGGCAAAGAATTGAATGCCCACATAAAAAGCTTCAATGTGTTGAATAGCTTGGTGGACTTTGCCTACCTAGCCGATGACCTTTACGCGCTCCTTCAAGTTCCAGAGACTCGCCACCTTCTGAAAAGCGCTTTACTACAGCGTTATTTCCCTGCTAGCACGCACCAGTACCAACAGTCTAAAACCCTCGGCGGCTATCTTCACGATTTAGAGAAATACATCTTGAACGAGGACTTCGCCATTTACACGCCACTTCAGCAAGCAATACCCGACGAAGAACAAGTGTTTGTGCGAGGCGGTTTGTTTAAGAAATTAGTGCCGCAAGTTTATAATTTTACCTGCTGCATTACCGGCATGCGCCTCATTTCTAATCATGGTTTTTCTATGGTAGACGCCTGCCACATAGTACCTTTCAGCCGCACAAATGACGACCGCGTTACCAATGGTTTAGCCCTGTGTCCCAACCTACACCGCGCTTTTGACCGGGGCTTAATTACCATAGACCAGCAGCTGAAAGTAGTTGTTTCCCCCGCCATTGCCGAAAATGAGGCCAATGCCTATGCGTTGAGAAAACTGGAAGGCAAGCGATTGAATTTACCATTTGGAGCAATTCATTATCCGGCTTTTGAAAATTTAGCGTGGCATAGGGAAAAGGTATTTAAGGGATAAACCTTTCACTATTGTGGTATTCAAGCAGACTCCTGTCTGGCAGAAACTTAGAAGGCAAGATTATTTTCTCATTGTCGTACTTCAAGAAATAGTCCTGCTTAACATTAGCAATTCCTTTTTCCTTGAGAGAGGAAGATATCTTGACAATGTAATCAGGAGTAACTGTTAGAAGACCAGCCTCAAACGCTTTATCATGTAAGGCATTTATGGCTAATCCATTTCTTGGATTTAACCGATTATTCTCATCTATTCCCCAGGGTCTTATATGGCCAGCTATAAGCAATGCAGGAATTTGTATACCAGTAATACAGCATGTGGAATTATATGCTGCAAGAACTGTGCGCCTGAAAAAAGCTTGGTTTACCCGCACTTTGACTATCTGTTCTCTTACCTTCCCCTCCTTAGGAAGTTCTGATTCATCAATCTGGTTTATCTTCTCTACTGTTGAATGATCATACTTCGCTTTAATTTTTTCGCTCTCATAAGGAAGATCATCCCAATTTTGATTAAACTGATCCCAGACCTCCTTGTCTAATTTGCTTGTATTTTGAGCACCTTTAATACCCCTCTCTTGCAGGCTTGGGTCTAAGCTCGCGAAGTTCACCAACTTAAAAGCTACAGAATTACTAGTTCTCCGAATTAAATGCGCTAACTGGATTACTTCTGGGTTATTTCGGTGAAGTTTTCCGAAGGGTAACTTACAATACAGATTGATTGCAAGAATCAACTCTTCTCTGGTCCAAAGGCTTTGGCCTTGCTTCATACATCAGGAATTAAAGTTAGCGTCTTCTAGCCTCTTCCACCAAAACACCTACAACAGCAACGTATCTACCCTATGCGCGTGTACCATCATCTCGCAGGGAGACCAGCTGAAGATGGTGAAGCGGCCGTCCTGGGAGGCGACCAGAGCGGTGGCGTCGCGTTGGTCATGGACGAACTGGGCAGCTGAGAGGTGACGGGTGCCTCCGCTGTGGGTGGGGTGAATGATGATGGGTTCGTTTCCTACTACTGGCTCCGTGACCACTATCTGCTCTACCAGTTCGTTTCCGTCAGAGCGCAGGATCTTCGCCCCGAAAGCTAGTACCTCGTGTTGGTCATTGATGACGGTAGCCCCGTCTACTGCAGTAAGTCCGGCTACGCCGTCAATCTCGCGGCGCAGGGCACCTTGCCAGAGGCTTTGGCTCCGGTCTACCTTGTCTTGCTTCATTAGTTCGGTCAAAGCCGAGAAAGCGGGCGAGAGGGCGTACTGCATGGGGTGTATCACTGATTCTCTCCATCTGTCTGAGTTGGCCGGCACTACCAGCAGCGTACCCCCTTTGCCGTGGGCGCGCATAGACACCGCCAGTTGCACCAACACGTTGACCGAGGCATTCCAGGACGAAGGCGAGGTAAAACCCAGCAAAGACGTTAATACCTCGGGGCAGTCGGGCAGGCTGTCGCTACGTTCATCTATGATCTTGATCACGTCACCCTTCAGCACCGCCACGTTCGCGAACTTGCCAAAACCGCTGGAGCGCCGGTGTTTCACCACCAACAAACCCGGCTCAGACACATCCAGCACAAAACAAAAACTCAGGATCTCCCGGGTAGTACCCCAGACGTACAACTCCCCTTTCTCAAACCACACGCCCAAATGCACCCCGGCGCGCTCTACCCCAGGGGCCAGCTTGGTCAGGTTATGAGACGTAAGCGGAAGCTTTTGGGAAAACAACAGGGGATTTCCGGCCAGCTCAGGCGGCAAGAACGCAAGTGATATCCTGGGCGATTGCCCTTCTTCTTTTCTGAGGCTAGCCCAAAAGGCGGCATCAATCAGGGCCTCTACCACTTTGACTGAGGGCGCCGGGGCGATGTTGAGTTCTCCGCGCTGCCGGGCTTCTGACTGCTGCTGCGCAAAATGGCTTTCTATGGTAGAAGCCACGGCTCTTGCCGCGGCGTAGGTGGACTTACGAATCATGTACTGGAATTCTTTTTCAAACAGAAAGCATACAAAACGGCGGCACCACGGGTGTCTTCCCTGGCTTCTACCCATTTCCTCTTGTAGCAGGATGTTTTGCTTCTGCTTACCAGAGGCGCTCTGTTGCTTTCAGATTCTAACTTACATTTAGTTTTGCTGAGTACAAGCCACTGCGGCAAATTGTTTTAGTGGCTTTCTCAAAAGGCCGCACTGGCTCTTACACAGCATAGTATCTCTTGTTATACCTCCCCAAAAAGCCTGCTGTTTCTAGAGCGATTTTCAGAAAACGGCTTTAAAGCAACATCGCTTTATCGCCCCGCCTGTAAAACTTGTTCACAATTATTTAACACATAATATTCCAATCTAAAGCCTTGCATTGAGCTTATACAGCAGTACCTTGCTTTAAATAATGAAACAAACCAAACCTTCATGAAAAACCTTTATCGCCCGCTGCTCCTGGCTCTGATGCTGGGTTTTGGTGCTTCCTGTTCTGTAGAAGACGTGGAGCCAAATCAACCGCTTAGCCAAACCGCTACCAGCAATGCCACTGCCACCCAAGACAACCACCTGGCCATGGGTAACCCCAGCGCTGCCGGAACCAGTTACAGCAATTACCTGGTAAGCAAACCACAATACGTGATGTCTTACAACAGTTACCGGGGAACGCCCAACTGGGTAAGCTGGCACCTGAGCAGTGCCTGGGTAGGCACCACACCGCGCCAGGATGATTTCCGGGCAGATACTTCGCTTCCTAGTGCTTTCTACAGAGTGCAGTCTTCTGACTACACCGGCAGCGGCTTTGACCGGGGCCACAATTGTCCGTCAGCAGACCGCACGTTGACGGTAGCAGACAATTCGGCTACGTTCCTGATGTCTAACATGATTCCGCAGGCTGGCCCCAATAACCAGCAAACCTGGGCCGGCCTGGAAAACTACTGCCGCACCTTGATCAATGTGGGCAATGAGTTGTACATTATCATGGGAAGCTACGGCAAAGGCGGAACCGGTCTTAACGGCTACAAAGAAACCCTGGCCGCCGGGAAAGTTACTGTTCCTAACCGGATTTGGAAAGTAATTGTGGTGTTGCCTAATGGCACTGGTGACGTAAGCCGCGTGACTACCAGCACCCGCGTAATAGCGGTGAACACCCCTAACTCTACCAGCATCAGCAGCACTTGGGGCACGTACCGCACCACCGTAGATGCCATTGAAGCAGCCACTGGCTACAACATTCTTTCAAATGTATCGTCTACGGTGCAGAGCACCATTGAGGCCCGCGTAGACAACGGTCCTACCCAATAGGACTTCTAACCTTTGCAGAGGAAACAAAGTAGCGTGTCACATGGAGAAGACAGGAGGTTTGAGAAACAGGCTGCTTGTTCTGGCTCTCAAAACATGCGCTACGCTGTTTCCTCTGCATATTAAAATCATAAAGAAATGCCCTCTTCCCTTCAGCAATTAGAGCAAGCCGTTCAGGGTTTGTGGTTTATCAGTGAAAGCGAGTCTGCCCTGGAGCCCTTCAGCTTGCCAGCGGGTACATCCCTTGAAACAGAAGCTGATTTTCTGAAGGCCATAGGAGTTACGGGCCAGCCAGTGGAGCAAGTGACTTTACCTTATTTTTTCCGGAACATGGTGCGCCAGGATCAAGAGGACCCGGCACAGCAGGCCATTGCGCAACGGTTTATTGCGCTGCAACAATGGTTGGAAACGAACTTACAGGAGGTACGGGTGTATAGAGTAGGTCAAATACAGATACAGGCTTATGTGGTGGGTAAAACAACAGAGGGTGCTTGGCTGGGATTGAAAACAACGCTTATAGAAACGTGAGTTACTTTTTTTCTACCAGCAACTCCTGCACCAGCTTGTCCATGGACGTAGTCTTCAGGTAAGGGTCTAACTGCTCCTGCGAGGTGAACGTCCGGACCATGCCAATACTTCCGCAGTGCTCCAGCAGCCAGACCTCGGCGTAGAAGGTACCCATAAAATATAAGCTAATGTGGCACCACCCCTTCAGGCGGGCGTGTAAATATCTGCCGGTGTCCTGTACACATTTAATTTGTTCTGTCAAGGGCAGTTGGCTGAACTCCTTCACTTTCATTTCCATCTCTACGTTGGCCTTTATTGTTCTTTCTTACGCTCTAAAAGACTGCTTTAGTGCTTAAGGTACAGTTTTTTTATTTTTCTGCGCCGAAGAAAAGAGGAGAAACTTTCAGTCTTTTCCCTAAACCGGCAACGCTCTTTCTATTGATACGCTTCCTCACCATCTCCCTTTGATTCAACCCCACAGGCATCTTCTGCTCCCGTTCATGGGGTTATGCACAATTAAAGACCAATCAATCTACAAGCGCCTAAAAACAGCTCCATTTTACAACGAAGGCAATTACCAGATGGTTTGTCTCTATTTCTAATGTCTAATCTTCTTCTTTCTTTGGTACAATTTTAAGCTCATTTTCCCTAAAACAGCTTAGAAACAGCAAGAGTTTTTCCGTGCCTAATAGCACTCAACAGTGGAGAAAGCCAGATATAGCCGACTAAGTAATGTTAGCCTAGAGAAGCATGATTTACCATGGAAACCTGCGTATGTTCTTAGCAATGCCTCTTTTGGGGCTGTCGCCCCACTGAAGTTGCAAACTTCAGATCATGGTAGGTCCAAGTTATAAACTTGAACCATGAGAAGTGGGAAGATTAAGATTAAGAGGAAAAGGCTTTTGCTACTTTCCCTTATTCCAGTCTTTCCATCGAGCGCCTCGCTTTTGGCCCTAGAAAAGCTTTAACTAAGAGGAAAGGACAATTCAGGCCGAAAGGGCAGTGCGAGAGGGAAAGACGAGGCCTCGCGGCCGTGAGCGCACGAAGAGAAACTATGAAACAACCCAGCATAAGGGCCTCGCGTCAACCAGCCACCACGCCAGCAAAAACAAAATCCCCACAAACCGCACCGAAGCAGACGTAAAACAGCAGGATACTGGCGCTAATGAATGGCTAGAAGGATTTTACGGCTGACATTGAACTGCCGCTTCTTCACGCGCCGTGGCTAAGCCCAGTTTGGCAGCTCTGGCTAGCAGATCACAGCTTCCTTTCCGGTTTCCCTGGAACTGCCTGATCTTCGCCTGGATGTAGAACGCCTTTGCATTGGCGGAGTCCTGTAGTAAGGCCCGCTCGGTGTCTTGCCAGGCGTTCTTTAGTTTCTCCATCCGGAAGTAGGCAAAGGAGCGGTACAGGAAGGCTTCTGAGGTTCGCGCTGAGGGAATAGTGTCTGATTGGAGATACCGGCTTATGTCAGCTTCGGCCTGAGACCAGTTGTCTTCTGCCTGCAGGTGCACCAAGCCACGGTCCAAGAAAACGCCCGCCTGTGTGGTGTCTAAAGAAATGGCTTTGTTTAGATCTTTGAGTGCTTCCGGGTAGCGTTTGGTCCGGAGATAGCTTTTGCCACGGGCGGCGTACCAGGCAGCCGGCGGTTTATCGCTTTCTTTCAGTGCGGCCGTGTAATCTTCAATGGCGCCCGCGGGATTGTTCAAATGCGTGAGCCGAAGATCTGCGCGCCGGATGCGGGCTTCCTCCAGCTTGGGTTTATGCTCCAGGGCGGTGGAATAAGAGGCATCAGCGGCTTTCCAGAGTTGTTGGCTTTCGGCTTGCCGCGCTTGCTCCATGGCGCGGCCAGAGGCAATCCCGCTCCAGACAATGTCTATCACAAACACCAACAGTACTGTTGCCAGCACCACGCTTGCCACAATCAGGAGATCGCGCCGGGAGAAATGGGTGTGCTTTTGGGGCCGCTGCCGGTAATGCCGCTCCTGAAAGCCGGCTGGTTGGCGTGTTTGGTGGTAACGCGGGTTGGCATAAGCCTGTGCCTGCCGTTGCTGCTGCTCATACTGCCGCTGGAGGTCAAAGGTGGCGCGCCGCCTGGGGTCAGATAACACCTGATAGGCTTCGTTTATTTGCTTGAAGCGTTCCTCAGCATGCGGGTTGTTGGGGTTCTTGTCTGGATGCAGTTTTACGGCCAGCCGCTTGTACGCCGCCTTTATTTCAGCCGCCGAAGCACTGGAGGAAACTCCTAAGATATGGTAATAATTCTTACTCAAGGATTTAAAAAGGGCAAACCATCTGCAAAAATACGTGCTAGCGCACCTGCATGGGTACATTGACCCATCGTTTTTGCCTTATTTTCTGAAAATCAGCCTTAAAAAGGATTTCTAGACACTTCGCATTTAAGTTATCCCTCTGGCGTCCATTTGCGTATGAAATTTTTAGGGAGTTTATTTTAGGAATATTTTTCCTGCGATGTTCCGTATAGAACCTACGCACCATCAACGACAAAACACATGGCTACCGAAGACAAAAGCAAAACAGATAGCATCATTGCCAACCTCATGGGGTACATTGATACCCGCATTGACCTGGTCAAACTAGACCTGCAAACCAAACTGAAAAGCGTCTTCGTGAGCACCGTGCACGGAGTGTTGCTGGGTCTGGTCGCACTAATGGTGCTGTTGTTCCTGAACGTGTTCATTGCCATGCTGCTGAATGACCTGTTGGACAGCCGGTACTGGGGCTTCGGGATTGTCACGCTTTTTTACCTTATCTTGCTTGTCATTTTACTTGTAGGCCTGGACAAGAAGGTATTTCAGGGCATGGCAGACAAAGCTTTCCGGAACACTATCTACAAAACAGACGAATCTAACCAAACGATCTAACCTATACCTGTTGCCATGAGCGAACTAACCAATCCGCTTTTTGATGACCCGCGCGAGTTTCTGGAGCGTCAAAAAGAAGAATATAAAAATGCGCTACTCAGCGATGTCACCGATCTTAAAGACCAGTCTCAGCAAGTAGGCAAGAGCCTGCTGATTGCCGGCGGAGCCTTAGTGGGCATTTACCTGTTGAGCAGAGCTTTCAGCAAAAAGAAAGAGCCCAAGCAGCCTAAGAAGAAAAAAAGCAACCGTTTGGAGAACCCGGCCCGCTTCAAGGCTGCCGAGGATCGTGACTGGATTTCATCTATTCCTGATGTAGAAGACGATGAGCCGCTCTACAGCGCCATTGAACGTACGTACCCTGCCGTGTACCACCCAAGCACGGGCACTGTTGGCACCACCTACAGCCGCCCTAGGCACAAAAAGCAAAGTTCTTCCGGCAAAGGGTTCTTCCAATCAGATTTATTTAAGATATTGGAGCAGCAGTTAGCGGCTTTGGCCATAGTCTACTTGTCTAAACTGATTGAAGAACGCTTAAAGACTCCTGCTACTAACACCACCACCACGCAACCCATTCTAGTGGAAGAAATCACCACTGTAGAATACGAGTTACAGCCTGACGATACTATTACGGATGCCCAATCGCCGCAATCACCCTATATTCCCCACTCTTAATACCCAGGATACCGCCAACCGCCCTAAACGGCTGGCGGTGCTCTTAGATCCTGACCACCTCACCGTCGCCCGCTGCCAGGAGATCCTGACACTGAGCCATCGGCATGAGGTGGATTTCTTTTTTATGGGGGGCAGCCTGATCTCTAACCCAGAACAAGGCTCTTTTGTAAGCTACATCAAGCAGCACAGCTCTATTCCGGTGATCTTGTTCCCCAGCAGTGGCCTCTACATTGATGCCCAAGCAGACGGCATGCTGTTGCTTTCCCTTATCTCGGGCCGCAACCCAGACCTTTTGATCGGCCAGCACGTGGCAGCGGCTCCTTTGCTTAAAAGCAGCGGGCTTCCGTTGTACCCTACCGG
Source organism: Rufibacter tibetensis (assembly GCF_001310085.1). Classification (GTDB taxonomy): domain Bacteria; phylum Bacteroidota; class Bacteroidia; order Cytophagales; family Hymenobacteraceae; genus Nibribacter; species Nibribacter tibetensis. The sequence goes on from NZ_CP012643.1 coordinate 2,052,942, forward strand.
CTACATGCTCATAGACTCTGGCCGCCAAACCACAGCGTCCTACATGAGTGGTACCACTCCTATTCCGCATGACAAGCCTTCTATTGCCGCCTGCACTGCGCTAGCTGGTCAGATGCTGGGCTTGCAATACATGTACCTGGACGGAGGCAGCGGCGCGATGTACCCGGTAAGCGCCGCCATGATCCAAGCGGTACGCCAAGCCGTATCTGTGCCTATCATTGTAGGCGGCGGCGTGAACACCACAGAGAAAGCCGAAGCAGCCTGGAAAGCCGGCGCCGACATTCTGGTGGTAGGTAATCACATTGAAAAGAGCCCTCAATTCATTTCTGAAGTAAGTGAGGTGAAGCAGCGGTTTAACGTAGTATTACCGCAGGAATAACGCACCTATTTGTATTATCAGTTAGCCTTTGTTGAGCCCACTTAGATAGGCCAGAGACTGCAGGCGCGTTATACTGTTGATAAACTTAGCTTGTTTGGATGGCAGCTGACGTCCGATGCGTGGCACTTGCCCTATCTTCTCTGCTCACTAGTTTTTCCTTTCACAATCTATAAACTGGGGTAAATCACACCTGTGCTCCCCTTCAGGAATCTCTGTTCCTCCTAAACTGGGAAGAAAGCCTTTCCGCCATGGGCATTCTAAAGCGAACTGTATAGAAATTTTCCATTCAATGCTATATATCAATTGTTTATAAACAAGAAAGCAATTGTATTTCTTTAAAAGCCCTGATTTTTGGCTCGTTTATTGAAAAGGATCAGGAAAACAGAAAGAAGCGGCCTTCACTCTTCCATGAAGGGTCAAATGGCTCACAAAGTACCGGGGTACTTTCCAGCAAGTCTACGTGACTTGCCGCTTCTACCTGATGTGTGTTATTTACTTCTTGAGCCATGAGATCAGAACTTGTGAATACTCCTAATGATATGCTTCTCTCTATTTCAGTAGATGAGGAGAACCACTGGATAGTGGCTACCTGGCAAGGCGACCCTACCCCAGAGGCTATCAGGAACGGCATGGAGGCATATCTGGAAACACTGGTAGAAGCGCACTATGACGCTGTCCTGATAGACACCCGCTCTATGGATGGGGTGCGGAGCTTCGCTACTTACTGGGCACTTGAAGAATGGGTGCCAAAAGCCGTTGAAGCAGGTTTACACTATTACGCAGTTGTGGTAAATCCTGAGACGTTTGCAGAAGCTGCTGCTGATGACTTTTACGCCAATATCAGCTCATTTGAGGCGGAGGTTTTCGCAGACTTAGCCACGGCCAGGGCCTGGCTACGCCGTTGTCGGCTTCAGCAGAAACAGGCAGATGGTTATCTGACCACTTAACACCTATTGCTACACAGCCAAAGGCTGCTTCCTTACGGTTTGCACCTTATATATGGGGGTAAGAGGATTCTCCCCTGTGCTCTGCCTTTCGAAAGCTTCAAGGATCTTTCACACGCTCAGCTTATACAACATTGCCAAGCTTTGATTTTGGCTTCATTTTCAGAAAACAGCTTTAAAACAGAAAGGCCCGCTTTTGGCGGGCCTTTCTATGCAAATGGAATCTCCAGTGCTTATACGTTCATGGATGACTCACGGCGGCGCATTTTACCAGCCGGAATCCCGAACATCATTTTGAAGCGACGGCAGAAGTAGGCAGTATCCTTGTAGCCCACATCTTTCCCGATTTCTCTGATGCTTTTCTTGGTAGTACGCAGCAAGAATACGGCACGCTCCATGCGCTGGTATTCAATGTAATCCTGCGGGTTAATACCAGTCAGCATTTTGAAATACTGGCCTACATAGTCTTCAGACACGTTGGCCACGTTGCTAAGAACTTTGTTAGACAAGTCACCGCCCAGGTTCTCTTTGATGTAGTTGAACAGGTCAATAAGGCGGGGGTCCTTAAAGTACGTGCTGTTGGTTGCCAACTGCTCCACAAACATCTTGTTCTTTAAGATGTAACGGATCAGTTCTACCACCATCTGCTCTGTGTACAGGCTAATGATGCGCTCCTTGCCAGGCAACTCCTGCATGCTTTCCTCTACAATCTTGATCACCAGCGTGGCCAGCTTGTTGCTGGTAATCACGAAGGCCGGCACCTCCAGGGAGGTGAAGAAGTTTACAGAGTCAAACACCTTGGCCTCAAAGCTAACGAAGCTGTGGCTATCGTCTGCTTCGCCAATCAGGTCAAGGTCATTATTGCTTTTAAAGAACTTATCTTTAGTGGTAATATAGTCGTCATTAGAAATCACCCGGCTCTCGGTATCACCATAATAGAGCTTAGTGCTACGTCCGCCCGGGATGAAGAGCAACTGCCCCTCTTCCGCTACTTGTTTATCGTCTCCGAAAGCGACAATGCCGTTGTGCACTAATATCAGGTTGTTTCCAACATCATAGTAGTTACGCACAGTGAGCGGCTGCTGTAACACCAGGTTTTTAGCCTTGATGTAGCGCACTTTCAGCGACTCAATTATTTTATTGTAATCTTCCATGTAAGGACACTAATTAAAGGGTTTTTACTTTTGTTGATTTTTCAAGTTGTCTGTCGGTTTAAAATTAGTACTTATCTTTTAAGTTATCAAACAAAAAAGGTTTATATTTATAAACAGCCAAACGCTATATACTCAAATATCAACTTTAAACGTTACTTAACCACTTTTCTATTTCAATATCTCCCTTGAGATTACTATTTTCTGAATTTCAGACGTACCCTCATAAATTTGCGTGATTTTGGCATCGCGCATTAATCGCTCTACGTGGTATTCTTTCACAAACCCGTACCCGCCATGTATTTGAACGGCCTCTACAGTAGTATCCATGGCTACTTTTGAAGCAAAAACCTTAGCCATAGCCCCAGTTTTGGAGTAGTCTCTGTTGTTGTCTTTGTCTGCGGCGGCCTGCAAGCAAAGCAGGCGGGCGGCATCAATGTTAGTAGCCATATCGGCTAACTTAAACTGGATGGCTTGGTGCTGCGAAATAGGCACACCAAACGCTTTGCGTTCCTTAGAATACTTCAACGCCAGTTCATAGGCCCCGGAAGCAATACCCAAAGCCTGGGAAGCAATCCCGATACGTCCGCCGTTCAGAGTGGACATGGCAAACCTAAACCCGAAGCCATCTTCGCCAATGCGGTTCTCCTTAGGCACTTTCACGTCGGTGAACATCAAAGAGTGGGTATCTGACCCTCTGATACCCAGTTTGTTTTCTTTGGCACCAATCTCAAACCCTGGCATTCCTTTCTCTACAATCAAAGCGTTGATTCCTTTGTGGCGCAGTTCAGGGTTGGTTTGGGCAATTACCAGGTACACAGAGGCAGTGCTACCGTTGGTAATCCAGTTTTTGGTTCCGTTAAGCAGGTAATGATCACCCATGTCTTCGGCGGTGGTGCGCTGCATAGTGGCATCTGACCCGGCTTCTGGCTCAGACAAACAGAAAGCGCCAATGATCTCACCCGAGGTTAACTGAGGAAGGTATTTTTGTTTCTGCTCCTCGTTTCCGTATTTCTCCAGCCCCCAGCACACCAGGGAGTTGTTCACTGACATTACCACAGAGGCAGAGGCATCTACTTTAGAGATTTCTTCCATGGCCAGCACGTAAGAAATGGTGTCCATTCCGCCGCCGCCGTATTTTGGATCCACCATCATGCCCATGAACCCTAGCTCTCCCATCTTCTTTATCTGCTCGGCTGGAAATTTCTGAAGCTCGTCTCTTTCAATCACCCCTGGCAACAGTTCAGTCTGTGCAAAATCCCGGGCAGCCTCCTGCACGGCTAATTGTTCTTCGGTTAGTTTAAAGTCCATATAGTATATAACTTATGAGTAGAAGGGATGTTCTGTTATTCACAAAACAAAATTAATTAAATTTTAGTATGCTAGCAGCACATCTAGCCTCAAGCATTACCAAAGCTAACACTTGTTAGCCATATTTTTAAATGTTCTTTTTAAAAACTATTGATCAGTTGATTTTAGGCATAAAAAAAGAGGACGATCTCCTCGTCCTCTTCCCATTTGTTTGAGAGCCTTATGCTTAGTCTCTTCTGCCCAGAAGCATAGAACCGTAATAAAGCAAGGTTGCCAAAGAACCAAGCGCTGCCACCACGTAGGTCATAGCCGCCCATTTCAAAGCATCTTTGGCCATGCCGTGCTCCTGCATGGTCACTACCCCTCTGGTGTCCATCCAGGCAAGGGCGCGTTTACTTGCGTCAAACTCTACCGGCAAAGTGATAAAACTGAAGATGGTAGTCAACGCGAACAAGAGCACTCCCACTGCCAATGGAATAGGGGTGCTTTGAATCATTAGAACCCCAATCAACAGAATCCACTGCATGTACTTGCTAGCCACAGTCAACGCCGGCACCATGGCAGAACGGAACTTCAGGAACGCGTATGCTTTGGCATGCTGCACGGCGTGCCCGCACTCATGGGCCGCCACTGCCGCGGCGGCGGCACTGCGGCTGTCATACACGGCCTCACTTAGGTTTACTGTTTTATCTGCCGGGTTGTAGTGGTCCGTTAAACGGCCGGGAGTAGAAATTACCCGTACATCGGTGATGCCGTTATCTGCCAGCATCATTTCCGCCACCTCACGTCCGCTCAACCCAGACCGAAGCCCAAGTTTGGAATATTTGTCAAACTTGCTTTTCAATGTCCAGCTGACCAACGCCGAGGCCAGCATCATTGCAATCATGATTATCCAGATCCCACCCATTTTCTTTCTCGTTTTAAAGTTAACACTGCTGATCTCTCAGGATTTTAGCCACCACCTGTGAAGTAGAATACCCTTTCACCAACGGAATTGTTTTCACTACACCTCCCTTGGCTAAGACAACGTCATGCCCTACAATGTTCTCAATGGCATAATCATCACCTTTCACCAGAATGTCTGGCTCAACCGCAGTAATCAACTCCAGCGGGGTTTCCTGATCAAACAGTACTACGGCATCTATAAACCAAAAGGATGCCATTACCCTTATACGTGACATTTCGTCTTGCAATGGCCTGGACGGACCTTTTAACCTACTGACAGATTGATCAGTATTCACTCCTACCACCAACTTATCGCCTAAAAGTCTGGCCCGTTCCAGGTAGTCCACGTGGCCAACATGTACTATGTCAAAGCACCCGTTGGTAAACACGATTTTATGATTTTGAACCTGCCATTCTTTAACGGTTGATAACAGCTGTGGAAGCGACAAAATTTTCTCTTGCGAAGGAAGCATAAGGCAAATACGTATGAGATAGGGAGATCAAATATAGAGCCAAGCCCTTTACAGTAAACGCCAAGATTAGCGTTCGGTTTAAGGCTGATTTTGAGAAAAGAGGCTTGAAAGAGGCTAGGCTACCTGTTTCTTGGGTTCAAGCTTGGCTTTGGCTAGACTGGCTACCAAACTGACCACACCCATCACTACTACCAACAAAGCGCCGGTAGTGTGGGTAATAAGCGCGTACGCCATTCCTTTGTCCAAAGGCACAGCATACAGAAGAAGGGCCGTTCTAACCAGGATGTGGTACACGCCAATACCTCCCTGCACCGGCGCCGACATGCCAATGCCTCCCACCACAAGGATAGCCATACCGGCTCGCCAGGTAAGGCCCTCAGTGCCCGGTAAGGCGAAGAAAGCCAAATAACTCCCCAAATAGTAGGTTAGCCAGATGAACAGGGTATGCAGGATGAAAGCACCTTTCTGCTCCATACGGCCAATACTGAAGATTCCCTGCCAAATCCCCAGCACAAAATCGCTTACTTTTTTGAAGAGGGGATTGCGCTGCAGTTTAGCTATGTTCTTGTACGTATACCAAACCACCAACCCGGTGCCTACCAAGGCCACAGTTCCTAAAAGATACAGCGTCTGCAGGTTCTGCTGCATCCCGTTGAACCTCTCAGAGAAAATCTCCAGGAAAAAAGTATTGAGCCGGTCAAACTCCAGCAGCAGGGTTAGCCCCATGCAGAGAAGCAGCATGACCAAATCAATGACCCGCTCTGTGATCACGGTTCCTAAAGAGACGTTCACGGGTACTTCTGAGGTACGTCTTAACAAGGTACACCTGATTACCTCTCCGGCTCGCGGAAGCACTACGTTGGCCAAATACCCTACCATAAGGGCATGGTAGGTGTGAATGGTTCTGGGCTTATACCCCAAGGGCACAAACTGCATGCGCCAGCGTATGGCCCTACTCACATATCCGGCCACTGAAAGAAGCAATGTAATTACCACCCACGTGTAGTTAGCCTGCGCCAATTCTGCCTTTACCGCTGTGAAATTGATACTGCGCAAAGCATAGGCCATCAAGAAAACCGAGACAGCTAGAAGAAGCAGGTACTTGATAACGTTGATGGTTTTCTTCATGCCGGAGCCGGAACTACACTAGCCGGTTGTGCTGATCTGGGAAAATAACGGTAGGCTCATGGGAACGGGCTTCGGCGAAATTGATCAGGGCGTAGGAGATGATGATGATGATATCCCCTACTTGCACCTTGCGGGCGGCCGGGCCATTGAGGCAGATCATGCCGGTGCCCCGCTCGCCTTTGATGATATAGGTCTCAAAGCGTTCGCCATTGTTCACGTTCACAATGGTCACCTTCTCATGGGGAACCATGTTGGCAGCATCCAATAGATCTTCGTCTATGGTAATGCTACCCACATAATGCAACTCGGCCTGCGTTACCTTAGCCCGATGTATTTTGGATTTAAGAACTTCAATCTGCATCAAAACAATCTAAAAACGTGCAAAGTTAGAGATTATTTATGAGACGAATATGATACTCCCGTCTCCCCATCTGAAAGAGGAGTCCTACAGCAGGAGATTGTCAATGAGCCTGACGTCCCCTAGAAAGGCGGCCAGGCAAATAGCCACCGGCATATTCCCTGATACCTCCTCTAAAGGCTGCAGCGTTTGGGCGTGCACTACCTCCAGGTATTCAACCCTGATTTGGGGAAAACGATGCAAAAACGCCTCTGCTTCCTTTTTAGCTTGGGCCACAGGCATGGTTTGTAGTTTCTCGCGCAGCAATTCCAATGCTTGATAGAGCCGAGGCGCTACCTCCCGCTGCTCTGGTGCCAGACGCCGGTTCCTGGAGGACATCGCCAACCCATCTTCTTCCCTAATGATAGGGTAACAGATCAGTTCCAGATCAAAACTCAGATCCAGCACCAATTGCTGAATAATGGCAAACTGCTGTAAGTCTTTTTGCCCGAAGAACGCCTGGTGTGGTTTTACCAGGTGAAAAAGTTTGCTCACCACCGTGGCTACGCCGTTGAAGTGCCCCGGCCGGTGCGCGCCTTCCATCACTTGCTCTAACTCTCCAAAGTCAAAGGAAAGCCGGGCTTTCTGTTTGTACATTTCTTCTGCAAGCGGTGAAAACAGAATATCACACCCTTCCTGAGCCAGCATCTGAGCATCCTTCTCCAGCAACCGCGGATACAGGCGGTAATCATCTGGGTTATTGAACTGCGCCGGGTTTACAAATACGCTACAGACGGTGATATCATTCTGATTTTTAGCCGCCCTCAGCAAGGAAAGATGCCCTTCATGCAAGGCACCCATAGTAGGCACAAAACCAATACGTTGGCCCTGCTGGCGAAGCAACTCTGTGTGTTGCCGGATATCAGATAAAGAAGAAAGATGCAACATGGAGGGCTGCGTATTTAATATGGTATTGACAAAAGACGCCAAAGGTATGATTTTATTCAAATAAATTGAGAATCAGCCGATAATTGCTTAATTTTGCATTTCGCAATTACTATTGCCTGTTTTATTTTAATCACTCCAACCTATGTCCAAATTGAGAATCTTATACGCGGCCACTGAGATTGATCCATTTCTGCAAACCACAAAAGTAGCGGAATTCCTGAGGATGTTGCCACAAGCGATGCAAGAGCGTGGGATGGAAGTAAGAATTTTTGTGCCGCGGTTTGGTTTGATTAACGAACGTAAGAACCGTTTGCACGAGGTTGTCCGGCTTTCTGGCATAAACATTGCCGTTGGCGAAGAAGAGAAACCATTGATTATCAAGGTGGCTTCTATTCCTAATGCTAAACTCCAGGTATATTTTATTGACAACGAAGACTATTTCCACCGGAAGTCCGTTTTGGTGGACAAAGACAATAAGTTTTACTCAGACAATGACGAGCGCGCCATCTTTTTCTGTAAAGGGGTATTAGAGACCGTGAAAAAACTGGGTTGGGCGCCAGACATCGTTCATTGCAATGACTGGATGACCAGCTTGATCCCGCTGTATCTGAAGAGCACGTACAAGAACGATCCTATCTTCAAAACCGCGAAATCTGTTTTCTCTGTGTACAACAGTGAATTTACTCATAAATTTGAGGGTGACTTGTTGGAAAAAGCCAAGATGCTGGACATTGAAGACGAGATGCTATCAAACCTGAGAGCAGGAGACTTTGGGGCCTTCATTAAAATGGGAATGCAATATGCTGACCTGGTGATTAAGTCTAACGAAGACTTCAGTGATAACTTGAACGCGATGTTCCAGGAGTATAACAATACCAAGCAGATCAACACCATCAGCTCAGACGAAAACACCCTTGATTCTTACTATAACTTGTATAATGAACTTGCGAATTAGTAAAGCTGCTGCTGTACTCTTTATTTTCTCTTTCTTTTTTTCTGCTTGTGATGATCCTACAGCTATTGGCTTAGAGCTGCAGGAGCCAGGTACTCAAATTGGCACTTCTTATACAGACACCGCTACTATAAAAGCGTCTACCGTTTTACTAAAAGACTCTATTGTTGGCTTAGGGGCAACCCGTGTACAGGTAGGTAGAATCACTGACGGTACTTTTGGAACCGTGACTGCCAGAACATTTGGTGAGTTCGCTCCCATGACATTGCCGGCACACCCAGATTCTATTGATGCTACCAGGGGTGCTGACTCTTTAATCATCAACCTGGATTATAACTATGCTTTTGGAGACAGAAGCAAAAACATAAAGTTGAATGTGCATCGCCTCACTGAAGCCTTCAGAGATGATGACACGTATTTCACGTCCAGAAGACTAACGTATAATGAGACGCCAGTAGGCTCGGTGACTTTCCTTCCGCAACCTGACGCCACATACAAAAGCCCAACCGATACAAGTCAGAGCTTGCCGGTCCTAATCAGAATCAAGATTACGGGCAACTTTGCCAATGACGTTCTTCAAGCTTTGGCCCAAAATTCTGCTTCTCAGCCGTTCATCAACACCATCAGAGGATTAGTGATTGAGCCTGCTCCCGGAACAGAAGGTCAAGGCACTATGATTGGGTTTTTGCCAACCTCTACCAGCACGACTCTGGCACTTCACTATAAGTCAAAGAAGAACCTGGCCAAAGTAACTACCTTTATGTTTACAGATAGGTATTTTAACCAGATTGAGGCAAATAGGAATGGAACAGGTTTGGCTACTTTGCAAAATAATGGAGCCACCTTGTCCTCAGAAGCTGCTGGTAACCGCACCTATTTACAGGCCGGAACAGGTCTCGTTACCAAAATTGACCTGCCACACATTTCTTACTTTAGAGAAAAAGACCCTATAGAGGCTGCCAGAACAGGAAAGAAACAGGACCAGAACCTGGCTGTTAACAAAGCAGAGTTGATTATTCCTTTAATAAACGGGGCAGACTCCTTGTCACTACCTCCTGTAATCACAGTTGTAGAGGCGACTCGTTCTAACAGGATAGCCATGCAACAGGGCGTACCAAGTGCGTTGGTGGCTGAGGGCAGCAACGTTCCGGCTACCCTTCAATACCGGGGTAAAAATGGCGGGTATGTATATGTAGTAAACATCACCAGCTACATACAAAACCTACTCTACAACAGACGGGAAAATAACGGGCTAATACTCCTGCCGTCTAACGTCACCAGCACCGTCTCCACGCCTACCAACATGGCACAAACGATAAACCGTGCCATCATTGAGGCAAATCAGAGTCCTAACGCTGAGCGCAAAATCAGACTAAGACTCTTTTATTCAACAGCTCAATAATATTTTTATACCCCTAGCTTAACAGGAATTACAGTAGTATGTGCGGAATTGTAGCGTATGTGGGGCAGAGAGAAGCCTGCCCAATTATTTTAAAAGGATTAAAGCGTTTGGAATACCGGGGTTATGATAGCGCCGGCGTAGCTTTATTAAACGATGGGGACCTTAAGGTTTTTAAAAAGAAAGGCAAAGTAGCCGATTTAGAAACCCATATTGGTACCCAAGATACCAGCAGCCACATTGGCATAGGCCACACTCGTTGGGCTACTCACGGTGAACCAAACGATGCGAATGCTCATCCGCACTACTCATCTTCCAAGAAGATTGCCATCATCCACAATGGCATCATTGAGAACTACGCTTCTCTCAAAAAACACTTACTTAACAAAGGCTACGAATTCCACAGCGATACTGACTCTGAGGTTTTTGTAAACCTGATTGAGGATGTGCAAAAGAACAGTAACGTGTCTTTGGCAGAAGCTGTCCGTTTGGCCTTACATGAAGTAGTAGGAGCTTACGCCATTGTCGTGATCTCCCATGACTCCCCTACTCAGTTAGTGGCGGCCCGTAAAGGTAGCCCTCTGGTAATTGGCGTAGGCAAAGGCGAGTACTTCCTAGCCTCTGACGCATCTCCTATCATTGAGTACACCAATGAAGTGGTGTACGTGAATGACTTTGAGGTTGCTGTTATCAAAGATGGTGTGTTAGACATCCGCACCAAAGAAGACGTGGTGCAGACACCTTACATTCAGAAATTGGAGTTAGAGTTGGAAGCCATTGAAAAAGGCGGCTACCCACATTTCATGCTGAAAGAAATTTTTGAGCAGCCCCGTTCTATCATGGACAGCATGCGTGGTCGTTTAGTGGCTGAGAATACGCAGCTGACTATGTCCAGCATCAGAGAATATGCTACTCGTTTCAAGAACGCTGACCGCATCCTTATTGTGGCTTGCGGAACATCCTGGCACGCTGGACTGGTAGCCGAGTACATGATTGAAGAGTTTGCCCGTATCCCGGTTGAGGTAGAATATGCCTCTGAGTTCCGTTACCGGAACCCGATTATTCGTGAGGGAGACATTGTGATCGCTATTTCTCAATCTGGAGAAACTGCCGATACCTTGGCAGCACTGGAATTAGCTAAGGCTAAAGGGGCGATGATCTTTGGGGTATGTAATGTGGTAGGTTCTTCTATCGCGCGTGCCACTGACGCTGGAGCTTATACACACGCCGGTCCAGAAATTGGAGTAGCTAGTACTAAAGCCTTCACTGCTCAGGTAACGGTTCTTTCGCTCATCGCGATGATGATTGCAGAGATGCGTGGCACTATGGAATTGACAGCTTTACGTACCCTGATGTTGGAGATGGAGAAAATTCCGGCTAAGGTGGAACAAGCACTTCAGTTAGATAAAGAAATACAAGCTATCTCTGAGATTTTCAAAGACGCGTCTAACTTCATTTACTTAGGTCGTGGGTTTAACTTCCCGGTAGCTTTAGAAGGTGCTTTAAAGTTGAAAGAGATTTCTTACATCCACGCAGAAGGCTATCCAGCGGCAGAAATGAAGCATGGACCAATTGCGTTGATTGATGAGAACATGCCGGTGGTGGTAATTGCCACCAAAGACAGCTCTTATGAGAAGATCGTTTCAAACGTTCAGGAAGTAAGAGCCCGTAAAGGTAGAGTGATCGCTATTGTTACCGAAGGCGACACGGTGATTCCTCAAATGGCTGAGTTCGTGATTGAAGTACCTAGTACCCACGAAGCCTTGATGCCGTTGCTTTCTGTTATTCCTTTGCAGTTGCTGAGCTACCACATTGCCGTATTGCGCGGCTGTAACGTAGACCAACCACGTAACTTGGCTAAGTCTGTAACAGTTGAATAAACTACTTAGTGTATAAAACAAAAAAGGAAGCCGAATGGCTTCCCTTTTTGTTTTATACACCTTTTAAAGAAACTCCTTTAAATAAGCTGAAAATCCTTATCTTCTTTCCCATAAAATATGAAACATATCCAAAGAAGCCGTTTATAGTTTGAAACTGGTAAGAAGCGTTAAAATATATCCAAGCATTAAACCATTGTTCTGATTTCCAATCTATAGAAAAAATTATTGCTCACAATAAGTGGGAATTTTAGCAGCAGATGTACCAGGTTCCTTCTAATGAACAAAGAAGTTAATCAGCCTCAATCCTAATACCTACAGTATGAGAAGCGCACTCAGATACTCCGGCTTAACATTCTTTTTCATACTGTCTTTTCTTTTGCTGTCTTCATTTGGCGGCACAGGAAGGTCTAAAGAGAAACCAACAAAATTTCCTTACAGGAAGGCTGGTCTAACTGAACGACAGGCTGCTGCTCATTTACTTAGCCGCTTTACCTTCGGTGCTAAGCCAGACCAAGTGGAGGAAGTCGTAAAAATGGGGTTAGAAAAATGGGTGCAGCGTCAGTTACAGGCCGATTTTCCAAATTCAGCCTTGGAACAGAGGCTAGCGAAGTATGAAACCCTTAGAATGTCAAATGCACAAATAGTCCAGACCTTTCCTAAACAGGGGCAAGTCTTAAAAATGGCTATCAGAGAAGGCCTCATTGATAAAGATGCGGTGAGAAAAGACGCGGCAGATAAAATCAGCAAGCAGGAATACCAAGCCAAGCTGGAGAGCTATATGCAGCAAAAAGGGTTTAAACCACAACGCATTCTCTATCAAGAAATGGTCAACCAGAAAATACTAAGGGCTACCTACTCAGAAAATCAACTACAGGAGATTCTCACCAGCTTCTGGTTTAACCATTTTAACGTTTCACTTACCAATAAGAACTGTGACCTGTATCTCACCTCCTATGAGCGGGATGTGATTAGGCCAAATGCTTTGGGTAAGTTTGAAACGCTTCTGCTGGCAACTGCAAAATCGCCAGCCATGCTCACGTATCTAGACAACTTCAAGAGCACCTCCTCCAACGCAGACCTTACCCCCGCACAGAAACAAAGGCAGGAGCGTCAAATTCAGCTATTAGAAAGAAGGCAGGAACAAGACAATACCATGCAGCAAATGCAGGTGGCAGAGAAGGTGAGAAGAGCAAAAAAGGCCCAGGGACTAAATGAAAACTACGCCCGGGAAATCATGGAGCTCCATACCTTGGGGGTTGATGGCGGTTATACACAGCAAGATGTCACACAGGCTGCCCATATTATGACCGGATGGACTATCAATCCAGCCATAGACGGTTATCGCCTAGACAATGCCCCGGCAGCTATTAACAACCCAAAACGGACGGAAGCCCTCCAGAAACAAGGCTTTGTGCAGGAAGGTGATTTCCTGTTTGCAGCTAACCGCCATGACAAAGGTAGAAAAGAAGTGCTGGGCACTACTTTCCCGCCGCAGGGCGGATACGAAGAGGGACTCCAGTTAATCAAATTGCTGGCACATCATCCATCTACAGCCAAGTTTATCTCTACTAAATTAGCTACACGCTTTGTCAGCGACACACCTCCGCGAAGCCTCATTGACAAGATGGCCAAGACCTTTACGGAGAAAGACGGTGACATCCGGGAAGTCTTGATGACCATGGTCGCCGCACCTGAGTTCTGGAGCAAAGAAGCCCTACGGGAGAAAACTAAATCTCCGTTTGAGTTGGCCATCAGTTCTGTCCGCAGCCTTAATGCCGAGGTACATGAGCCTAGACATTTAGCCACCTGGATTACCAAAATGGGCGAGAAAATATATTCCTACCAGGCACCTACCGGCTTCCCGGACAAAGGCACCTACTGGATCAACACAGGTTCCCTGCTCAACCGCATGAACTTCGGGTTAGCTCTGGCCTCGCAGAAGATCAAAGGCATCTCCTTTGATTTGGTGGCTTTGAACCAGAACCGTGAACCAGAAAGTGCCGAAGCGGCTTTGATCACTTACAGTCAATTTCTAATGCCCGAACGCAACCTGGAAGCAACCATCAAAAGATTAACGCCCTCGCTCAATGACCCTGAGTTTGGGTTTAAAGTAAATGCTGCCGCTCACAAGAACCAAGCTGTAGCGCAGAAAGAACCACAGGAGCAGGAAGAGCAAATGATGCTAGATCAGCCGAAGAAAAGGGATGCTGAAAAGAACACCTCCGTTGCCAATACTACCTTCCATCAGAAAGGAGGCAATTCCCCCATGCTGGCCCAGATAGTAGGCATCATTATTGGTTCCCCGGAATTTCAGCGTAGATAAGGTTAATAAACAGGCACAAAGGACTTGTCATGACGACCAGAAGAGGATTTCTAAAATCAGGAGCTTTGGCGCTTTTCGCAGCAAGTCTGGGTGGCGTACCCAACTTTTTAGCGCAGGCCACTAATAGCCGGAAACTGATGCTGCCGTACAAGAAAAATAAAATCCTAGTCTGCATCTTCCAGCGGGGCGCCATGGATGGCTTGATGGCAGTGACACCGTTCACCGATGCCCATCTGCAACTGGCACGCCCCAGCTTGTTTATGACCGCCGCCCAAAGTTCTTCCAACCCCTTGCTGGACTTAGACGGTCGGTTTGGCCTGCACCCTGCTATGAAGTCCTTTGAGCCCTTGTTCCGGGAGAAGCGTTTGGCCATTGTGCATGGCATGGGTTCGCCTAATCCTACCCGCTCCCACTTTGATGCCCAAGACTTCATGGAAACCGGCACTCCGTTTGATAAAGGTACCGCCAGCGGATGGCTGAACCGGGCGGTTGGTTTGATGGGCCATGAAGCCGCCACTCCGTTTCAGGCGGTAAGCCTCACCTCTTCGCTGCCCCGCTCATTTTATGGTGACCACTCGGCCATTGCCATCAGTAACCTTCAGGACTTTGGCGTGCAGATGCGCGGAAACCAGAAAGCCGCCATGGCCGCCTCTAAGAACTTTGAAGATTTGTATGATCAAACCTCTTCCTCGCTGCTGAATAAAACCGGCAAGGAAAGCTTTGAGGCTGTGAAGATGCTGAGTAAGGTAGGTTCCAGAAATTACCTTCCGGCCAACAATGCCGTGTACCCCAACTCTCCGTTAGGCAACTCACTTAAGCAGATTGCCCAGATGATCAAACTAGACGTGGGCTTGGAAGTAGCGTTCGCCGAATCTGGCGGATGGGACACGCACTACAACCAGGGCACAGCCAATGGTACCTTCGCCCGCAACGTGAATGATTTGAGCCAAAGCATCACCGCCTTCTGGACTGATTTAGATGCGTACCAGGATGACGTGAATGTCATGACCATGACCGAGTTCGGCCGAACCGTGCACCAAAACGGCAGCAACGGCACTGACCACGGCCGCGGCTCCTGCATGTTCATCTTGGGCAATGAGGTGAACGGTGGGCTGGTGCACGGCCACGTTCCTCCTCTGGCCAAAGAAAATCTGGAAGACGGCCGTGACCTACCCGTCACCACCGATTTCAGGAGCATTTTCAGCGAAGTAGCCGGAAAACATTTAAACATCCAGAATGAAAAGGTGCTGTTCCCGAACTGGAATGGGCAGAAAATAGGTGTGATACGCTAAGACTGATTATAGAGCTAACCGCATCAACTCACTAAAACATAAAAACAGTTTTACGGCTGTACTTTCTGTTTTAAACATGTTTTTGGGAAAACAGCCTAAAAGATACTTTACTAAAACTCCTTCCTTTCGCTGGCGCGAGCGTCCCGCTCGTGTCCACACGCTGGTCAAATGTATGTAGTTTGTATGCCGATAAAAGGATGTGTCAGGACACGAATTCCGCCTTGACCTGTCCCTCAACAGACCGAAGTAAAGCTGCTCCGAGACAGTTTGTCCTGTGAGGGGACAGGCCAAAGAAAGAGAGGGTGAACCAGAAATGCGTTGTAGCAAACGTTATCTTCGTTCACAAGCTCCTTTCAGGATGACAAATGAGGGGAAGGGTTCAGGAATGCGTTCGGACACGAGCGGGACGCTCGCGCCAGCGATAGGAATCCCGTTTTAAGGCTGTTTTCTTAAAAGTGGCTGGAAGCTTCCTATTTCTTGACGTTCACCAATTGATAGAGCGATGCCAGGAAGACGAAAGCCTTGTCTATGGAACGTTGAGAATCTTCGCGAAGCGTAGCCACTTCCAGGACTTCGCGGTTGATTATAGGCTCGCCTATGAAGCCTGCTAAGTGAAAGTTGAGCGGGACGTACGCCGAGGCAAACTCCGTCATATTTACATTATTGGCGTTGAAGAACACGGTCAGTTTTTCACGTTTGCCTTGTTGATTGTATTGCGCTAGCCGTTCTGGTTGTTCATGCAAGAGTAGATCAATCACCAAATCTGCCTGCGGAAGCCATGCTTTCAGTTCTGCCGGGTCTTGCAAGTGAAGGTAGGCTCTGTTATAAAATTTCAAGCTAACCTCCGCTTCCTGCTCTTCGGTTGCCAAAACCAATGTGTTCATATTTCTGTACCTTTAACCTTGTAAAGATACTGATTAACCTCTTTGTTTATGGCAACCAACATTATAGAAAGCAAATCTGCTCCGGCACCAATTGGGCCGTACAGCCAAGCCGTTATGGCAGGCAACACCTTGTATGTATCCGGTCAAATCGCGCTGGATCAGGCCACCGGCCAATTGGTGCAGGGCGACATCCAGACCGAAACGCACCAGGTCATGAAAAACCTGCAGTATATTTTGCAGGAAGCCGGCATGGACTTCAGCAACGTAGTGAAGTGCAGCATCTTCGTAAAAGACTTAGGCAACTTCGGGGCCATCAATGAAACTTACGGAAGCTACTTCACCAGCAATCCGCCAGCCCGAGAGACCGTGGAGGTAAGCCGCTTACCTAAGGACGTGAATGTGGAGATCTCCTGCATTGCGGTGAAATTCTAATGAGTGAGTGAGAGATGGAGTGATTGAAAGAGTAAAAGGAAAAAAACAGTTTTAAGTCCGGATTGCTAAAAACTGCCTCAAAATACATCTGACCTACTCTTCCTTTTCCAATCTCTCACTCCTTCACTCTCTCTTCAACGTCACAGTCTTCGCCCCTGGCTTTGGCTTCGTTGGGACCGGGTTCATCGTTGAGCGGGGCATGCCCTATTTCCTCTTCTTTGTTGATCACGCGTACCGCATACGTGGAAGGGTAAATGTCGGCTCCGTAGCGTCGGGCATACACCAAGGTGAATTGCGCGCCCAGGAAGATAATCTGCGACGTATAGAACACCCAGGTAAGCACCACAATGACTGAACCCGCGGCACCGTATATTCCGGCAAAATCACTGTTCCCCAGGTAAATCCCAATCAAGGACTTACCCAGCGAGAAAAGCAAGGAGGTAACCAGCGCCCCTACCCAGACATCCCGCCATTTTATCTTCGCATCGGGTAGGAACTTATAAATCAGGGCAAACAGGAACATGACTACCCCAGTGGAGACTACAAAATTGGTGATTTGCGTTAACTGAAGCAGCGACGGATCTACGCGGTCGGCCAGAAAGGAGGTAATGGCCACCAAAACGGTGTGCACTAACAAACTCACCAGCAGCAAAAAAACAATGGCCATGATCATGGCAAAGGAAAGCAGCCGGTCCCAGAGCAGTTTCAGGTATTCATTTCTGGGTTTCGGCTTTACCCCCCAAATCTGGTTCAGAGACTCCTGCAAAGAAACAAATACCCCCGTAGCGCCCACCAAGAAGGTAAACACCCCCACTACGGTGGCAAAGGTGAAGTCTGAGGACTGGTTAATGTTTTCTACCATGTCCTGAATATCTGACGCGCCTTTGCCCCCCACCAACTCCCGCAGCTGCTCGTAGACGCGTCCGCGCACGGCTTCGCGCCCGAATACGGCTCCGGCGGTGTTGATCATGATGATGAGAATAGGCGGAAGCGCAAAAATGGTGTAATACGCCAGAGCGGCCCCTTTCTGAAAGGAATTATTATCCAGAAAGTCCAGCCAGACCTCTATGATTATCCCCCAAGCATCTTTTAGCTTCTTTTTGAGCATGTAGTTGGTTTTCTTCCTCATACGTACTAGAAGCAGTAGGTTTACAAACTTCTTGACCTACAAGTGGTTTCAAAAGCAGAAAACCTTAACCAAAGAAGAGAACTGGCTATAAATTAGTAGATAACAGAGGCGCAAGGTTTTAAGGATAAAAGCTTTACGGAAGACGTGAAATACCGTACTTTTGCACCTCGATTGACATACCTATACAACATGGAAAGAGAAGTACGAGTACGCTTTGCCCCTAGCCCCACCGGGCCGCTGCACATTGGCGGGGTTCGCACAGCGCTGTATAATTATCTGTTCGCTAAGAAAATGGGTGGCAAAATGTTGCTGCGCATTGAAGATACTGACCAAACCCGCTTTGTGCCCGGCGCCGAGCAATACATTTTTGACTCTCTGGAGTGGTGCGGCATTAAGCTGGACGAAAGCCCGGTGCACGGCGGTCCGCACGCGCCTTACCGCCAGTCGGAACGCAAGCCCATGTACATGGATTATGCCCTGCAACTAGTAAACGCCGGCCATGCCTATTACGCTTTTGACACTGCCGAGGAATTGGAAGAGATGCGTGAGCGCCTCAAAGCCGCCAAGGTAGCCACCCCGCAGTATAACGCCATCACCCGCGCCACCATGAAGAACTCCCTCACCCTGCCAGAGGATGAGGTGAAGCGCCGGTTAGAGAGCGGTGACCCGTACGTGATCCGATTGAAAGTGCCGCGTAAAGAAGAAGTTCGTTTGAAAGACATGATCAGAGGTTGGGTAATGGTGCACTCCTCGGCCATTGACGACAAAGTCTTGATGAAGTCTGACGGTATGCCCACCTACCACCTGGCCAACATTGTGGATGACCATTTAATGGAAATCACCCACGTGATCAGAGGCGAGGAGTGGTTGCCAAGTGCGCCGCTGCACGTGCTATTGTACCGTTACTTCGGTTGGGAAGACACCATGCCGGAGTTCGCGCACTTACCATTACTGTTGAAACCAGACGGAAACGGTAAACTGAGCAAGCGTGATGGCGACAAGTTAGGCTTCCCGGTATTCCCGCTAAACTGGGTAGATCCGGTGAGCGGAGAGAAATCAAGCGGTTACCGTGAGGCTGGTTACATGCCCGACGGTTTCGTGAACTTCCTGGCTTTCTTGGGTTGGAACCCGGGTACGCAACAGGAGATCTTTTCAATGGAAGAACTGATTGAGGCCTTCAGCATTGAGCGAATTGGTAAGTCTGGTACCCGTTTCGATATTCAGAAAGCCCGTTGGTACAATGAGCAGTACCTGCGCGCCAAACCAGACGCTGAACTGGCGCAGTACCTGCTAAGGGCGTTGCCTGATGGCATTACCTGTTCTGAAGAGCGTGCCGAGAAGATCGTGGGCTTAATGAAAGAGCGCGTGACGTTTCCGCAAGATTTCTGGAAAGAAGCCGCTTATTTCTTTGTAGCCCCTACGCAGTACAATGAGCAGGTAGCCGCCAAGAAATGGTCAGCCGCTGCGGCTGGTGCTTTTGAGCAATTCAGAAATGAACTGGCTTCTCTGCCAGAGTTCAACGCTGATTCTGTGAAAGCTTTGTTGCTGCAGATTCTGGAGCGCAATGGCCTGAAAATTGGCCAAGTAATGCAGGCCCTGAGAATCGCTTTAACCGGTGTGGAAGCAGGTCCTGATCTGATGGCAATCATCGAGATCATCGGAAGAGAAGAAACTGAAAACCGTATTGACGCTGCTTTAACCAAGCTGGCCCAGTACGCTGCTTAAGGTTATCTTCTGCTGAAGACACTAAAAAGATACCCATGTTTTACGCCTGTTTGTAGTAAAAGAGGTCTAAAACATATTCTCAAATAGAAGTTGCTCCGCCGTCATAAATAAGCACCTCCTGCTTGTTTATGACGGCGGTTTCTTTTTAATTCGTTTATCCTTCTTCTGGTTTTCACGTTTGTAGTAAGAACAACAGAACGGGCAGCTTTGCGGCCTGGGCGTAAATTCTACTACTATGGCAAAGAAAAAATCAGATAAGGACAAACCAGAAAACAAGCCGGAGAAAAAAGCGAAGGTACACCCTGAGCTGGAAGGCTTTGAGATCAAGATTAACCCCCTTGGGGATATTACCTCTAACTTCAACATTGACCAGCTTAATTCTTTCCTGGACCGCAACGTCTCAGACAAGAAACTGGTAGGTGACCAGGGCAAGAAACGGGCACAGGAGGAAGACGAGGACTATCCGATTGAGGAAACCGTGGAGGAGGAAGAGAACGAGGAGGATTTCTTCAAAAAAGGGCCAGTGTTAGATGATGACGCCGATGATGACCTTCTCCCCAAGGGTGAGAAACCATCAGACCCTAAGCCGAAGAAAAAATAAACCTAACCTCCTATATGACATCCCACGAAGTAGATTACCGCATTTACGGCGCAGACATTCAGGTGCTGGAAGTAGAACTGGACCCGCAGGAAACTGTGATTGCCGAGGCTGGTGCCATGGTCTTCATGGAAGACGGCATCCAGTTTGAAACTAAGATGGGCGATGGCTCTAACCCTGCTTCGGGCTTCTTAGGCAAGCTGGTACAGATGGGCAGCCGCGCCATTACCGGCGAGTCACTGTTCATGACGCACTTTACTCATCGCGGATACGGCAAGGCCAAAGTGGGCTTCTCGGCCCCTTACCCGGGCACCATTATGCCCATCAACCTGGCGGAGTTTCCGCAGGGGCTGATAGTGCAGAAAGACGGTTTCCTGGCGGCGGCGCTGGGCACCCGCATTGCCATGCACTTCAACCAGCGTTTGGGCGCGGGCTTCTTCGGGGGCGAAGGCTTTATCATGCAACGCCTCACCGGCGATGGCTTGGCCTTCATCCACGCGGGCGGCACCGTAATTGAGCGCCATCTGCACAATGAGACGCTACGGGTAGATACCGGCTGCGTGGTGGCCTATGAAAATGGGATTGATTTTGATATTCAACGGGCGGGCGGTTTGCGCTCCATGGTCTTCGGGGGCGAAGGCCTGTTTCTGGCTACTCTCAGAGGCACCGGCCGCGTCTGGATCCAGTCTATGCCAGTGAAGAAACTCATTCAGGCCTTGATGCCGCACGGCGGCAACGCAAACAAAGAAGGCGGCTTACTGAGCAGCTTTTTAGAGTAGATCTGCTTGACGGGAATACGTTAAACAAAAAGGCAGAAGGCGTTCAGTGTCTTCTGCCTTTCTGTTTAACCAGGAAATCAAACTGCAGGCGGAATAGGTGTCGGCACTACATTCTTCACGGGTTTGATAGACTTCAGGTACGTAAAGATAGCCTCCAAGTCTTCATTCTTCATCTTACTGTAGTGGGGCCAGGGCATAGGCGGAAGCAGTGGCCTGGTATTGTCCATGCCTTTATATTTTCCTTCCCTTAATGCTTTCTTAAAGTTATCCAGTGTCCAGTTTCCTATGCCGGTGGGGTCTGGGGTTAGGTTTGCCGAAAAGGAAGTACCCCAAGGCCCAACTGCCGCCGTATTGTCCATGTTGAACATGACCCATCCGTTTTGTCCCGATCCTGGGCTTATGGGTGGAAGCTTCGCAGACGCTGGGTGCCCAGATAAAAACCGGTCAGGGTCTGCCGTCATAGGTGGTATTTTATCGGAGGGAGCCAGTTTAGGCGAATGACAATCACTACATCCTCCAATAGTTACCAAATACTCTCCCCGCTCTTTTAAGGCTTGCTGGTTCAAAGCCGTAGGTTGCGTAGCAGATTCGGTGATGGCACTGACTAGACCGGCATTGTTGGTTGTTGTGTTTTCCTGGAGTTTGCTCTCGCAGCTATAGAAAAAAGCGGCTGTGCACAGAAGGGTTAAGACTCTTTTCATGGCATTAAAAGGGTTAGAGGTGGAGAAAGGAATAGATACAGCTGCATAGGATTGCCTTAGCCGGACCTATGCTCTGAGTTTTTTTTAAAAAGAGGATTACTAGAATTAGCGGGGGACTTTCCTGATGAACCTGACTGGTTTCTCCGGCCACTTAGATGCCGGCACGTGGATCTTCTACTCCTTGGCAATAAGCCTTAGAGCGGGCTTAAAGGCATGTTTTTGCCTTTTCCTGAAGAGCGTTACTGTTTCTGATTAAGCGTTGTAATAGAATAAAGATAATATAATTATTTAATTACTCATATTAATTCGCACATAAATTCAATTTTTCTAAAAGGCAAGAGACTTAGCTGAGGGTGATCGACTCCATAGGTGTGTTTTACGGCAAAACAAATAAAACTTGATGGCCCATCAGCTTTGGGTACTGCTGTGCCATTTCCGTCCTTCATTTCGAAAAACAGGTGCTAAACATAAGTAGTAGCTAAGTTTATGGAAACGTATGCTTCTCTGGCTATGAAAGCTGATTCACCTTAAGAATCTCCTCTAGATACTCTCGATTGTTGGAAAGGCGAGGTACTTTGTGCTGACCGCCTAGTTTGCCTTTGTGCTGTAGCCAGTTCAGGAAGGCACCAGAAGGAGCCACCGTAATCAATGGAGCCTGTAGGGCGAGATTTTTCTGGCGTTTGGCATCATAATCTGAGTTCACGGTGCGCAGGGTCTGGTCCAGCACCTCAGTGAAACGCTCTATGCTTGACGGGTGCTGAGAGAATTCTATGACCCACTGGTGCCCACCTTTGCTTTTGCCTTCAAAGTACACAGGAGCGGCCGTAAAGTTGGTGATAGTGGCACCAGTAGCCTCGCACGCCTTTGTGATGGCCGTCTCAGCGTTCTCCACCACTACCTCTTCGCCAAAGGCATTGATAAAGTGTTTCGTACGTCCTGAAATTTTAATGCGGTACGGCGCCAACGAGGTGAACTTCACTGTATCACCTATCTTGTAACGCCAAAGCCCAGCGTTGGTAGAGATGATGAGGGCGTAATTCTTGCCCAGTTCTACTTGATCCAAAGTTAGTACTCTTGGGTTTTCCTGATCGGCCTCTTCCATCGGGATGAACTCGTAGAAAACGCCGTAATCCAGCATTAAAAGCATCTCATCTTTCAGGCTGGGCTCATCCTGTATTCCGAAGAACCCTTCAGAGGCGTTGTACACCTCCAGGTAGTTCATCTTCTCAGAAGGAATTAGTTGGCGGAACAGTTCGCGGTAAGGACCAAATGCCACAGCTCCATGGGTGAACAGCTCCAGGTTGGGCCAAACCTCGGTGATGTCTTTTGCGCCTGTTTCTTCTAAAATGCGGTTTAAAAGCACGTAGGTCCAAGTGGGCACACCGGAAAGGCTGGTCACGTTTTCTTTGACGGTGATTTCTACCATCTTCTCGATCTTCTCTTCCCACTTGTCCATGAGCGCCACTTTAAGCGGCGGCGTACGCATGGCCTCAGCCCATAAAGGCAAGTTCTGCATGATCACCGCTGATACGTCTCCGCAGCGGGTGTCTGAATTGAACTCATTCGGGTGGTGACTGCCGCCGATGGAGAGCCCTTTGCCGGAAAAGACTTTGGTGTCTGGGTAGTTGTTCACGTAAATGGAAAGCATGTCTTTGCCTCCCTTGTAGTGACAGTCTTCCAGGGCCTCTGGGGTAACGGGAATAAACTTACTGCGGGCGTTAGTGGTACCTGATGACTTAGCAAACCATTCTACTTTGCTGGGCCACAACACGTTCTGCTCACCGCGCATCACGCGCTCAATGTACGGGTACAAGTCTTCATAAGCACAGATGGGTACCCGCTCCTGAAACTCCCGCACACTTAACTTATCTGAGTAGCCGTACTTCTGGCCCCACTCCGTGTTTCTGGCGGTAGAGATAAGATTGGTAAACAACTCGTTTTGAACATCATGTGGATATTTCCGGAAAAGGTCTATCTGGTGGATCCTTTTCTTCATTACCCATGTCACAAGCGAATTGATTATCTCCACTATAGAATTGTTAATTGTTGGTTGTTGCTCCCCGCGTTTAATCAGGCTCTCCATTGCTTTTTAATGCTGGAGTATGTGCTTGTACTGTTCTTCAAAGATTAAGTTTCTCACCTCCAGTGTAGGCTAGGAAACTACCTCCCTCCTCTTTGGCCTTCTGGAAGGATTTAGCTTACTAAGGGTAATTGCGCTGAAAAGAAGCCTTCCTCGTTCCCCACAAGTTACTTACAGGGTGACAACAAGATGGATAGCGCTTAAGAACAACAACAAACTATTAATCAGACTTTCCGCTTCAGCTCGAAGTGCTTGCCTAAATACACCCGGCGCACCTGCTCATCGGCAGCGAGTTCTTCGGCGGTGCCTGACTTCAGGATTTTACCCTCAAACAGCAAATAAGCACGGTCTACGATAGAGAGCGTCTCGTTCACGTTGTGGTCGGTGATGAGGATGCCGATGTTCTTGGTTTTGAGTTTGGCTACAATGGTCTGGATCTCCTCTACCGCAATAGGGTCTACCCCGGCAAATGGCTCATCCAGCAACACGAACGATGGGTCTACGGCTAGGGCACGGGCAATCTCGGTACGGCGACGTTCACCTCCGGAAAGCACTACCCCTTTGTTCTTCCGCACGTGTGTGAGGGAGAACTCCTCCAGGAGTTCCTCTACCTTTTCACGACGGGCTTGCTTGCTGATGTTCGTCATTTCCAGCACCGACATGATGTTTTCCTCCACTGTCAGGTCGCGGAACACAGATGCTTCCTGCGCCAGGTACCCTACGCCCTTTTTAGCGCGGCGGTACATGGGCAATTCTGTAATGTCTTCCTGGTCCAGGAAAATACGCCCGGAGTTAGGTTTCACCAATCCTACAATCATGTAGAAGGAAGTGGTTTTCCCGGCACCGTTAGGCCCCAGAAGCCCTACAATCTCTCCTTGGTTTACCTCCACGCTCACATCGTTTACTACTGTGCGAGACTTGTATTTTTTGAACAGGTTTTCAGAACGTAAAATCATCGCTTAAAATTAAGGAATAAACCTTAGATGTGATACGTTAACGTGAAAGAGGGTCAGCTACGTACTTCATATTCTTAAGGTTTTGATCCTCAGTATAATTTATCAAATAAAGTGATTGAGATATAGGGATAATGCTTGCAAAAGCTGTCATTTAGCTGTACCTTTTACTACTCTTTACCACATGCACGTACACTCTATGTTTTCCATCTTCAGGAAAGCTGCCCGCCGCTCGGGAGTGGCGGCGGCCCTATTTACTTTCTGCCTGACCCTGCTAAGTGCCGGTTCGGACCCCTCTGCCTATTTACATGGCATTGATGTGTCACGTTACCAGAAGGAAGTAGATTGGAAACATGTGAAAGAATCTAACATCAACTTTGCGTTCATCAAGGCCACCGAAGGTGATTTCTTAAAAGATCCTTTTTTTGACCGTAACTGGGAACACAGCCGCCAACAAGGAATTAAACGCGGCGCTTACCACTATTATTTGCCGTGGGTAAACGTAGACCAGCAGATAGAGCTTTTCAAAAACACCGTCACTCTTCAGCCTGGCGATTTAGCTCCTGTTCTGGACGTAGAAACCTTTGCCCAAGATGTATCTGATGCTCAAATGCGCAACGATGTCCGCCTGTGGCTTACTTCCATTGAAAAACACTACGGCGTGAAACCCATCATTTATACTTACCAGAAATTTTACGACCTCAAGTTGCGGGGTCACTTCCCAGGCTATCATTTCTGGATTGCCCGTTACCAAAACGAAGAGCCTTCTACTCACCCAAAAGACAAGATGGCTTTCTGGCAGTATTCTGAAAAAGGCATCGTAAAAGGGATTGAGTCACCGGTAGACGTGAACTGGTTCTACGGCGATTTAGAAGACCTAAGTACTTTCTGCGTTCCTGCCCCGGCTGAACAGCCTGCACCGGCCACAGTAATTGCCCAAACCAAGTAGATGGTATCATCCTTTTCAGAAATCAGGCTGAAAACGGGCTCGTAGTTAATTCAGAATTCTCGCTTGTATGCATTCTTCAACTGCTGACTTGTGGGCTCTACCAAGCTACTTCCTATGATTGGTTACTAGCCATCCCATCGCCAGTCCAAGAACTACTTTTAAAAGATAAAAGCCCAGCCTCTGTGTAAGAAGCTGGGCTTTTATGGTGTTTTCAGAAAAGAGGCTTTAAACCTTTATCTGATTGTAGCCGGCGTGGCGGTTGTAGTAGTAGCAGGTTGTTGCCCCGGCGTTGGCGTTGCTGTGGCAGGCTCCTCAATCAGTTCCAACCCATATTCTTTGCCTTTGACCAAGGTTGGAACGCCTTTCTTCATCCAGGCGGGTTCTGGGGCTCCTTTCAGGTAATGGTCAAAGAACTGCGACATGCGCACGGAGAGGTCTTTGCGGTTCTTGCGCTGCATCAGGTTGTGGGCTTCGCCGTTGTACACTAAAAGCCACACCGGCTTGCTCAATCGGCGCATAGCCATGAACATCTCAATGCCCTGGTACCACGGAACGGCTCCGTCATTGTCGTTGGCCATCATCATGAGCGGCGTTTCTATTTTAGGCACATAGAACAGCGGCGAGTTCTCAATGTACTGCATGGGTTTCTCCCACAGGGTACCCCCAATGCGGCTCTGGGTGCGCTCGTACTGAAACTGACGGCTCATACCACTCTCCCATCTGATTCCGCCATAGGCGCTGGTCATATTGCTTACGGGTGCTCCGGCCATGGCGGCTTTAAACATGTTGGTACGCGTCACCAGATACGCTACCTGGTAACCGCCCCAGCTTTGTCCCTGCAGGGCCATGTTCTTCTCATCCACGAACCCTTTTGCTACCAGGCTTTGCACGCCCGGGATGATGCTGTGATAGGCGCTCTCACCGGGATAACCGTCTTTGTAGATAATGTCCGGCACAAACACCAAATAACCCTGACTTACAAAAAGCGGGATGTTGATGGTAGAGGCACTGGGCGCAGGAGCACGGTAGTTGTGCAGGGTCTCCGCGTTACGCTCATAGAAATATACCAGCATGGGGTATTTCTTCTTCGGATCAAAGTTCTCCGGCTTGAACAAGAGCCCTTCCAACGGAACCCCGTCATCTGAGCGCCAGTTTACCAGTTCCACGTTCCCCCACAAATACTCGCTTTGCTGCGGATTGGCATTGCTTACTTTTTGTGGCGCGTTGAAGTTGGTATTGGTTACCCACACATCTGAATACTCCCTGAAGCTGGCTCTCCGGAAGATAAGGCGATCGCTGTTTTTGGCTTTCCGTACGCTGCTGAAGCTATATGGCTCCATCATGACTTTCTGCGGGGCGCCGGACTTGGTTACATAATCTGTGTAGAAGCCGGCATCTTTGGTTTTGAGATTCAAGGTGCGCAACAGCAGTCTGTCTTCAGAAGAAATCACGCGCTGGCTAGGGTCTAAGCTCAGGTAACGGAACTGCAGGTTGTTCTGACGTCCGTACCCATCGGTAATGTTCACGGCTTGGGCTTTCCCGTCTGGGTCTAAGCGCCACAGGTCATAACGGTCATTTACCAGTAGGTATTGGTCGTCTTTTGTCCAGCCAGTTAAGCCATAATCATCCGGAAGCGTAGGTACGTCGTTCTGCTCATCGTAGAAGGCTACTTTCAGCTTTTTAGTGAGGTTCACCGGCTTGGTTTCCTTCACATTCATTGCTTTCCAGGAACTGTCTGAGGGCTCGTACCAGTACAGGTATTTCCCGCCCGGTGAAAGACGTGGGGTGCCACGAGTGTCTTTTACGGCCAGTTTCCGGCTTCCATCCTTTAAGCTAATCAGCCAGGCATCTTGCCTAGAGGGTGAATCAAACCCCACACTCAGCAGGTAGTTCACGTTGCTGCTGCCCACAGCCACATCGGCGGTACGCCCGGGGTTCAAAGAGACATCCGGAATCTCAGGAGTGGCCAACTGGACTATTTTCTTGCCTTTTACATCATACACGGCCAGGAACGAGCGTTTCTGCTCCCGTTCCAGTTGCTTTAACTGCATGGGTTGGATCAAAGGGTCACGGTAAGTCCAAACATCCAGGCTTACCTTCTCCTCTTCCAATTTGGTGGAATCCTTTTCGTACTGGATTGGTCTGGGGAATGTCCCGAAGAAGAGGCGGTCTCCTTTATCTGAGAACCCTAGTTGCGCGTGTTCGCTGACCATCCACTTGGCAGGCATGCCTTTGAACGTAGTATCTGCAATAACCCGTGCTCGGTTGTCTTTAGCAGCCCAGTGCAACAACTGAAAATACCGGATGTCTTTGCCCGTGCTGTCTTTACTGGAGACAAAGGCCAGTTGCTCCCCATCTTTGTCTGCCACCAGGTTTTTGTAAGTAACACGGCCAGTGTCTATCGACATGGTTTTACGAGCCGAGGTATTAAAAGCGAACACGCCTCCTTTGTGAAAAGCATCCTTCTCTGCTTTCACAAAGAACAGCCGGTTGCCTTTGTCTGAGAACAGGAAATCTGTGACGCGGTCAAACTGATATTCCTGCCCAGTAGGAAGGTGCCGCAACACCAGTTGAGTACCCTCTTCTTTTTTAGCTGCACCCGTGCCTGCGCCTTTTGCCGGAGCTTTGGCTGCTGCGGAAGTAGAAGAGGCCGCTTTGGTTTTACTCGTATCATTAACGGCTTTGGTAGCCAAGGGTGCCTCTAGATGGTAGGCCAGCCACTCGCCGTTCTGCTTGGGCAATTTGTAGGCTTTTACCCTAGCCACGTACTGCGTAGTGCCTTTGGTTAGGTCCAAGATAGCCAAAGAGTCTTTCGGCATTTCCTCGGGCTTTTTCTTCTTCAGTTTGGCTTGGCGGGTAGAAGCAAACGTAGGTTTTATTTGAAATATGGCAAACCGGCTGTCAGAAGTAAAGCCGCTGCGGTACCCTCTCGGGAAAACCTTGCTTGAGTTTTGGCTTAAATCTCTCAGGTGAAGGACCCCATCTCCTTCCTGTGGGTTGACGGCATAGAGCAGGTATTTCCCATCATTGGAGAGCGAGTCGGCCTCAACACTTTTCCAGGAGTCGTAGACATCGTGGGTTAAGACTTTCTTGGCTGGCGTTTGTGCTTGCGCCGTCAACGCACCTGCGCTCAGCAAGAGTCCCGCCAAAAGGAATTTGTGTTTCATATAAGAAAGAGGTTGTTTGTGTTTGGAAGTAAGCAGCTTAAAAATACAGCATCTACCCATCAGATGCGAACTTATCCACAGGTAAAACTTGAATTCAGCCTATTTTTAGAAAACAGCTAGTAATCAACAGAAACTAATCAGCTTTGCATAAGATGAGACAAGCACCTTTCCACAAGCAATCTGTATACAAGGCACTGAAAATTAAATTCTTGTATTTAAGAATAGGCAAAGCTGGCTTCAAAGAAATATACTAGTTGAGCCGCTTATAGCGCATTTTTCAGGAAGTACATCAAAAGCAGTTATCCACAGAAGAAGCCTCAGGGATGCTGCTTATTCCGCAAAGCGGATGTCTTTGATGCGTAGCTGCAATGTCACGTTTCCTCTGAAAACGTTCTCTTCAATGCAGTAACACACATCAAATGGAATGCCTTTCTGAATGCGTGGATAATACTCGGCCATGCCAAAGGCGATGGCATCAAAGAAAGTTTCGCCGTCCTGGGTGAGGCGAAGTTTCAGGTGGGCATCTCCTACCACCCGTGCTGAACCGGTGTCATACACACAAGTGCTCATGAATACTGGTGCCATGTTGCCGGGGCCAAACGGTTCCATCTGCTTCAGTATATTGAAAAACCCGGGTCTTATCTGGTGCAGTTCCAGTGGCATGTCAATCTCCACCATGGGTACCAGCTGTTCTTCCAGAATGGTATTGGTCACGATTTGCTCAAAACGCTCCCTAAACGCTGGCACGTTTTCCACAGGCAAGGTAAGCCCGGCAGCATACATGTGCCCGCCAAACTGGTCCAGTAAATCTGAGCACGCCAGAATGGCCTGGTGCACGTCAAACCCATGCACCGAGCGGGCAGAACCCGTGGCTTTCCCGTTAGACTCTGTAAGGATGATGGTAGGCCGGTAGTATTTCTCAATGCAGCGCGAAGCCACGATGCCTACCACTCCTTTGTGCCAGCTCTCTTTGAACAAGACGGTTGAGCGGGCACTGCGCAGGAAGTCATCGTCCTCAATCATCTGCAGTGCCTCTTTGGTGATGCTGGTGTCATGCCCGCGTCGCTCTGAATTGGAGACGTTGATCTTCTGCACCATGTCAAAGGCTTCTTCCTTCGTCTTGGCCAGGAGCATGGCCACGGAGCGTTTGGCATCGCCCATACGGCCAGCAGCATTGATACGCGGTGCAAACCCGAAGACAATTTGGGTAATGTCTAGTTCACTGCGTAAATCGGCTAGTTCTTTCAGGGCTTGCAAACCGGGCCGTAGAACTCCGTTGTTTAGCCGTTGAAGTCCGTGGTAAGCCAGAATACGGTTTTCGCCGGTGATAGGCACAATATCGGCGGCAATACTCACCACCACCAGATCCAAAAGTTGGAAGAGTGGCTCTTCATCAAGACCCATTTGCAGGCAGAACGCCTGCATGAATTTGAAACCTACCCCGCAACCTGCCAGTTCTTTGTACGGGTACGGACAATCGGCGCGTTTGGCATCCAGCACGGCTATGGCTTGAGGCAGTTCGTCGTCAGGTAAGTGGTGGTCACAGATGATGAAATCAATGCCTTTGGTGTTGGCGTACGCTATCTTGTCGATAGACTTTACGCCACAGTCCAAGGAGATAATCAGGCTGTATCCGTTTTCTTGGGCCCAGTCAATGCCTTGGAAAGAGATTCCATAGCCTTCGGAGTAGCGGTCTGGGATGTAATATTCAATCCGATCCTCAAAATACGTTTGTAGAAAGCCGTAGACCAACGCTACCGAGGTGGTGCCGTCTACGTCATAGTCGCCGTAGATGAGAATGCGTTCCTGCTGGTGGAGGGCTTCAATGAGCCGGTTCACCGCTTTGTCCATGTCCTTGAGCAGGAATGGGTCATGCAACTCCTGGAGCGAGGGTCTGAAAAAGGCTTTGGCCTCGTCAAACGTACAAATGTCGCGCTGGCAGAGAACAGACGCCAACGTGAGGCTCATGTTCAGGCTGGTGGCAATATGCTGTACTTTTGCGGCGTCCGGCGCTTCCTTTATTACCCATCGTTTCTGCATCGGTTGTTGCTGCGGCTTGTTCTGTGAAATGAGGTGACAAAAATACGAAATCTGAGAGAGAACCGGGCACTCCTTTCTGTACCTTGGTGTTTTTAAACGACAGATTCTGATTCTCTAGATATACTCAAGTGAAAAGATTAAAAGAGATTTACCACAAATACAAAGACTACGGCCTGGTAGATGTGCTTATGTACCTGTCTTTCTTCTTGTTCCTCGCTATTCTGTTTATTTTCTTCCGGGATTAGTTTTAGGGCTGCTTTGCGGAAATTGCTTTAAAACTGGGCATAGCTGTTTACAGATAAGCGTCTTTGTTTTCCGTTGTAAGCTTATTGTACTTCTGTCTGTGTGCACGCCTTTTGCCGTTGCTGGCGTAGTGCCTGGTTGATGCGAGGCCCTTATACTTGACTGTTTCATTGCTGCCCTCCGTGCGCTCACGGCCGCGAGGCCCCGTCTTTCCCCCTCGCACTGCCCTTTCGACCTGAGAAGTTCATTTCTCTTAGTTAAAGTCTATCTATGGCCAAAAGCGAGGCGCTCGAGGGAAAGACTGGAATAGGGTGAAAGAAGTAGATGCTGTTTCTTTCTTTATACCTCTCCATGGTTCAAGTTTTCAACTTGGACCCACATTAATCTGAAGTTTGCAACTTCAGTGGGACGACACCCCAAAGGTGTATTGGATTACAAAACCAGATCATCCGCCACAGCTGCAATACCGCCAACTCAAAATACCTCGTAGTTTCCGGAGGTCTTACGAGTGTCTACGCCAAACCAGTACACTAAAAATAAACAGCCTTGTAATTGATGCAGAGGAGCTAGATATCTAGTACCTTATAGTAAATTCTTTGCAAGGCTATGATTCCTGTTACGTTCTCTTCTTCTAAAAGCTGGGTGAGCACTTTAGGCATCTGGGGCACCACCGCACTGCTATTTTTTATGCTTGCGCAGGAAATACAAAGCCCCATGCCTCTGGCGGGAAAGATTGCTCTGGGACTTTTCTGCCTACTAATCTGTAGTTTGCTGCTTTGGATCTGGTTTGGCACCTACTATCGCATTGCGGGCGAAACGCTTTATTTCAGATGTGGGCCGTTGCATGGCAGTATTCCTATTCAGAAAATAAGGGAAGTGAAGTTGAATCAGTATCTCTGGTCTGGGTTACGGCCAGCACTGGGATTGCACGGTTTGGTAATCAACTATAACCGTTGGGATACCATATATTTCTCTCCGGCTGAGAAGGAACAGTTTCTGAATGCGCTTCGAGAAGTGAACCCAAACATTGAGCTAAAAGCGTAAGGAATTTACTTGTTCTTCTATAAAGCTCTGCTCTGTTTTAAGGCTGATTTTTGGAAAACGCCTGAAAACTGAGCAGAGCTTTTGCCTATACCTTATCTCCTCTCAACTTTCTCAGTCGCTTTCTGGCTTCGGCTACAAACACACTCCCCGGATGTTTCACTAATAGGTTGTTGTAGAGTTCCTGGGCTTTCTCAGGCTGCTTCAGGTTTTCCTCATTCAATTTGGCTAAGAGGAACAGTGCGTCATCTGAGAGGATGTCGTATTTAGGATTGTCAATGATGAACTGCAGGTTTTTGGCAGCTTCTGGAAACTGCCCCGTTTGCTGCAAAAGCTCTGCTTTCTGGAAGTAGATTTCATCGGTGAGGCTGTGCCCGGGGTACTTGATGAGTAGTTTATCCAAAGCAGCCATTGCCTCGGGGTACTTGTGTTGGAACACCAGGAAGTCAATGGCGGCATACTCCTTCAGCGCAGCTGCTGAAGTATCCATACCGGTGTTGTCAATGATGAGCAGACTCAGGTCTAAGGCATCATTCGCGATCTCACGACTAGTAGCCAGTTTCAATATGTCCAGGTGGCTTTGAGCTAGTTCAAAATCTCCTTTGTAGTAACTGAGGCGAGCGTTGCGGAGCTTGGCTTCATACCCCAGTGGCTGTTCTTTGTGCGTTTTCTCTACCTGGCTATACAACAATGTGCTTTCCCAAGGCTCTCCGCGTAGCAGGTACACATCGGCTAAAATTAGTTTGGCTTCTGCCACTACATTAGGCTGCGCCCGAGGCATAGCAATTACCTCCTGCAGGTTTTTCACAGCTTCTGGTTGAGCATCCAGGTAGAATGCCTGCAGTTCACCTAGTTCTTTGATCACTTCAGCGGTGCGGTCATTACGCCCAAGTTCTTGGAGAAGTGATTCATACTCCTGCGCCAAGAGTTTGATCTTCTCTTTGTCTAGCGGGAATGTGTTCTTTACCTGTTCTTCACGGGCCTGGATAATGCGCTGCCGGGCAATAGGGTATAATTCGCCGGAACGGTACTGCTGCATTACGTAGGTGTAGCCCTCAATAGCTGTCGTATAGTCTTTGTTGCGCAAGCTGATATCAGCCATGGAAAGGACCCGGGTGCCACCGCCTTGGGTACGTCGGTCTAAGGCACGGGTCTGGAGCAGGGCTGGACCAAAGTCTTTCCGCTGCAACAAAGTCCAGATTAGCAGTTCCTGTACAGGTGTGGCATCAGGTTCTGCCTGAACAGCTGTCATGAGGCGCTGCTCCAACATGGTAAGAGATTCCTCGTCACGCAGAGTGTTCTGCAACAGGTTTTGCGCGTAAGTAAGGGGCACACTGTTGCTTTTGACTTGACGCAATACTTCGTCTACCAGCAAATCTGTTTTGCGTTGAAAAGCATACAGTTGTAGCAATTGGGCAGCAAAAGTCTTTTCACTTCCGCTTAGCTGACGGGCTTTCAGGTACGCCTGCTCTGCCAAGGGCAACATATCTGCCTGTTGGAAAGCCGTAGCTACGCCGTACACATTTTCGGGAGTGGTGGTCTGCACTACCTGGGCCCACTTCTTCTCTGCCGCTGCGGTGTTACCAGAGGCTTGCATTACGCGTCCCTCATCTATGGAATAGGCCGGTACATCAGGGTATTTCTTCTGCGCTCGTTTTACCAGCTTCTCGGCTTCTTTGAAATTACGGAGGGCCAGCAGGGTTTTGAGGTAGTCCGGGTACACTAGTCCAAACTGAACGTCCTGTTCAATCAATTTACTGAACAGGCCTTCTGCTTTGGTGTATTCATTTTGCCGCAGGTACTCCTTGGCCAGTGCCATCTGCTCGGGAACCCCTTGCGCCCAACTCTGGGGGATAGCGAAACCCAAACTGCCTATGACCAACAGCCACATCAACAATAACTTTCTCTTCATGGTATTCTCCAGCTAAGCTATTCTCCCTTAACGTATTCTACAGGTATTCAATATACTGTTTTAGGCTCGTTTTTGAAAAACTGCTTTAAAATGGATTTGTATAAAAACAGAAGAGCCGCGCTGGGTGGCGCGGCTCTTCTGTTTTCTTGATCCGGTTTCTCTTAGAAGAAGCGAACCCGGTTATCTTTAATGTCTGCGTTTTTACGAACGGCTTCATACAAGGCGCCTTGTACACGTCCGGCGCGGGTGCCTTGCAGCTGTTGCTTTACAGAGGCTACATCAGCTACCGGAGTGGCCGGGGTGATGCTGGTCAATTCCACAATCACTACTCCGCCTTCCCCATCAATAGGGCCTGTACGCTGTCCTGGTTTCAGACCGAACGCTTTGCCTACGGCTACTGGCTCAAATCCTAAACCTGGTACGTTAGCAGCTCCCAACGTCACATCATTGGCTGGACGAACCAACGCATCTGGACCATATTTAGCGGCAATCTGGTCTAACGGGCCAGAAAGAGAAGCTAATTTCTCTTTGATTTTCTTCGCTTTCAGTTCATTACGAACAAGAGCAGTTAACTCATCACGTACGTCCTCTACTTTGGCAATTCCTTTTTCACGTTTCCCGGTTAACACCGCTACTACGTACTGGTCATCCATGGTGATTACCGGAGAAACATCGCCTTTTTTGGTGTCTTCAGAGAAAGCCCAACGTACCAGTTCACGAGCATTCTGCAGGTTGTTAATGGCACGGTCAGAAGCACTGAAGTTTTTAGCTTCAGCTTTCATTACGCCTTTCTCATTGGCAACGGCCTTGTTGAAAGACTCTAAATCTGTGCTGCTAGAGGCAATAACACCAGCGCGGCTGAAGGCATTCTCACGAGAGTTGTCGCTTGGCGTCAAGGCGCGGGTTACCTGGGCTACCTGATAGGTTTTGGTAGTTTTAGGCTCCGTGATCTTAACAATGTGGTATCCATAGTCAGTCTCTACCAGGTTTGGCAACAGACCTGCACCCGGAGCGCTAAATACTGCTTTCTCAAAAGCTGGTACCATGCGGCCTTCGGTGAACCAACCTAAGTCACCACCTTGTGAGGCTGTTCCGTCAGTTCCGTGCTGCGCAGCTAGCTGAGCGAAATTAGCACCACCTTTAATTTGGTTTAACAAGTCTTGCGCTTTTGCTTTGGCAGCGGCTTTGGCTTCTGGAGTTGTATTTTCTGGCTTGATCAGGATGTGGCTGGCACGTACAGAGGCTTTCCCGCCTTCCTTCACGTCCATGATCTTGTATAAGCTGAAGTTTCCGTTCTGGGCGAAAGGACCATACATTTTGCCTTTCTCCAACGTTTGGGTTTTCAGTTCTTCCGGCAACTCATTGGCGGGCAAGTAAGCGCTGTTGAAAGGAGTGTCAGATTCTGCTTTTACAAACAGAGAGTCATTCTCAGTAGTAGCGAAACGAGCTGCTAACTCTTGGGTCTCTGTGCTGTAGGCTGAGCTATCTTCTTTAGAAGCGGATACCGGTACGGTCACATAGGTGATTGAACGGCCTTCTTCTACTTCAAATTTCTTTTTGTTATTGTTCAGGTACTCGCTCAGTTGGTCATCGGTTACTTTGATGGTTGAATCAGCAATGCTGAAATAAGGAACAAACAAAGAGTTGATGCTGGCGCGGGTGTTTTGCTCTGCGTTGAAACGCTTAGCTTCTTCAGTGGTCACGTAGTTAGAGAACGTGAACAGGTTGTAGTATTTGTTACGAAGACGGTCAGTGGCTAAGTCTGCTTCGTATTTACGCCAGGCAGCTTGCTGCTCTGGAGGCATGCTGCCCAGGTTACGAAGGGTTTGCTTAACCTGCTCTACGCTAAACTGCCCGGTTTGTGGATCCGTGAACATTTGCTTTAAAGCCGGGTGCACGTTACGTCCTTGTACCATGTCTACCTGCTCTTCAGCAGAGATGCCTAAGCCTACTTTTTCAAATTCCTCTTCAAAGGCATACTTGAATACTAACTGGTTCCAGGTCTGCTCACGCAATGAAGCAAGTTCTGCTTCAGAAGGCTGGCGGCCGTATTGGTTGGCGTAGTTGTTTTTGGCCTCCTCAAACATGCCTTCAAATTCCTGCACAGACACTTCATGTCCGGCAACCTCCCCTACTGTTGTATTGCTTCCGAACAACCGGGAATTTGGCCCCAGCAGGTCTCCCAACACAATGAAAATGAGCAAGCCTATAGCAATTGCGCCAATGGCGAAGCCTGACTTCTCCCGAATCTTGTTAATTAATGCCATGTAAGTATTAGACGTATTTTAAGCGTTATGCAAAATAATCGCAATATGTGATAAAATCAAAATATAAGTGCCTATCGGGCAGGTTATTCTTCTGTGGGGGCCAACCTTACGGACAAATGTACCGTATTGATGCGATGCTCATCCATAGACAGGATCCTGATCTCAAAGGGAGGAACTACTACCACGTCGCCTGCGGTGGGTATTTCTTGCAATACAGACAAGATAAAACCGCCTAAAGTTTCATAGTCGCCTTCAGGTAAGTTCAGGGAATATTTTTCGTTGAGGTAATCTATTTCCTGCCGGGCACTGAAAAGAAAGGTATTGGGTTCTGGTAAAGCCTGCTCCAGCAGGTCTTCCTCATCATATTCATCGTTGATATCACCCAGAATCTCTTCCATCACATCTTCCAGGGTCACTATTCCTGAGGTTCCGCCAAACTCATCCAGCACCAGTACAATGCTGCGGTGCTCGGTAATGAATTTCACGAACAGCTCCCGAGCCAGCATATTCTCCGGTACAGCCTCAATGGGCGTCAGGATTTCTTCTAATGTAGCTGGATTTTTGAAAAGGGAGAATTGGTGACAATACCCTAAGATGTGGTCCAGGGAATCCTGGTAAATCAGGATTTTGGAATGGCCGGTATCAATCAAAGCTTGTCGAAGCACCTCTACGCCTTCTTCCAACTCTATGGCGTCAATCTCAGTGCGGGGCACCATGCATTCGCGCACTTTCACATTTTTAAATTCCAGGGCGTTGTGGAAGATTTTACTGTCTACCTCGCTGCTGGGCGTAAGCACAATCTCTTCCGGAGAATGTAGTCTTACCGCAAACGGCTGAAAAGCTACCGCATTGGCCAGGATTTCAGTTTCGGCTTCGTCGTCTTTTTCAGAAAACAGCCCAAAAACGGAGTTAATAAGAAACGTAAAGGGGTAAAATAGTACCAGAAAGAAAGCCACTACTCCGGCCACCATTTTCAATTGACGGGCTGGTGCAGTCAAGCTGGCTAATGTCCCGAGTCCTAGAAATAAAAGCCAGCCAATCAGAACTGTCAGCAAGCCAGCCACCAGGAGGGCTACCTGGGCTTGGAGGTACTGCTGCAGCAAATAGGTAAGGCTGCCAAAGGCTCCCACCCCAAACAAGAGTAAGCTCAGGCCTAATCCCAGATGAATAGTCAGTATGGTTTGCCGCTCACGGCGCAATAAGAAACCTAAAGAGGACTGTGGGTCCTCTGCAACCTGTAACCGGGTGTAAGCCCGTCCGGTCTGGCGCATGGCCACCTCTGCCAAGCTAAACAGCAATAACAGCAGAAGCCCTGCCGTAGCAGCTATATACAAGAAGACAAGGTCCATGGGAGAGGAAATCAACGCTTTGCTTTATCCATACGGAAAAGCATAAGAAAGATAATAGATAACATGATGATCCAATAACTTTCCAGTACGCCTACCACAATGGATTGATGCACGCCAATCACCAGGAAAGCGACGGCCAGCGCCATGTAGATCGTTTGTTTTAAGGTCATTGTTTCAACACGAAAGAGCCAGAGAATTGCTTTAATGTGTAGTCAGAGAAATCTTGCTTAGCCGTTAAGCCTACTCCTGTCACTACTTCATCCACACTGGTGATACGCACAAATTTATCAGTGAAAATAGTTTGCTTCTGCCGCTCCCAGAACAACTCCTCAGTGTTCAATTGTTCTTTTTTGACAATGTTTTTTACCACCACGTCATTTCTAGCAAAGTACTGGTCTTTGGCTTTGTCGTAACGCCCATACTTGGCAGTGATGATGGTGGTGGGAGTTCCGTCCTCGTAGAAAGTGATGTACATGCCTTTGGTATAGACAATGTCACCGTTCTGCAATTGCTGTTCTACTGGGGCGCTCAGCTTCAGTTTCATTTGCGCTGAGTCACTGTAGATGGTCACTTGGTTGTAGGTTTCAGAAGCAGGTCCTTTGTACTCAATGGGCTTGATGTTCTCATCTGCGTTCTGGCAACTCCAGCTTAAAGCCCCTAAAGCAAACACGAGGAGGAGTTGAGTTCCAGAGAACCAGCTTTTTGTCAGCAGAAGTTGAAATAGATTACTCATTCCTTTAAACGGTTCAGATACCAGACCCAAAAATCAGCAATGGATTGAGGGGCCTGGTATCTGTTATTCTTGTGCTGAAATTGTATAGAGAATTTGGGTGCTTAGTCAAACTTACGTTTCACAAACCATCTGTTATTGAAGGTAACCCCCACGTTAAACCGGAAGTATTGTTCTTTCAACCCGGTGTTCTTGGCTTGGAGCTGCCCTACGGTAAAGCTGGTGTTCAGCAATGCCTGGGTATAATCTGGAGGCCGCACGCCTCTGCCCAATGGCAGGGAGAAACCCCAGGTAAGTGCCATGTCTTTAAGGTCATGAACTGTTGCGGCGTTGCTACCTTGTGCAATGGCATTAATGGCTGAGTTTCCGTAATAACCCCCAAAGCGGTACGTCACTCGTCTCAGGTAAGAGCTTACAGACCCGGCATCGGGCGTGATTTCGGTACCTACTCCTATTCTGTAGCCGTCGCCTAATTCCTGGCGGCCTTCATTTTTGTTTAAGCTGAACCCTCTGAAATCAGAACCTGTTACGCGGGTATAATCAGCGCCTACAGACCAGTTCTTGTTATTGTCAAATGTCAAACCTACCTGTAGCACCTGCGGAACAGTGGTGTAGCCTTCTACGCTATCCGTCACCAGGCTGGAAATCACAGATTCATCTAAAAACCTACGTTCCTGGGCTACCTGGCGGTCTGTCTCAATGTTGGCTTTACCGGCATAAGTAGCCCCAAAACCTAAGCTAGCCTTGTCACTTACCTTTTTGCGATAGTGCAAGCCTCCTTTGAACATCAACCCTGAATATTTGGAGGTAGTGTGGATTAAGGTTTTCTGTAAAGCGCTGGTTGAATCTTCAGTGTCTACCAGAACGGTTGATTCCTGCCGGTCAATAGTCCCGAAAAGATAAGAACCAGAAACACCCGCCGTCAACCCATTGGCTATTCTCACGCCATGCGCAAAATACACTTCGTTCAAACCACCAGAGCCGTTGTACTCACTAAAAGCCGTAACCGTGTTTTCTGCCCCTACTACTGGCTGGCTGGCAACCGTCACATAATTTACTCTGCTGTAAGGCCGTAATCCAAAAGCGGAAGTCCACCGGCGGGAAAGAGGAATAGCTAAGGACAGGTAACCTAAGTTGCCCGTACCATCTATCTGGGAAGTGTTCTTATCAGAAATCCGTTTTAATTCAGAAGCCACGGCGGCCTCAAAGGTCACGGAACTGTTGTAGTAAAGCAAGGCAGGGTTCTGGTCATTGATAAGAGCGGCGCTACCGTTGGCTACCCCTATCTGTCCCATCGCAGCACTACGGATGGAACCTGTGCCATGCACCATGTCTCCTATCCCGAAGCGTGAATAAGGGGAGTTAGAGAGCTGTTGCGCCTGAAGTTGTTGTGATCCAATTGCTAGACCAGAAATCAATAACAGTGCGCGGAAAGGCTTATACATTATACTCAAGTATTCGGTTTAACCCGATTAAAACCAATTCGGGAATGACAAAGATGCGTGCTTTTACTGTACTTTCAAAAAACTGGGCGTCACCGCCGCACAGAATAACCGTCAATGGTTTGTATTGACGTTCATAATGTTGAATCATACCTTCTGCCTCTACCATAGCGCCAAACAAGATTCCACCTTTGATAGCCTCAGCTGTTGTTTTACCGGGTATGGGTGGTACCTCATATCCCTCCAAGAGCGGCAGTTTTCCGGTGAAGGAATGAACTGCCTGGTACCGCATGGTAATGCCCGGTGAGATACTTCCGCCCTGGAATGTGCCATCGGCTTCCAGTACGTCATAGGTAATGCATGTACCTGCGTCTATGATCAGGCAATGCCGGTCTTTCAACAGGTACTGTGCCCCTACGGCCGCTGCCAACCGGTCTACTCCCAAAGTGTGGGGCGTTCCGTAGTTGTTCTGCACC
Source organism: Rufibacter tibetensis (assembly GCF_001310085.1). Lineage (GTDB taxonomy): Bacteria > Bacteroidota > Bacteroidia > Cytophagales > Hymenobacteraceae > Nibribacter > Nibribacter tibetensis. The sequence goes on from NZ_CP012643.1 coordinate 2,093,301, forward strand.
GGAACCGGTGTCTGAGCATTGAACAGAATTCGTTGCCCCAACACCGGGATGTGCTGTACCAACTCGGCAGATTCCTGGCTTACAGAAGACATGATGGCGTTTTGCAGGGTAACTCCCGCCAGTTCTTTCCCCAAAGCGGGAAAGTCTGGACAGGTGTATTGTTGCACCAAAAGCCCGTCTTTAAAAAGACCGGCTTTGATGCGGGTGTTACCCCGGTCTATCGCCAGATTCAGCATCTAATGAACGACAGATTACATGAAGTATTTCAGGCGCACTACTTCTTTTTCTGTTAAGAAACGCCAGTTGCCTCTTGGTAAGTCTTTTTTGGTAAGGCCGGCATATTGCACACGGTCTAGGGTTACTACTTCATACCCCAGGTGTTCAAAAATGCGACGCACAATGCGGTTACGGCCAATGTGGATCTCAATGCCTAAGAACTTGTTGCTTTCTCCTAACAAGGCTACATCATCCACTTCAGCTTTGCCATCTTCCAGTTCCAAGCCAGCCTGAATCTGCTTCACATGCTCTTGCGTGATAGGCTTATCCAGTTCTACCTGATAAATCTTAGATATTTTGTTAGACGGGTGCGTCAGTTTCTGAGCCAGTTCCCCGTCATTGGTGAAAAGAAGCAAACCAGTGGTGTTTCTGTCCAGACGGCCTACCGGGAACAAACGCTCTTTAGAGGCATTCTTCACTAGGTCCATCACGGTCTTGCGGCCTTCCGGGTCATCAGTGGTAGTCAGGAAGTCTTTTGGTTTGTTCAACAGCACGTACACTGTTTTCTCGCGGCTCAAGGTTTTACGGCCGTACTGTACGGTATCTGTAGGCGCTACTTTATAGCCCATCTCCGTCACTACTTGTCCGTTTACCTTGATCTCGCCCGCGGCGATGAGTTCGTCAGCTTCACGGCGTGAGCAAATACCAGCGTTGGCGATATAGCGGTTTAAGCGTAAGTCTTCGTTTCCGTAAGACTCATCTCTCTTCTTCCGGCGCTCTTCATAGCGTTTCAGGTTGTAAAAAGGTGCTTCCTGGGTTTCTTCTTCTGAGCGACCAAAACGGCCTTCTTTAAAGCCTTTGCCTTCTCCTCTGGCCGGACGGTCATTGCGGTCTGGGCGGGTAGAGCCTCGCTCTGGGCGAGCCCCATCCCTTTTCGGGAAAGAAGAGGAACGGTCATCACGGCCTCGGTTTTCACGTGGAGCATTGCGGTCAAAGGGTCTGTCACCTTCTCTGCGGGCCGGGCGCTCAGAACGGTTTTCATCGCGATTTCCGGAAAACGGCCTGTTTTCACGGGGAGCATCACTGCGTCTGTCATCACGGTTGAAGCCTCTGTCCTCGCGGCGGTCACCGCCACGCTCTTCTCTATTCCCGCTTCTTTCTCTGCGGTCATCGCTGCCGCGATTGAACCCACCGTTGCGATCAGAGGAGAAGCCGCCTGGTTTCTGAAAACCACCTTCACGGCGGTCTCCCCCACGGGCTGGGCGGTTATCATCTCTGCCTGCGCCAAAAGATGGGCGGTCTGTACCACGGCGTTCGCCACCACGGTCTCCACGGTTTCCGAAAGAACGACGCTCTCCGCCTCTTTCTTCATCACCCCGGGCTGGGCCTCTGCTTCCTTCACGACGGTCCTGGAAAGAACCACCCCCTCTTGAGTCTCTGCCTTCAGGACGGTTGAACCCACCTTCTCTGGCTGGTCTACGGTCAGAGCGGTCGTTTTCACCACGAGGTCTCTCGTCACGACGATCGTTGCCTCTGTCTGGTCTTTCAAACCCACGCGCCGGACGGAAATCGCCGCCTCTGCGTTCGTTTTCTCTTCTTGGCGCGCGTTCTCTGTTCTCGCGGTTGGTATTTATGTCTCCCTCACGGTTATCTTCGCGGCGCGGTCTTTCTGAACGGCCGCGGTCACCAGAAGAGGGTCTATCTGAATTGTCTGCGTTTCTGTCTCGGTTGCGGAAACCTCCTTCACGGTCTCCACCAGCAGGGCGGTCAAAGCGGGTGCCTCTGCCAAATACTTTCTTGTTTTCGTTCCAGGAGTTATTGTTCCGTGGACGATCGTTGCCTTCTTGAGGCGTATCTTCGTTTATAGCCATGTTCTTGTGAAAAATTGCAGTATCTCTACTGTATAAAAAGGATGTGATTCTGAATTAAAGCGCAGCGGCTTCGCCGATGGTGTTCTCTTCCGGTGCCAGGTCTCTGAGCTGTGGAAGGTCTTTGAGGTGGTTGATGCCAAAATATTCCATGAACTTCTGGCTGGTGCCAAACAGGACGGGGCGCCCAATGGTGTTTGCTTTGCCTTTGATCTCCAAAAGGCCTTTCTCCAGCAGACGCTGGATGGCGTAATCACAGCTTACGCCTCTGATTTGCTCTATTTGTGAACGGGTAATGGGTTGTTTGTAGGCAATAATGGCCAACGTCTCCAAAGCTGAAGCGGAGAGCTTCTTCTTTGATTTATGCTTCAATAAAATACTTACCGAGTCTTGGTAAGCAGGTTTGGTCAAAAACTGGTACCCGCCTCCAATTGCGTAAATCTGAAAGGCGAAGGCATCGGTAGAGAATTGAGCATTTAATTGCTCAATTCCCTCCAATACATCACTTACGCTCACCTCTGTCACCAATGCTTCAGAAAGGCATTTCTGCAATTCCTCAATAGACACAGGAGAGGTGGCGCAGAATATTAGCGCCTGAAGATGATTCAGTAACAGGTTCAAATTTTATGCGGTTTAATTAGTCGTTGCGGCTCATTTTAGCCTCAATGGTGTGCTGCGTATGCGGCACAGCTTTTAAACGCTCTTTTGGTATCAATTTACCCGATTTTATACAAACGCCATAGCTTCCGTTTCTAATGCGGATAAGGGCATTTTCCAACTGCTGGATAAACTTTAACTGCCGAGACGCTAACTGGTTCAAACTTTCCTTTTCCTGAGTATCTGCTCCATCTTCCAATACTTTAGAAGTAGAAGCGGTATTGTCAGTTCCAGCATCGTTCCGTCTGCTCAAGGTTTCCTTAATGAAGGCTACCTCTTTGCGGGCGTTATTTAATTTCTCAATGATGATTTCCTGAAATTCGTTCAATTCCTCTTGGGAATACCGCTGTTTTTCTTCACTCATGGCTTTTTTGTTCGTAACGGTTAGGCTATAGTTTGTTTTTATTCAAGGTAAAATAGTCGGCCTTAACAGTAGTATTTCCTGCGAAGAGTACGTAGAATTTATACTATCTCCTGTTTTCTCAATAAGGCCGGCCGCTTTTTTTTCCGCAAAAATACAGTTATTATTTCGGAAAACTAAGCAGAGCAACAAATTGATAGATGAATTCTACTATTTCTTACTTTTGCTTTCTTATTCTCCTTTTAAAAAGGATAGGTTTAGATACGTTATTTCTGAAAGTAAAGCTTTTGCAGCATGCTGAATTTCAAGCAGGAGCAACTTCTCTCCTTCATTTCACAAGCATTTTCCTGTCCCTACTCAAGCAGCATGCCTCCCGCTGCACGTAAACGTAGGTAAGCTATCACTAGCTCATTTTACGAAAACCAAGCTCAAAATAGTACTTCTTACTATCCATGCTTAAAACTGCTACCTCCTCCAGAGGGTAGCATGTCTGGCTTATTTCCTGATATCTGATTTATTCTATATAAAAATGCTGTGGCGTAGGGGTACCCTTGGGTTTACTGGTCTTACCATCTCAAAACCTAAACCCTTGAAATGAAAAAGATCTTTTTTATCGCTCTGATCTGCAGCTTTGCTTTTATGAGCAAACCTGTGCAAGCCCAAAACAACTTAGTGAAAGCTAACTTACTGGCCCCATTGGTTGCCACTGGCTCATTCTATTATGAGCGTGTGCTCAATGATAGCAGAAGTGTTCAGTTAGGACTATTCTTTACCAAGTATGAAGAGCTTTCAGGCTATGGAGTAACACCAGAGTATAGATTCTACCTTTCTGAAACTCCAGCCCCAAATGGTTTCTATGTGGCACCCTTTCTTTCCTTTATGCGCTTTACCATTGAAGGAGAAGACGACCTCTTTGATGGTGAGAGATACAAAGGAACTACTACAAACTTTGGAGGCGGATTAGTTGCCGGAAGACAGTGGATTTTCAAAGACAGGGTCTCTTTTGATATTTTCCTGGGACCCGAGTACACCGGGGGCACGGCTGCAGTAGAAATCGGGAATGAGGACCAAATCAAAGATTCTGGTCTCAATGGATTCATTGGCCGGGCTGGAATCAGCTTAGGTCTTAAATTCTAGTAGCATCGTAACTGCATCAAAAACAGGAAAGCCCTCTGCTCATGCAAAGGGCTTTCCTGTTTTAGAAGAAACGTATCTTCTCAATTAATTTACCCAGTTCAGCATCTGGATGGCTGTAGCGGCAGCTTCTACGCCTTTATTACCGTGTTTACCACCAGCACGGTCCCAAGCCTGTTGCTCGTCGTTGGTAGTAACTAAACCAAAGATCACGGGTTTGTTGAATTTGAGGCCTACCTGGGTGAGCCCCTGGGCTACCGCGTGGCAGATGTAGTCATCATGTTTGGTTTCACCTTTGATCACCACACCTAAAGCAATAACCACATCAATTTCATTGCTTTGCGCCAGAAACTGAGCACCAAGGGTAAGTTCAAAAGAACCCGGTACGGTATTGCGGTAGATGTTCTCGGGCTTTGCGCCGTGCTGCAGCAAAGTGTCATATGCTCCTTTACAGAGGGTATCTGTAATTTCTTTGTTCCATTCTGCCACCACCAGGCCAAACTTCTTGCCGGAGATATCTGGGAGGTTATCTGAATTGTAAGAGCTAAGATTCTTAAGGGCGCTTGCCATTTTCTAAGGACGTTTAAAGGAGACGTTTATCTCTGGAACCTGCATTTAGAGCACAATTTGCTTAAACCAGTCCGGAAACGGTTGTACGCAAAATTGCATAAAAAAACAGAGCGGCCGCTGAATTTTATTTTCAGCGGCCGCTCTGTTACTCTGGTCTCTAGAGAGACTTATTTCTTAGCTAATCCTTCGGCACGAGCCTTGTATTTCTTGGCGTCGTTTACCTCTGGGCTTAGCGGGTAATCAGTGATTACACGGTCATAGACCTCAATGGCTTCTGTGTACTGGTTAGCAGCTTCATACGCTACTGCAGCTTTCATCAGGTACTGTGGTGAAAAGAAGTCGTTGGCTTTGTGCTCAGCAGCTTTCTTGTAAAGGGAAGCCGCTTCTTCTTTCTTGCCTAGCTCCAGGTTTGCATCGCCTTGCAGGCTGTACGCACGGGCTTGCAACAGAAGGTCATCAGACTTGAATTCTTCCAGGTAGTTCAGGGCCTCCTGGTATTTGCCTTGCTTCAGGGAAACCACGCCAGCGTAGAAATTGGCAAGTTTACCAGCTTTTGTGCTGCCGTACTCTTCTGCAACAGCTTTAAAACCTTCGTTTTGGCCATCACCGTTCAAGGCTTTGCTCAGGGAATCAGCTTCTAAATAGTATTCGGCTTGGAACATCGCAGCCAGGGCCTCTTCATTCTTCGTCTGTTGGTTCTGGTAATACAGGAACCCTCCTACTACAGCGGCGGCAATGGCTACAAAAATACCAATCAGCAAGTTTTTATGGCGGGCCACAAAATCTTCGGACCCTCCTACAAGGCGATCAGCCAGGGCATCTGGGTTTTCCACTAGCTCGAATTCGCTCTCTCGCTTCATTGTGTTATTTGACATCAGAAAGTATAATATAAGATTTAGATGCTGTTCTTGAGAAAAAGCCTTGCCCGTTGAACCCCAATTTGTTAAGCTGGGTTCCAACGGGCACGGTTTTTTAGTCCATCACGTACGGATAGTCTTTCTCTACGTAGATATCGGTGTATAATTCTTCCGGAGCTGGGTACGGAGACTTCTCGGCAAAATCTACAGACTCTAGAACCTGTTCTTTGATTTTGTTGTCAATTTCCTCTAGTTCCTGCTCAGTAGCGTAGTTGTTCTCCAAGATGGTGAAACGCACGCTTTCAATTGGGTCCTGGTTACGGTAAGTCTCCAATTCTTCTTTGGTCCGGTACTTAGCTGGGTCAGACATAGAGTGACCTTTGTAGCGGTACGTACGGAACTCCAGGAAAGTAGGACCTTCACCGGCGCGGGCACGTTCAGCGGCACGGGCTACGGCTTCGTGCACATCTTCGCAACGCATGGCGTTTACCGGCTCAGACGGCATGTCATAAGATAAGCCTAGTTTATACAGTTCGGTCACGTTAGACGTACGCTGTACAGAGGTACCCATGGCGTAACCATTGTTCTCTACCACAAAAATTACTGGCAACTTCCATAGCATGGCCATGTTGAACGCTTCGTGCAAAGCACCCTGGCGGACGGCACCGTCACCCATGTAACAGATACACAGGTTACCGGTCTTGTTATATTTCTCAGCGAAAGCCAGACCAGCACCAAGTGGAACCTGGGCACCTACAATACCGTGGCCACCTACGAAATTCACTTCTTTGTCGAAAATGTGCATGGAACCACCTTTGCCTTTTGAGCAACCAGTGGCTTTGGCATATAACTCAGCCATTACCGCGTTAGGAGAAGTTCCTAATCCTAGCGGGTGGGCGTGGTCACGATACGCGGTGATCCATTTATCATCTTTGGTAAGCGCGGTGATAGCACCGGCCGCGCAGGCTTCCTGCCCAATGTATAAGTGACAGAAACCTTTGATCTTCTGCTGGCCGTACAACTGACCGGCTTTCTCTTCAAATTTGCGCATGAGCTGCATCATCTCATACCAGCGCATATAGGTCTCTTTTGAAAATGCTGGGGCAGCGTTTACCTTTGCCTTTTTCGCATCATTCGTCTTCGCTGCTTTCGTCTCTGCCATACTGTATGTTTGTTCGTAAGGGTTAAGTCAAAAATTTCAGAGCTTGCCAACCGGCTTTTTCAGAGTAGATTTAGCCTGTGCTCAGTTCTGTAAGGTATTATAACATGCGAAATTAAGTAAAAATCTGTAAACAAGTTCATGCTCCTCGAAAATCTACACGTCCTGCACTTCAAGAATTACGAGGAAGCCACCTTGCCTTTTTCTCCGCACATCAATTGTTTCATTGGTGACAACGGCAGCGGCAAAACCAATTTGCTGGATGCTATCCATTATCTCTCGCTTACCAAAAGTGCTTTTACCTCCTCAGACCTGCAGAATATCAAGGAAGGAGAAGATTATTTTATTGTACGAGGCCGATTTAAAACTGACGAAAAAGTAAGTGCCGTTCAGTGTTATTTAAAAACGGGGCAGAAAAAGATTATCACCTTAAACAAAGCCCCTTATGACCGGGTAAGCGAGCACGTGGGCAAGTTTCCGGTGGTCTTGATCTCACCCTATGACACAGATTTGATTAGGGAAGGCAGCGAGGAACGCCGAAAGTTCTTTGACAGCCTCATGGCCCAACTGGACCACTCCTACCTGGATCTGCTCATTCAATACACCTATGTTCTGAAACAACGGAACTCGCTTTTAAAGCAGTTCTATGAAAAGAACTATGTAGACAAAGAGTACCTGCAAATCTTGGACGAGCAGCTGATGCCACTTGGAACAGAGCTGAGCATTAGGCGGGCAGCCTTTCTGGAAACCTTTGAACCCGTGTTCCAGCGCCATTACCGCCACCTCTCAGATTCACATGAAGTGGTGACGCTGGCCTATCAGAGCCAATTGACCAGGCAGAACTACGCCTACTTGCTGGACCAAAGCCAACGCAAAGACCTGCTGCTGCAACGCACCACCGTAGGCCCGCATAAAGACGATTTCGTGTTTTTAATGGACGGAAAAAGCGTGAAGAACTTCGGGTCACAAGGTCAGCAGAAGAGCTATGTTATTGCTTTGAAGTTGGCACAGTTTGAGGTGCTTTCTGCCACAAACGGCCAGAAACCGTTGCTGCTCTTAGATGATATTTTTGACCGACTGGACCAAAAGCGCATTGAGCAACTCATGCAACTGGTCGCCAACAATACGTTCGGCCAGATCTTCCTTACCGATACGCACCTGGAGCGCACCGACAAAATCTTAAAACCACTTTCTAATAACATCCGCCGGTTCAGAATCTCTGAAGGCACCGCAGAGACAATTGAAGAGGACGAGTAGTTATTGATTCAAACTGTTCCTCTTAGTTGTGCTGCTGGCGCGAGCGTCCCGCTCGTGTCCACACGTATTCCTGATACATCTTGCAAGGTGAACAACAATAGTAATTCTAATGTGCGGACACGAGCGGGACGCTCGCGCCAGCGGATTAATGTTCCTTCCTGCTAAATAAATTTCCTTTACTGCCGTAAAAAGCAGAGAAGTTTCGTATTAGTAGGAGGTGCTTTGGGCTAGGTTTCTGTAAAACAGCCTGTAAATAGCAGGTGCATAACTGAAGCAACATTGGGGATAACCTGGTGGGTAAATTCATCTGCCTGAAATCTCACCAAAGCGTGTACAATTGCAGTACCTTAGCGCCGTAGCATCACCTAAAAAGAGCCTCCTATGTCCCTGCGTCCGCTTAATCCTAGAAATCCGTTCATGCGCAAAGCCGATACTATCTCCTTGAAAGACAGTATTGATGCTATGCTGAAAGCCTATAAACTGAACGGAAAATTAAGCGAGGTGAAGCTGGTGAGCTCCTGGGAAAAGATCATGGGCAAAGCTATCTCCATGAAAACGCAGGAGGTATTTGTGCGCAATCGTAAGTTGTACGTGCGCCTAACCTCGGCCCCGCTCAAACACGAACTAAATATGGCCCGGGGCAAAGTTATGGCCTTGATCAACATTGAAATGGGCGAGCAAGTGGTAGATGATGTGATCTTCCTGTAAACAAGACTCCAATCTGATACCATAACCAAAGGCGACTTATAATGGATTCAAAGATCAGGTGGACACTTGTTCTTACTTTATTGATGCCATTATTCATGATCATCGCAGTCTTTATGGCAGGCGGAGGACACGGTTGGTATGGTCCAGCATTTCTTCTGTTCCCATGGGCATCCCTGCCCATGGTTTTATCTAAGAATCCAGAGTCCCTCCAATTCCTTCTTATTAGTTTGGCCTTTCTGCAATGGCCACTCTACGGATTCTTGCTTGACCTAACGAAAGAAACAACACGCTTCAAAAATACCGTATTGAGCTTGGTTCTTTCGCACATTTTTTTCTTTGTGCTAACCCTGTTCTATGTTAAAGAACCATTCAATTAAGCCAAAGAAAAGCTTCCCTTACTAATAACCGTATCTTTACTTCTTAGGGGAAGCTCCAAGACAGCAAGTGATTCTTCCGTTTTAGACACTTTTTCCAAAAAGCGCGTAAAAACGGCCATGCAGCAACCCAGACTTGAACCAGATTTATTCCGTCCGGTTTCCTACTCCCGTACTACGCTCACTGAGCTGATGATTCCCAGTTACGCCAACTTCGGTGGCAAGATACATGGGGGCATATTGCTCTCGCTCATGGACAAAGTAGCCTATGCCTGCGCGGCCAAACATGCCGGCAACTACTGTGTGACCGTAACGGTGGATGGCGTCCATTTTTTACAACCAGTTGAGGTGGGTGAGTTGGTCAGCTTGATGGCTTCTATTAACTACGTTGGCAAGACCTCTCTTATGGTGGGCATCAAGGTAGTGGCCGAAAACGTGAAATCAGGGTTTGTGAAGCATACCAACACCTCCTATTTCACCATGGTGGCCAAAGGCGAAGACGACAAGCCCGCTAAAGTTCCTGGCCTGCTCCTAGAAACCCCTGAAGATGCCCGCCGTTTCATTGAAGCCATCCAACGGAAAGAAATAAAAGTACGGTCTGAGCAGGAGTTCAAAGAAATAAAGACCAATCTGGAGCTTCGGCAGAACATCTCTACGCTGGTAGGCCAGCGATGTCAGTTGGGCTTTGACCTATAATCTGTTTCAGAGCTTCTTTGAGTAAACCAGGCCTAAAGCAGCGGTGAAAGCAGGCGAGCCAGTTTCTCAAAAAATTGTTTCACGTGTGACCGTTCGCGCCAGGCTTCAGGGTTGATCTTATCTGAGTATTTGAGGTCTTGGTAAAACATTTCGCGGAGTTGCTGTGAAGTGGTCACGTCATAAATCACAGCGTTCTCTTCAAAATTCAGCTCGAAACTGCGGTTGTCCATGTTGGCGGTGCCCACCATACTTACGGCTCCGTCAATGACCATGGTCTTAGAATGAATGAAGCCTTTCTGATACAAGTAAATCTCCACTCCAGCAAGGAGCATATCATCATAATATGACCAGGTCGCGGCATTCACCAGCGCCGAGTCTGAGATGCCCGGCACCAACAGCTTCACCTTCACGCCTCCTAGTGCCGCTACCGTAAGTGCCTGCAAAATTCCCTCGCCCGGAATAAAGTAAGGGGTGGTAATGAGTACTTCTTCCTGGGCCAGGTAAATGGCCAGCAGCAGGTAGGCCAGTGTTTTTGAGGTGGAACCGGTGTCATAGATAATGCGCAGGCACACCAGCACCAGCACCGTCAAATAAACGATGTTCCAGATAAGCAGCCAGTCTACGCTATTGAGCAGGTACGTCACAGGTTCTATCTTTTCAGAATAGTTGCAGGTTCATTTTAGAAAAACAGCCTCAAAATGCCCCGTCACCATCAACCCAGAAAGAAGCTGCTTTACATAGAATATATTATTTCTCAGTGGTTACCCTTGGTGTTTTCTCAGGCACCATAAAAATTGTTCGGAACATATATTGCAGCGTTTCCTGGTTCCAGCCCTTCAGGCGTCCCCGCTGCATCACCAGTTTGTTGTCTACTCCCGGCGGATTTAGGAAATAATGGAACGTGAACCGGCCTTGGGGGCTTTGCCAGCCCAGCATCTGGCCGTACCTGAGCACATTAAACACCAGAGTATCATTCCAACGCTCTACGGTGTAAAAGCCATCGGCAAAGCGTTTCAGTTCCTGCACTTCTGCTGGGTTAGTAGCCGAGGTCAAAAGTTCTTCTTTTCTGGGGAAAAAGGTAAAGTTGGTTTGGGTTTCTTCAGGAGCAAAGACAGAACGATGGCCTACGTAATAGCCATTCTCACTAAAAGCCACCGCGTACCAGAGCCAGGTTGTAAACGGATTAGGGGTCAGCAATACTTCTGTATAGGGCAATTGCTGTTTTGCCAAAGAGGCTTCTATCTGTGACTTTACCTGAGATTTATTGGAAACGGCATATAACAAGTACAAGCCTGCTGGCACCAGCCCTATCAAAGCCCAACGGGTCCGATAAGATTTGTCTATCTTCAGAAACAGCAGCGCCAGCAAACCAAGACACGGCCACAGCGTGAAAAGCGGGTCTGCCACGTACAGCAGATGAAAGGAAAAACGCTCCTGGCTAAACGGCTCCAGCAAACCAGTACCATAGGCATTGCAGGTATCCAGTAAATCATGAATAAAGAGCTGCACCACAAAAAACATGAAAAACGTGCTCCAGGGAATCTGCCGCTTTTTATGCCACCTACCAGCCACTAAAGCCAACACTGCCGCTGCTATGAAAGCAAACAGAAAAGAGTGGGTGCCTCCGCGGTGTACCAACAGATTTTCTGAAGGATGCAGCCAAAGAGCCGCTACTACATCAATGTCTGGCAGATTCTGGGCTACCGCTCCCCAAAGCAAGGCCCGCTTCCCCAGCTTCTTGGAAAGCATGATCTCGCCAAGACAGGCTCCTAAGGCAGCGTGCGTGAGTAAATCCATGTGATTTTTGTGAGTTTCTCTTTACACACAAGAACCTCAGGACGTTTACGAGCCGTTTTCCTTAAAAGAACAATGGAAGGATCAATGGTAAAAATAAAAAGCGAGGGAATTCCATGCATGAATAGACTAATTCTAGCATAGCTTTTCCTCGCCTTGAGCTTAAAAGTATAGAATGTTAAATAGGGTAAAGAATATATTATAGGATAGATTATTAAGGTTGGCCTACTGCTGAGTAAATCTTGGTAGGTTTTTAAAAGGTTTAGCTTAAACTGCTTAGAAATATAAAATATTTAACTTAATAATAGAAATTATCAATCAATTTTCAAACAAATAGTAAACTTAAACAACTAAACTGTAAAATAACTCTCAAGTTGCTGAAGCGTGGTTTCATCAGTTTGCATGTCTTCAATTACCTGGCCTTTCTCCAGCAGCACAATGCGGTCACACACCTCAATCACGTGACTAAGGTCGTGGCTGGAGATAAGCAGGGTCATGCCCTGGCGCTTCAGGTCTTTCAATAAGCTCTTGAGCCGGATCTGGGAGCTAGGGTCCAGGTTGGCGAAGGGCTCATCTAGGATCAACAACTCAGGATCTGACATAACGCCGGCCGCTACTCCTACTTTCTTCTGGTTTCCTTTAGAGAAGTCCCGGATGTACTTGCGTTGCTCCAGAATCTCGCCGTTGAAAAAGTCTCTGAACCGGTCTAAGAAGGCTTGCACATCGCCAGGAGTTAACCCGTTCAGTTTGCCAATGAAATTGAAGTATTCCTCTGGTGTCAGGAAATCGATCAGGAAGCCTTCGTCCAGGTGCGAGCCGGTGTACTGTTTCCAGTCTTCGGTAGAGCGCACGTTTTCGCCTTTGCTGAACACCTGGCCATGGGTGGGCCTGATCAGGTCCAGGATCATCCGGAAGAACGTGGTCTTGCCTGCTCCGTTGTTGCCTACCAGCCCAATGGTTTCGCCTTTCTGCACGGTCACACCCGGTATGTTCACCACCGTTACGCCGTTGTAGTTCTTTTGGAGGTCGCGTACTTCTATCATATCGTTTAAGGCTATTTTTCTGAAAACAAGGGGTAAACTACGCTTGGCGGAACCCGGCGGCGATGGCATATTTCTCCTGCTGGAAGCGCTTCACCACCACACCTAGCAACTGCTTATGGAAGATGAACCCTAACACGCCTACTAACCCCATGGCCGCAATTCCCCACCAGGGATTTCCCATCAGCCCGAAGGGCAGGTAGATCAAAATAGGCAGCAACAAGGCGGGCAGCATCATGATGAACTGCGAGGCACCCACCCCCTGCCAATTAAAGGAAGCACTCTTGCTCAGGTCAATGCGCTTCTTGTTGTACGTACTCAGATAGAGCACCACAAACGTGTTCACGCCAATGTTGTAGAGGAAGCAGGCCGTGTTGATCAACATGATCTTTCCACCAATGCCGGGCATGAACCCATACAAAAGGGTAATGAGATAGGCCGCAGTACAACCTGGTACAAACATCCAGAATTTAGCCAGGTAGAAGGTATAAGGACTAAGGCGTTTAGTGAGCAGGGCATCAAAATGGGCACTTTGCCAGCCCGGCACAAACTGTCCGTAACTCAGCATCATGAAACCGGTCATGAAAACACCCGGGAAAATGAGCATTGCAAACCCGTTGGTGTACCCTTTACTGGTATAAAACATAAACCCATACGCCAGAAATAAGATGGACATCATGGTGGTGGACTTCGGACGTTTGTGGCGCAGAATCAGTTTCAGTTCCAAGCCAATGAGTGTGCCTAGTTCACCAAAGCGTTGCAGGAAACCAATCTCAGCAGAGTCGCCCACTTTAGATTGCTTCCGGATGCGCATCTCCTCTGGGTAAGTATGCGCAATCAGGAACCGGTAGTTCACCAGGTAAATTCCCACCAGCAAGGCTACTGGCACCAGCACCCAAATCGGGTTATTCCCCAAGGCGTTGAAGAAGACGCCGGAGGCTTTGCCTAGAGAAATATAATCTAAGTAATCAAGCATGGCTAACGCTACCATGGCCAGCAGGAACCCCAGCGTAGCCAATGGTTTTTCTACCAGTTGCCGCTTGAAGTAAAGGGTTAGAAAGTTGTTGACCAGAGTAAGCAGGAAAAGGCCTATCACCCACAACCAGGCTCCGCCCATTTCATAAACATCGGGCAGCACTTTAAGTGCGAAGGGAATAAACAGCAGCAAAGGCAAGAAATTAAACAGACTGGTAATGGACTTCCAAAGCACGAAATGTACTAATTTGCCTTTGCCCACGGGCAAGTGCAGGTAGGGCTGAATGCCCAGCACCGGCAGTTCCTGCATGAAAAACCGCAAGGCTAAGTCTACCAGAAAATAATAGAGCAGTACCCCATTGATTACCTCCACTGGATCTCTGTCTGGCAATAGTTCGGTAATGATTTTGTCCATGAAAAGACTGAGCACCACCACATAGAGCAGCATAAACAGCATGAAGAAGCCCAAGACGAGATTGATTGCCAGGTTCTTCTGCCACACACTAGAACGGGTAGCCTCTTTCCATTGGTGAGAAAGCAATAATCTTATCATAAAGGTAGGACTGTTAAGGAGCCTTGCTTTGCCATTAGTCTGCAGAACTTCCTAAATATTACAGCACTATCCTTCCTATTTCTCTTTTTTGGCTCAGTTTTCTGAAAGCAGGCTTAAAGCGCCCATGTCTTAGAGAATAGGATTAAAGGAAATTTCATCGTTAATACTGATGAGGAGTATTCATGCTCTTAAAGGGAGCATGCTTTAGAAGAGGTTTGCGAAATACAGGCTCAAAATAGAGGTAGTGTCTTGCTGTAGAACTCTGAGGTTAAACTTAGACTTGAGAGTAGGTTAAGACGAGTAATCTACTAGTGTAAACTTGCCCCTTTCAACGGAGGGATTCAGCTAGAAAATTGTTTACTTCCGTCGACTGGATGTATTTCCCAGCATCTATTTTGGGGCTATCGCCCCACTGAAGTTACAAACTTCAGATCAAGGTAGGTCCAAGTCACAGACTTGAACCATGTAAAGAGAAGCAAGAAGATTAAGTGAAAAAGGTATTGCTACTTTCCCCAGTTCTAGTCTTCCCGTCGAGCGCCTCGCTTTTGGCCATAGATAGGCAGAAGCTAAGTAGAGCAGACATCTCAGGCCGAAAGGGCAGTGCGAGAGGGGAAGACGGGGCCTCGCGGCCGTGAGCGCACGAAGGGCAGCTATGCAAAGACCAAGCAAAGGGCCTCGAGACAAGCAGCAGCTACGCCAGCAACGGCAAACTACACGCCCTTAACAAGAAAGCGTTTTAAGTCTCCTTGTAGAAAAATCGACCTAAAACGCTTTACTATATTTAAGAGGATAAAGCAAAAACCAAGTAGTTACGCCGCTGCTACTTCCAAACTCTCCAACTCACAATAGGCTTCTTTCAGCGACTTCGACTGGTCGCCAAACATTTTCTTGATGTACCACTTCAGGAAGAAATACCCTAGCACCGCCCCTATCACAAAACCGATGATCAACCGCAAATACATTTGCTCCCAAGGCAGGTTAGAGATACTGATGCCTTTGGCGAGCTTCAGATAAGCCAACTGCCCGGCGGCCAGACCAATGGGTGCCAAAAGCATGTTCGTCCAAAAATAGAGCTTGGTAAGGCCGGTGAGCATTTCTATCAGGTTGCCTAAGGTGGCCCGCAGGTTAGCGGTAGTTACGTTCAGACCCTTCATATAAGATAGTCGGGCCCAGAAGTAGCCCAGAAACGGCAGACATACCACCATTACCACTACACATAGCGCCTGAAATGCCGGGTCTTCCTTAAAGAAAATCGCCCCTGCGCCCGCCACCAGAATAGTAGAAACCTGCACCGCCAATTCAAAGTAGATGTTCCGCTTGAGGGTGGTGACGGCATTTTCTGTACGGGCTTTTAGCAGGCCTGCAATCTCGTGCTCGGTCACCTGGTGGGCGGCAGCGGCTTGGGCAGCATACAGCTTCCAGGTGTCTTTGAGGCTATCTAATTTCATCATACACGGGTGTTAACAACTTCTCTAATTTCGCTTTGATGCGGTTCAACTTCACGCCTACGTTTGATTTGGTGATTCCAATGATCTCGGCCATTTCATCGTAGCTTCGGTCTTCTAAGTACAGCATCACAATGGCCTTCTCTACCTGAGAGAGCTGGTCAATAGCGGCGTAGAGGTATTTGATTTTCAATTCATACTCAGCAGAGGTATCTGGCGCGGACGGAATCTGCAGGTCCATGTCTGAGAGAGAACCGTAGTGGGGGCGGCGAATATCTTTCCGGAAACTGGAGACAGCGGTGTTCAGCGCTACCCGGTACATCCAAGTACTTACCTTAGACTCGTGCTTAAACGTAGGATAGGACCTCCAGAGTTGCAGCACTATGTCCTGAAACAAATCTTTCCGCTCCTCGGGGTCTCGGCAGTACATGCTGCACACCTTATGGATCAGGGCCTGATCCTGGGCAATGAGCTTCACAAATTCTGCGCGTAAGGCCGGATTCTCCAACGTAGTACGTAAAGGTTTGAAGTATTAGTAGCTAAGCCTACAGGTAAATTACACTACTCCCCTGAAAAACGAAACAGCAGCTTAAAAAGAACCCCGTTTGAGTTCTGTTTTTCAAAAACAGAACTCAAACGGGGTTGGAAAGGGAATGATATATAGGCCGTAGCCCCTGCCCTTACGGAAAGATACCCAAGGACTGGTAGCTCACGCCTATTTTCTCAATAGCGGCATAAAAACCGGCCGTACGCAAGTCTGTAATGGCTTTGATTTGGTGTGTTACCTCGCGCATTTCCTGGTAGGCCGTGATCATGGTGTCTTCCAAACCAGAATACACTAGGTCTTTCTCATCGGCACCGTGAATGATCAATGTCTTTTCTTCTGCGCTAAGGCTCTTGCCAGTAGTTTGCTCAATGGTGTTCACCAAGCGTTTCAGACTGGCTTCCTCAGCACGTTTTCCCATCCGCCCGAAGCGCACGTTTGACAAGTTCTTAAGCCACTCAAAATAGGAGACAGTTACCCCACCGGCGTTCAGGTACAAGTCTGGCAGAATCACTACCCCTTTGGCATGCAGGATACGTTCTGCTTCCTGGGTGATAGGGCCGTTGGCACCTTCGGCAATGATTTTGGCTTTGACGCGCTCTGCGTTACCAATGTGAATCTGGTTTTCCAGGGCTGCCGGTAACAGCACATCGCAGTCGTACTCCAGCATTTCTACGGAGTTGTTAATGAACGTACCGCCCGGGTAACCCTGAAAGGTGGCGTTGTCTTTCCGGTAATGAAAGATGCTGTCAATGTCCAAACCATCTGGATTGAAAATACCGCCTTCGCGCTCGGCTACGCCAATGATAATGGCACCGTCTTGCTGCAGGAATTTACCGGCGTGGTAGCCCACGTTTCCTATCCCCTGGATGATGATGCGCTTGCCCGCTACCCCACTGCTGAGGTTTAAAGGCTGAAGAACGGCGCTGTCATGCAAAGCTTCCCGCAGGCCGAAGAAGATACCTAACCCGGTCGCTTCGTTCCGGCCCCTGATTCCGCCCTGGCCCACCGGTTTACCGGTTACGCAGCCCAGCGCATTGGTTTCACCAAATTTGAAAGCATGGTAGGTATCAGCGATCCAGGCCATTTCACGGCCACTGGTTCCGTAATCTGGCGCAGGCACGTCAACGGCCGGACCAATAAGATTTTTCTTTATAAGTTCTGAGGCAAAACGGCGGGTAACCCGCTCCAGTGTTTCCACAGAGGACGTTCTGGGGTTAATTTTCACACCGCCTTTGGCACCGCCAAACGGTACGTCAACCACGGCGCATTTAAAGGTCATAAGGGTAGCCAGGGCTACTACCTCGTCTTCATCTACGTGCATACTGTACCTGATCCCGCCTTTGGTAGGCAGCTTATGCTGGCTATGCTGGGCCCGTATTCCTTCAAATACCTGTATCTGTCCGTCTACCTCTACCGGGAAGTTTACTTTATAGACACTGTTACAGATCTTAATCTGCGAGATTATACCAGGATGTAGTTTAGAATGCTGGGCAGCCTGGTCAAAGTAATAATGGACGCTGTCCAGAAATTCTTTGCCGGGTGAAACGGTTTGGCTCATATTTTCTGCAATTGGTGGTTCTGTCTAAAACGTACTAACGCTAGCTCACGTTGCTTACCTCTAAAAATGTTCCACGGAGAACAATTTGCCCTCCCTCTTTAAGCGTGCTTTCCGTAAAACGGGCCTAAAGCGGTTTTGCCCTCCTTAAGAAGGTCATTTTTATTGGTTTCTGCGGAATATTACGGAAATTACGGGACAGAACACACCTACAAGCAAACAACACATTATTATGTTTCTTTCTTTTCCTTCTTTTGCCCGCGCAGGTGCCGCTGCGATGGGTTTACTTTTTTTTTCCAACGTTACCTCGGCGCAAGCCATCGTGAAGACCGATCCGGTGATCAAAACCATGACCGAGCAGGTGTCTGCCCAAGAACTGGAGCGCCTGGTACGTGGCTTGGTGAGCTTTGAAACCCGCCACTCACTCAGCACCGTCAAAGACAAGAAAAAGGGCATTGGCGCCGCCCGCAACTGGGCTGAGGCCGAAATGCAGAAAGCCGCTGCCACCTCCGGTGGTCGCATGACCGTGACCCAGGACAAATACATCGTGAAAGCCGATGGTCGCCGCATCAAAGAAGATGTGGAAATGGCCAACGTAATGGCTACCCTCAAAGGCACCGACCCGAATGACGACCGGGTGTTCATTGTCAGCGGCCACATAGATTCCCGCAACACCGATGTGATGGACGCGAAAGGTAAAGCCCCGGGAGCGAATGATGACGGGTCCGGCACTGCCGCCGTAATTGAACTGGCCCGCGTCATGGCCAAACAGCAGTTCCCGGCTACTATCATTTTTGTGTGCGTGCAGGGCGAAGAGCAAGGCCTCTACGGAGCCAGACACCTGGCTGATCGCGCCAAGAAAGAGAACTGGAACCTGGTAGCCATGCTCAACAATGACATGATTGGCAACTCCTTCTCAGACGAAACCAACCTTAAAGACAACACCCGCGTGCGGATCTTCTCTGAAGGCGTACCGGCATTTGAAACCCCAGAAATGACAGCCATGCGCAAAAGCACCGGTGGCGAGAACGACAGCCGTAGCCGCCAACTGGCCCGTTACATGAAAGAAATGACAGCCCGCTACGTGCCCCAGCTGGAAGTAGTCCTGAACTACCGCACTGACCGTTTCCTACGTGGCGGCGACCATACCCCTTTCAGCCAGGCAGGTTTCACGGCCATCAGGGTGTGTGAAATGAACGAGAACTACCGCTACCAGCACCAAAACGTGCGCACTGAGAATGGCATCAACTACGGTGACTTCCCGGAGCACGTAGATTATGAATACGTGCGCAAGAATACGGCTATGAACCTGGCTACCCTGGCGAATCTGGCCCTGGCACCTGCCTCACCAGAAGAAGTGGGCGTGGTGACCAGCAACCTGACCAACCAGACTGAACTGCGCTGGAAAGCCCCAACCAAAGGGGAAAGACCAACTGGTTACTACATTTTAATGCGGGAAACCTCAGCGCCTATGTGGGAGAAGAAAATCTACGTGGAAGGCACTACTACTACCCTGCCTTACTCTAAAGACAACTACTTCTTCGCGGTACAGGCGGTAGATGCCGAGGGCCACGAGAGTTTACCCGTGATGCCGAAACCTATCAGATAAGAACCAGTATTAGGCCCATTTTCAGAAAATCCTCAAGAAACAGGCTCAGCGGTATTTACCACTGAGCTTGTTCTCTTTCATAAGTACCTGTTCCAAATTCTTCAAAAAGCTGCGTAGGGTGAAAATTTGGTTTACCTGTTTAAGACTAAACTTGTAATATTACATATGCACTCTGCTACAACTGCTCCAACTCCAAAACCCTCCCTTCTAACGTGGCTCCGGCAACCGGTAGACAATGCGCCGCTGGTGGTATTCAGGTGGTTATTTGGGCTGCTTTTGTTTCTGGAAACGGCAGGGGCTATCGCTACCGGCTGGGTGAAGAAGAACATGATAGAGCCTACGGTGTTCTTTCCCTTTATTGGGTTTGAATGGCTGAAGCCGCTCCCGGGCAATGGCATGTATTTTTATTACGGAGCCATGGCGCTGCTTGGACTGCTGGTAATGGTGGGGCTGTATTACAGGGCCAGTATTACTGCTTTTACCTTGTTGTGGTGGGGCTGCTACCTCATGCAGAAAACCAGTTACAACAACCATTATTACCTGCTGCTGGTGCTGTGCTTTTTGATGATGCTGCTTCCCGCGCACAGGTATGCGTCTCTGGATGTGAAACGCAAGCCCTCTCTACAGTCGCTTTCCTGCCCGCGCTGGTGCCTGTTGATCTTTGTGGCCCAGATGGGGATTGTCTATACCTATGCCGCCATTGCCAAGATAAATGTAGATTGGTTGGCTGGCGCTCCTATCAAAGTGTGGTTCGCAGCCAAAAGCCACTTTTGGCTCATTGGCGGACTTCTGCAGCAGGCGTGGTTTCAAAAACTGGTGGTTTACGGCGGCATTTTCTTTGACTTGTTGATTGTACCGCTGTTGCTCTGGCGCCGCACTCGTATTTGGGCGTTTTTCATAGCTATCTTCTTCCATGGGTTTAATTCAGCGGTGTTCCACATTGGCATCTTCCCATATCTGGCATTAGCCTTGTGCCTCTTCTTCTTTCCGCCTGAAACGATCAGGAGAAGGTTCCTGCGTCGGAAACCAGTACTTTCTACACAGGCATCTTCTGTCCCGGTTTTAGGTACAGGAGAAAAAGCGTTGTTTCTGCTTTTAGGCCTTCATCTTTTAATACAGGTGGTGCTGCCCCTCCGGCAATTCTGGTTTCCGGGAAACACCAACTGGACCGAAGAAGGTCACCGGATGTCCTGGCACATGATGCTGCGTTCCAAATCTGGGTATGCGCAGTATAAAGTGGTGGCTGACGGCAAGGTCTTTTGGGAAAACCCCGGTGAGCACCTTACACCAAAGCAGAGCCGTGTTGTGGCAACCCGCCCAGACCTGCTTTGGCAATATAGTCAGTTTCTGGCCCGTAAATACAAAAACATGGGCTTTTCAGAGGTGGAGGTATTTGCGCATACCAGCGTCAGCCTCAATCAACGCCCTTCTCAATTACTGGTAGACTCTACTGTCAATTTAGCGGCAGTGCCGTGGCAACCACACACCCCCTCTCCCTGGGTGGTACCTCTGCAGGAGAATAAATAATTCTATAATAACTAACCCAACACTGAACCTGCCTGTGAAAAAGCATAGCACCAACTAGTTTCAGCGGTTCTTTGTAGAAAATGGGAAAGAAACACCGAATTCTTCTAATCCATCTGTGAAACAGGAGACGTAAGAACAACTTTTCTAACCTATTTAAGTAAGTGCACGTAAGCGGCTTTGCTTATGATTTTAAAGCCTTAATTAGTGTTACCTTTCCAAAGTAGTAACACAAAATCACTGTTTGGCTCAAGGCTACAGAGCAAACGCAATCCGTCTATTTACCTTCATTCTAATTTTTTATATGCCTACACTCTTATCTCACTTAAGGGTTCTATTAGTTTTTCTATTGCTGCTTTCTGTAGAGACCTCTGCGCAGAAAGTAGGAGTTGTATTGAGCGGCGGTGGCGCCAAAGGCCTGGCCCACGTGGGGGTTCTGAAAGTTCTGGAGAAAAACAAAATCCCCATAGACTACATTGTGGGCACCAGCATGGGCGCCGTGGTGGGCTCTTTGTATTCGGCAGGCTTTTCACCCCAGGACATAGAAGACCTGGTCTTATCGCCCAAGTTCCAGTACTGGGTTTCTGGCCGGCAACTGGAAGACCGTGCCTTTAACTACTTCAGCTTAGACCCTTCTCCTGCCGCTTTGCGGTTGCCCCTTACACTACAGTCAAGCCTGAAAGTACAGACCACCGGGGGTCTCATCAGTGATGTGAACCTCAACTACGCACTGGCTTCTACCTTGGCTGCGGGGAGTGCCATTGCAAAATATGATTTCAATAAGCTTTTCGTGCCCTTCAGGGCGCTTACCGCCGAAATCTTCACCCGGCAGCAGATTGTGCAACGCAAGGGATCTCTCGCAGATGCCGTCCGGAACTCCATGGCGGTTCCGCTGGCGTTTAGGCCTATTCGGCAGTCAGATGGCCGCTATCTGTTTGATGGAGGCCTTTTCAACAACTTCCCTACCGATGTCATGCGCTCAGAGTTTAAGCCCGATGTTATCATTGGTGTTAACGTGGGCGATGTTTCTTTTAAGAAATACCCCACAGACAAAGATGATGAGTTGCTGGGCAGTTCGCTTATTTTCCTGAGTTTTGATGTAGCTGATACACTCGCCGTAGGTCCTAATGGCATTTTGATTCAGCCTGATCTGGAGGGCTACGGCACCACAGACTTCGCGAAGGTGAAAGACCTTATTGACATTGGCGTAAAGTCTACCGAAGCTAAATTACCACAACTGAAACAACGGATTAAACGGGAAGAAGACTCTGTGCAATTAGCGCATAGAAGGGCAGCTTTCCAGAAACAAGCTCCTCCACCCCAGTTCGCCAGAGTTCAGGTGCAGGGCCTCAAAGAAAACCAAAACAAGTATGTAAGCAGGTTCTTTCTGCGCAGAGGTGATGAGTACACCATAGATGAAATTGAAGAAGGCTATTACCGCTTAGCCGCCAATGACTTCTTCAGGGGCATTTACCCACGTATTCAATATGACAGTACCGCCAGGGGCTATGTGCTCAGCATTGACGCCCAGCAGAGCAACAATGCCACAGCGGAGGTTGGTGCTGTGTTCAGTACTCGTCCTGTTGATAACCTCTACGTGGGCCTGGAGTACCGCTACTTAAACCGTCTGTTATACACAGTGGGGCTTAATGCCAACTTAGGCAGGTTCTATTCAGCAGGCCAGTTTGGCATACGCCTGAATGTGCCCGCGCGCGTGCCTTTCTACATAGAACCTTCAGTCATGTACAGCAGTGTTAATTACCAGGGAACCAAAACTTTCCTGGATAGAGATGCCGCCAGCACCCAGGTGCGCCAACGCGATTTCAAGTTAGGACTGCAGACGGGTTTTAGCCATAACTTCAGAAGCAGGTTTGTCATTGATGGAGCTTATTTCTCCAATGAAGACGAGTACGCCAATGTGGAAAACGTTTCTTCTGATGATAAATTAGACGAGACCGACTTTGTGGGATTGACCAGTGCCTTCCGGTTTGAACGCAACTCCCTGAACCGTAAAATGTATTCCACCCGTGGGCACCGGGCAGTGCTGGGAGTACGCGCAGTAATGGGAGAAGAAGCCTATAAACCAGGTTCCACGTCTCTGATGACCGAAGGTAGAACAGAAGACCACAAGTGGCTGCAGTTTTCGGCTACCTATGAGGGCTACTATCCTTTCAACAATGATAGAAGCAGCTGGGGATACTTCTTTGAAGGGGTAATCAGCACGCAGGATCTATTCTCTAACTACCGGTCATCGCTTACCTCTTCCCCGGTTTTTAACCCACTGCCAGACTCCCGCACGTTGTTTCTGGATACGTACCGTTCTTCCCGTTATGCTGCGGCAGGCTTGCGTTATTCACAGAATTTGTTCGCCAAATTTGAATGGCGGACCGAGGCCTTCACGCACCTTATCCACAGACCCCTGGAAGAAGGAATCATGCAACAAGCCATCAGGGCCAAAGGTTTTGACCGGCCCAGGCTAACTGCTAGTACTGGCATCATCATGCAATTACCCATTGGTCCGGCTGCCCTGCATTTCATCCATTATGACGATAATGAAAACCGATGGAGTGTCTTCGGGCACGTAGGCTTCCTGTTATTTAGAGGCCGAACCCTCCAATAATATCTGCTTTCAGAAAAACCATCAAGGGTTCTGTTTAGGGGCTACCTTCTAAAAAGTAGCCCCTAAACAGAATTTGGTCTCAACTCTGCTAGCTGCGTTTTTTCACAGAGCCACTACCACTCACCCGGCTATCTACGCTTGGGCTACCTTCATAGGATACTTTGCCGCTTCCACTGATGCTGGACCTCAACGAAGTGGTAGCGTTGATCTCACAAGAACCTGAACCGCTAATGCTTACTTTGGCATCATTGGTTTTAAATGCATATCCTTTCATAGAGCCGGAGCCACTTACCGAGATGGTGCTTTGCTTGCCTGTGCCTTGCAACTCAATACTTCCAGAACCTGAGATGCGGCTAGAAAGGTTGTCTACGTTCGCGTTTAACTGGATATTTCCAGATCCGCTTACTGCCAAATCCATAGAGGCGCTTTTGAAGGTACCTTCCCCTTTGATCTTGCCAGAACCACTCACAGACAAAGCCTCTATCTGCGGAACGGTGATGTAGATGGTCACTCGCTTCTTGCCTGAAGACCAGTTGTTATTGTTGTCATGGTCTTTTCTCCTGATGTTGAGTTTACCGTTTTGCACCTCGGTTACCAGTTGTATTAACTGTTCTGCATCTCCTTCTACCTTCACACTGTGGGTACTGCCTTGGCGCAGGATCACATTTGCGGGGTACGCTAGCCCTATTTTCTGGAAAGGACCTACATTTCGGGTTTGCTCATCGGCAACCATGCGCACGCTTACTTTGAAAGAAGACAAAGAAGCAAATAGGGCTAACACAGCCAGTAAAGAAAAGAAGGTAGTTTTTTTCATGGAAGTAGCATTAATTTCAATCTAAAGATGGACTGGCACTACTAATGGTTGCTTTTATAGGTGCATTTTTTTGTCTATTTGAAGATGCAGCAGTTTTACTGAGTAGCTCGTTCCTTACTTCTTTACCCACTAGGAAGTAGTTCAACTGTCATAAAAATAGAAATGCTCCCCTTTGATCGCGGGGTTTGAGTTTTCCAAGGTGCTTTTCAAAATGAAGTACTATATGAGCAGACTGCTTGATGTGTCACCAGCGAATGCACCCAGAAACTTCAGCAACGGAGAGCCATTGGGTACTTCCTGACTTCGGCAGTTTCAGTGGTTGAACGCAAAGTAGAAGCGAAGTACATCTGGTCAGTTCCAGTTTCTAGCTCGAGTTTTAGGGCTGATTTCCAGAGAACTGCTCTAAAACTCGGGCTATCTTTTACAAAGCAAAAAGAAAGGGCCACCTGTATGGGTGGCCCTTTCTCACATTCACAGATGTATATATCTTAAAAGGTACTTTTGCTAGCTTGAAAGGATCCGTTTAATTGATGCCATACGCCATTTAAGTAGCGTTGATCTGATTTCGCTAGTTTTACCCCGCTCACTAGTAACTCACCTTTCTTACGGCAGATGCGCAGGCTGTTTCCGTTGATGGTCTTCAGGTCAGCGCCATCTTTCAGGTCTTCTGTGGTGAGGCTACCTTTCACGATATGCTGCTCCAGATACGTTTTGAGTTGATCAGGCGAATCATTTTGGTGATGGGTTAGCGCACTGGCAGAGGGGGCAAAAAGGGTGTATTCCTCCCCGTTTGACAAAATCGGCATTAAACCGGCTTTGGTCACCATATCCAGAAGCAGTTGGTTCTTTTGTGCAATTCCCTCGCCCAGACTCTGGTTGGTAATGCTGGCGGTTGCCGCCAGTTTAGCCGTTAAAGACTGTGCATCGGTTCTTAGCTGCCCCCACAGGCACAAACATAGCACCAGACAAACCTTCGCATAATTTAAGAACCTTTCCATCTTCCCTCCATCTAAAAGCGCTGTACTACAATAGTATACGAGCTTTCTTAAATAAGGGATGTAGGAAGACTTCTACCAGAAGTGCAAAACGCTTTACCCAATGATATCAGAAATAAAGTTCTGGATTTGGCCCGGCACCAGAATTATACTTACCAGAAACCCGAAAGCAGCTCCGTAAAAGTGGGCGCTGTGGTTGATGCCGTCGTTGCCTTTCTTACTTAGGTAATACGAGTAGAACAAATACAGTGCTCCAAAGATATATCCTTTGATAGGAAGAGGAATAGGGAAAATGATAAGCTCTGTCAGAGGGTTGAAATAGATACTGGCGAAGATAACAGCCGCCACTCCACCAGATGCCCCTAAGGAATAGTACCGGCTGTCATTTTTATGCTTAAAGAAGGTGGGCAGATCTGACACAATAATGGCCACCAGATACAATACCACATACAAAGCTGCTCCCGTCGCAAACCCGAATACGCCCATGAATTGCTGCTCTACCACTCCCCCAAAGATGTACAAAGAGAACATGTTGAAGAAAAGGTGCATGAAATCTGCGTGCAAAAAGCCCGAGGTCAGCAAGCGCCACCATTCATTATGTTGCGCCACCGTCTGCGGATGGTGCACCCAGTTCTCCATCAGGCTCTGGCTGCGCCAGGCGAAAAGAGAGATTAAAACTGTGATAGCAATGATGATAAAGGTGATACTGATGGGCATGGTCTGGAAAATGAGAATGGAATAGCTTAAAGGCTCTTTTTAGGAAAACATGCTCAAAGCTATGTGTAGTGTTCGTGTGATGGTAGCTCAAGGTCACAGAAGCGGAAAAACAGCTAAACTGGAGAATTGCCCTATACATAAATTAAAGGAAGTTAATTCCTAACTGTCCCGCTCAATCAATTGAATAGCCAACTGCCGAAGAAGTTCTTTTTTGCTGTTCAAGGCATTCACTTCATTTAAGTGGTGCAGGCCTTTCTGGAAGTAATGGTTAATCTGGTTTTGAGTAATATTCTGGATGTTTAATCCGTCATAGATTTCTTTTACCGCCTTTACCTTCTGCTGCTCTTTCTGGGGGCTGTTCTGGTCCTGCCATTTTTCTAGTTCTTTGCGCTGAGTGGCCGATGAACGTTCCAAGGCAGTAAGAAGCAGATAAGTCTTTTTGTCTGAGAGAATGTCGCCGCCTACGCGTTTGCCAAATTTGGCCTGGTCACCGTACACGTCCAGCAGGTCATCTCTCAACTGGAAGGCAATACCCATATTGATCCCGAACTCTTTCAGATGACGGGCATCTTCGGCAGCGGCATTATTGATGAGCGCCCCTAGTTCTAAACTGAAGCCCAGCAAGACAGCAGTCTTCAGCCGAATCATGTGCAGGTATTCTTCAATCTGCACATCCTTTCGGGCTTCGAAATTCATGTCCAATTGCTGGCCTTCGCAGACCTGGGCGGCGCAGGTACTGAAGAGTTGAAGGGCCGTAGGAAGTTTCTTAGGCTCAATCCCGAAAAAGAATTCATAGGCGCGCACCAACATGACATCACCGCTCAAAATGGCGGTACTGGTATTCCATTTCTCATGCACAGTGGCCTTGCCTCTCCTCAACGGAGCGTTGTCCATGATGTCATCATGCATGAGCGTAAAGTTGTGGAAAACCTCCACCCCAATGGCGGGCATAATAGCCTTGTCCACATCATCATGGAAGAGATAAGCGCCCAGTACTGTCAACAACGGACGCACCCGTTTCCCCCCCAGTTCCATCATATAGCGGATTGGCGCGTACAACTCTTCAGGCGTCTGCCCATATTGGAGGGTGGACAGCGTCTGGTCTATGCGTTCCGAGAATTGAGAGATATCCACAGATATAATATTGAATGAAGCGTAATAAAAAAGTGTACTTTATAGATAGAAAACGGCTTCTTTACCTACCATCAAAGCTACGGTAAAATAAAGAAACGGCGTTTAGTTTTTAAAATATGTAAAAAAAGCGTTTCCAGCTTCTTTTTGTAAAAGAGACTGAAAAACGCTTTTCGGTTATTCATGACCTTACTTCTTTACTGTATCAATAAGGATAAGGTCAATGGTTCTTTCTAAAATGTTGGCGGCTTTCACCTCTACAATCACCTCATCACCGAAGGAGATGATGCGTTTGTTGTTCTGCCCAATGATGCGGTAGTTAGCGGCATCCAGTTCGTAGAAGTCGTCTTGCAAGTCTGCCAGGCGAACCATGCCTTCGCATTTGTTCTCCTCAATCTCTACGTACATGCCCCAGTCTGTTAGACCAGAGACAATACCCTTGAACTGCTGCCCAATAAAGCCACTGATAAACTCTACCTGCTTGAACTTGATAGATGCCCGCTCAGCATCGGCTGCGCGTTTCTCCATGTCTGAGGAGTGAAGGCTACGCTCTTCAAATTCCTCCTTCTCGGCGGTAAAGTCTTTCTCGCTGTACTGGTGAATCAACCGGTGCGCCATCATGTCTGGGTACCGTCTGATTGGAGAAGTAAAGTGCGAGTAGTGCGCGAACGCCAGACCAAAGTGGCCTTCTTCCTCAGTGCTGTACTTCGCTTTCGCCATTGTTCTGATCGCCAAACTCTGCAATACGCTTTGCTCTGGCTTACCATGTGTTTGGTCAGCTAATTTGTTCAGCTCCTTAGAAATGTCCTTGCCTTCCTCCAACTCAACTTTATAGCCGAACTTACGCGCAAATAACGAGAAGTTCATCAATTTCTCCGGGTCTGGGGCGCCGTGGGTACGGTACACCATGGTCAGTTTTTTATTGCCTTTTCGTTGTTTGTAGACGTGCTCGGCTACGTACTTGTTGGCCAGCAACATGAACTCTTCAATGAGCTTGTGTGCGTCTTTACGCTCTTTCACGTACAGGTGCAACGGCTTGCCGTTCTCATCCAGCTTGAATTTCACCTCAATAGTCTCAAAGTTCACGGCTCCGTTCTGGAAGCGTTTGTTTTTAAACTTCTTAGCCAGTTCATTCAGCTTCAGGATTTCCTGTGCAAAGTCGCCTTCGCCGGTTTCAATGACCTCTTGGGCTTCTTCATAGGCAAAGCGGCGGTCTGAGTGGATGATAGTGCGTCCAATCCAGTAATCGTGGATTTTGGCGTTGTCATCAATCTCAAACACTACTGAGAACGTGAGTTTGTCTTCATGAGGGCGCAAAGAACACAGGCCGTTAGACAGGCGCTCTGGCAACATAGGAATGGTACGGTCTACCAGGTACACCGAGGTGGCGCGCCGGTAAGCCTCTTTCTCCAGTTTGCTGTCAGGCTTCACGTAATGGGTCACGTCTGCAATGTGCACGCCAATCTCCCAGTTGCCGTTCTCCAGTTGACGCACGCTGAGCGCATCATCAAAGTCTTTAGCATCTGCGGGGTCAATGGTGAACGTAGTGATGTCTCTGAAATCGCGGCGCTTGGCAATCTCTTCCTGGGTGATACCCTCCGGAATTGCCTCCGCCTCTTTTTCAACCGATTCCGGAAATTCGAACGGTAAACCGAACTCCGCCATGATGGCGTGGATCTCAGCGTTGTGCTCCCCGGCCGGCCCGAAGACACGAATGATTTCACCGGTAGGTTTCTTCTCAGGATCATCCGGCCACTCAGTGATTTTCACCAGCACCTTGTCGCCGTGGTTTGCATCGGCTAAGCCGCGCTCCCCCACAAAAACGTCAAAGTACATGCGTTTCTGGTCGGGCACAATGAAGCCGTAGCCTTTGGACATTTCCAGACGGCCTACAATCTCCTCTCGCTGACGCTGAATCACTTCCACCACTTCCCCTTCAGGGCGCTCATTGGCCCGGCGGCTGCGGCGCAGTTGTACGCGCACAACATCGCCATCCATAGCAAACATGAGTCGCTCTACCGGTACCCGGATATCTTGCTCGCTTTCTTCACTCACCACGTAAGCATGACGGCCATTGGCCAGATCAACTTTGCCCACAATGGTAGGACCTCCTCTTCTGGAGACTACGCCTCCGCGTTCTGCCTCTCTGCGGCTACCGCGCTCCGGACGGTCAAACGTTTTTTCCAGGCTTCCTCTGAACTCAGGATTCAGGATATAGGAGTCATCCGGCAGGAAAATTAATTCGCCGCCTTTGCTCATCTTTTTCAGAAGGCCAGACACTTGTTCACGGCCTCCTTTGTCATCGATGCCCAACCTGCGGTGCAACTGACGGTAGGTAAATACTTTTTTAGGCTCTTGCCCAAAGATATTCAGTAATACTTCTCTTGACACTTCACCGGCATTGGTACTGCCGTCACTGCGTCTTCCTGAAGAGCCATCTTTGCCCCTGCGTGGGGCGCCTTTGTCTTTTCTGCTATTCGTAGACCTAGGGGCAGAATCTCTTCCTGCGCCCGGACCTCTTCTTTTTCTTTCCATTAATTCTTGTCAAGTGTTCATTGGTCTATTTTCTCAAGAGCAGAACCAATGCTGGCAACTTTCCTAAGCGCCATTTAATTTTTATTGCATGCTTTCCTTCTACGAGGGAACGCATTTGTCATATGCTGTTCTAAGCCTGTTTTTAGGAAAATGAGGTATAAACGCTCGTGATAAGGAGATGTTTTGTAAATATACCTATTCGTCTATACTTGCTTTGTACGCTTTTCGTTTCTCCTGCGCCGACAAAATATCAGTAAGTTCCCCTGACGGAATTGCCTGTAGCAATGCCTGGGTATACGGATGCTGCGGAGAAGAAAAGATTTTTTGGGCATTACCCTGTTCCACAATCTGGCCCTGGTCCATCACCAACAGGCGATCAGACATGAACTTGGCCACAGAAAGGTCATGGGTAATGAAAAGGAATGTGAGGTTGAAATCTCGCTTCAAACGGTTCAGCAGATTAAGGACTTGCGCCTGTACTGATACGTCTAAAGATGATACTATCTCATCACAGATGATACACGTAGGTTCCAGTGCTAATGCCCGCGCAATAGAAATGCGTTGCAGTTGACCACCAGAAAATTCTTGGGGATAACGATGAAAATGTTCGGGAAGCAAGCCAACAGTCTCCAGTAATTCTAAAGTTCGCTGTTTTCTTTCCCGCTGAGTAGGTAACACCTTATGTACTTCCATGGGTTCCATAATGGCCTCTCCTATTTTCATGTAAGGGTTCATAGCCGAGAAAGGATCCTGGAAAATCATCTGGAAGTTTTTGCGGGCTCTCCTTAGCTCCTCTTTAGGTAAGTCAGCCCAGTTTTGACCGTTGAAAACTACTTTTCCACTTGTGGGTTCTATTAACCGTATTAAGGTACGACCAAGAGTTGTTTTTCCACAGCCAGATTCTCCTACAATGCCTAGGGTTTCTCCGGGGAAAACTTCAAAAGAAACACCTCTTAAAGCTTGTAAAAGCTCTTTCTTCTGCCAAACAAAGACCCTGTTACGCATGAATTCCACGTGGATATCCTGTACCTGCAGCAGGGGCTCAGTAGAGGAAGAGGTAGCTTGTAAATTAGTAGATATAGAAGATTTTTGTCCTCCGTTTTCCACTGAAGTACCCTGCTGCACTTGTACAGTAGTTCCGTTCGCATTAGTACTGTTAGCTTCCCCTGCCATGAAGTCTGAAATGGTAGGTAAGACCGCTTGCTGGGTAGTCATGGTAGGCCTGCAGGAAAGCAAAGCTTTGGTGTACGGATGTTGCGGATCACCAAAAATTTGAGATACAGTTCCCTCCTCTACTATCTTACCCTGGTACATCACCATAATACGATCTGCTACCTGAGCCACCACACTTAAGTCGTGTGAGATGAACAACATGGCCATCTCTTTTTTTACTCTCAGTTCGTTGAGCAGCTGCAGAATACTGGCTTGAACCGTTACATCCAGAGCAGTAGTTGGTTCATCAGCAATCAGGAGGGCTGGGTTACACGCCATGGCCATGGCAATTATGATGCGTTGCTTCTGCCCCCCAGATAATTCATGTGGGTAACTCTTGAACATACGCTCTGGTTGTGGAAGCTTTACCAGTTCAAAAAGCTGAAGGGTGCGAGAATAAGCCTCTTTTTTAGAAATAGGAAAGTGGATTAAGAGTGCCTCTGCTACCTGTTTTCCACAGGACATGATAGGGTTCAGAGAAGACATTGGATCTTGATAGATCATTGACATTTCTCTTCCCCTCACTTTTTGCAACTGCTTCTCTCCTAGCTTATACAAATCAACGGAGTTTAGTTGTTCTGAAGAGAAGACTGCATGGCCAGATGATAGAACTGCTTGTTGTGGCAGAAGCTGCATCAAGGACAAAGCCGTTACTGTTTTACCAGAACCCGATTCACCTACAATAGCTACGGCTTCCCCTTTTCTAATCTCAAAGGATATTTCCTTTACTGCCTGCACCTTTCCTTCTTTTGTATGGAAAGAAATGCTCAGATTTTGTACTTGCAATAAGGGAGTGGTAATATGCATTAAGCGTTCTGTTACTCAGTATATGTAAAGGATAGATGAGATAAGCGCGCCCTACTATCTATTCCTGTAGCGATAATTGAAAATCTATGCTCTTCAAAATGCGTATAAACGCATTTCTACCCAAGAGATACCAAAAACTTAAAATTTATTTATAGACACAACTTAAATAATTAAACCTAAGTATTAACTATAGAATTTACCCTATATATCCTTCTCCCTGATATTATACTCTTCTATGAAACACGTCAACCACCTAAGGACCCTTCTCCTAAAGACAGCTTTTGTTGGATTCTTCTTTTTATTTGTACTTCAAGACGCTACTGCCCAGCACCGGTATCCTAACCACTTTAGAACAGGTGTAGGCTTTGCCTATATTTTAGATGATGATAATAGTGGGGCTTTGTTCTCTCAGCAATACACCCGTGAAATCACTGACCACTTACATTTCGCACTATCTGGAGAATACCTGAGTTCCTCCAGATATGATAAACAAAGTTCCATTTTCACCTCTAGAAAAGCTTTTGTGATGTTTGATGCATCTGTTTTCTATGATCTGGTGGAAACAAAAAAATACACCATAAAATTGGGAGCCGGACCAGCCATAAGAAGACGATCAGAAGTGAATTTGACGAGAGGGGAAGTTCCTGAAGGTACTATTACTACTCCGGGTAGAAACTCTGATGAAGTATTCGTACACATCAGGGAAAAAGACTTTGGCGGAAAAGCTGTATTTGAAACAGATTTCTTCAATGACAACCGCCTGTTCTTCGGGATGCGTGCTGCAGGGTATTTTTATAAACAAGGAACCAATATTTTCGCTTTGGGTCTGAACATGGGCTACTCTTTTTAAGCCGCTTTCCAAAATACATCCATAAAAGAAGAGGGCTGTCTTTCCAGACAACCCTCTTCTTTTATGCCTCTACTATATTTATCTCGTGCTTCTCTTTGACGGGTGGCTGGTTCAGGAACCGGTTCTGATTGAAGATGATGATCAACACTCCTAGGAAGATAGCTGCATCTGCCACGTTGAAAATAGGCCACAAAGACATGGGCGTTCCACCAATGAAGGGAATCCAATGTGGCAGAATGCCCTCCCATATGTCAATGTAAAACATGTCTATTACTTGACCGTGTAACCAGGGAGTTGACACGCCATAAGGAGCATTGTCCAGGAGCACACCATAAAAAACACTGTCAATCAAATTACCGATGGCCCCACCTAAAATAAGGCCCACACACCATACCAACCCTGAATGGTAACGGTGCTTTACGAGGTAGTACACCAAATACCCAATTGCTACCATAGCCACCATCCGGAAGACAGTCAGTATGATTTTGCCATAAGCTGAGCCTAACTCCACACCAAAGGCCATGCCTGGGTTCAAAGTGTAATGTAGCTTGAACCAATCTCCGAAGACAGGTATTTGTCCTGGCATGCCCATTTGCATGTTGTTGTGCACCAGCATTTTTACAACCTGGTCAATGGCGATTACCAGCAGGGCAATCAGATAGTATTTTGTGTACTTCATGAGTATGGTTTTACCTGCTGTTTCAGGCTCCTTTTTCTAAAAAGCAGCTTAAAACAGCAGGCGTTCAATCTTCATTTTATTTCGTTTTTAGAAGAAGCTTACCGGGCCACTTCTAAACGTACTGGCAAACTAAAACCTTCCATGTCCAGCACGGCGGCCTCTGTTTCAGTCAGAGATGGAACCAAGGTCAATTCTACCGCCTGTACCTCTTCAGAGATATAGCCTCCAAATGCCTGAACGGCGGCGGCCACTTCTTCATTGCCATCTTGCAGGAACACTCTTATTTTATCCTGTACATCCAAACCACTGTCTTTGCGGAGGTTTTGCAGACGATTTACTAATTCACGGGCAATTCCTTCCAGACGAAGTTCATCTGTGATGGTGATATCCAGGGCTACCGTCAAGGCTCCTTCTGATGCAACCAGCCAGCCCGGGATATCTTCAGACATAATCTCCACGTCTTCGCGGCTCAGCACGGTAGTGTCATCTTCCACCGGAATCTCGAAGAATCCTTCACGCTCCATTTTGGCGATGTCTTCCTGGCTCATCTGCTGGATCTGCGCAGCTACCAACTTCAACTTCGGACCAAACACCTGGCCCAGACGCTTAAAGTTGGGTTTGATCTTCTTCACCAGTATTCCGGTGGTGTCTTCCAGATACTCCAGGCTCTTCACGTTCACTTCAGAGAGAATCAGATCTTCCACCGCTTGCAGCTGGGTCTTCATCTTCTCATCCAAAATCGGAATTAAGATGCGGCTCAGCGGCTGACGAACTTTGATCATGTGCTTCTTCCGGAGCGAGTGTACCAAGGAAGAAACACTTTGTGCCAACTGCATGCGTTGTTCCAAATCCACATCAATCAAATCTTCCTGCACTTGCGGGAACAGCTCCAGGTGGATAGACTCCGCGGTGCTGCGGCCACTTACACGGTTCAGATCAAGGAACAGACGGTCCATGTAGAACGGTGCAATTGGCGATGCCAACTTAGCCACCGTTTCAAGGCAGGTGTACAGCGTTTGGTAAGCCGCTTGCTTGTCCTGGTTCAGTTCGCCTTTCCAGAAACGTTTCCGGTTCAGGCGCACGTACCAGTTGCTCAGCTCATCGGCAACAAACTCCTGGATAGCACGAGCCGCTTTGGTTGGGTCGTAATCGTCAAAGTAGCCGGCTACTTCTTTCACCAAGGTATTCAGGCGAGAGATGATCCAACGGTCACTTTCGGTGCGCTGGGCTACCGGTACTTCTTCGCCTTCAAACGTGAAACCATCTAAGTTGGCGTACAGTGCGAAGAACGAGTACGTGTTCTGCAAGGTCCCGAAGAAACGACGCTGCACTTCAGTGATGCCGTCCAGGTTGAACTTGAGGTTATCCCAAGGTGGCGCGTTTACAATCATGTACCAGCGGGTGGCATCCGGTCCGAAGCGGCCGATGGTCTCAAACGGATCTACGGCGTTGCCGAGACGCTTGCTCATCTTATTTCCGTTCTTGTCCAGTACCAGGCCGTTCGCGATTACGTTTTTGAACGCCACGCTGTCTTCCAACATCACGGCCAGCGCGTGCAGGGTGAAGAACCAACCACGGGTCTGGTCCACACCTTCGGCGATGAAGTCAGCCGGGAAGTTGGCGTCAAATTTATCTTTGTTCTCAAATGGGTAGTGCCATTGAGCGTACGGCATGGCACCGGAGTCAAACCACACGTCAATAAGGTCGGTCTCGCGCTTCATGGGTTTGCCGCTCGGGCTCACCAAGATGATGTTGTCTACGTACGGACGGTGCAAATCAAAGCCTTCGTAATTGAAATCGGTGATGCCGAGTTCAGAGCGAGGCTCCTCAGTACCGGTCGGGCTCAAGGCAAACTCGCCGGCAAATTCCAGCAGGGTGTTGGCTTGGTGTTCCTCCGGAGTTCCGGTTGGTTTCTCGGTTATCTTCTTAGCTTGGCGCAGTGGGTTCTCATTCATTACACCAGCCTTGATGCTGCGTTCAATCTCGCGGTCCAATTCAGCTACCGAGCCGATGCAGATTTCCTCGTCGCCTTCTTCGGTACGCCAGATAGGCAGCGGTGTTCCCCAGTAGCGCGAGCGCGACAGGTTCCAGTCCACCAGGTTCTCCAACCAGTTTCCGAAACGGCCTGAGCCAGTTGACTCTGGTTTCCAGTTGATGGTTTTGTTCAGGTCAATCAATCGCTGCTTCACCGCAGTGGTCTTGATGAACCAGGCATCCAGCGGATAATAGAGAATTGGTTTATCGGTGCGCCAAGAGTGCGGGTACGTGTGCTCGTACTTCTCAACCTTGAAGGCCTTGTTCTCCTCCTTCAGGATGATGGAGATGATGACATCCGTGGTCTTGTAATCCGGATGGCTTTCATCTTCATTCGTGTAATTTTTTACATAGAAGTCATCGGGCCCAAGTGGTTTATGGGTTTTGATGTTATATTTCGCAACACCTTCCTGCAGTCTTACCCCAATCTCGTCGATGAACTTTCCTCTCCGATCAACCGTGGGGAGTTCATTGCCCAATTCGTCTTTGATGGTCAGGGCTGGAATACCATGTTGTTTGGCTACCCTAAAGTCATCAGCCCCGAAGGTTGGCGACGTATGCACCACGCCGGTACCGTCCTCGGTTGTCACGAAGTCTCCGGCCACCACCTGGAACGCTTTGTCTGCATCGTAGAACGGCTGCAGATACGGCATCAGCTGCTCATACCGAAGGCCCACTAATTGCTTACCGGTAAACTCCTGTACAATCTCAAAAGGGATGGCCTTGTCTCCGGGTTTGTAATCAGCAAGCTGTAGGTCTTTGTTCTTGTCTGAAAAATACTTTCCAACCAGCGCTTTGGCCAACACCACACTCACAGGCTGGTGGGTATACGGGTTGAAGGTATTTATCTGTACATAGGTAATCTTGTCGCCAACAGCCAAAGAGGTGTTAGAAGGCAAGGTCCAAGGCGTGGTTGTCCAGGCCAGGATATAGACACCATCGTTAGACCCAGAGAAAAGAAAATCAGACTTGGAATCTTTGATGACTTTAAACTGCGCCACAATGGACGTGTCCTTCACTTCTTTGTAGCAGCCCGGCTGGTTCAGCTCATGGGAGCTGAGTCCGGTTCCATCTGAAGGCGAGTACGGCTGAATGGTATAGCCTTTGTAGAGGTAGCCTTTGTCATAGAGTTTCCGGAGCAAGGCCCAGTTTGACTCTATGTATTGGTTGTCAAAGGTGATGTACGGTTTGTCCAGGTCTACCCAGTAGCCCATGCGCTCGGTGAGGTCATCCCACTGATGTTTGAAACGCATCACGGTCTCGCGGCAACGGGCATTGTAGTCCTCCACCGAGATGGTCTTCCCTATGTCATCTTTGATAATGCCCAGTTCTTTCTCTACCTGCAATTCAATGGGCAAGCCGTGGGTATCCCATCCGCCTTTGCGCACTACCTGAAATCCTTGCAAGGTTTTGTAGCGGCAGAAAATATCTTTCACGGCGCGGGCCATCACGTGGTGAATACCCGGTGCCCCGTTAGCCGAGGGTGGTCCCTCATAAAACACGAATGTCGGCTGACCCGCCCGGGTCTCTACCGATTTCTCAAAGATGCGGTTCTCTTTCCAATAGGCTCTCACCTCTTCGGCCAGACCCGCATAGTCTAGTTGTTTATACTCGTTGTACTTCACCTTTTTGTCTATAGGATGTGGTAGGTGTTATTCTATTGTGCTAGTATAAATTCTGAAGAAGGTTAATTCCTCAAAGCAGATACTGGCTAAAGCTTTACGACATAGATTAAATAATATCTCTCCCGCAAGGCATAATTAAGCAAAGTTAAACAATAAATGACTTGTGTTTGGTTTCCAATGCTTTTTTCCGCTTTGAGGCTGCTTTTAAAAAATGGGCTGAGAACAGGTTTCCTCTTTTGTTACACAGTCAGAATCCTCTTCAGAAAAGTTGCCGTTGAAAACTCCCTGTTTTGGCGACAATTTCCTGAAGTGAGGCTTAAAATAGGAAAACTACTTGTACACAGCATAACTTTTAAAGATTCTTGCTTTCCTTATCCCAGAAGCAGGTTTCTTGTCTGCAACTTTTCCTTTCTTTGTTTCTTCACCATGCTATTTATAAACTAAACCTATGGCTTCTACCCAAATCGTTTCTTTGAGTTATCAACCACTGAACTTGCCTCTGATTGAGCCCTTCGCTATTGCTACTGGCACACAGCACCAAGTAGAAAATGTAGTAGTGCAGATTCAACTGGAAGATGGCACCATTGGTTTAGGTGAGGCGGCTCCGTTCCCGGCAGTGAGCGGCGAGACTCAGGAGAGCACGTTGGTAGTGCTGCAGGATTCGGAAAAACACCTCATCGGGAAAGACGTCAAAAACTGGCGTACCTTGGCCAAGGAATTAGATAAACTCGCACATGATGCACCCGCTGCCCGATGCGGGTTGGAGATGGCCATTCTGGATGCGCTCTGCAAACATTACCAGATGCCATTGTATGTTTTCTTCGGAGGAGTGCAGATGCAATTGGTGACGGACCTTACCATCACAGCCGGCGATGAGGCTCACGCCGCGACTTCGGCCAAGTCCATCGTGGAACGAGGCTTCTCTATTATTAAGGTGAAGACTGAGGGAACCGATGTGGATTATGACTTCCGCCGGATTCAGGCAATCCACAACGCTGCTCCAGGAGCTAAACTCATTATAGACGGAAATTGCGGATATGATTTGACCCGGGCCCAAGCGTTTGTTCACAGAGCAAGTGAAGTTAAAATACCGGTTATTTTATTTGAACAGCCACTTCCAAGAGAATCTTGGGAGGACTTGGCCCTGTTGGCAACTACCTGTCCTTTCCTCATTGCCGCAGATGAGTCTGCGCGTAGCGCCAGCGATGTAGCACGGTTGGCCCATGACCGAAGCGCCTCGGTTGTCAACATAAAATTGATGAAGTGCGGCGTACTGGAAGCTTTACAGATGGTAGCTTTGGCACAGGTGCATGGATTGGGCCTAATGATTGGGGGAATGGTAGAATCAATTTTGGCCATGACATTCTCCGCGCATTTCGCAGCCGGAATTGGTGGGTTCGACTACATAGATCTGGACACTCCTCTATTTATAGCGGAGCATCCCTTCAGCGGAGGCTTTGAACAAGCAGGTGAAGTACTGAGATTGAATCCTGAAGTAGCCGGCCATGGAGTTACTCTTGCTTCTCCCCTATTCTGAAGTAATTTAAGTTTAGAAATCAAAAAGGAGTGGGGCCTACTTTGACTAAAGCAAACTCCCAGTCCTTTTTGATTAGTCCGAAAAGAATGGAATTGGTAAAATCTGATTAGGCTGTACAAGTAGCCAGCTTCACATTTTTAAGAAATCATGGTGAAGCCCTTGCCTAATAGCTACTATATCTCAACATTTTCTTTAGCAGGCACTCCTTTCACTAAACTGTCTCTGGTATTTTTCTAAACTGTAATGGCAGCAAAAAGGCTTAGCAAAAATGACATTGCATAAAATCCTTTTTCACTCAAAAGCAATTCAGCATTCCAAAGCCCCACTGTCAGCAATACCACTGCCAGAATAGAAGAAAACCAACTAAGTCCATAATAGGTATTAGTAACTGGAATACCGTCTAGTTGGTCACGCACACTTTTTTGGAGAGAAATAGCTGAGAACAGTCCATACATGAGTACGGTGAAATAATAGCCCTTTTCGTTCAGCAACATTTCTGCATTCCACAGGCCAATCATGTATGCTGAGATGCCAGTAAGTAAAGTAGCCCAAGAGGCCGCTACAAATGCGTTTGATGGTTTGTGGTCCATTGTCATCTTTTGTTAAGTGATGGACCAAAGGTAAACCAGTACCTAACCCCTTCTTTTGACATTTGTCAAAAAGGAAGGGTATCAAACGTGACTCCGTATTCTGCTCAGCGTCTCCTGGCTGATTCCAAGGTAGGAGGCAACTTGCCCCAGAGAGATTCTTCGGAGAATATGTGGTGAGGTTTCCAAAAGTTGTTCATACCGCTCCCTAGCAGTTTTGAATTGCATGGCCATAAACCGCTCTTCCAGTCTAATGTAATATTGCTCGTTTATGATCCGTACCAGGCGCTCAACATCTTTATGAGAATCAAACAACTGGTTTAAAGCCTCAAAACTGATACTGCATAAAGTAGAGTCTTCTAAAATCTGTATGTTTTCTATACTCGGTTTTCGGGAAATGAAGCTATAGAATGAGGTGATGAAGCTATTCTCAAAGCCGAACCAATAAGTAATTTCCTTTCCGTCTAAGTTATAGTATCCACGCAAACAACCTTTCTCAAGGAAATACAGATTATTTCACACCATCCCCTCTCGTATTAAGAAAGAATTCCTTGGAACCTCTACCTGCGTTAATGCTTTGGAAAGAGCCTCCCATGCTTTTAAGGAGATGGAATGATATTGCGATATACAGTTATATAATGTGTTCACTTTAATCCCTTTTTACTTTAGGTATACAATCAATCTATAAAATTTTTGGTGCTAATTCTCCTCATAAGCTAATGGTAACCCACGTGGAAAACTTATTGCTGCATAAATATTTGTTTTTACCTTATCCACCACAAAAAAGGCTTCTGCTAAGTGCAGAAGCCTTTTTTGTAGCTAATCGTTTTTAAGCTGTTTTTCAGAAAACAGACAAAAATCC
The DNA here is from genome assembly GCF_001310085.1 of Rufibacter tibetensis. Lineage (GTDB taxonomy): Bacteria > Bacteroidota > Bacteroidia > Cytophagales > Hymenobacteraceae > Nibribacter > Nibribacter tibetensis. The sequence goes on from NZ_CP012643.1 coordinate 2,133,205, forward strand.
ACAAGTTATATTTTCTCGAAGATGCGTTTGAAGCTGACAGCGTCGCCTATGTACTGGCGCAGTTCTGATATGTGCATGCGCTTCTGCTCGCGGCTGTCACGCTCACGCACGGTGACGGTGTCGTTCTCCAGAGTCTCGTAATCCACGGCAATACAGAACGGAGTTCCGATGAGGTCCTGGCGGGTGTAGCGTTTTCCTATGGCGTCGCGCTCTTCGTAGATCATGTTGAAATCGAATTTCAGATCATTAAAGATTTGCATGGCTTTCTCTGGTAACCCATCTTTCTTCACGAGCGGGAACACAGCGGCTTTCACCGGAGCAATGGCTGGGTGGAATTTCAGGAAGGTACGGGTCTTGGTGTTTTCGCCTTCAGTGATTTCCTCTTCCTGGTACGCGTTGCAGAGCGTCATCAGAAACAGACGGTCGGCGCCTACGGAGGTCTCTACCACGTAAGGCACGTAATTACCAAATGGTTTACCGTCTTCGTTCAGGTCATTGTCAAAGTACTGCTGCTTTTTGCGGCTCAGGTTTTGGTGCTGCGTCAAGTCAAAGTCGGTGCGGGAGTGGATTCCTTCTACTTCTTTGAAACCGAACGGGAATTCAAACTCAATATCTACCGCGGCGTTGGCATAGTGGGCCAGTTTCTCATGGTCATGGAAGCGGAGCTTTTCGGTAGGCACTCCTAAAGCCTCGTGCCAGTTGCGGCGCATGGTTCTCCAGTGCTGGTACCATTCCATCTCGGTGCCAGGCCGTACGAAGAACTGCATCTCCATCTGCTCAAACTCGCGCATTCTAAAGATGAACTGTCGGGCCACGATCTCGTTCCGGAATGCTTTCCCGATCTGTGCAATCCCGAAAGGCACTTTCATACGACCCGATTTCTGCACGTTCAGGAAGTTCACGAAGATTCCTTGAGCGGTTTCAGGGCGTAGATAAATGGTGCTGGAGTCCTCGGCCACAGATCCTACCTGTGTGGAGAACATCAGGTTGAACTGGCGTACCTCGGTCCAGTTAGAAGTTCCTGAAATAGGGCATTTTATGTTTTCTGAGATAATCAATTGCTGTACGCCTTTGAGATCTTCGGCACCAAGCAAACGGCCCATTTCCTGCAACAGAGATTGGGCTTTCTCCACATCGCCTTGCTTCTCGTACTCAGCGGCTTTTTCCTCAATTAAAACATCGGCGCGGTAGCGCTTCTTGGAATCGAGGTTATCAATCATGGGGTCGTTGAACGAGTCTACGTGGCCCGATGCCTTCCAGGTGTTGGGGTGCATGAAGATGGCGGCATCTATACCTACTACATTCTGGTGCAGTTGGGTCATGCACTTCCACCAAAGCATTTTGAGGTTGTTCTTCAGTTCTACCCCATTCTGCCCGTAATCATACACAGCCTGAAGGCCGTCATAAATCTCACTGGAAGGAAAAACGAAGCCGTATTCCTTGGCGTGCGAGATGATATCTTTTAACTGTGCGTTTTCTGTGGGTTTCTCAGTTGTGCTCATGGGCGCAAATATAGAGGTTTCATCGGCACTTTTTCTAAAACACTGGTTTGGTTTGGTTAGAGAAATACCACACTTGCAAGGTAAATGTTCTGAGGAGAGTGATGATTATAAGTAGAGTCAAAGCTAGGTTCGTACTTTTGCGCAGTTTTTCTACTAGGGTTGAACCATTCCTTAACAATTCGATAACATTCAGAGGAAATTATTCTCTTACTTTTGGCACCTTTTTTCTCACCTATACTACATTATGTTCGGATTAGAAACTGATCTACTGATCTTGCTGGTAATTTGCTTACTGGCCGCGTGTGCATTTGAATTTGTGAACGGTTTCCATGATACGGCCAATGCTGTGGCTACCGTTATTTACACCAACACTCTTCGCCCTTGGGCGGCTGTGGTGTGGTCTGGTTTCTGGAACTTCATTGGTGTTTTTGCCGGCGGTATTGGCGTGGCTATGGGGATTGTATACCTACTACCCATTGAAACCCTCATTGACCAGGACATTTGGCACGGCATTTCCATGATTGCGGCCTTATTGATAAGTGCCATTCTCTGGAATGTGGGTACCTGGTACTACGGTCTTCCTTCTTCCAGTTCCCACACATTGATTGGGTCAATCTTAGGACTAGGGATTGCCTTTTCTCTCCTTCCTTCTACCACCGAGGCTTCTTTTGCCTGGTCTGAAGCAACAAAAACAGGAATGTCCTTACTTGTTTCTCCGTTCCTGGGCTTCACCCTGACTGTGTTTTTGATGTTTCTTTTGAAACGGTTTGTGAAAAATAAGACCATTTTCAAAGAGCCACACAAACGCAAAGCTCCTCCTCTTTGGATCCGGATTATTTTGATCATCACCTGTACGCTGGTTTCATTCTTCCATGGTTCTAATGACGGCCAGAAAGGCGTGGGCTTGGTCATGCTGATCTTGATTGCGATTGTTCCTTCTTACTACGCCCTTGACATTGACAAAGACCCAGCTGGTTTGAGAAACTCTATCACCCAAGTGGAACAGGTATTAGCCAAAGTAGACAGCACGGTCCTTTCTGCGTCAGATTCAAAACAATTGACTTTGCTGAACAATGAAGTTAGGGAAATGCGAAACGTGTTTACTTCTAACCCAGATATGGCCAGCCTTCCGAAAGATGCTCGTTTCCTGCTTCGCCGTGATATCCTGCTAATCACCAAAGGCACTGATAAGTTGATGGACAGCCAGGACATCACCATGAGCCAGCGTGACCGCGACCAGTTAAAGGCTGGTGTGACCGGCATGCGTTCCTACACTGACTACGCCCCTGATTGGGTAATCATGATGATTGCGCTTTCTCTGGGTATTGGAACCATGATTGGCTGGAAACGGATTGTGAAAACCATTGGTGAAAAGATTGGGAAAGAGCACTTGACTTACGCTCAGGGAGCTTCGGCTGAGTTCATGGCGGCTAGTGTAATTGGTTTTTCTACGTTCGTGTTCAAATTGCCCGTAAGTACCACCCACATTCTTTCTTCTGGTATTGCGGGAAGTATGGTGGCTAACCGTGGGATTAAGAACCTGAATGCCGGCACCATCCGGAATATTGCCTTAGCTTGGGTTTTAACCTTGCCTGTTTCTATGTTCTTATCTGGAACACTGTTCCTGTTGTTCCGCTGGATGCTTTCTTAGAATCTACTAAACGAAAAGAAAAGAGCCGCTTCAGAAATGAAGTGGCTCTTTTCTTTTTAAGGCTTTTCGGCACGGTATTCCCCGTGAATCCTTTGATATTTTTTGTACAGGACACCGGCTCTTTAACAATTATTCTGCTCCCGCCTTGCTTTTGCCTACCCCAAAGCTACTTACACGTATGTAGCTACAATTGGTGATTTTATGAAGGAAGGCATGTACGTATGTCCTGTGATTTTGAGCTAAATCTTACTAAAACATTATTGAATGGCTAAAAAAAGAAGGGGAAAAGGGTCATTGGTACCCGCCCAGCCTTACAAATTCAGAAGAAGAGTTGGTGTTCTGGACATTATTCTTCGAAAAGAGAAAACCTTCCTTTATTTCATTGCCTTTTCTCTTATTCTCTGCGGTGTAGTGTACCCGTACGCCTCTGTGGCCATGTGGGTGGGTTTCGCCTTTGCCGGCTACTCAGCTATTGCCAATGACAGCATCCAGACCATAGGTACGTTCATTGTTTCCAATGAAGACAAGAAGTGGTACTGGCAGTGGCTCTTCATGGGGGGCATTTTCCTGGCTACAGTGTGGTACAGTTGGTATATGTTCAACGGTGATGTCACCTACCAGCGCTTAGCCTCCAAAGGATTCAAAGACACTCCAGAGAGTTTTGTATTCTTACAGCTGGCCGCCCCTGTAATTCTGCTGCTGTTAACGCGCTTCCGGATTCCGGTTTCCACCACGTTCATGCTCTTGAGCGTGTTCACCATTGACTCTAGTGCAATTTTTAGCATGGTGAACAAGAGCCTCATGGGCTATGTGGCAGCCTTTGTACTGGCTCTGCTGATTTATATTCTGCTTTCTGGGATCATCAAACGGTTTATCAAAGGGGAAGCGCATGGTGCCTGGATTTGGGCCCAATGGATCATCAGTGGTTTTCTGTGGCATACCTGGCTGGCACAAGATCTGGCAAATATTGCCGTGTACCTGCCCCGCCAGCTGAACGTGGTGGAGTTTACCGCTTTTGCGAGTTTTATTTTCCTGGGATTAGCTTACATCTTCTACATGCGGGGTGAGAAGATCCAGGGAATCATCAATGAGAAATCTGAAGTACGTGATGTACGGAGTGCCACCATTATTGACCTGGTGTACTCCATCATTCTGTATTACTTCAAAGAGGTAAACAATATTCCTATGAGTACTACATGGGTGTTTGTGGGCCTTCTGGCAGGACGGGAACTGGGAATGCGCATCAGGGCCAAAGATCCTGGCGCTAAGTTCTCCAAGACCTTTATTTTAATAGGCAGAGACATCTTCTCTGTGACCATAGGTCTGCTTATATCAGTGATCCTAGCCATTGCCATCAACCCGGCCATTCAGCAAGAGATCAGGAATTTCTTTACTAAGTAAAAACGCTTTTCATCTATAAGGCAAAAAGAGCCGCTTCAGATACGAGGTGGCTCTTTTGCTTTGTAGAGGTATGATTCTTACCTGATGCACTGTTGTGTCTTTTCTGTTGAACTGTTTCCTGATTGCTTTCTGCAAGGTATGGTCAAAACAATCAAGATTCGTCCTTTAACAAGCCATTTGATCTAATGCAAGCGGATTTAGAACAAGAACCGATCTGCAAAATGGCTTTTGATGAATACAGACCTTTTAGAAGACTCTGGAATCGGTAGGCGATCAGAGCTCATTATTTGTCGCCCATTGGTTTGAAGGCTCTAAAAATGGCCTCTGTCAAGCTCTTCTGATTAGCTGTTCCACGCAAATTTTCGTGGAACCTGTAAATTGAGCCACGTGAGAATTAAATATTTCAAGGTATACAGGGGACTAGACGGAAATACCGTAGTGATTTGAGTCCCGTTTTTAGAAAATCGGCCTTAATCTGGTTTGTTTAAAGTGCCTAAAACAGAAAGAACCGCTTGTGGCGGTTCTTTCTGTTTTAGAGAATATGTAATCAGGGTATTCAATCACGGCTTAGCCTTCTTTTGGCCAAAGAACTTCCAGGTTGTCATCCATGTGTACACCAAAGTTTACGGCCAGAAGCTTGCCTTCTTCAAAGTAAAGGTCAATCATCTCGTGCTCGTAAGAAAGGCAAGTCACGTTGTTCTCAATCTTTTCCTTCTCTACGTTCTGTACGCCCTTCTCTTTGAACAGATCTTCTACTTCCTGCTGATTCATTTCAAAGATCTTCTTCCCGAACAGCGTCACGTTGGGGTTGGCAGTCTCTATGCAGCTCAAGCGATAATCATCTTCTTTATCAAAGTAGAACGAAAAGCCGCTATCCCAGTAGTTCCAGGCCTTGTGCTCAAATTCGTCTTCCTCGTCTGACTCTTCCACTTCTTCCGGCTCGCCCATGATCTCCTCCACGTCGTCCATGCTTAGCCCGAAGCGTAAATCGCCTATTCCGTATCCTAGTTTTATCTCGTTGTCAAATTGTTCTCTGTCCTGTTCCATAGTTTCTATTGGTTATATGGTTCCGTTTCCGGCTTTGTTTTTATAAAACTACTCAAAAATAGCGGCTCTTCCACATTTCGGGCTTTGGTGGGCGTCCTTTCAAAAAATCCGGCCGCGCCCCAGCTCCCCCTTCTCATTCCCGATCTGCGGGCTTTTCCCACTTTTCCACGGAGCCAACTTGATATCTATTATAAAATGATTTTTTCTTAAAAAGAATCTTGTTCGTCATTAGGGCTGTGCAGAAGTGGATAAGATTTCTTGTCCCCACGTTTTCCCCGGCGTTCTGAAATATCCTCTCAGTAGTCCCACTTATTCTCCCAGCTTTGTGGATTCTTCTTTCGTCTCTGTCAAGCACTTACATGGTCTTTCCACTTCTTCACATAAAAAACGGTGGAAACTCTCTAACGTTTATACGCACGTGAATAACTTCTTAGAATTTCTGTTTTTATGAACGCCCACTCACATTTAGGTGTGTGAACGTAGAAATTCTGGTTTTGGGTTTTCCGTTTATCAGACTTGGCCTTACTTTATCCAGATTCTTGTCCACAGTTATCCACTCCGTTTCCACGCTAGAATTGGATGACTTGGGACTCTATTTCCCAATTGGCCCTGATCTCCCAAACATCTTTAGGAAGGATCACGGGCTCAGGTAATCTGCGCTCTTTCAGGAGTCCATTGTCCCAAATACCGTTGCCATTTTGGTCTACCAGAATCCGGATTTGGTAAGAGGCGGGTTCCAGGTCGTTCCATAAAATGGTTTTTAGGTTTTTTACTTCCTTCACAACTGCGTTCTGGCGGAGGAGCTGCACAATGAAATTTTTCTGGGTAGTGGCTAATTGCACCTTCAAGCTGCCTGCCTCTTCCTTGTCACTAATCAAGACTTTCTTAGTGGTAGCAGCATACGGATCTCCTATGAAAGGCATAACCTTGGTAGTGTCCATGGTGATAGAGATATCTTTTTTTGCAACTAAAGGCAGTTTGATCGTGATCTGGGTACCGTCTGGAGACAGCTGCAGGTTCTTCGCTTCTTTGGTGGCAACGGTGTTAACTGAATCTAAAGCAAAGGTTAAGGCACCTACTGGGGAAACTATCTTGGTGGGTACTTCAAATTGAAGTCTGATCTCCTCCCCCGGTTTTACAGTGCTTCCATTCATCACTGTGAAACCGTTGTTTTTTCTTACTGCGGGCTTACCGGTTAACCGTACAGCCACTGTGTCTACCCTACGGTTATAGGCACTGTCCTGCACTTCTACCAACCAGCTTTTTTCTTCTGCATTGCCCGGATAAAGGCTCAAGGTCTTGCCGTTCTGGGAGAGCAGCCATTTTATGTTGGGGTTATTGTCCTGCGAAGTTACGGTAGCTTTGGCCAATCCTTCGTTATACTCTACTTCATATACATTAGAAAAACTTCTTCTGGAAACCACATTAGGCCTGGTCACATCTTGCCGGTGCAGTTTCATTTGAACGTTTTGTACGGCGGGCCTTACCTGAATTGAATCTGACGCATAACCGATCAATTCTGATTCACTGTCATACCGCAGGTTGTTGTTAGTTTCTGTTAAGGCGTAGATGTAGTAATTCCCTTCCTTGATGTTTCTGAAAGAGAAGTTACCGCTTGAGTCTGCGTTGGTCACATACAATGGCCGACCTTTGGTTACCTGGGAAGTGTCAGTAGTGGGGTACAGCAGTACACTTACTTCTTTGGGTGGAGTGTTGCTGAACAGTAAACTGGTGGTGCCGCTCACCCTTCCAGAGTCTAACCAGGCGCCTGTACTGAAAGTGATGATGACATTTTTGGCTGGATTTTTTTCCGTTATGTCTGCAATACTGTTCCGGAAATTCAGGCTATAGGTGGTGTTATCTTCCCAAGGGTCTGTGAAGGTTAATTCTACTCTTCCGTCTTTGACTCTGCTTTTGTAGGTATTGTCTGTGAAAGGAGCAATGATGAGCTGCCGGGTTAAATCAATGGTCTGGATGGCTTCATCAAACGTGAGCACGATTGTCTCAGGTTTCACGTTGGTTTGTCCGTCTTTGGGATTGCTCTCTACTAGTTTGGGAGCCGTAAGATCTCTTGCTCCCCCTTCTGGGCTACTGATGCTGGCGCATCCATTCATGAACAGGGTTAAACCCGTTAGTGCGCTTAATAGCTGCTTTTTCATTTTTGGCTTTAAAATGGAAATGACCTTACAGTGTGAACTGCAAGGTCATTCCTCTTAGTGTATCGGGTTATTTTTTCTGCGCGATGAAGATTTGGCTTGAATAAGAATTGTCATTCTTGGCACCATGTAGGTTAGACCTGAAACCGGTAAAGAATGAGTCCAGCATCTTGGTTTGGCCATGCTTGTACTTTCCACTCAGGATACTCACGTAATAAGAATCCCATTTCATGGGCAGTACTTCTTTCAACTCCAGTTTGTGCTTCCTGAGAAGTTTCTGCATGCTTGCTTTGTTGAAGTGGTACAGATGTCGCGGAACATCATACGCTGCCCAATCTGCTCCGTACTTCTTAGCATCATAAGAATCAGCGTTCGGAACGGCAATAACCAGGTAGCCTCCCTTTTTTGTCGCGTTCACCAGAGCCTTGAGCGTTTCATTCAGTTGATGAATGTGCTCCAGCACATGCCACATGGTGACCACTTCAAATGTTTCCTCACCCAGATTTCCTAAAGGATCTTGGAAGAGCGGCTTGCCAATCTTTTCCTCGGTTTGTTTACGAGCAGCATCGTTGGGCTCAACTCCCTCTACTGTCCAGCCTTGCTTTTGACAAGCCTGTAGAAAGTACCCTACCCCGCAGCCATAGTCCAGAATTTTGCCTTTGCCTCCTAAGCGGTTCACCAGTTCCACTTTGTTCTTGATGGCCATGGACCGCACTAACCGGTAGGTTTTATTCAGCAGCCCTTTGCTGGTATCTGAGTGCGAAATGTACTCTTCTGAAGCATAGTACGGGCCAATACTTTCTTCCGGCGGACGTGGATTCGTGAATTTAAGCTGGCAACTGAGGCACTGCACAATCACAAAACTCTCCTGGCTTACGCTTTTGTCTTGTACTACTAAAAAATTCTTAAACTCTGTTTTGGAACAAATGGGGCAATGGTCTAGCCGTTCGTAGCTCATTCTATTTTCCTAAATATACCATCAGAATGGAGATATCTGCGGGAGATACGCCACTGATGCGCGATGCTTGTCCTAGTGTTTCTGGCTGAATTTTGAAAAGTTTCTCACGAGCTTCATTTGAAAGCGCTGTGATGGCCTTGTAGTCCAACCGGTCTTTGATGCGGTAGTTTTCCAGCTCCTCCATTTTAGAGGCCATCTGGTTTTCTTTATCAATATAGCTCGCATATTTCAAAAGAATAACTGCCTGCTCCAAGCTATCAGGTAAATACTTGCTTAGGAAAAGTTTGAGGCTCTCTGAAGATTCCAGTAGATGCTCTAGTTCCACGTTAGGGCGCTTCAATAAATTGCCGGCTTTAGCCCGCTCGCTGATAGGCGCCGAGTCTAATGAAAGCAGCATGCCATTTACTTCTTCCGGTTCAATTCCTTTTTGCTGCAGATACGTGAGCACTTCCTGTGTTTCTTGCTTCTTCCGGTTCACTTTCTGCAAACGCTCTTCTGAAGCTAAACCTAGTTGGAACCCCTTCTCAGTTAAGCGAAGATCGGCATTGTCCTGGCGGAGCAGGATGCGGTGCTCGGCGCGCGAGGTGAACATCCGGTATGGTTCGTTTGTGCCCTTGTTTACCAAATCATCTATCAAAACGCCTATGTAGGCCTCTGATCTTTTCAGCACGAATGGTTCTGAGTTATGCACGTTATTATGGGCATTAATTCCCGCCATAAGGCCTTGACAGGCCGCTTCCTCATATCCGGTGGTACCATTAATTTGCCCTGCAAAGTAGAGGTTATCCACCAACTTCGTTTCCAAAGTCAGGTTCAGTTGAGTAGGTGGGAAGAAGTCGTATTCAATGGCGTAACCTGGTCTGAACATCTTCGCATTCTCAAATCCTGGTATCTCGCGGAGTGCTTTGAACTGCACATCTTCTGGCAACGAACTGGAAAAACCGTTCACATAAACTTCTACCGTGCTCCATCCTTCCGGTTCCACGAAGATCTGGTGACGGTCGCGTTCCGCGAAGCGGTTGATCTTGTCTTCAATGGATGGGCAGTAACGCGGACCTAACCCTTGAATCCGTCCTTGGAACATAGGCGATTTCTCAAACCCGGTTTTAAGAATTTCATGAACCTTAGAGTTAGTATAGGTGATATAACAGCTTCTTTGATTGGTGAGCGCTGGAGTGTCTGTGTAGGAGAACTTAGAAGGATTTTCGTCTCCTTTCTGCTCTTCCATCAGATCATAGTTCAGGCTACGTCCATCTACCCTAGGAGGCGTTCCCGTTTTCATGCGGCCGGCTTCAAATCCTAAAGACACTAGTTGCTCAGTAATACCTTTTGCAGATTTCTCGGCGGCTCTGCCGCCGCCTAATTTTTTCTCACCTATGTGGATGATGCCGTTCAGGAAGGTACCATTGGTTAAGACCACTGCTTTAGCTTTAATCTCAATTCCTAAGCTGGTCTTCACTCCTACTGCTCTACCGTCTTCTACCAGAATTTCTGACACCATTTCTTGCCAGAAATCTACGTTAGGCGTTTGCTCCAGGGCCATTCTCCATTCTTCGGCGAAACGCATCCGGTCACTTTGGGCACGAGGACTCCACATGGCTGGGCCCTTTGACATATTGAGCATCCTGAACTGGATCATGGTTTTGTCCGTGATGATTCCGCTCATACCGCCTAAAGCATCTACTTCTCTTACTATTTGTCCCTTGGCCACGCCGCCCATAGCTGGGTTGCAAGACATTTGGGCAATGGTGTTCATGTTCATGGTTACGAGTAATACCTTCGACCCCATGGTGGCGGCCGCATGTGCTGCTTCGCATCCGGCATGTCCCGCCCCAACTACTATTACATCATAACTTGTGAACATAGTGTGGATTAATGTGATGTTTCACGTGAAACATTGTTGATAAGTGAGGATAACTAGAGAAAGAGGTGTTTACAACTTGATGAGCTCTAAACACTCATTTTCCTTAAAACGCATTAATTCCTTCTTTTCAGGAGTTTTATCATCGAATCCCAGCAAGTGGAGCAATCCATGGGCCATAACCCTGTGGAGCTCCTCTTGTGGAGTAATGTTGAAAGTAGTTGCATTGTCCACAATGCGATCTATACTAATGAAAACATCACCTTCAATAACTCCTTCAAAGTCGGAATTATCAAAGGTGATGACATCAGTGAGCGTATCGTGCTCTAAGTATTCTACATTCATTTGATGAAGATATTCATCGGAACAAAAAATGTAGTTCAAAGATTCTAGTTCGAAGGAATATTTCGAAATAATTTCAGAAAGCCACGTTTTGACCTTCTCTTTGTTTTTGACTTCAAATTCTACCTCTTCGGTAAAGAACTCAATTGGAAGCTCCTGCATTCTCAATATTGAAGGTTAAAGAAACGGTGCGGCCGTCATTGCTGAAAGACACATCGTCACAGAGGTTACGCATTAAAAAGATACCTCTTCCGCCGGGGTTCTCCAGGTTCTCTGGGGCAGTTGGGTCAGATAAGGTTTCCGGATCAAACCCGTTTCCTTCGTCCTGTACTTCAAACCGCAGTTGGTTGGGCTCTACAAAAAGAGAAAGATAGACGTTCTTATCTTTATCAAACTTGTTACCGTGTCTGATAGCGTTGTTCACAGATTCCGTCACGGCAACCATGATATTACCATAGATGTCATCCTCAATTTGAAATTTCTCCCGTGAGTTGTCAATAAAGCTCTCCACGATGCGGATATTCTCAATGATAGAAGGAATCTGAATTTTTACTTGATTCATAATATGTTTACTATATCTGAAATGTCTGCAAATCTAATAACCTAATCGCTTAAAATAAGCATCTACTTGCTTTTTATAATAAGGTGTTAAAGCAGGTAGGTTCTGACGGAGCGATTCTGTTTGCTGTTTCTGGCGTGCCTGGTATTTCTGAAGCGATGGCGGGATACGGGCAGGCAATTCCTTAGCGGTATTAGCCTCACGTTTCTCATCCAGGTCGCGCTCATTGGCAGCTTTCTCAGCTTGCAGCAAACGAGTCAAGATCTCCTTCTGCCGCATCATGGTCTGCTCTGTAAGACGTTTATTAACGAGATCAGTTTCGGTTTGTTCCATGAGCTTGCTCAAATTACTGAGTTTCTCCCCTCCTTCTTTGCCTCCTGGTGAAGTAGGCGACGGAGCCAGATCTTTCATGGCGTTACGCAGCATTTCCTGCTGGGCTGCTAAGCGGGCCAATTGCTCTGACAATTGCTTGCCACTTTGACCACTTTGCTGCAGCTGCTGGATCTGCTCATTCAACTGTTGTTGCATTTGTCCTAAGGCCCCAGGCTGGTTCTTCCCGTTCTTGCCTTTGCCCTTCTTCTTTCCCGGTCCACTCTGCTGCATGGCCATCATAGCTTGTTGCATCTGCTGCTGAACATCACTTAACATCAAGGCCAGGTTGTTCATAGACGTCATGGCCAATTGCTGATGGTTTCCTGTTTTAGGTAGGTTCCTGTCTTTGATAGCCTCAGAGCTGTTCTGCATCTCCCCTTCCATAGCACCTACCTCACGAGTTACGAACGACTGGATCTGCGGCACGCGCTTGGCCAAGGAGAGCAAAGAGTCTTCAATGATCTTGGCGTCATCTGACAATTTGATCTGCTGTTGGGCTAATCCAATGAACCTTGGGTCGCTTTGCTGCACGTTCCGGAAGTCTTTCATCAGTTTCTCCTGATCAAAGGAAAGCGTTACCAGGTTCTCCAGAATGTCACGGAGATGGTCCAGGTTCTGCTGAGCCTGCTGCATATCGCCTTCCATTTCCTGGCTCTGCATCTGCTGCGACATCTGCTTCATCTTCTGGGCCGCTGATTTCTGCGATTGACTCGCTTTCTTGTTTTGGCCTTTCTGCATAGATTCCTGGGCGTTCTCCTGCTCCTGCTCTATCTGCTCTTCCATCTTATCAGTGTCAGGAAGGTCTTCAGGATTCTCCAGTTGCTCGTTCATCTGCTCAGCTTCTTTGAGTTCTTCCTGCATTTGCTTGAATTCCTCCTGAAGCTGCTTTTGTTCTTGCTGCAGACCTTGGTCAGGTTTATTTTTCTGCTCTGAAGTCTTGTTGGCCAGATCATCTTGTTTCTTAGCCAAGTCGTCCAGCTTCTGTTGAGCATTGTCCAGCTTCTGCTCTACTTGCAATTGCTTGAACATCTCCAGTAAACGGTCCAGCTCTTTCTGCAGGTTCTCTTCTTTGTTGTTGAGCTTGTCTAACAAGGGCTGAATCTGGGCCGGATTAGGTTGTTTCTGCTGCAGGAGTTTTTCCAGTTCCTCATAAAGCTTCTTGGTCTCATCATCCAGCAGTTGATCCATTAACTTCTTCAGCTGGTCCCGTTTCTCGGCTAGTTTTTCGTTTTGCGGCGAGAAACGTTCCTGTTGCTGGTTCAGCTGCTCGTTCATCTTCTGCAGCTCAGCTAACTCTTCCTGCAAGGCTTTCTTCTTCTCGGCTAGTTCCTGCAGTGCTTTCTTATCCTGGTAGGACAGCTCTTTCTTCAGCTTGGTCTTCTCCTCGTTTTGCTCCAGTGATTTCTTTAATTCCTCGGCTTTGGTAAGCGAAGATTTCATTTGGGACTGTACCTGCTTAGAGGACTCTTCAATGGATTTCTGCACCTCAGACGGGTCTGGGTACTTGAAGATGAAGGTAGAGGTGCGGGCACTCTTTGGCTGAGGTACCTGGTCATTATCAGTTACCTGCACATAGTATTCTAATCTATCGCCGGGCTGAAGGTTAAGCGGCTTTAGGTTCAATTGACGGAAATACGATTGGGTGGACAATGAACCGCTGAACGGAATGGCTACGGCCCGATAACCTGTAGTGGCTTTGTTTCCTTTCAGAACGCGATAATGGAGCGCTAAGCGGCTGAAGCCATAATCATCAGAGATAGTCCCGCCTACTACTAAATAAGAGTACAACACTGAGTCACGGAACTGCTCCAGGGTGATCTCAGGATTTCTGTCCGGAATAACGGTGATCTGATGCGAGATCTGCTCTTTGTTTTCTGAGTAGCGGTTCTTCAGGTGCATGCTGTAGCGCTGGCTCTGCACAAACGTCTTATTCACCACATATTCTTCGTCCCGCGTTTGGGCTTTGATCTTCTGTGCGGGAGCGTCAAACTGGAGCCAAAGCGAGTCTGCATTGTCGGCAGCAAGGCGCCAGGTCACCTGTGTACCTTCCGGGATGGTTAAATCACCGGTGTTATCCAGCGTTTCAGAAGGACGTTTAGTGTACGCAGGATATCTCAATTGGGCTTTTAGCTGCCGAAGCATGGGCCGTGCAACCACGTTCAGGTGATTTTCCTCAGAGAAGAACCCGGCACCAGTCAATTGAAACTCCACTGATTCCTGCACTTTCTCAAAATCGTAGACATAGGTCTGGTCTTTGAGTTTCTTCAGCGGCATCTGGCGTCCGTCAATCACCAAGAAGACTTCTTCCGGGACCGAGCTTCCTTCAATGTTTACCTTCAGCTGAAAGTCTTCTCCCTTAAAAGCCTGCAAAGAGGAGTTCTGAATCTCAAACTGGAACGGCGCTTTAGGCGCATAATGCGTTTTGAAATTAATGATGCGCTCCGTACCCTGCACAAACAGCGCCGGATAGATAAAGGCCAGCACCAATACCAAGGTGAGCGGAAGAAGCAGATACTTGAAATATGATCTGTTCTGCGTGAATTTGATACGCTCCGGGAAACGATAACCCACGAGTTCCTCTGAACGCTGCTCTACGCTGGCGGCCACCAAGTCATTGTTCAGCGCCACGTTTTTTAACTGCAGCAGATTGAGAAGATGATCCTGAATCTCGGGGAAGTAGTGGGAAACCTGCTGAGCGGCCTGTTCATCGGTGAGGAGCTTCTTCAGATTCGTTAAGGCCATAATGGGTGCCCAGAGCCACCTTACTATGGCAAACGCACTAATGGCCAGAAACGAGAAGAACAGAAAAGCCCGCACCTCCGGCTGAAAATAGAAGAAGTATTCCAGAACAGTGATGAGCAGATAAGAAGAAAGCACCAACCCCAGTGTGAGTAAAGCGCCTTTAATAAGCAGATTCAGGTAGAATTTGCGCTTAAACGCCTGAAGCTGCTGTAAAACTGTATCTAAAGAACCGGCAGCCCGCATAAGTAAAGGAAGATTAGAGTAGCCTAGAAACATTAGTAACCAGAGAAAGGGTACCAACTGTTTCTGTTTATTTTCATACGTGTTTAATCAGCAGAGTATTAACTCTTTTGCTTACTAATTTATTGTTATTTCTTTGATTTGGGAGCAAACCACCATGTTTTTGGGCTATTTTCTTAATTCTGGGCAGAAACGAAATAGGGTAGAAAAATAGTCTCTATTACAATGTGGTCAAGGGCTATCTCAAGCTATACAATAAAAGGGCACTGATGTCCACAGAATGCAGAAAACAAAAATGCGTTCTTGACCTGTATTCTAGGAAACAGATCAAGAACGCATTTGTAAAGTTAATACCAGATACCTCAGTTTTCCACCGGATGCATCTCCAACAGAACAGGGCAATGGTCAGAGTGCTTGGCCTCAGGTAGAATGGCAGCCCGTTTCATTAACGGTTTTAAATGCTCTGATACCAGAAGATAATCTATACGCCAGCCCAGATTTTTGGCTCTAACGTTAGCCCGATAGCTCCACCAGGTATACTGGTGTGGCTCGGTGTTGAAGTGACGGAACGAATCAATGTATCCATCCTGCAGGAAACCGGAGAACCAGTTCCGTTCCTCGGGCAGAAATCCAGAGGAGTTTGCGTTAGATTTCGGGTTGTGTATATCAATGGGCTGGTGGCAGATGTTGTAGTCTCCGCAAATGACCAAACCAGGTACAGTGTCCTTTAAACCCTGAATATACTGTTGAAAATCGCGGAGCCATTCCATCTTAAACCCCTGCCGGTGTTCCCCGCTGGAACCCGATGGCATGTAGACATTTAACACAGAATACCCGTTGTAGTCTGCCCGGATTACTCTTCCTTCGTGATCATACTGCTCAATGCCGCAGCCAATGCACACGTTTTTTGGCTTCACCTTAGATAAGATGGCTACTCCACTGTAGCCTTTCTTTACCGCCGGATGGATGTACACATGATAGCCAATTTCCTCAAAGCAGACTTTGTCAAATTTGGTCTCATCTGCCTTGATCTCCTGCAGGCAGAGCACATCTGGGTTTGCGGCTTTCACCCAATCCAGAAAGCCTTTGGAAATGGCAGACCGGATGCCGTTTACATTATAAGTGATAATCTTCATGAACTCATTTCGTCAAAATACTCCAAGGCATGCCATTTAAGCATGCGCTCCTGCTCTTTCAGGTTACAGGCCGGCAATGGCTTCACCGATTTCCAATGAGGCCATCCCTCCTGGTCTAAGCCATCCAATTCATAATAACCAGATAAACTCAGGAGTTTACAGGTGGCAATGTGCATTAGATCCTGCTTTTCTTCTTTGGTGAACTCCCGCACGCCTTGCCCAAGTTCCTGCACGCCTACCAAAAAAAGGATGGCATTCAGGTCAGGCTTTTTTCCAAATCTCTTCTTAATGTCCTGACGCAACGCTGCCCACCTAACATCAAAATCTTCTTCGTTCTCCATTGAAATTCTATGTGGATAAGTGGCATACCGCAGAAGTGGATTTCTCTGCCATATCCACCGTCAATCTTAACTCTTTTTGTTTCTTATTTTATGAAAACAGCCCTAAGACGCTAGTTTAAGTAAATTTTGTCTTTTGCTATTTCTCGTGATTAGATGGAGCAAAAGGCAGTAATCCACAGGTAAAAGCAAACGGTTTAAGGGCTGATTTCCAGAAAACAGGTTAGAAACAGAAATCGTTCTAAGCTTGAGTTTGCCCTTCAGTTTTCAGTTCTTCCCAGTACTCCACGGCTCTTCTGAAATGTGGAATCACAATGGAGCCCCCAATCAAATTGGCAATGGCGAATACCTCGTATACTTCTTCATCTATTAAACCGCACTCAAAGCATTTGCCCAAGTGGTACTTGATGCAATCATCGCAACGTAATACCATAGAGCAGGCCAGACCCAGCATCTCCTTTGTTTTAACGTCTAGGGCGCCTTCCGCGTAAGCATTGGTGTCAAGGTTGAAGAAGCGTTTAATTACTTTATTATCCGCCTCCATGATCTTTTCGTTCATGCGGGTGCGGTAGTCGTTGAATTCTTTTACTTGGCTCATTATTATGCTTCATTAATGGCGGCATGCTGCGCCGCTATGTAAAGTTACATCAAAATCCGCAAGTAGGTTATGCCACAGCTGCAGATAGGCCTTAGGTCGCTTTACCATGATTTTCTTGCCCTGCTTTTCCCGGAGGATTGCCGGGCCTGTGCCGGCGAACTTGCCCTAGGAGAAGAAGTAATTTGCAGCCACTGCCGTATCAAACTCCCTTACACAGATTTTCACCTCTCCCCTACCCAGAACACCTTGCATGAAGTTTTCTGGGGACGAGTGCCGATCAAGCTAGCCGTGGCTTACCTGAAGTTCCAGGAGAAAGGGCGCGTACAACGGTTGCTCCACCAATTGAAATACAAAGGACAGCAAGAAGTAGGTGAAGTATTAGGGAGATGGTTCGGGGCCCAGATACGGGAACAGGAAGATTTCAGATCTGTAGAGCTGGTAGTACCGGTACCTCTGCATAAAAGCAGGTTAAGGCAGCGTGGCTATAACCAGGTAGAAGGGTTTGCAAAAGCCATTGCAGATGATTTGGAAGTACCCCTGTTAGCAGATGCTTTGAGGAAGAATTTTGTAAGTGGTACCCAAACCACGAAAAACCGACAAGCCAGATGGGAAGCCATGCGGCAGCTGTATGAGATTCAAAGACCTGACCTCATCAAAGGAAAACATGTCTTGTTGGTAGATGATGTCATCACCACGGGTGCTACCATTGAAGCTTGTGCGGAGATCCTGCTGAAGAATGAGGCTAGTGCGGTTAGTGTTGCCTCTATTGCCTATACTTTATAGGAGTGACCCTAAACCCTTATAAACAAGAAAGGCCGGATATACCGGCCTTTCTTGTTTATGAATATGAGGTGATTTCTTATTTGTTTGAGCCAGTGTTGATCATAGCGCAACGGAAACCAATAGTAGATGTGGCAGAATCCTGCTCCATGAAACGACGGGTTCCTGGAGATAACCAGTATGCTACGTCTTTCCAAGAACCACCTTTGAATACACGAACTGTGTTAGTGATCAAAGACTGGAAGCCAGCTACGTCATATAAAGATGAGTCATCTTGTACCCCGTTTCTACGAACCGGGTTTAAGTCTTCCACATCCTGGAAGGAAAGCGGACGGTACACATCTTGTACCCACTCATTCACGTTACCAGCCATATTGTATAGACCGAAGTCATTTGGTGGGTAAGCGTACACATACTCGGTGATCATGGCACCATCATTCAATGAGCCAGCAATACCGGCGTAGTCACCACGGCCACGCTTGAAGTTAGCCAGGAATTGACCTTGTCCTTTACCATAAGGGTTACGCACCTGGTGTCCATCCCAAGGATAGATACGCTTGTTGGTTTGGTTTTCTTCTTCATCTAACTGAGTACCAATCAAAGCTTGGGCAGCGTATTCCCACTCAGCTTCTGTTGGGAGACGGTAGTTCGGAAGAACGGCACCAGACTCAATTGGAGGGGTAGATCCTTCTGCCAATTCGCCATCGAATTTACTAGCCAGATTTTTGTTTACCATGGCTGTTCTCCAGGTACAATAATCCTGCGCTTGTAACCAACTCACCCCTACTACCGGGTAGTAGCGGAAACCTGGGTAACGCAGGTAATAGTTTACATAAGGGTCATTGAAGGAAAGCTCACGCTCCCAAACAGTAGTGTCTGGCAAAGCTTTCGCGTAAATTTCTTCAGAAGAGTCTTTTCTGATATAGTGCAGGTACTCTAACCAGTGAATGTTGGCAACCTCGGCCTCATCCATGTAGAAAGAAGCCACAGTAACGGTACGCTCAATGTTGTCACGGGTCATGGCCACATCTTCCTCAGAAGAACCAAGGGTAGTTCTACCTCCTTCAATAAATACCAAACCTGGACCAGCGGGTACGTTTCTATAGTCTGCTACAGCAAAACCCCCTTCTTCTTCATCATAGGAGATGCCGGTAGCAGTACTATTCTTCCCAGGGTCTTGGCTTGTGGGACGTTTGTTCTTGGAACAGGAGGAAAAAACAATCGCTCCTGCGGCCAACACGTACAGTAAATGTTTAGACAGTTTCATAAAATCGGTAAATACCAGGTAAAATTGTATTCTTTTGGTCAAATGTGGCTTTTAACACGCAATTATATAGAAAATTAGAATGCTGGACAAGCAATGCGATTGTATTTTTTGTCGGAACCTAATCTTTTGAAAATCTTTAAGTAATCCACTTTCTCAAAGGAAAGAACGAGCTCATGAGATGGGCCTATGGCAACGGGGCTTGAAGCCAGTGAGTGCCGGTACCCATATCCTATTTTAAATCCTTTTAGTGTAACGCCAGCTATACCCTGAATAGTACTAGCTAGTGAAGTATTTTTTAAACCGGGTAACATGGTGACTCCCAGACCTAACGTAACAGGCGTAATATTAGCGTATATGCTTGCATCTAAACGGTTAAACGTGCGCTGTTGCGTGTAAGAGAGGGTGGGAATAAAGCTGATTTCCTCAAAATGATCTCTGTCAAAATTGCTTTTTACATAAAATCTATAGCCTGTTTGTACCTGAAAAACCGGAGCCGCTGTGCTGGCTGACATTTCCCCTACTCTAGGATTATTCACATGAAGTCCGGAGAGCCCTACCCAGAACTGTCGTGTGAAAAGAAGCATGCCTCCAGATACTGTTAAATAAGAAGTTCTGTCCAATCCAAAAGTTTCAGCGGTTGGTTGCGTAATGGTACCATCTGGGTTTAGTTGGTCTTCAAAAACTAGTCCGTTAGAAGAAGGGCTTTGAGAGCCGTAGCCCACCTGCATACCGGCACTCAGGTCCAGGTTTTGCCGTAATTTGTTATGGTAAGCATACAGTAGACCAGCCTGAATTTTCTGATAACCTCCTGCCGGTGCCTTGTCATTCATGAACGTGGCTCCAACAGCATTTTTGTTTTCCTCAAAACGGTACTCGCCGCTGGCCCATTGGGTACTGTAGCCGCCATTCACCCCAGTCCATTGGGAGCGGTGCCCGGCAGTGACGCTGTAGTCAGACAATAAACCGGTGTAAGCTGGGTTAAGAAAGAGGCGGTGGGCATACGGCATAACGCTGTAACTTTCCTGTGCCCTTGCTCCCCGGGAAGATAAAAAGAACAACGCACTCGCTAAGACAAGCCCATGTATCCCTTTGGGCTTATAAAGGAACCCACGGCACGCAAATTGCAGAAGCTTGCGGAAGAGTATATTCATCTGAAAATACCTAAACTTACAAGCTGAAAATACATCATTATCAACATGAAGAAAATATTTATAGGTCTGGCAATCTTTCTTGTGGTACTGCTGGCCGCTACGTCTCTTATCCCCGTCTTTTTCAAAGACAAGATAAAAGAGCGCCTTGATAAAGAAATTGCCAAGAGTGTCAACGCCCGGGTTCTATACGAAACAAATAACGTAAGTCTTTCGCTTTTTCGCACATTCCCGGATCTTGGCTTGAACGTGAAAGAACTGACCATAGTAGGGAAAGATTCTTTCCAGAGAGATACCCTTGCCTATCTGCCAAACTTCAATCTTGGGTTAGACCTCATGAGTGTCTTAACCGGTGACCAGATTGAAATTAAATCTGTGCAGATGGATGAGCCCCGCCTGAAGCTGTTGGTGCTCAAAAGCGGAAAAGCCAACTGGGACATTTTCATTCCTGATTCTGCCGCCACTCCTGAAACCCAGGATACCACTGATTTCAAAATGGGCATTGATGAATGGAAAATCAACAATGGGCAGATTGTGTATCAGGACCTGAGCATTCCCTTTGGAGTAAACGCCTACAATGTACAACATACCGGTAGCGGTGATTTGGCCAAGGACATCTTTGACATGAAAACATCTACTCAGGCTGAGCGCTTTACCATGACGTACGGCGGGGTCAATTACATTGAGAACAAGAAGCTGGATGCCGATGTGACCATGGCCATGGACTTGGCTAATGCCAAATACACCTTTAAAGACAACAACTTCCGGATTAATGATTTCGCCTTGGGTATGGCCGGGGCTATTGCCATGCCCACCGATGACATCAACCTGGATTTAACGTTCAAAGCCTTAGAGACTGATTTCAAAAACATCTTCTCCCTAGTACCGGGAGTGTTTACTGACAAGTTTAAAGACGTGAAAACCGATGGTAAAGTAGCTTTCAACGGCTATGTAAAAGGTGTTTTCAATGAAACGACCATGCCCGGGTTTGGAGTAGATCTGAAAATAAACAAGGGAACTTTCCAGTACCCAGATCTTCCGCAGGCTGCCCGCAACATCAACATTGACATGAGCGTGAAGAACACCGATGGTAATGTGGACCACACCATCATAGATTTGCGCAAACTGCACCTTGACTTAGGCAAGAACCCGGTAGATGGAAGAGTACTGATAGACGGGTTAGAGCCCATGAAGATTGATGGTAATCTGCAGGCCAAATTAGACCTAGCTGAAGTTACGAAGGTTTTCCCGTTAGAAGGCACTACCCTGCGCGGCCTGTTGGCGGTGAATGCCCAGGCCAAAGGCGTGTACTTTGAAAAACACATGCCTGTAGTAACGGCTACTTTAAACCTCACCAACGGCTATGTGAAATCTTCTTCGTTTCCGGCACCACTGGAACAGGTGACCGTCGCCTCCACCGTAGTGAACCGGACCGGAAACGCAGCAGATACTGACATCCAGATTTCACGTTTCAGGATGCTTTTGGACAAAGAGCCACTAGAAGGACGAGTAGCCATCAAGAACCTGGCTCAACCCCAGTTTGATGCCGATGTAAGAGGAGTACTGGATTTGACCAAGTTGACCAAAATCATTCCTATTGAAGGTACTACCCTTAGCGGACGCCTGAACGGAAATATCTTAGCTAAAGGTAAGATGACCGACGTGGATGCTGGACGTTATGGTAACGTGCAGGCCAGTGGAACGGTACAGATCGCTAATCTGAATTATAAGAGTGTAGACTTACCACAGGGCATGCGCATCAACTCAGCCAAAGCTACTTTTAACAATGAGCAGGTGGCGCTTCAGCAATTGACCGGGTTCTTAGGCAAGAGTGATGTACAGATGAATGGCACCGTGACAAACTACATGGGCTATTTCTTCTCTGAAAACCAGCCTTTGCGCGGCAATTTTACTTTGCAGTCTAATACCTTCAACGTGAACGAATGGATGGTAGATGAACACACCGGCCAAACGGTTCCTTCTTCCACGCAGGAAGCGCAAGGCCTAGTGAAGGTTCCTGCAAACTTAGACATGGTGTTAACAACCCAGGCTGGCACAGTCATTTATGACAACCTGAAGCTGCAGAACCTAAGTGGGAAAGTGACACTTAAAGATCAAATAGCCAAACTGGAAAACGTTTCTTTCAACACCTTAGGAGGTCAGTTTTCCACCACAGGATCTTATGACTCAAGAGACCTTATCCACCCTAAATTCTCGTTTGGCTTAGATATCAAGAACCTTGATTTTCAACAATCCTTTAACTCTTTTGTGACTATTCAG
This sequence comes from Rufibacter tibetensis, assembly GCF_001310085.1. GTDB lineage: Bacteria > Bacteroidota > Bacteroidia > Cytophagales > Hymenobacteraceae > Nibribacter > Nibribacter tibetensis. The sequence goes on from NZ_CP012643.1 coordinate 2,155,583, forward strand.
AAGCTGGCTCCTATCGCTAGATTGTTGAAAGGTGAGTTCTCCTCCAAATTCAACTTTAGTGGCGAATTAGGCAGTGATATGATGCCTTTGATGAGTTCCCTTACCGGAAAAGGCGTGGTGGAAGTAGTGGAAGCAGTAGTTACCAACATACAAGCTCTGAGCAAAATCAGCCAGCTGACCAACCTGAAAGAAGTGCAGAACTTCTCGTTGAAAAATCGGGGCTTTGCCGCTGAAATCATTGGTGGAAACCTGGTGGTGAAACCTTTTGATTTTGCGGTAGGCGACATCAAAATGACAGTAGGTGGCACTAATAACGTCAGTGGAAAAGTAGATTATGTGGTAGCCATGGATGTACCTTCCGGGAAGGTTGGAAATGCCCTGGCTGGTAAGATTACGAGCCTTACGGGTGTGCAAAACCTCAACGGTTTGGAGCGGGTAACGTTGCAGTTGGGCGTAACGGGCAATTACAATGACCCTGCTGTAGCCCTCAAAGGCAGCAGTGTAAAAGCGGAAGCCGCTTCACTGGTAAAACAGGTAGTGACCAATAAATTGGATGATGTAAAAGAGAAGCTGAATGTGAACGTGCCTACCAACACAGACAGCATCAAAGCTGAACTGACCAAACGCCAACAGGAAGTGGAATTGAGGGCCCGTCAGGAATTAGACAAGAAAAGACTGGAGGCAGAGCAAAAACTCAGGTCCGAAGCAAAGTCAAGATTAAACAAACTTCTCTTACCTAAAAAGCCAACTGCCTCTCCGCCAGTAGATACCACCAAACAGTAATCTGAATAGAGCCGTTTTTCGGGAATTGTCCTAAAAACGGCTCTATTTTTGTATATAAGTTTTCCGCCGCTCTTGTTTTAGGGCGGTTATTAGGAAAATATAACTTTTTATGAAAAACAGATTACTTTTTGGATTAATGTGGATGGCTGCCCTTGGGTTTGCCTCTTGTTCAGATGAGAGAGACCCTTCTGGTTCTGCCCGCATGGAAGTACGCCTAACTGATGCTCCCGGTAACTATGACGAAGTGAACGTGGACATCCGTTCTGTGCAGATTCACCGCGAAACCAATGACGACGGTACTGGCTGGACTACGTTGGACCACATCACGCCCGGCGTGTACAACCTCTTGGATTTCGCGAATGGCCGTGATACTTTATTAGCCAGTGCTACCCTTCCTGCTGGTCGCATTTCTCAGATACGATTGGTGCTTGGGGAGAACAACTCTTTAAAGTTAAAAGGGGAAACCTCTACCCGTCCTCTTACTACTCCCAGCGGACAAACTTCGGGGCTGAAGCTTCAGATCAATGCCGATCTGTTAGCAGACGTAACGTACGTTTTACTGTTAGACTTTGATGCTGCTAAGTCAGTTGTTCCACGTGGTAACAGCGGCCAGTATAACCTTAAACCGGTAATCAGAACGTTAACGCAGGGAGTGGCCGGTGGCATTAGAGGATCAGTAATCCCTGCCGCTGCCAAGCCAGGAATTTTTGTGATCTCAGCGGCTAACGACACCATTGGCGGTTTTGCAGATGATGCCGGCCGGTTCCTGATCAAAGGTGTTCCGGCAGGGACCTACAAGGTGCAATTCAGCACAACCGCACCTTACAAGAACAAAGAGCTGACCAACATTGTAGTAACCAATGACAGAATCACAGAAATAGCACCCGTTGATTTAAACTAGCTATTTCTATCACAACCATAAAAGAAGAGGGGAAGCCACGGTGGCTTCCCCTCTTCTTTTATGGTTGAACTACTGTTTCAAGGCTGATTTTCTGAAAACAGCTTTAAAACAGCGTTTGTTATCAGATCTCCAGGTCCTGGCCGTACTGAATGCGCACGTACGTAACGTAGTCAGAGTTGATGGGCTCATGACCAGCTAACCGCAATTCGCGAGCTACCTGACCGCGGTGGTAGGTGGCGTGGTTGATGGCGTGGGTAAGAATGTCCTGTACCTTGGTAGAATAGGCTTTGCCTTGGGTGTTGGTGTACTCAATGGTACGGTTCAGTTCGGCTTCATCAGCGTTGGCGTAGAGCTCAGCTAGCTTGGCAGACGTTTGCTCATGCAGTTGGTGCAGCTCTTGCAGGGAATGTCTTTGCAGAACAGTTACCGGGCTTTTAGTGCCAGTGATGCGCGCAATCCAGATGGCTTGAGCATTTAAAACGTGGCTGAACATAAGTTGGGCATAATCAGGAAGATCTCCCTGAATGCGATCCAGGCTTTTGAGTATGCGCCAGTTGGCCCATACGTTATATTCTGTGAGGTTCTTAAGTACGTCGTTTGTAGTCATTGGTCAGATAAATTGGGGTACAGGATGGGCTTCTGCCTTTTAGAATCGGGCAAAAGTAGTAAACGTGGGGGTTAGAAAGAATGTTTACGTATACTTTTGCAGCAACTCCCAGAGGTGCGGTATGAAAACCAGCAGTCCGGCTGCAGAAGCGGCTAAGGAAGCAATCAGCACCGCACCTGCGGCTATGTCTTTCGCTTTGCCTGCTAACGGGTGGAAGTCCGGAGAAACCAAATTTACCACTACTTCTAAAGCGGTATTGAAGAGTTCGGCCATCCAGACCAAGCCAATGGCAAAGCAGATTACTACCCATTCTATTGTAGTCAGGCCCAGGTAGAACCCAGCCGCTATCACCAACCCAGCTGAAATAACATGCCAGCGCATGTTGACCTCAGATTTAAACGCCGCCGATATTCCTTTCAAAGCGTAGCCAAAGCTATTCAAACGGCTTCTTATAAAGGTTGGGCGTCTTTTTTCCATCTTTAGACCATACGAGATAAAGATACGGCAGATGCAAGTTCTGTTATTCAGCAATCCTTACCAAACAGATCTTCCACCTCATCTTTATTACGGAAAGACCATTACAAGAAAGGCCACTCACCGGTGGCCTTTCTTGTAATGGTCTCAGTGCAAGTGCTGGAAGTTACACCTTGATGATGATATTCTTTTTGTACATGACCCAAAGAATGATCATCCAGAAGAAAATCCACGTTAGGGCCCAGGCCAAAGAAGCATTGTAGGGACTCAGGTGTGGTGTGTAGAAGGATTCATAAAGGAAGGTTTTACTGTCTACCTCCCCTGCTGGTGTGTTTACTTTGATCATGCCCATAATTCTGGGGATTAGGCCAGAAAGGAAGAACACCGTGATGGCATTTACTCCATAGACTAAGAAAGGGGTGGTGAATCTCTGGTATCCTTTTACGTCAATGAGCCAGTAACACAAACCTAACCCTAGCATGGCCAGGCCTGCGGTATACAGCACATAGGAGCTTGTCCAGAGGCTTTTGTTAATAGGGAAATGAAGATCCCATATAAGACCCAGGCAGGTGCAAATGACGCCCCACACCATAAGCCAGGCAATTTTGTTTCCAGCGTCATCTTTCTTTTTAAGCCACTGCCCCGCCAGAACTCCTATAAGGGCAGTAGCTACCGCTGGTAAGGTGCTTAAGATGCCTTCGGGGTCCCAGACTTTGGTTGATTTCCAGAGATGACCGGGTAGCAAGGTGTTGTCTAGCCAGGCAGCCAAATTTGTGGTAGGAAGCAGGTTAGATTCTCCAATGCCAGGTACTGGCACAAACATCATAAGAACCCAGTAGCCCACCAGCACGGAGGAGAGAATGATGATTTGGGTACGTTTTTCTGTTTTCAGGAAGATAATGGCGGCAATGATGAACACTACTCCAATCCGCTGTAATACCCCCGGAATCCGGACCGCTTCAAACTCAAATTTCGGAAAAAGGGCCAGAAACAGACCTAAGGCAAACAAGGTAAGCCCCCGCCTGATGATCCTTCCAATTGTTTTAGAGTGATTTTCAGGAGCCAGCTTTGCTCCAGATAGGGCATAGGCAATGGATACACCTACTATAAAGAGAAAGAAGGGAAACACAAGATCTGTGGGGGTGCATCCATGCCAGGCAGCGTGCCTGAGCGGGGCATAGATTTTTCCCCAGTTGCCCGGATTGTTCACCAGGATCATGGAAAGCACTGTGATTCCTCTAAAAACATCTAATGACCTGAGTCTTGGCCTGGCAAGAGCGCCGGAAGCTTCATTAGCCGTAAGCTTCTCAGAGGGTTGAGGTGAGGTGGAGGTAGTGTTCACAGCTAGGACAGGTTGAGGTTGAAAGCATAAATATCAAATGGAAGAGGTCACCAGTTTTAAGCAGGTTTTCAGGAAATACCAGCTAAGCTGTGGCCCATCAGGATAGAAGAATCACCCTGCAGGAAATAAATCTACTTCAATTTGGCTCTTTTTTACACACTTTTATAATTAATGAATTCTTTAATAAACATTAGTTATATTTAAAAAATCATTTACTGAATAAGCTTAATAAAAAATATTATTAATTATACTTAGGATTATATGGTAATCCTTCTTATATTTTCTAACTTTACTGAGCCTCACAGTTTCTGATTAATTTCGCTTTTTATATAAAAGGGTCTACTTTTGGCAGGTTCTTTTATAGTTTTCATTAAACAAGCTGCTTTTATAGCAAAATACGCAAGAAGTGGTGCATTAAAAAGATAGTGGTTGAATATAGGGTTGATTGGGTTTGTCTTCTCTGTGCACCTACTTACCCGTACTGTCTTCATCTCTGATTCTTCTAACCCTAATGTGCCTATGAAATGAGTTCCTCCCCATTTTCAGGTTTCTACAGACCATCAACAAATCAATCAGTTCTACTAACTCCTTTTTTATGAAAATAATGTTACGGCTACTTTTATTTGCCTTGAGCCTCTGCATTGCTCAGGCAGGTTTTGCCCAAAGCAAAACCATTACCGGAAGGGTGACTTCTTCTGATGACGGCTCTGCCATGCCTGGCGTGAGTGTGGTAGTAAAAGGCACTACCAATGGTACCTCAACAGATACCGATGGGCGGTACTCTATTCAGGCAACACCAGGAAGTGTGCTGATTTTTACCTTTATTGGGTCTGTTGCGCAGGAGCATTCTGTAGGTGATGCCAGTACCATAGATGTGAGACTAGGGTCAGATGCCAAGGCACTTGATGAAGTAGTGGTGGTAGGGTATGGTACTCAGAAGCGAAGTGATGTTACTGGCGCTGTCTCTACCGTTGATACCAAAGTGCTGGAAGCAAGGCCTGTAACGGATGTGGCTCGTGCTCTGCAAGGAACAACGCCAGGCTTAACTATCACAAGCCCTTCAGGCCAGATTGGGCAAAATCCTGCTATCAGATTACGAGGTATGACTGGTACCTTGAGCCCAGGCGGCGGAGGTGCTCAGCCATTGATCTTAGTAGACAACGTGGAGATACCAAGCTTGCAGCTAGTAAACCCTGAAGACATTGAATCTATTTCTGTTCTGAAAGATGCCGCCTCTGCTTCTATCTATGGAGCCAGAGCAGCCTGGGGGGTAATTTTGATTACAACTAAATCTGGAAAAAAGGGAGCTCCTACCCGAGTAAACTACAATAACAACTTCTCCTTTAATAAACCAACCCAAACCCCTGAGTTAGCTTCTGCCGCAGATGCCGGAGCCATGGCACTTGCTACGGCCAGAAGAAGAAACCCTAACTTAACCGAGATGGGTATAGTGGGTGTTTACTTTGATGACCTCGCTATCCAGAAGATGCGTGACTGGGAAACACAGTACGGTGGACAGGATTTAGGAAACGAAATGGTGATGGGCCGTGACTTTGAAGTAAGAAATGGCCGCCTGTTCTTCTACAGATCTTGGGACATTTCTGAAATGTACATGCGTGAATGGACGCCTATGCAGAAGCATGACCTGTCTGTTTCTGGCGGAAGCGAGAAAACCACATTCCACATTGGTGCGGGTTACTTGGGCCAAAAAGGTGTGTTGAAAGTAAACCCAGATGAATTCAACCGGTACACCTTGAATCTTAATGTTACTACTAGTGTAACCGATTGGCTAGATACAAGAGCCAGAGTTCTGTATGCAAATACCTTAACAACTGAGCCTTTCAACTTTGGTTCTGCTACGTATGATCCTTGGTATTATTTATACAGATGGCCAACTAACTTCCCTTATGGTACCTATGAAGGCAAGCCTTTCAGAAGTGCCATTACAGAAGTAGAGCAGGCTAAAATGAATGAAAACCGGAACTCTCTTTCAAGAATAGCGGTAGGTGGTACTCTTAAGCCCCTACCAGGTCTGACCATAGACGGTGACTTTACTTATAATAACTACAACGGACAGGTTCACCAAACAGGTGGGTCAGTAACTGCCTACAACTACTGGACCGGGGGAGGAACCTGGCCATACGGCCCGTACACCACAGCGGCCTATGACAAAGTTAGGTATGAGACTTCCCGTAGAGAGCAATTAACAGGTAAGGCATTTGCAACTTATAAGAAAGACATCAATGATCACTCCTTTAAAGTGATAGTAGGAGGTGACATTGAGGAAATGGAGTACTGGTGGCATGCGTCTGAAAGAAGAGGCTTACTAAACCCTAACCAAGGAGAGCTTCCCCTTGCCACTGGAGACCAGTTAGTGTTTGGTGACCGTGACACCTGGGCAACCCTTGGAACGTTTGGTCGTCTTAACTATACCTTTAAAAACAAGTACCTTTTAGAGGTGAACGGCCGTTATGACGGTTCTTCCCGATTGTCTAAAGATAAGAAATGGGGCTTTTTCCCTTCTATGTCTGCCGGTTACGTAATCACTGAAGAGCCATTCATGCAGTTTACCCAGCCTGTTCTATCCTTCTTAAAATTAAGAGGATCTTGGGGAGCGATTGGTAATCAAAACGCCAACATCAACAATATTTACTCTACCATGGCTTCTGGTAACTCAGGTTGGGTAATGGGCGGAGTAAATACCCTTCAGGTTGGAACTCCTGCCTATATTGCAGACCTTACCTGGGAAACCGTTTCTACCCTTGACCTTGGGTTTGACTCCAGATTCTTAAAAGACAAACTTGGTGTGACCTTTGATTGGTATGAAAGAAAGACTACTGATATGCACAGCCCGGGTCTTGTGTTACCAGTTACTTTAGGGGCTGGAGTTCCTTTGAGAAACTTTGGTGAGTTAACTACTACTGGATGGGAAGTAGCCGTTGATTTCAACCATACTTTCAAAAATGACTTCAGGATTAATGCTACTGCTACTCTCTCTGATTTCAAAGAAGTGGTTACTGAGTACGCCGACAACACCGGTATCAACGCAAACAGACCAGGCAGAAGACTTGGTGACATCTGGGGCTTTGAGACAGACCGTTACTTCACCAAAGCAGACTTTGAGCAAGATGCTAGTGGCAAATTGGTTTTAAAAAATGGGAAGTATGTTCTGAAAGAAGGTATCCCTACCCAGGCATTGTTTGAGAGTGGCTGGTTCTTCTATGGCCCAGGTGATATTAAATACAAAGACCTGAATGGCGACGGTAAAATCACGCGTGGTGCCGGAACAGTAACCGACCCAGGTGATATGAAAGTGATTGGTAACTCTACTCCTCGTTATCAATACGGTCTACGCTTAGGTGCAGAATGGAAAGGATTTGACTTAGGTGTGTTCTTCCAAGGGGTGGGCAAACGTGACTTCTGGGGATCTGGTGCCATCATCATCCCAGGTTTCAGAGCGGGTGAAGCAACGTACTTTGCACATCAGTTAGACTACTGGACAGAAGAAAATCCTAATGCCTTCTACCCACGCTTGACAGACGCTGAGCAGTCAAATAACGGCAGAAACTTCCTGCCTCAAACCAAATACCTGCTTGACTTATCTTACATGAGAGTAAAGAACCTGTCTGTTGGCTATACTTTACCTAAAGCCCTTACCCAGAGGGCTAAAATAGAGAGAGTGCGCGTTTACTTCAGCGGTGAGAACCTCTTCACCTTTGATAAATTAGGCGATATCCCAATGGATCCTGAAGTAGACTATACTACTGCCGGATTGAATGACGGAGCAACTTTCGGTCGTGTTTACCCTTACCAAACCAATCTGTCATTTGGTCTACAGGTAACCCTATAATTTGTAAAAGCATGAAAACAAGAATAGTTACAGTTTTATTCTTAGCACTGACATTTTTTGGGTGCGAAGATTTTCTTGAGACACCTCCAGCAGACACCTTGACGGATGAAACCTACTGGACAAATGAAACAAGCGTAAGAACCTTCTCTTACGGGTTCTACACTGCTTATTTCTCTGGCTACGGTTCTGGTAATACCTGGGGAAGATACTTCTCTGGCCAAGGCTTGAACGATGACTTTGCCCCTACTGCCCCGGCGCAGTTTACCCCAAATGCTGTTCCTGCTTCTGGTGGTGGTTGGTCTTTCACCTGGGTGAGAAAAGCCAACATCTTCATTAACCGTGTCCAAACGGTGCCTATGGATCAAGCTGCCATTAACCACTGGAGAGGAATTGGACGTTTCTTCAGAGCAATGGAGTACCATGACCTGACAAAGAGCTTTGGTGATGTTCCATGGTATAGCAATGCACTGACTGAAACTGAAGTAGAGCAGCTGTACAAACCACGTGATTCCCGCACACTGGTAATGGATAGCGTTTTGGCTGACTTCAAATATGCCGCTGAGCACGTGCGCCTTGAAAATGGCCCAAAGGGCTTAACGGTAAACAAAGACGTAGTTTTGGCTTATATGTCACGGGTGTTCTTGTTTGAGGGAACCTGGCAGAAGTACCACAATAACAACACCGCCAAAGCGGCAGAATACTTAGAGGCTGCTAAGTGGGCCGCTAATGAGGTGATCAAGTCTGGCAGATACCGTTTAGGCAACTACAGAGAAGTATTCAACTCTCTTTCTCTGGCAGGTAACACAGAAGTGATTCTTTATAGAGAATATGTAGCCGGTACCCTTACCCACGCTCTTAATAGCTACAACAACAAAGAGCCACAGACCGGACCTTCTAAAGACCTGATTGATTCTTACCTGGCCAATGACGGGCTTCCAATCAGAGTTTCAACTGTCTACCAAGGTGACCAAGGTATTGCGAAAGTAATGGCGAACAGAGACCCAAGAATTAGCCAGACGTTTGTAACGAACCAGCTTAGATTGAACGGAATTGCAGGTAACTACTCCACCACTGGGTATGCTACTCACAAATTCCTGAACGAAGCCATCAAAGACCTGCCTGAAGGAAGCCTGAGCGGTAACCCAACCGATGCTCCTGTGATTCGGTACGGAGAAGTGCTTGTTAACTACGCTGAAGCTGCAGCAGAATTAGCCACAGTAGGTGGACCAGCCGTAACCCAGAATGATCTGAACATTTCTGTGAATGTGCTGAGAAGCAGACCAGGAATTAACATCCCGCATCTACAGGTGATGGGTGGTCTACCAGCAGTGGCTGGCAAGGTGTATGATGACCCAGAAAGAGACCCTTCAGTTCCGTCTTTGATTTGGGAAATCCGCCGTGAAAGAAGAATTGAACTGGTGTTTGAAGGCTTCAGACTAGACGACCTGAAGAGATGGAAGAAATTAGAGTACACCAATACGCTAACGAACCCAGAAATCAACATGGGCGCCTGGATCAGAAAAGCTGATCATCCGGGAATCAGTGCTGCAGTGGTACTTGATAAGAGCCAGAACGATCCAGAAGGTTATATCACTCCAGCCTGGACTGCTGCCACTCAGAGAACCATCACAGATCCTAAGTTCTTTTTGAACCCACTTCCGCTGGACCAGATCGTGCTTTACAAAGAAAAAGGGGTAACCCTTACTCAGAACCCAGGTTGGCAATAAGTACACTCTGTGATCTCTAAACTAAAACAGAAAGGCCCGCAAGTTGCGGGCCTTTCTGTTTTAGTTTTTTTAGGAAACTGCTCTGAAAATAAATTATGAGTATCTCTTCGCTAAAGGATTTTTAAGCTATAAGCTTCCTGTAAACAGAGATGCCCTTCCGCAGCAGCAAAAGGGCATCTCTGTTTGAATTACATTTTAGCCAAAAGAGGCTATAAACAAATTATTTCTTTAAGCTTCCAATCATGTCTTCAGGACGTACCCACTCCGTGAACTGCTCATCGGTGAGTAAGCCTAAGTCAAGAGCGGCTTGACGCAGGGTAGTACCTTCTTTATGGGCCTTCTTCGCGATTTTAGCGGCGTTGTCATAGCCTACGTGCGGGTTCAGGGCAGTTACCAGCATGAGGGAGTTCTCCAGTTGGCGCTTGATCACCTCATAGTTCGGCTCAATACCTACCGCGCAGTGCTTGTCAAACGAGTCACAGGCGTCGCCTAATAAGCGGGCGCTCATGAGCAGGTTGAAAATCATCATCGGTTTGAACACGTTCAGCTCGAAGTGGCCGTTCATGCCCCCTACTGAGATAGCCACGTCATTCCCGATTACCTGCGCGCATACCATGGTCATGGCTTCGGCCTGGGTTGGGTTTACTTTACCGGGCATGATGGATGAACCCGGCTCGTTCTCTGGGATGATGATTTCCCCGATACCTGAACGCGGACCAGAAGCCAGTAAACGGATGTCATTGGCAATTTTCATTAAGCTTACCGCCAGTTGCTTCAACGCACCGGAAGTTTCCACAATGGCGTCATGGGCGGCCAGAGACTCAAACTTGTTTTCAGCAGTTCTCAAAGGCAAACCAGAGAATTCTGCAATCTTCTGGGCTACTAATTCGGCATAGCCTTGTGGGGTGTTCAGACCAGTTCCTACGGCAGAACCACCTAAAGCAAGTTCGCTCAGGTGATCTAAGGTATTTTTAAGGGCACGCATGCCATGGTCCAGTTGAGACACATAACCAGAAAGCTCTTGGCCTAAAGTCAACGGCGTGGCGTCCATTAAGTGCGTACGGCCAATCTTCACCACGTTCATGTACTCCTGTGACTTGGCGTGCAGCGTATCGCGCAGTTTCTGCACCATAGGCAGGGTATGCTCAGCCACTACCTTGTAACCTGCAATGTGCATGGCGGTCGGGAAGGTGTCGTTAGAAGACTGGGATTTGTTTACGTCGTCATTCGGGTGGATTTTCTTTTTCTCATCCATCAGGTCGCCGCCCAGCAATACGTGCGCGCGGTTGGCTACCACCTCGTTCACGTTCATGTTGCTTTGTGTACCAGAACCGGTCTGCCAAACTACCAGTGGAAACTCATCAAAAAGCTCACCAGCTAAAATCTCGTCGCACACGCGGCCGATGATCTCGGCTTTGTCTTGGGGCAGAACGCCTAGTTCAGAGTTGGTGTAAGCAGCAGCTTTCTTCAGAATGGCGAAAGCCTCTACAACTTCGCGGGGCATCAACTGGCCCCCAATGGTGAAGTTTTCTTTGGACCGTTGGGTCTGGGCACCCCAGTATTTATCGGCGGGCACCTCTACCGGGCCCATAGTGTCTTTCTCTATACGTACGCTCATGTCTGTTAGAAAATGGTGAATAGGTTAGATGCTTCAAAACTACGGAATTATTCAGAAAAGCGGACGTTCATTCTTCCGCCCGCTTTGAGTCTGTTTTCTGGAAAAGAGACTTATAACTGCTCTAAAGTAGAAAACCTGCAAGACGCTCTACACCCCTGCACTTACTCATCAGCTTCTGCCACTTACTTCTTCCGCCTCCCTCCTACTTTATAGGACAAGGCACTTTCATTGTGCAGCCTGTCAACGGCAGTAACGGCATAGATGTAGTTTTCCCCTGGTTTGGCCGAAGTGTCTGTATACGTGGTGCCTCCATGATGGATGGCCAATAAATGCGCAGGGTTTTCGGGGTTCAGGATTCGGTCGCTTTGCACACGATAGATGGCGTAGTAGCGGGCTTCATTCCCGTCTGCGGCTTTGGCTGGAGCGGTCCAGCGTAATGATACTCCCTCTGTAGTATTCTGTACTATCAGGTGCGTGGGAACCAAAGGCGGAATGCTGTCCAGCCAGGGCATGGTAGGTAACAGGGCTGAGTTGGCGTAATAGAACTGCCGAAGGCTGTCCTGAACGCCATTGGGGTTGGCCATGACTGATTTTGAACTGAAGTACACACTGCCGTGCACATCCGGCGTCTGGCGATTTAAGCGGATTTGCCGGCCGGTCTCCCTAGGGTCTGACCATTGCTTGTACACGCGGTCATTGTTGATTTTGTAAGGCCCGTGCCCCACGTACAAATGCTTCCCGAAGCTGTTTTTGCTCCACCAGTCCAGCAGTTTGCCATAATCGGCTACAGGGTGACCTAAGTGGAAGTAAATCTGCGGCACGTTGTAGTCAATCCAACCTTTCTCCAGCCAGCCTCTGATGTCGGCGTAGAGATGGTCATAGTTGGTGATGCCGCCTTTGGAGTCTGAACCGCGGGGTTCCTCCTCGGTTTTGTTTCGCCATATGCCAAACGGACTAATCCCGAATTTCACATACGGCTTTTCTTTCTTGATTCGCTCAGACAAGACCCTGATCACCTCGTCTACGTTGTAGCGGCGCCAGTCGTCTTTGTTAGTGAAGTTCGTGCCGTATTTGGCAAAATCCTCATCATCTGGAAACGGGTCTTTGGTGGGGTATGGGTAGAAGTAATCATCAAAGTGGACGGCGTCAATGTCATAGTGGCGTACCACGTCCATGATCACGTCTATGATATACGCCCGTACCTCAGGCAAGCCCGGTTTGAAGTAGTATTTGCCCCCGTACTGGATAAACCACTCGGGCCGGGTTTTGGTGATGTGCTGCGGCGAGATGTTGGCGCTAATAGTGTCATGGGTGGCGCGGTACGGGTTGAACCACGCGTGGAACTCCATGCCGCGCTTGTGCGCCTCCTCAATTTGGAAGGCCAAGGGGTCATACGGCGGGTTAGGCTCCTGCCCTTGCTTGCCCGTGAGCCAGTGTGACCAAAGCTCCTTCTTGCTGCGGTACAGGGCATCGGTGGTAGGGCGTACCTGCACCACCACGGCGTTAATGCCGGTTTTCTGATGCTCATCCAGAATATAGCGGAACTCCTCCATCTGAGTGACGGGCGAAAGGCCTTTTTGGCTGGGCCAGTCAATGTTAGCAACCGTGGCAATCCAGACGCCGCGGAACTCACGTTTCGGGGAAGGTTGGGCGTGAACAAAGAAAATCAAAAGGCAGAGCAGCGCTGTCAGTAACCCAGACTTCGGCAAGGGGAAAGGCTTTTTCATAAGAAGGATGAGAGGGAAAGGTCTGAATAAACAAATATCGACCTTTCAGTATTCTCTGCAAGTTTTTTCCTTCTGGCCTGCGTTTTTGAAGCTGTTTTTTGAAAATAGGTCCTAAAATAAAGACGATGTGCTACTTTTTTAGCGCTTTCAGGTCTTCAAACCTGATATCCATGAGTGGGTACTGGCGCCAGTCTTTGAAGTCAAAGTGCCACCATTCATTGTGGAAAACAGTAAAACCATGGCGTTGCATAGTGTTGATAAGCAAGGCTCGGTTTTTCTTCACCTGCTCAGATACATGTGGATAATCTGGGTGGGACTGTACCACCGTGGCATCATAAGGAGTGGGCATCTCCAGCTCTTTTCCATCTTTGAGTTGGATAAGGGTCAAATCAATGGCGCACCCTCGGTTATGGCGAGAGCCTTCTTTGGGATTAGCCACGTAGGCTTTCTTCTTCACCTTTTTAAAGAATAGCACCGTCACGTGGTAAGGACGATACCCATCATAAATTTTCAGACCTAGACCCAATGGCTTTAAATCTGCCTGAACTTTCTTCAGGGCATCTGCCACAGGTTTTCGGGCGTACGCCGTAGCAATTTTATACACCGGCTCTTTTATAAAATTATCAACAGTGGCATATTTAATATCCAGCACCAACCCCGGAATGTAAGAGGCTAGCTCCACCAGTTCCTGTTTGGGGTTCTGATTCACCATCTGCTTATACAACGCACTGGAAGTTACCACTGGTAACCCATACTGGTTTTTAGGGATGGGCGGTTGCGCCGGCGTTTGGGCCCACGCAACCGCACTTATCCACAACAAAAAGGCGGTGCTGAGTATCTTTTTCATTTACGTCTGTACACTACATAGGCCAAAATACCAGAGGCCAGAAAGGTGAGTAACCTCAGCCACTCAATGCGACCAGTGGTGAAGTAGGTGAGGCAAAGGGCGGTCCAGGCCAAAAGGGCTCCTAAACAAAAAAGGAATAAAATGAGCTTTCTATTTTTCATGAAGGTGTTTCGTAAAGGCTAGAGCGATAAGTTGCTCAGAACAGGCTTTTCTTTTCCATTGCCTCAACAACTAATTCCTCCAAAAAAATCATTTTACGTCTCCTTTTCTAAAATAGTGGCTGAAACAGGGTTTGATCTTAGACTATAAATATAGTTAAGTTTTAATATTATGGATCTCTTGGTGCAGAAGGGCCGTGAAATTTGAACAAAGGTGAGAGTAGATGAAGTTTTAGCCTCGTTTGGGAAAAGGAGCTTTGAGACCCATTTACCTCTAAGAAAAGCAGGCAAAGCTGTGTAATAAAGTGCCTTTGTCTTCTACAAATACAGGAAGAAGGCCAACTTTACACAGGCAAAAACAGAACTTTCTAGGATATGAGACCCTGGGTAGCTTGGTAGGCCTATTGGAAGCTATCAACACTTATAACCTACCTGCTGTTTACCTGAAACGTGACGAGCAAGCCATTCAGCGCTTAAGCTATGCCCAGGCCAAAAGTCTTATCAACAACTACATTGATCCTAGCAAAATGGTCTACGTGGTGGTAGGCGATGCTAAAACCCAGTTAGCTGGTCTCAAAGACTTAGGATTAGAAAAGCCGGTAATACTGCAGAACAGATAACAGGAAACTTAATCCTCTTCAACAGAAAGCCCATTGCCTCAGCAGCGGGCTTTTGCTTTAGAGCCTGTTTTTAGAAAATACCCCTGAAAGACCTGCACCTAAACTGCTGCCCAGTGATGTGAGAAAGGTAAGTCCTGTCAATGATTTTGTGATTAAACCCTGTAAGCCCCATCTTTGTTAGACAGAAGGGTAGTGCCCTTGGTGAACGTAAAACACATGAGTACACAGAAGATATACCTGGTTTGGCTACCTTTCAGCCTGTTCTTTTTGGCCTGTGAGCCGGAAAAACTGGAGCGGGGCAAAGAAATGGCCGTGGAAGCGGAGCGCCACAAAGTAAAGCGCATTACCGAGGAAGACATGGAGAAACAGGCCGTAGCCGCCGGAGACACCATTGTGCGCTTAGTGGAAGGTGCGTTCCTGCAGCTAGCCGAGAGCCAACCCAAGGAGCAGGCCCTTTTTGTCTCCGAACCTGATAAATTGCCTACGGTGAGCAGCATCCTGCAGCGCTACAATGCCACCCTCACCCGCAAAACCTTCGCCTCGGAAGCCGAAGCCAAACAATACCTTACCCAAGCTGGTCTAATGTCAGAGAAAGGGGCTACTCAACCTAAAGCAGAGCTACAGGTGCGCGAAGCCATGGTACAGTACCAGCGGCCTATTGAGATCAGGAGAAGGAACTGCGCCAGCTGTGATGAACCAAGCCTGCTGGACTACACCTCCTCTTCCCTGGACCAGCTGCGGGTATTCTCCGCGCAAGGCAAACCCGATGGGGTTGAGGTAGGACAGGTACGTGGCCTATGGCTGATCTCATTTCCAAGGCAAAAAATTATTGAGCAAATCACATTGAAGACTAAACCCTCCAGACGTGGTCGGGGAGGGTTTTTCGGCAAGAAGCCTGCTCCTACTCAGCCCGAACAATAACCATATATTTCCTATTTCTTAGTTGTTTTCTGAAAAGTGCATCAGAAGCGTTAAATTTGCGTAATTATTCAATTGATGTACCTACATATATAAGTTTATGGCTATCATTCAAGCTACTGATACAGATTTCCAGGAAGTGTTGAAAAACAACGAGCGCGTTGTAGTGAAGTATTTTGCTGATTGGTGTGGCAACTGCCGTCTGTTTTCCCCTAAGTTCAAGCGCATGGCCGCTAATGAAGAGTTTGCCAATGTAGCGTTTTTAGACGTGAATGCTGAAACCAGCCCTGAAGCCCGTAAACTGGCCGGTGTTACTAACCTGCCTTTCTTCGCGGTGTTCAAGAATGGCGAGTTGGTGGAAGGCGCCGCCACCAGCAAAGAAGATTATGTTACTGAAATGGTTCGTAAAATAGCGTAACAGTTCCCATGAAAATACCTGCCATCAAGAAACTGGTTGAAACGCAAAGCATTGAAGCCCTGCGCGAAGCCGAAGAACAACTGATCAACGAAGAAACGCCTTCCTTTGAGATTGAAGGGGCCGACGAAGGTGAGCAACTGACCCACGTGTTCGGGGCCATTTGGATCTTAAACCACATGGGAGACCACAACGTTGATTTCAAAACCGCCCTGCGCGAATTCACCCAAAAGGTCAGAATCTCTATCAACTAACTCCTAGAGAATACCCTATAAACAAGAAGGCCTGCCAATCTACATTGGCAGGCCTTCTTGTTTATAGCATCTAAAATTCTATTTCAGCTTAGAAAAAAATTCATCGGCTTTCTTCATCCCCTCATCGGCGCAGATTCCTCTGATGTAATACAGGAACACACTGCGGAATACCTCAGCTATGTCAAATCTTTCCGGCGGAAAAATAGCGGGATTGACCATCAGGGAAAGTTGCTCCATCATGATCTTGGTCACCAGCTGAATGTTCAGGTCTTGCCGCAGCTCTTTTTGGAGTACCCCCTGGTTGATGAGGTCATTGAGCAAATGCGTGGAATATTCATTGGAATGGCTCCAGTAAAGCGCCCAAGCCTTAGGGTATTTCTCCTGAATTTCCATCAGGACAGTAGGCTGTGACATTCTAAGGGTCTCAAAGCCTAGTTGCACTACTAAAAGCAAACGCCGCAACGGACTAGGTTCACCAGCAAAAAGGCGTTGATGCTCTTGCTTACGGGTCTCCAGGTCAAACTCCACCACTTGGGTAACCACGTCATCCATGCCCTTAAAGAATTCCTTAAACGTAGCAGAGGAGATATCAACCCGTTTAATTATTTCCTGTTCATTTAAATGAGAAAGGCCCTCTACTCTGATAAGGGTGAGCAATTCCTGTAAAACGGTTTGCTTAAAAGTCATTTTAAGTGGGAGTTCTATTTGATAATAACCAACAAGTATATATGATTTCCTCACTTGCAGTCTGCAAAGATACTATTTTCCACAATGTAAACAGGACGTAAATCTTTGGACGTAACTAAGAATAGGTCATCTAGGAAGGAAGAGAAAATGAGTTCAAAAAGTTCTTCCAGATTAGGACTCTTTTCACCTCAAGTAGATCCTTGTTTTATAGAATGGAATTTGATTTTAGCACAGGCTTAGAGAGGTTCCAGTACTCACTCTTTCTACTTATATTTTTACCAATTTGCTCTTCAAAATCAGCCCAGCTCTCAAGTAACATCTATGAAGACTACCTGTCCGGACGAGCATACAACTTCATGTACACCTGGCCTTTTTTCAACTCATGCACTATCCTCCAGTGTTGCTGCAGATAAGCTAGTTCCTGGTCTGTGAAGCCATTGAACACGTTTGAATAAAGAATGTAAGGCTGAGTGGATAAATCTTTCAGCGGGAAACGGCGCTGGTCCTGGTTCAGGTCAGTATCTGCGGGGGAAGCTAAGTTAGGAAAGTCACTTCCCACCTCCTGCCAGGGTATTTGCTTTTGGTCCAGGTATGAAAGCATCTGGTGCCGGAGGTTGAAATAAGGCAAGTGAGCGAGGGTAGCATCCCAGCCTTTCGCGATTCCCTCTGGGTACACCCAAAAGTGCCCACTTACTAGGCTGATTAGTGAAAGAACTAGTATGCCCACCCTAATCTTCAGCCTTGGTAAGAATTGCAATAAATGAGCGGCTAGTAAGCCAAGCAGCACATACACCACTAACCAGTACCGGTGCCCAATGGGGTTGGTAAACCAAACCAGCACTACGCTAAGCGTAAATAGGGGCACTAGCAGGAGAATCAGGAGTTGTTTAGTTTGTAGAGTGTAGTGTTGCCTGAATTGCCACAGTAAAATGCCAGCAGTCAGCCATACCGCTACTCTTCCAAAATCCAGCAAGCGCCAAAGGATAATACCTGCGTTTTGCAGAAATCCTTTGGGAGTGACAAACGCAGCATACTGTCCCCAATCAGAAGATCGGGAAAAGCCAACCCAACCAAAGTGGTTGTAATGAAACCCTAACCAAACCAGTAGCACCACTCCTGCGGGGAGGAACGGCACCATCAGTTTGCCTAAAGCTGAGAAGGAGATTCTGCCGTTTTCCAGCCAGAACAGAAGCAGTTGGGAAAAGAATACAGCACTTAGCAGGATCTGGCTTCTGGGAGTATGAATAGCCATAAACACTAAAGCAAGCGCTAAGAGGACGGGTCGGTGCTGCAGAAGAGCGTTTAAGCAAACCAAATACAGGAACAACAGCACTATATCTGGGACCACCTGGGCAGCTTGCGCTAACAAGGTTGGGTCCAAAAACACCAGGAGCATGCCTGCAAAAATCCAGGAAGAGGGTAAGAAGCGCCTGGCTAAAAGATACACCTGCCAGACAAAGCCCAGGAGAAAAGGCAGCATCAAGAAGTGGCTCACGGGCAAGGTCTTCCCAAACAGGTGCCACCCCGCAGCCAGGTACATCCCAAACAATGGTGGGTAACCCGCTATTTCATGTGGAACAAATAAGGTAGAAAAGCGGGTAATATAGTACCATTGCCCGTACTTAGAGGCGAGCAGAATGCTGTCCCAAAAGAAGCCGTTGTCTTTGACGTACCACGTTAACCCTACCAGCAAACCCATAATAGGCAACACCACAGGTAAGGCTTGACGAAGGTATGAAGCTTGTGGCATCCTATCTTTTCTGGTGAAATGGGGGGGCAGTTCTAGTGTGAAAACCTTGAGTGCAGGCTTACAAAGAACAGCAATTGCACTAGAAAACCCACCACGCTTTGGAGGTATCTTTCGCAAAAGACCTGTAAAATGGACCTTCCAGGAAGGAAGTTGCTCAAGATATCTTAGGAGGAGCAGCAGTTCTTAGGCTGAAACGGCAGAGGAAACTTCGGGTACCAGATCAGAGGCTATTTTAGCGGAGAGCAGGCAAAGCGGAATGCCTCCGCCAGGGTGTACGCTGCCGCCTACAAAGTATAAGCCTTTCAGTTTGCCGGTAAAGTTGGGGTGCCGCAGGAAAGCCGCCATCCGGTTATTAGAGGAGCTGCCGTACAAGGCACCGGCAAAGGAAGACGTATCTGCCTCTATGCCCCGCGGGTCCCAGACCTTCTCAGTCGTGATCAGCGCTTCTACGTCAACGCCCAGTGCTTGACTTACTTTTCTAAGCACGCTTTGCCGGGTTTGCTGGATAAAACGGTCCCAGTCTTGCCCGGCGTTGTGGGGCACGTTTACCATCACAAACCAATTCTCATGACCCAAAGGTGCATCTTCAGGGGAGTATTTGGAGGTGATGTTCACATACACCGTTGGGTCCTCGGCCACGGTACCTTTCTGGAAGATGTGCTCAAACTCCTGCTTGTAGTCTTGGCTGAAGAAGATGTTATGTAAATCCAGCTCGGGGAACGTGCGCCTGATACCCCAATAGTAAATCAACGCCGAACTGCTGCGGGGTTGGCGCAGGGTTCTTTCGGGGGCGGGTTGCTTGGGCAGCAGTTTTCGGTAGGTGGGTACTACGTCCATGTTGCTCACTACTACTTCAGCCAGATAGGTGTTTTGTGCGGTCTTTACTCCGGTGGCCTTGTCTCCTTGGGTGAGGATCTCCTGCACCGGCTCATTGTACCTGAACGTTACACCCAACTCCTCTCCTAGCTTCACTAGACTTTGAGCAATGGCATAAATGCCGCCCTCGGGGTAAAACGCCCCAATGTTGAACTCCAAATGCGGAATCAGATTTAAGGTGCCGGGCGCTTGGTAAGGGTCAGAGCCGTTGTAGGTGGCGTAACGGTCCAGCAACTGTACCAGGCGCGGGTCTGAGAAGGCACGGGCGTTGGCGGCGTGCATGGTGGTGGTTAAGCCCAACTCAGGCAAAGCCGGGAGTGTTTTCAGTACATCTGCACTCAAGTAGGTATCCAGCTTATGCAGCGACTTGTGTAGAAACGTATTAGCAGTGGCATGGTACAGCCTTGAGACTTTCCGGAGGTGCCGGTGCAACTGGTCCTGCGGAATGCCTAGTTTGGTTTCCACTTCCTTGGCAAAGGCATCGGCGGAAGCGTGGGCAGTAAGGCGGGTGCCGTCTGGCCAGAAGTACTGCGTGACAATGGGCAGGCGCTGGTACCGGAAGTAGTCTTGCGGGTTCCGGCCGGCCAAGGAGAAAAGATCGTCTACTAATTGAGGCAGAGTGAACAGAGACGGACCGGCATCAAAGCGGTAGCCGCCGGGCAAGGTGAACTGCGTCATTTTGCCACCATAAGAAGCATTCGCTTCCAACACGGTGACCGCATAGCCTTTAACAGCCAGCCTAATGGCCGCCGCAATGCCGCCAATACCAGAACCTATCACTACTGCTTTTGCCATGGTCTCAATCTACGCAGTTTCTGCTTTTTTTCCTGAACATAACCCTCCCGCAGTGTAAAAGTTTGATTGCACCTTATATCGCGAGATATGTTTAGAGACCTTTTTCTACAAACCAGCCCTGAAACCCTAGTGTACTTTCCCGAAAAACTTTCGGTACACTGGTCCTCTTAAAGAAAATTGAGCATACATAACAGGGTACAGCAGCAGGTCCAGGATACGGGAGTTGGTGCGGAACTCAATCAATTCATGAATCACGCTGTGCGAGCCTTCCTGCGTGATAAGGTGTTTGTGCCGCCAATAGGTAAGCGGGGCCGGTAACTCCTGCCCTACGTCTACAAACCAGGCTTCCTGGTTATGTTCCTCCCGCTCGGTGATCAGGCTGGTCCACCGTGGCTTGATTGGGCCGGCTTGTAACTCAATTTCCACGCGGTCTCCGGGAAAGCTTCCATCAAATCGTAAAATTTTTAACCGGGGGAATGGGGGTGAAAGGGCCTGAAACAGGTCTACTGTAAAACCTTCTAAAACAGCCCGGTGATTCTGGGCGACAGGTATCTGAAGATGGAGTTTCATGCAGGCGCTATTGGTACAAAAGGGTAACCTGTTCTGCTGGCTTATGTTGCCGCCAAGGGCCTGCAAAGTAGAAAAGGATATATAAAAGTAAGGATCAACGGTGAATATGAAGATGAGACGTGCGTTTTTGATGATGATGGTTCTAGTGGTACTGGGGTTAGGCAGCTGTAACTACTCCCGCAACATGTACACAAGCCCTGCTTTTTCGGCGGCGGCCAAACATCACAAGACCATTGCAATTTTACCCTTTGATGTACAGGTTGGCCTCCGGCCGAACCAGATGCGCAGACTAACGCCTGAAGGCCTGTATGCCCTGGAACTGCAGCACGGGCGGGCGGTGCAAAGCGCTTTTCAGATCCATTTTCTGAAAAAGGTGAACAAAAAGGAGGAGAAGGTTCTGGTGCAGGATGTGAATGTAACCAACTCCATCCTGAAAGAGCATGACATTCAGCCGGAAGAACTCAGCTCTTATCCGGCCACTGAACTGGCGCAAATGCTGGGAGTGGATGCCGTACTAGTAGGTTCGCTTACCACCGACAAACCGGTATCTACCGCCGTTGCGGCCCTGTATGCGGTTTACACGTTTCTCTACACCCCCTATGTAGGTGGCATAGGTCCTACCAATACCGGGAACACCGTGATGAGAATATATGACGGAGCATCTGGTGACCTGCTCTGGAGTTATGACAAGGTTTTGTCCAGAGGCTTGGGCAGCGACACGCATCACATCATCAGGGCCATCACCCGCAAAGCCTCAAAGAAAATACCTTACTCCCAGAAGTAGCCATACACTTCTTTCTCAAAGCCAAGGCTGGGTTTTAAACTCCAGTTGGGAAGAATATGCCTAAAATTTCATAAAGTACCCTATAAACTAGTTTCCACTCTTCATTTAAATTCAAGTATCATGAAACGTACTTCCGTATTCCTCCTGCTGGTTGCCTTGTTCTTAAGCGTAGGAGCCTCAGCCCAGACAAAAGAAATCTACACCAATCCGGCCTTTGAGACGCTCGCGAAGCAGCACAAGACCATTGCCATTCTGCCTTTCGAGGCCCGCGTGGGCTTACGCCCGAACCAGATGAAAAGCATGACCCCTGAGCGCATCAAAGAGATGGAGAAGAATGAGGGACTGGCTGTGCAGAGCGCCTTACAAACCTACTTCCTGAAAGTAAGCAGCAAAGATGACTACACCGTTTCTTTCCAGGATGCTGCCACTACCAATGCCCTGTTGTTGAAGAACAACATCACCCCAGAAAATATCAAAAGCTTCACCCCTGCTGAGCTGTCTAAAGTACTAGGTGTAGATGGGATCATCTCTGGCACCTTCTCTACCGACAAGCCGATGTCTGAAGGGGCCTCCTTAGCTCTTGGCCTGGCCGTTGGTTTCTACGGAGCTACTAACTCTGGTAAAACAGCCATCAATATCCATGATGGAGCCTCAGGGGAACTGCTTTGGAAATACGAGAAGAGCCTTTCCAGAGGTTTAGGCAGCGACACCGGTACCATCATTACCACCATCATGCGCAAAGCCTCTAAGAAATTCCCTTACTCTAAAATCAAGGCCTAAGCTGAAGTTAACCCTTAAACAGCATCGCCTACTGATACATAGCTATCAGTAGGCGATGCTGCTTTTATGCTGTTTTTGAGAAACCGATGAGTAAACAACTTCAAAACAGGATTTTGTAGAGCTACTTTTATATAGTGAAGAAGAAATACGAAATATTTTTAGTAGTATTACTAACCTGTATTTCTGTACAAGGTGCTTTATATGTAATACGAACTCAAGATTTAATTATATCTTCTTACATGAAAAAAGTACTTCTTCTTTTGTTAGCAGTGGCTGTTTGCGCCGGTGGTTATTGGTTTTATAACAGGGCAACCACAGGCCCTGAAGCATCTCTTGTTGAGATACGTGCAGCCCTGGAGGCCAAAGACATGGAGAAGCTGCAAAAGTATGTAGACTTCAAGCACACCTCTAACAGCCTGGTAGAGCAAAGCCAGGACATGGCTGTTGGCTTATTGCCGCAGGAACTGCAAGGAGCCGCCAATTTGCTTAGAACGGGCTTAAAAGCAAAGAAGCAGTTAACCTCTGCTGTGCGTAGCCAATTGATTCAAAGTGTAGAGACTGTTTCTGGCCAGAAAGTACCTGAAGTAGCCGACGTGGTAAAACTGCTTCCTGTTGGAAAACTGATCAACACCAAGCTGTTGCCCAAGCTCGAGTTTGAGGGTGTAGACCACATAGACCGCCAAGATTCCATCTCTCTGGTTGGCCTGAAAGTACGCCCAGTGAACAGTGAGCAGTCTATGGTTCTGGAACTGCGGATGATTCAGAAAGAAGATTACTGGCAGGTTGTGGGCGTAGAGAACTTCGGGGAAGTATTGCCTAAGCTGATCTCTATTGGCAAGAAGAACAAAGACCAGGTTGCGCAGGAATAGGTTTTGCTGCCGTTTTCCTGAAAAGATGCTCATAAAGAGAAAGGGTACCATTCTGCTGGATGGTACCCTTTCTCTTTTTAAAAATTAGGTGCAAAAAGCTTTTTACTAAACCCCTGCAGTTCTTATTTTTTGTTTTCTCCCGATAATTAAATAGAGAATAGCCCCTAGTACTGGGATGAAGACAACCGCTATCAACCAAATTAGTTTTTCTATGGTATTTGCGAATTTGCTGGTGAGTAAATCTACCAGAGACCAAATCCATAAAATGGCCGGAATACCTGCAAAAAGCAGAAGGATTATCAATTCACCGAATCCGAGATTTCCCATGAACAGGAAGATGTTGTTTTGCATTTTTTGGAGTTAGAAATGTGGAATACTGTATTTGGATTTGATATTCGATAAGTAGTGAATCAGTTTATGGTGCTTTCATAAACCTGTCTGACCTAGCAAGCCCTATTTTGTTATCACTAATAGATAACTTACTCAAGTATAGGTTAATTAATTGTAATTAGTCTCTCAAAAAAAACTCCATGGTATACTCATGGTATTCTGGTTGGGTAATTCCTTTCACATAAATGAGATTATGTTCCTGGGTATACTTCTCTTGGTACGCTTTGTCTATCAATAAATTCATCTGAGAGTCCTTTAATGGTTTGCCAGTCACTGCTATGACGTTATCGTCGTACTTTAGCTCACCTACTCCTTGTTCAAGGAAAGCTGTGAACCAGCTTCTGTTGCTTTTTCCCCAGCTTCTGGCAAATACTCTTCCGGCTACCTCTACCATCCAAATATCTAAGAATGTGTCTCGGTCTTTTCCACCCTTTATGCCTGCCAAGGTTTGCGTTCCTAAGTATTTGATGAAGTCTTGAGGGAGTTGATGGGTGTTCACGATTCGATGGATATGGTGCTTGTTCTTTCTATTATATAACGCCTTGGCTAAACGGCGGATACAGCCGTTGGCTGGAGATGACGTTTAGCTGTTGTTGTATGGTGTTGTTCTTCTGCGCTTGCCACGCGCATTTCTTTTTTCTGTTTCTGACCTGTTTTTCTAAAATCGAGGCAAAAACGTCTATTACAAAAGTCTTATTTCCCGTGTGTGAGTTTGATGACTTTTCCGTCTGTCGAGTTTATTATTATTAGGAATGTGCCGCCAACCCAACCTTGTGGCAAAGTCCCGTTGATTACCCAATAGCCGTCAATTAGGTAATATTCATAAGGTCGCTGTTTCACTATGTTCTCTTTACCATAGATGCTGAACAGCATTGCTTCTGCTACACCGATTGCTGTAGATTTGTCTTTAATTACCTTGTCTACAAATATCTGTTTCTTGTCGGTGTTTTTGAGCGCTTCATCAAGTTCCTTTTTTGAGAATTCTAATCCAAGTATTGTTCTTTTCTCTCCATCATGTGCAAAGGAGCAAGAAAGGATGAAACAGCAAAAGAAAATTAGTAAAGCTTCTTTCATTTTAAATTTATCAATGCCATACAACTACTAGATAAATGGAGTAGAGTTCCGGTTATTAGGATTATGGATGAAGTAAAACGACTAATAGCCGAAGCTGCACTAAAGTACAACTACAGTAAATCTTCCAGCAAGTGCTTTGGTTCTATGGGTCTTTTCGCAAAACAGCCCCAAAACTCCTAACTCAACAAGCTTTCAATATCCTCTTTGGTGAGGCGCTTGATGACGGCTTCATCAGTGGAGATGAGGTCTGAGACCATCTGAAGTTTTTTGTCCTGTAGGGCCAGGATCTTTTCTTCCACGCTGTTTTTGGTGATGAACTTGTAGGTGAAGACGGTGTTCTGCTGGCCTATGCGGTGCGCCCGGTCAACGGCCTGAGCTTCCACAGCGGGGTTCCACCAAGGGTCCAGAATGAACACGTAGTCAGCGGCAGTGAGGTTGAGACCTACGCCCCCGGCTTTGAGAGAGATCAGGAAGACAGGCAGTTTAGGGTCGTTCTGGAAATTGGTTACCTGTGCCTGACGGTCTTTGGTAGAGCCGTCTAAGTAGGCGTATTTGATCTTGCGCTCATCCAGCGCCTCCCGAACAATGTCCAGGTGCTTTACGAATTGGCTGAAAATTAAAACCTTATGCCCTTCGCTGACCACGTTTCTGGTAAGGCGCAGCACTTCACCTAATTTCCCAGATTCAGCTTCATAGGCCGGATCTGCCATGCGCGGATGGTTCGCGATCTGGCGTAACTTCATGAGGCCCTGCAAGAGCATGAACTGCGACTTGGCCGCGCCCTGCTCCTCAATGTTCTTCAGGATCTTGTTGCGGTAATATGACTTTGTTTCCTCGTAGGCGTGCTCCTGCTCCTCCGTCATCTTGCAGAAGGTAACGTGCTCAATCTTCTCAGGCAGTTCTTTGGCTACCTGGCTTTTGTGGCGGCGCAGAATGAACGGCTTAATGAGGGCATGCAGGCGTCTGGTTTTATGCTCGTCCTTCAGTTTCTCAATGGGGCGCAGGAATTCCTTCTTGAAGAAGTTCTGGGTTCCCAGCAAACCGGGGTTGATAAACGACATTTGGCTCCACAAGTCCAGGGTGCTGTTTTCTACGGGCGTACCTGTTAAGATAAGCCGGTGTTTAGACTTCAACTCCCGTATGCTGATGGACGTGTTGGAGTTAGGGTTCTTGATGGCTTGGCTCTCATCCAGAATCACGTAGTCAAACATGTACTTCTTCAGGATCTCGTGGTCCAAGCGCACAATGCCGTAAGACGTGAGAATGAGATCATAGTGCTTGAACTGCGCCACGCTTTTGTTTCGGTACGTGCCCGTGTAGGTGAGAATGCGTAGCTGGGGCGTGAACTTCTGCGCCTCGGCCAGCCAGTTATACACCAGGGAAGTAGGCATGACCAGCAGCGAAGCCGTCTGGGCGCCATTCTCTTTTCTGTGTTGCAGCATGGCCAACGTCTGGACGGTTTTCCCCAAACCCATGTCATCTGCCAGGCAACCACCAAAGTGATAGTCCTGCACAAAATGTAGCCAGTTATACCCCGCCTTTTGGTACGGCCGCAGTTCACCTTTAAAACCTACAGGCAACGGTTGGTCTTCCACAGCTTCAAACTCACGGAGTTTCTCCAGTTTGCGGCTCATGGTGACATGTGCCAGGTTACCGTTCTGCAGATCACTTACCAAAGAAAGGTGGTGCTTGCGCAGCTTCAGCTCGTCATCGCCTTCAGAGAATGCAAATAACTCCAGGTACTGCGTAAACCATTCCTCAGGAATGATAGCAATCTGACCATTGGGCAACTTGTACTCGCGGCGTTTGGTGAGAATATGGTTCCTGAGTTTGATGAATGGAATCTCATATGGCCCAAACCGAACGGTTCCGTAGATGTCAAACCAGTCGTTGGTTTCGTTGATGCCTACGTTGACCGAGGTCTCTCCTATAAAGTAGTTTTTGTCTGACTGGCTTTGCTTCAGGGTAAAGCCCATCTCCTCTAAAGTCTTGGCATAGCTGTTCAACCAGCCAAAAGCCTTTGGCCTATCCATCACGGCCTTGCCGTTTCTGATGTCCATACCTCGGCTGGAAAGCTCCTTAAGAAAAGAGGTTTCCTGCTCCACATCGCGGTGCAGCCTATGGAAGATGTAAGAGTCAGGAGTTTTCTCCACGCTTACGCTGATCTTCTTTGCTTCCTGCGTGCCCACCGTATAGGTGCCGTACTTGAAACTGAGCTGGAAGACAATCTTATCATCCTCTGAAGAGTTTCTGATCTCTTCTTCCTCGTCGTCTTCCCCGGCAGTGGCAAACAACGCGGGCGAGGGCTCGGCCACGGCCAATTCTGAGAACTGCAGTTGCGGCTGAGGGGTGTACCGCTCAGACTTAATATCAAACCCTTTGGCGTACACATCAAACTGTTCTACCAGCGGGGCTACAAATTTTTGGTAATAGCTTTCCTCTACGTTGCGCGGCACCACAATGAACTTCTTGTTCAGGAAAGGTTGCAGTTTTTTGCCGTCTACCTGTTTCTCAAAGCTGTACAGGCAGTCATTGAGGAGAAGCCAGGCCGGCTCTTTGCAGACCAACACCGCATCCTGGTACTGGAACTCCAGCTTCTCGCCTTTGTACTTGATGGTGGGGAAGTAATGGGTATTGTCATCGTTCCGCCGGAAGTGGAAGAGCACCGTAGCTTTTTCAGTGGCCATGTTCAGGCGCTTCCAGGTGGGTTCGCCGTCTTTGCCCATCACAAACACCATCTTGTCTTGCAGCAGGTCCAGGATCTTAGACATGCGGCTCTGTACATAATGGTCTATGGTTTCCTGCAAAAGCTTATCGCCTTTGGCCGGGTCATAGGTCTTGAAGAAAAAATCAGCGAGGGTGGTCTTCTTTACCGCGAACTTCTTGAACACTGCATCCTGCTGGATCTGGTCCATGAGCTCAATAAGGGCAAAGTCCGTTTCGTTCAGGCGGGAGGCAAACTCTTCAGCGTTCTTGATGGAGATGTTCTGGTGCTGGAGCGTAAGTTGACGTTTGGAGTTCACCTGCACCACAAAAGACTCAAACAAATAGCCTAAGTATTCATGCTCAAAGAGCGAATAAATGACTTGAAAAGGCTGTGTAGTGTATACTTTCATGGCAAAGGCTTCCTAACCCAATACTGAAAGTACAACAAAATCTCTTTTCACCGAAGTAAAAGACAAAAATTTTAGCACATCTTACAAAATTTAACATAAACAGAACAGTTTACCTGCCAGTTTTTGAAAGATGTGGTTAAAATAGGAGCCAAAGTGGTAGCGAAATGCCAGTATACTCTGCTAAACCTGTTGTTAGGGTCTTTTGGTGAAAACAGGCTGAAAGCCGATCTACAGGTTGTCTCTGATAGATAGTGCCGCTGCCCGCCGGGCTGGCCTGATAGAGACAATAAGCGTGATGAGGATGATAGCCACGGCCGTAAACAGGAAGTCTGTGGGGCGCATTAAAACCGGATACGCTTCTACCACCGAGGTGCTCATGCCCATAGATACCCAACCATAGGTTTGCTGCAGCCAGCAAATGGTACCCCCTACTACTAAGCCCACCACAGCCCCGGAGAAAGCCACAATGGCTCCTTCCATTAAGAAAATACGCCTGATTGTGGCTGGGTCCGCGCCCAATGAGGCAAGAATGGCAATGTCTTTTTGCTTGTCCAGCACCAGCATAGAAAGCGAGAAGAAGATATTGATGGAAGCAATCAGCAACACAAATGTGAAGGTGACAAAGACGAAGAGCTTCTCTACTTTCACGGCCCTTAAAAGGCTTACGTGCTGCTCTTCGCTGTTCTGTACGTTAAATTCCTTTCCTAATACTTTCTGCAGTTCGTTCTTGACCCGGTCAATGTCTTCCACGTTTATGGTTTTAACTTCCAGGGAGGTGCGCTTGTTTCCGTAGCTCAGGAGCTCTTCGGCGAAAGTTAGGGGCACAAACACATATTGGTCATCATACTGCCGCTCAATGGCGAAGATGCCTCCGGCCTGGATGCCCAACTGACGGAACGCATTTTCTGGGTTGATGATGGTTTTCTTGCCTGCTTTGGGGTACAGGAATTGTAGCGGAGAAAACGGGTTCTCTGGCCTAATGGAAAGCTGGTACTGCACGCCACGCCCAATCAACGCGAACTGCTTGCCGTCCCGTTTCAGGCGGTAATCACCGTCTACAATAGCAGAGTCAATCTGGTTCTGCTGGAAGAAGTTGTCACTTACGCCTTTTACTTTTACCACCATCTGGCGGTCGTTGTAGCGGAGCAGGGCGTTGTCTTCAATTACTTCAGTAAGCAGCGCTACCCCAGGTGTCTTCCTGATTCTCTCCAGCTGTTGGGCATTCGTCTCAAAGGATTTGCCTTCAACCGTAGTGATCTTGATTTCAGGGTCAAATTTGCCATATAACGAGCGAATCAGGTCTTCTAACCCATTAAACACGGAGAGTACCACAATGAGCGCCATGGTGCCCACGCCCACGCCAATCATGGCAATGATGGAAATGATGTTGATGATGTTGCGCTTCTTCTTGGAGAAAAAGTACCGCCGGGCGATAAAAAGGGCAACGTTCATCTTTGGGTAATGCGTGAATGAGTGGTTGAATGAATAAGCGAGTAAAAAACTTTTCTACTCACTCAGGTCACCTTTACTGTTCTCCGGGCAAAGGGTTCTGTTTTCTGATTAAAAGGCCTAAACAGCCTGTTCCCAGCAGAGGAAAGCCGCCGTCTTATTTAGCTACTTTGCCCAAAGAGACGGCTTTTTTCATGCAAACGCTGCTCTCAATGTTTTCGTACTGCCCAAAATTAGGGATCACCTTGAAATCACTTTTGGTGTAAAGCCTGATGGCCTCAGGCTGTGCCTTGCCTGTTTCCAGAATTAGGTCTTTGTATTCCAGTTCAGCGGCCCAGTTTTCCAGTTCCTGAAGAATTCTCCCGGCTATGCCTTGCCCCCGGTACTCAGGCAGTACAAACATTCTTTTTACTTCAGCGGTTTCTTGCGTGTAAGCCTTGATGGCGCCGCACCCTACTGGAAACCGGTCATGATAGGCTACTACCACGTGTCTGATGCCGATTATTTTGTTAAACTGAGCGAAGAAAGAGTGATCATCTCCATCTCTCACGTGCAGATCAGCGTCTAAGAGAGAAACAAGTTCTACAAAGTCTTGGTTGTCTGAATCTGTCCTGACTAAATCTATCATTTTGCTGGAGTGAACACGTGAAACAGGTTTCTTTCCGGTGAAGGTAGCTTTTCTTTGAAAGTTGCCAAAATCAAAGATTTAGCCTTCGTTCTTGCCCTGTTTTTCAGAAACAGATCAGAAACACACGTTTCACCCTCTTCAGCTTTTATTTCCAGGCTTTCACAATCAGTCCGGTGCCGGTCTCATGTTTCCCGTTAGTGTCCAGCCAGTTCAGCAGAAGACAGAAAGGGTACACAATAAGGTAGTAAAAAGGCAGAACAAGGAAGAACAGCTTGGTGGTGCCCAGCATTAAAATGGGGTACTTCATGCTCAGCCTCCAGGAGATTTTACCGGGTGCTCCGTAAGAATAATGGGCTTCTGTGCGGCTGAATCCTGCGCTTTTCAGCTTTAGCTGTATTTCCTGAATGTTGTAACCGTCACGCACGTGCTCCTCAATGAAAGAGCTTTCTTCATCGCCGTGCACATCTGAACCACCCTGGTCTGAAGGGGTAGAGATCAGTAACATGCCTCCCGGGCGCATGGAAGCGTGGAAGTTTTTGAAAACCTCTACATCTTCCAGAATATGCTCCATCACGTCTACCGAGAGTACCAGATCAAAAGCCTGAGGTTCTTGGTAAGTTACCAAATCCTCTTTCCGGAACATGACGTTGTGCCGCTTGATCTTCTGGAAGAAATTAGCGCAGTCAGCAATCTGTTCGTCTTTCACGTCTACGGCCAGAATGCGCCATTTGGGACTCATGCCAGAGAGATAGTAGCTGTACTGTCCAAAGCCAGAACCAGCGTCCAGAATTTGGATAGGTTGTTGTCGTTTGTTTTTAGCCCAGGCCCGTAATTCCTTGTGAATGTGCCACGTACGCAGCAGAAGCAGGTCTAAGAGGTTGTAAAAAAGCTTGCGTAGAAAAGGTGTTTTGTTGAACGCCTCGCCCAGAACGCGTTTAATTGGATCGTACTGCATGAGTGGGGTTAGTAGCTGGCTTACGTAGCAGGTTCAGATTAGCGCTTTTCGGTATCTTCTTCGTCCTCGTCCATGTCTTCCTCATCCTCGTCAAGGTCTTCGTCCTCAGAATAATCCTCATCATCGCTCTTGAAAGGATTAGAAGGGTCTTCTTTGGATTCTGCCGGGATGTCAAGTTCTGAAAGGATTTTGTCCATCTTGGCGGCATACTCTGCAGTATCATCCAGATAGAAGATCAACTCAGGGATAACCCGCACCTGGTTTTTGATGCGTTTGGCCAGTTCATGCCGAATAGTCTTGGTGTGGAACTTGATTTCCTTCAGCAAGTCACGCCCGTTGGGGTTGAGCAGCAGACTTAAGTGTACTTTGGCCACGCCTAAGTCTGGAGATACGGCTACTCCACTTACAGATATATAGGTGCTCTGAAACAAATGCGAAACATCACGCTGAAATATTTCAGCAAGCTCCTTTTGAATCAGTCTAGCGAATTTTTGTTGGCGTTTACTTTCCATGGTTCCGCAAATATCGTATTAATTTCACATTTTTACCCCACAAACCGTCCTCCTCTTTGCCGTAAGGTCAGAGCGAAGGCTAAGCCGCGCATTGCTTGATACGATTCTTCCGCAGTTTGTTTCCGTCCAGGTGGGTGGTGTTGGTACTGCTGTTTCTCCTCATCCGGCTTCCGTTGCTCATTTTTGGGCTTCCTGCTACACTCTCAGAGCTGCATCATGTGCTGCTTGGCGAGCGCTTGCACCAGGGTTTTACGCTTTACCAGGATGTATATGACACCACCGCTCCGCTGTCTGCCGCGGTGTACTGGCTCCTGGATATTATAGTGCCCCGCTCTTATCTGGCGCATCGCTTGCTGGCTACGTTCCTGCTGGGCTACCAGGCGTTTCTATTGAATTTTATTTTCAACCGTAACCAGGTTCATCCTTACAAGTCATTCGTTCCTGCGCTGCTGTATATGCTGTTTGGGAGCATCTTCTTTGAGCTGGATGTGCTTTCTTCTTTATTGATTGGGCACACGTTTGTCTTGCTGGCCGTTTCCAGCCTCACCGCCATCTCTAAAGAAGCCTCAAACGCTGGTCGCTTGTTCAAGGCTGGTTTCATGCTGGGGCTAGCTGCTCTCTGTTACCTGCCTCTAATCTGGTTTTTAGTGCTGGGCTTCTTTGCGGTCATTTACTTTGCCTCTGGTGCCTTTAGAAGCACGTTATTGATGCTGACGGGCTTTTTGTTCCCATTCAGCGTGGTGCTCACCTATTTCCTGTACCAGAATTCCCTGGGGGCCTTCCTGGAACAGGGGCTTACGTGGTCCTGGCGGTTTGCCTTTGCCTTTGGATTGCCTTTCGGGCAGGTGATGACCATTGCAGCACTTCCCCTGGGTATGTTGGTATTGTCTTTCCTGAGCTTGCCCCTCATCAACCTGGGGCCTAATTACCAGGCACGTTTCCTGCAGTTCATGCTGATCTGGACCATCATTGTAGTATTGGTACTCATTAGTGGGCACGATGCTTCTGTGAAGGGCTTGATTGTGCTGTTGCCTCTGCTCTCCTACTTCGGGATTTTTCTGTTTAGCTGGTGGGGAAACCGCCTTTGGATTGCAGAACTCCTGTTCCTGGTAGTTATAGTGGGAGTAGTGGCAGTACGGTACAACCCACTGGGGCTGGTCTATACCGCCTTGAAGATTGAACCGAAACGGGTACAGGTACAAGACCATCCAAAATACCAGCAGGTGCAAGGAGAACGGCTGTTGGTGCTTGGGCCAGACCTTAATTACTACCAGAACAACAGCTTGGGCTCCCCTTACCTGCGCTGGGATTTAGCAAGTCCTTACTTTGGGCGATTGAATTCCTACGAATCACTTTTTACCATTCTGCAGGATTTACGGAATAATCCTCCCTCCTACATTGTAGACCAGCAGAACCTCATGCCAGAACTGCAATACAAGCTGCCATTAATATTCCAACGCTACGAAAAGGTGGAGAATGGACCATTCTACCGCCGGGTGCGGTAAGTGACTATTTTTGTTTTCAGCCTGTTCTCAGGAAAGAAGCCCTAAAGCCAGGATTTGCCTGTCTTCAGCCTCCTGCAACCTCAATGTAATGGTTATCCCTTGTGGTTGCTAATTGCTGATCACTCTTATTTATATCGGTTACTTCCCTGATTAATGTCTTTAATCTTTGATGCTGTTTAACTCAGCAAAAGGGATTATTCCGTTTATGGCCTTGCTTACTGAAAATGACTTTTAAACAGAAAGGGCACCTACAAGAGGTGCCCCTACATTATCTATTAAGATTTACTCTACTTGCTTTTAGGAGCAGGCAATCTTACTTACCCTGGTCTGGTGCCGGCCGCCTTCAAATGGAGTGGTTAGGAAAGCTTCCACCATCTCTTGGGCTACTTCTTCACTAACAAATCTCGCAGGCACACATAACACATTGGCGTTGTTGTGTGAGCGGGCCAAGACGGCTAACTCTTTTTGCCAGCAAAGGGCCGCTCTGATGCCTGCGTGTTTATTGGCCGTAATGGCTACCCCGTTACCGCTTCCGCAGAGCAGGATGCCCAGTTCGTATTCTTTGTTTTCTACCGCGGTTGATAAGGGATGCACGTAATCTGGATAGTCTACTGAGGCGTCTGAGAAAGGTCCGAAATCCTTTACTTCATGGCCTAGTGCCTCCAGTTGTTTCCTTACTATTCCTTTGTATTGGTATCCGGCGTGGTCGCCGCCCAGTGCTATTTTCATCTTAGATTCTCTTTAAGAAGTAGCTTGTTCATTCAATTTAGCCAAATCGCGCTTGCGTACCCACCAAGAGATGTTGATACTTACCTCATAAAGCAGCAGAAGCGGAATGCCCATCAGGGTCATACTTAACACATCTGGCGGAGAAAGCACCGCCGCAATAAAGGCAATCACTACAATCGCGTGCTTCCGGTAAATGCGCATGAGCTCCGGAGACAGAATGCCCGCCCGTGACAAGAAGTACACAATCATGGGCAACTCAAACATAATCCCACAGGACAACACGAGCGTGACCAGAGTGGAAATGTAAGACGAAAGGTCAAACTCATTGGCGATACTTGGGTCTACCTGGTAAGACGCCAAAAAGTTAATAGAGAGCGGCGAGACAATAAAATACCCAAACAACGAACCCAGCAGGAACAGGAACGACACAAAGAACACTGCCCCGCGCGAGTTTTCCCGCTCATTTGGGTAAAGGCCTGGTTTTATAAAGCTCCAGATCTCCCAGAACAGATACGGGAAGCCCAGCAACAACCCAATCACAAATGAACTGGTCAGGTGCATGGTAAACTGAGAGGAAAGCTCACGGCTTTGCAGCGTGAAGTCCAACTTGTTGATGCATAGACCCGCCGAGTTGATGGCGGCTCCTACCTCGCAGAGTTTCCGGTAGGTAAAAAAATCGGTGCGAGAGGGCCCTAGGATAATGTCATGAAAGACGATCTCCTTGTTGGCCATGGCAATACCCGTGAATACCACAATAGCTGCCGCCGAACGAATCAAGTGCCACCTGAGAATCTCCAGGTGGTCCAAAAAGGTCATTTCATGCTCTTCTCCGCCGTGCGCTGCCACCTCTCCGGAACGTTGTGCCATGTACTTTCTTAGTGCTTAGTAACTGAACAACGGGAACTGTTGCATCCAGTTGTTGATTTCTTTTCTGGTCTCAGAAAGAATGGTTTCATTGTCATGATTCATGAGCACGCGGTCAATGTAGTCCACAATGCGATCCATGTCCTGTTCCTTCAGACCACGGGTAGTTACGGCAGCAGAGCCGATTCGGATTCCGGAGGTCACGAAAGGAGATTTATCGTCAAACGGCACCATGTTCTTGTTGATGGTGATGTCTGCTTTGATCAAGGTGTTTTCGGCCAGTTTTCCGGTAAGGTCCTTAGAACGGAGGTCAATCAGCATCAGGTGGTTATCAGTCCCTGATGAAATGATCTTGTACCCACGGTCTACAAATGACTTCGCCAACACCTGTGCGTTTTTCTGCACCTGCGCCGTGTACTCTTTGTAAGAAGGAGAAAGTGCTTCGTGGAACGCTACCGCTTTGGCCGCGATCACGTGCTCCAAGGGTCCGCCCTGAGTACCGGGGAAAACGCCGCTGTCCAGCAAAGAAGACATCATGCGCAACTCGCCTTTCGGGGTTTTCAGGCCATATGGGTTTTCGAAGTCTTTCCGCATCATGATCATTCCGCCACGAGGTCCACGCAATGTTTTGTGGGTAGTGGTGGTCACAATGTGGCAGAACTCAAATGGGTCGTTCAACAAGCCCGTGGCAATTAAACCAGCCGGGTGAGAAATATCTGCTAACAGTAATGCCCCCACCGCATCGGCGGCTTCGCGCAAGGCCTGGTAGTTCCAGTCACGGGAATACGCTGAAGCACCGCAGATGATCAGTTTCGGTTTTTCGCGTTCCGCTACTTCCCTAACTTTTGCCCAGTTGATCTCGCCGGTCTCAGGCTCCACGCCATA
Source organism: Rufibacter tibetensis (assembly GCF_001310085.1). Lineage (GTDB taxonomy): Bacteria > Bacteroidota > Bacteroidia > Cytophagales > Hymenobacteraceae > Nibribacter > Nibribacter tibetensis. The sequence continues at coordinate 2,191,042 of NZ_CP012643.1, forward strand.
GAACGAAGGCTGGTACAATTTACCCGAGAAGTTCACCAAAGATCCGTGGGTTAAGTGCCCGCCATGCGATAAATCAAAGCCAAGGATCTTGTCACCCGGGTTCAGAATTGCCAACATCACCGCGGCATTTGCCTGTGCTCCTGAGTGCGGCTGCACGTTCACCCACTCCGCTCCAAATAATTGCTTTGCCCGGTCAATGGCCAACTGCTCAGATTGGTCTACAATCTCGCAGCCACCGTAGTAGCGTTTTGAAGGAAGCCCCTCAGCGTATTTATTAGTAAGCACACTGCCCATGGCTTCCATCACCTGGTCTGAAACAAAGTTCTCTGAGGCAATAAGTTCTATACCATGCAGCTGGCGCTGATGCTCTTTTTGGATAAGGTCAAAGATTTGAGAATCGCGTTGCATTTGTGTTCTGTTAGTAGGTCCCCAAAAGTACTGCCAATGCAGCAAATAACCAATGGTTTAGGTGGACAAGGCGGAATAGATTAAGCTGCTGGTTTTTGTTTTAGGACCGTTTCCCAGAAAACGAACAAAAAACTATAGGCAAGGCTGAGGGTTTTTACCAAGGCTCTGTTATTATATTTGAATCTGTTTTTACAAAAAAAGCATTTAAACCCACCTTTCTTTTCTATAGAAAACATAGAGTTTAGAGCATAAAAAAAGGGAAGCTACTGCTTCCCTTTTTTTATGGAGTTGAGTTTGGTTATTGCTTCACAACTCGTGTGGTAGTGGTTTCGCCGTTTAATTCAGTTGATAAGATGAACATTCCTTTGCTTAAGGTAGTGATGCTCAAAGGAAGCTCAATGTAAGAAACTCCGCTTTCAACTGAGAACACTTGTTCAAAGGCTTTCTTGCCAGTTACATAATAGAGTACTACTGTCATGTTGCCTGCGTTTTCAGCCTCTACTCTAATGTTCAGGTTCTGATTCTCTCCAAATGGATTTGGATATGCCTTCACTAGAATAGGAGTGTTAGTTGAGGCAATGTTCTTCACTGCAATGGTTTTGGTGTACTCAGAAGTACCATTCAAATCAACTTGCTTCAAGCGGTAGTAGGTCACAACACCTTTTGCAGCAGTAGCATCTAAAGCTTCATAAGAAGTTACTGAACTGCTGTTAGTCACCTTGCTGTTCACACGCTGAATTGTTCTGAACTCTTCTTTAGCAGGGTTCTGGCTAGCTTGAACTTCAAAGTAAGCGTTGTCCTGCTCAGAAGCTGTCTTCCAGGTTAACGTGATTCCTTTCGCATTGCTCTTTCCGGTGAATTCTACTAATTCAACTGGAAGGGTAGTTGACTCAAGTACGGTGAAAGCTGCACTATCAGATCCTGCTGCTGTTGTTTTTACTACTATAAATCCATCACCAATTGTAGCTCCTGTTGGAACCGTTAAGACTATAGTGTTGATATCAGTATTTGTATATGTAGCCACCGCGCCATTAACTGTGACACTAGAGATGTTCTCTAAGTTTTGTCCTTTTACTGTGATTTCATCACCTCTTTTACCAGTGTTTGGAGAAAGAGAGGTAATGTTTGGTGACACATAGAACATTGCTTGAGTAGATCCTTCAAGATTGGTCAATACAACTGGGCCTGAAGTAGCACCCGCTGGTACTGTTGTTTCTACAGTGTATTGATCTATGTTCTTAACAGTGGCTGTGATTCCATTGAAGGTAATCGTACTCGTTCCGTTTAAGTTGCTTCCTTTAATCCGCACGGTTGCTCCAACAGGAGCGTAGGGAGGTGAGAATTCAGTGATTTTAGGAGTTACTACAAATGTAGTTTCCGTTACTGCTTGTCCAAGGTTGTTCATCACCGTGATGGTGCTGGTCACAGCCCCGTAAGGCACTGCTGCCCGCACCCGCGTAGGGCTTTCTACAATCAATAAGTCAGAGAATACAAATGCGCCGGCCGAGTCCTTGAAAGCCACGCCCATGTCATTAGAAAAGCCAGATCCGTTGATAATGACTTCCGTTCCTACTGGGCCTTTCGCGGGACTAAAGGATGTAATGGTAAGCACCACAAATTGCGTGGTGCTCTCTGCTTGTCCAAGGTTATTCATCACCGTGATGGTGCTGGTCACGGCCCCGTAAGGCACTGCTACCCGCACCCGCGTAGGGCTTTCTACAATCAATAGGTCAGAGAATACAAATTCGCCATTCACGTTTTTGAAGGCCACACCCATGTCATTAGAGAAGCCAGACCCGTTGACAATGACTTCCGTTCCTATTATACCTTCCCCAGGGGTGAAGGAGGTGATTGAGATTGTTTCTGCTACTGTACCCGTAAGTTGAATAGTATAAGAACCTTCGTCACCATCGTTGTTAGGGATGGTTAATGTCGCCGTTTTTACAGTTGATGCAGGATCTGTAGGTTTAAAAACAACGGAAAAGGTAGTTGAATCTCCTGCTGCTATACTACTTGTGCCTGGAGGAGTTTTTATAGCAAACTCACCTTGGTTGGTTCCAGAAATAACCAAAGAGCTTGTTATATTGAGTACTCCTTTTCCAGTATTTTTAATGGTGAAAACAGCTGGAGTGCTTTCAGTATTTAGAGTTTGGCTACCAAAGTCAAAAGGCGTTGGAGAACCTGATGCATAAAGCAATCTGTTTTGGAAAACATCTATTTCTGGAGCACCATTTATTGACACGTTATCAAAAATAACATTGACATTTGTGTTATCTCCTTTTGATGCATATCTAAACCTTACGTATCTCGTGTCTTGATGTGTAGTAAAAGTGCGTTGCGTTGTATTGGCGTTAGTGGCGGTTAGATCCGCGCTAGTAAGTGAAAGTTTAGGAAGGGTATGAAAGGTTGTGCCATCTGTAGATTGTTCTATCACAAATAGTCCCCCTGTCCAAGCTGTGGTCGCATTTTGGTGCTTAGCGTAGAAGGTTATGACGCCTGGTGATTCTGAGAATCTTATTGAGATATTGTCCCCGTCATCAGAGCTCGCTCCAGTTCCTCCTGTATCAAACTTTGCGGATTTATTTGGTGAGATGGCAGGGCCTGCGTCTCCAAATGTTTCAGTTGTACCGTTACCTCTCCATCCGGCAGGAAATGGAGCAGTTGAACTTCCCCAATTGCTGTGGTTAGTAGATGGTACTGTTGCAGAAGTTGTTGCAAACTGCGCTTGCGCTTCTAAAATGGGGGCTACTCCCAGTAGAATCAAAACTAATAATAGCCAGACCCTGCTTTCATTGTTTTTCCCGGAAGCAATTCTTCTGAGTAAATTTTTTTCCATAAACGCTACTTTAAAAATTAATAAACTTATTAGACTGACATTCTTTTACTTACTACTAATTGGGTACAACCCCTTTTGCTTTCTTGTATTTAAATATTACTACTAGGTAAACAAGCTTAAGTACAACGGAGAGCGTAGTAAAGGGCGCTCCTTACGGGTAAAATTAATATAAAGTTTTACATAGGCGAAATTAATTTTATAAATTTCTTGACATATCTCTTCTATAATATTATCCTTTATAAATATTTAAAAGTACTGATATATGCCTTTACTTCAAAATGAAACGGGTTTTATGATAAGTAGCTAGAGGCAAGGTGTATGAATCCTTTAATTATAAATTGTATTTAAGTTATTCAATGGTTTATAAGTTTAATATTATAACTAAAAAATTATATATTATTTAACCTTGATATAATACGGTTGGTCTAGATTAGATAAGAAGAAAAGTGAAAGTTTGTCCAGATTTAGGCTGCAAAGATTTCCAAATTCTTTGTTTAAAAAATAAACGCAGCCTCCATCTATATTTATAGAAAGTCTTTTTTTTTGGACTGCTCTTTCAATAACAGGTTGGGGAAGAGGTAAATGGCCGTGCACCAATCTTCGTTCGCCTAATTTGGCAAGGGAAGGTTGCATGTGTTTGGTGTTTAGCAGGAGGTGATTGCTGGAGAGGAGGGGGTTGGAGTGACTGAAGTCTAAACCGGCGTGCACCAGAATGAAGTCATCCAGCAGAACTAAGAGAGGGAGTGATCTGATAAAGGCAATGTAGTTAGAGGGAATGTCTTTGAAATGAGAGACACCAAAGTTCTGAAGCGTCTTCTGCTTGTCTTCTTCAGAAAGCCAAACGGTATGCTCTCCTTTGTCTATGGCGTCTAATAGTAGTTGGTCATGGTTGCCTCGGAGGCAGGTGAGTTGGAAGCCCTGGCGTTGCAGGGAAAAGATGTAGTCCAGTACGCCCTTGCTATCCGGGCCCTTGTTGATGTAATCTCCTAGCAGATATAAATGGTCGGTTGGCTCAAGCTGTATTACTTCTTCCACCATCTTTTTAAAAGTGGCTAGGCAGCCATGAATGTCGGAGATTGCGTAACGAGCCATAGCAGTGTTGTTGAGCGTGTTAGTTTAAGTGGGTTCCATTTAATGAGCCGGAGCCAAGAACGCCTAAAAGCATGAAGGCTTAGCGTTTTAAGGTAAATTTTTGTAAAACAGCAGATAAGCGGCATAAAAAAGCACCTTCTGCTAGGAAGGTGCTTTTTCTCTTCTACTGAAGAACCAAATTAAGAGCCGCCGTAGCTAGGCTTATTGATATCTGGTTTATGCAGGTTGCGGTTTGGATGGGTGATGGCCTCTGGGGCCGGATCGCCGTTTTCATCCAGGAATTTTTCCGCTATTTCCTCACTACGCTGAATGTCCTCTGGGCTTCCGGCAGTTTTCATACCAGCTTTGCTGATACCTTCATCCGTAGGCTGGCCCTTTTGTGATTTAGAGTCGTGGCTGGTGTTTTTGCTTTTATATGGCATAATCCCTCCTTTTCTAGTTTAAAATAGATATTCAAAAAATTGGCCTGAAACGGCTATCAGGTGCCGCGGCCTTCCTCTTCTGTGCGCATGTTGTCTTTAGGTGGCTCAGTGCTGTCAGCCTCCTCATTTACACTTACGCCAGTTGGTCCGTCAGAGGAGTCTGAGCCGTAGCCTTCCTTGCCATCCCGGTTTCCGAAACCACCACGCTGGGCTTCATTCTTGGGCGGATCAGCACCTGGTATGATGTGTCCGGCCATCATGTCTTCCATGTTAGTGGCAGTATCGTCAATCACCCGTATCGGACGATCATGCCCGTTAGGATGGTCTTTATTGTCAGTTGCCATAGGCGTTTGTGGTTAGTTGGTGTGTCTCCCTTTTTACTGTTTTCCACGTGGAAAGGTTGAGCATTATCCGCCTATCTGTTCGCCGCCATTCACGTGAATGGTTTGCCCGGTTATATAAGAACCGTCCTCTGATGCCAGGAAAACATAAGCTGGCGCCACCTCTGCAGGCTGACCTAAGCGGCCCATTGGCTGGTCTTTCCCGAAATCGCCTACTTTTTCCAAAGTAGCCGGAATAAGCGGCGTCCAGATTGGTCCCGGAGCCACAGCATTCACCCTGATGCCTCCTTCTGCCAGGTTCTGCGACAGGGACCGGGTAAAGGAAGTAATAGCGCCTTTAGTAGAAGCGTAGTCCATCAGATGGCTGGAGCCGCGGTAAGACGTAATGGAGGTGGTGTTGATAATACAGTCCCCTTCTTTCAGGTGGTTCAGCGCTGCTTGGGCCACGTAGATGTACGCGAAGATGTTTGTCTTGAAAGTTTTCTCCAGTTGCTCAGAAGTAATCTCGCGCAGATCGTTTTTCTCGTGCTGCTCGGCGGCATTGTTCACCAGAATGTTGAGACCGCCTAGTTCCTGTACTGCCCGTTCCACAGATTGCTTGCAGAAGTTTTCGTCACGTAAGTCGCCGGGAATGAGCACGCACTTCTGCCCTTCCGCTTCTACTAATTTGCGGGTGTCTTGCGCATCCTGCTCCTCGTCCAGGTACACAATGGCTACATCTGCCCCTTCCCGGGCGAAATGCACCGCCACCGACCTGCCAATGCCGCTGTCTCCGCCGGTGATTAACGCTTTCTTGCCTTTCAGTTTTTCACTGCCTTTGTAGTTTTTCCTGATCACGATGGGCTCCTGAATCATCTCGTGTTCAAGGCCGGGTTGGTGCTCTTGGTGCTGATCTGGAACTTCCTGCGGATATTCTGTTGCCATTTCTTTAGTAGTTTTTGTCTTTAGTAATTTGATTTATTTCACTGAATCCAGCCTTGGCTTAAGAAACAGATTATGAAATACGAGGAAGTGTTTAGAGAAAGCTACGTTTTAGCATCGTTTTACAAAAAACAGAGTACAAACACGGAGGCGCAGAAAAATACGAAGCCCTGCCATTCAGCTAATTCACTTACCTAGACAAACTTTATGTGGACCGAACAAGACAACCAGCTTAGCCAGAACTTCCAATTCAAAGATTTCAAAGAGGCTTTCGCCTTCATGACCGAGGTCGCCATAGTAGCCGAGGAGCTGAACCACCACCCGTGGTGGAGCAACAGTTACAACAAAGTAGAGATGCGGCTCACCACCCATGATGCTGGCAACACCGTCACAGACAAAGACCATGTGTTGGCGCAGCGCATTAGTGTCTTAGCCGAGCGGTACGGGGTCTGACGTTTATTTTGAGGTCCTTTTCTGAAAAGAGCCCCCAAACACCTGCTAACTTAGAAGGCAAGTCTCAGAACTCAATTTTCCGTATCTTTGACCTATGGCCGAGCCTATAGAAGAAACCAGTTTGTATTTAGTGCCCACACCTATCGGGAACCTGGAGGACATCACCCTCCGGGCAATTCGTATCCTGAAAGAGGTAGACGTGGTGCTTGCCGAAGATACCCGCACCAGCGGAAAGCTCCTGAACCATTTGGGCATTGACAAACGCATGCACAGCCACCACCTGCACAATGAGCACAAAGCCGTGGCGCATTTAGTGGAGCGCCTGAAGAAAGGCGAGAAAATGGCCATGGTCTCAGATGCCGGAACCCCCGGAATCTCTGATCCTGGCTTTTTGTTAGTGCGAGCATGCGTGCAGGAAGGCATCAAGATTGAGTGCCTCCCTGGCCCTACCGCGTTTGTGCCGGCACTGGTAAAATCTGGCTTCAGTACCGATCGTTTCACGTTTGAAGGATTCCTGCCCATTAAGAAAGGACGCCAGACGCGATTGCAGAGCCTGGCGCAGGAAGAACGCACCATGATTTTCTATGAGTCGCCGCATCGGGTGCTCAAGACGCTGGAGCAGTTCAAAGAAGTGTTCGGGGCAGAGCGCATGGTCTCGGTGAGCCGTGAAATAAGTAAGATGTTTGAGGAAACTCTAAACGGCACCTTGGAAGAGATGGTGCAGACGTTTACTACCAAAGCAATCAAAGGAGAATTTGTCATTGTTGTTCAAGGAAACAAATAATCGTTTTTACCTCCCTTTGTTGGCGTTTCTGAGCGCCTTCTTATTGTGGTTGGGTTGGCCGGTGAAACCACTGGCTATTTTCTTGTTTATAGGCTGGGTGCCGTTCCTATTCATGGAGCGGGCCATCTCGGCTAAAAATGAGCCTAAGCGCGGACGCACGTTCTTCAAGAACGCGTACTTGATGCTACTGCTCTGGAACATCTTCACCACGTATTGGGTGAGTTACTCCACGCTGGGCGGCGGTATAGCAGCCGTGGTGTTCAATGCGCTGTTCATGTCAGTGCCCATGATGGCGTTCTTCTGGACCAAACGAGCCGCGGGTAACACCATTGGGTACTTAAGTTTGCCCGTGTACTGGATCGCGTTTGAGCAGTTTCACCTCAACTGGGACTTAAGCTGGCCCTGGCTTACGCTGGGCAACGGCTTTGCGTCTTTGCCAAGCTGGGTGCAGTGGTATGAATATACCGGCTTCTTGGGCGGCTCGCTTTGGGTGTGGGTTGTGAACCTGCTGGTGTTTTTCGCTATTACTTCTCCGAAGAAAAAAGCGAGTAAATGGGTTGCGCCAGCGTTGGTGCTCCTGCTACCCATAGCGCTGTCGTTTTATATTGGCAGTCAATACCAGGAACAAGGCGATGCCGCCGAGATTGTAGTGGTGCAGCCCAACGTAGATCCGTACAAAGAGAAGTTTGAGGGTGGTGAAGGCTACATTCCGTTTGAGCAACAGTTTGAACGGTTAATCAAGTTGTCAGAAGAGCAGATTACGCCTAACACCAGGTTTGTGCTCTGGCCCGAAACGTCTATCAGCAACGGCATTAACTGGGAAGAAGGCTTTGAGCGGACGCCCATCAGTTACACCTTACGCGATTTCCTGAACCGGCATCCGGGTTTGGAGTTGGTATCTGGGATTACCTCTGCCCGGTTGTATCCAGATTCTACCAAGAAAAGCGCCACCGCTCGTTTCCACGAGCAGATTGGCTATTATGACGTGTACAACGCTGGTCTGCACTTCAAACCAACTGGTCAGCACGAGTTCTACCACAAATCAAAACTGGTGCCGGGCGTAGAGAAGACACCTTATCCGGGGATGTTCAAAGCCTTGAAGATGTTCGCCATTGATTTGGGCGGCATTGCCGGGAACATGGGCACGCAGGAAACCCGAGCCGTTTTCAAGCACAGCCAGAACCCAGATCTGGTGGGAGCGCCGGTGGTGTGTTACGAATCCATCTATGGCGAGTACGTGAGCGAATACATCCGGAACGGAGCCAGCGCCATTTTCATCATCACCAATGATGCCTGGTGGAGCGATTCGCCGGGATACAAGCAGCACCTGGCATATGCCTCTTTGCGGGCCATTGAAACCAGACGGTCGGTGGCGCGTTCAGCCAATACAGGTATCTCGGGGTTCATCAACCAGAAAGGTGAGTTGTTGCAGAAATCAGGTTGGTGGGTGCCTGCCGCCTTGCGCGGAGAAATCAGGTTTAACCAAGAGCAGACATTCTACACTCGCCACGGCGAGTTCATTGGGCACGGGACACAGTGGTTAGCCATTGGGTTGGTGGCAGTGGCTATTGTGCTCGGGCTTATCCGACGTACCGCCAAAAGATAATCCTACACAAGTTCCGCGCAGGCGGGCTTTACGCTAAAACTATGACAGACATATCATCGCTTCGGGACCAGGTAGTAGTCCTTACCAAAGAAGTAGGCAAGTTCATCTTTCAGGAAGCCTCTAACTTTGACGTGTCCAAACTGGAGCACAAAGGGCTGAACAACCTGGTTTCCTACGTAGACAAAGAAGCCGAACTGCGTTTAGTGGCCGGTTTAGAGAAATTGATCCCAGAGGCAGGTTTCATAACTGAAGAAGAAACCAAAACAGAGCAAGCCGAGGAGTTCAACTGGATCATTGACCCACTAGACGGCACTACCAACTTTATCCATGGCTTGCCGGTGTACTCGGTAAGCATTGCCCTTATGCAGCGGGATGAACTTATGATAGGCGTAGTCTATGATATTACTCGCGATGAGTGCTACCACGCGGTGAAAGGCGGCGGTGCCTTCTGCAATGACCGTAAGATATCAGTTTCTGATGCTCCTACCCTGGGTGATTCGCTTATTGCCACTGGGTTCCCTTACTACAGCTTTGACGCTATGCAGAAATACCTGCAGGTGATGGGTGCCTTTATGCAGGGTTGCCATGGTGTACGCCGCCTAGGGTCTGCCGCCCTGGACTTGGCCTACGTAGCGGCCGGAAAGTTTGAAGGATATTTTGAGTTCAACATCAATTCGTATGACGTGGCCGGGGGTGCCCTGCTGGTGCAGGAGGCCGGTGGTCAGGTAACAGACTTCAGGGGAGGCAAAGATTACGTATTCGGACGGCAGATCTGCGTGAGCAACAACCCTACCGTGCAACAAGAGATGCTAAAACTGATTGAGCCTTTCTGGAAAGAATAGAAGCAGAAGCTCTGCTTTAGCCCTGTTTTCCTGAAAGCGGACCTAAAACGGCTTTTCTAGTATCATAGATTATACCTATCTAAATCAAGCAGCCGGTTAAACTATTTCTACCTTTGCCAGCGTTAAGAATCTGTTATGGTACAGGAAATCATTGTTTTTTTAGTCTTCGCTTTAGCGGCAGTTTACCTGCTTCGGATGGGGTACAAAAGCTTCTTTTCCAAAAACGCTGGTTGTGACAAGGGCTGCGGCGGAGCCTGCTCTACCATTGATCTGGCTAAGATTGAACGCGAAATGAAGGCAAAGCAAGCCTATAAATAGTATCTTCTTATTTAATTGAAAGCGAAGGGCCGTTTCCAAAAGGAACGGCCCTTCGCTTTTAAGACTTCCCTGTTTTAGTTTGTTTTTCCTAAAACAGCCAGGAAACGGTTTTATAAAGGGAAGTCTGCTGCCCAGTAGAATCTAATCTGTCAAAAGGAATATTATTTTCTCTGAATACAACTGGCAACTAAGGCGGTTTTTTACGTATAGTCCAGATACCAGCATTTGATATTATTACATCTAACATATTTGGTTATGCAAGACAAGGAAGAATTAACCAGCCAGGTACAGGTTGAAGCAAAGCTCAGAAAAGAAGGCTATACAGAAGATTTCAGAGTAGGTGAAGATACTCGGCTTAGGACCTTGAGTGGTGACAAAACCTATGGAATAGAGGAAGTGAAAATAGTGGACTTCTACCGGTTTGAAGGAGAAACAAACCCAGATGATATGGCCATTCTTTATGCCATTGAATGCAATGACGGCACCAAAGGCACTATCTCAAACTCTTATGGTCCTTACGCTGACCAGAACATTGACGCTTTCCTGAGGCAAGTAGAAGACTTAGGCAAAAAGATAGATGACTAAGTGACGTAGATTATACTGCTTTCCTATTCCAAAAGAGGCCGAAGATTATTCTTCGGCCTCTTTTGTTTTGTCCTCTCCATTGGTATTCTCTCTAGCCCCCACTTTCAGTTCCAGCGGTTGGTCAAGTTTCGGAACAGCCTCTTTTAGAGCTATAGACAAATCTTTGCCGCCCTTCACCCCAAAGTTGAGCGTAGTGATGGGGAACGGAATTTCAATGTTGTTCGCGTCAAAGGCTTTTTTGATCTTGATAATGGCGTCACTCTTGGCGTACACAAAGTCTGTCTGGCGCTTGTAACTGATCCAGTAGCGCACCAAAAAGTTGATGCTGCTGTCTCCAAACTCTTCGTATACCACTTCCACCTCTTTGCCTGAAATCATGTTCCGGATATCCACCATGGCCTCTTTCACCACCTGCTGCACCCGCTCCAGGTCCTCGGCATAGGAAACGCCTACCTTCAGATCAATCCTCCTGATGCCGTAATGCGAGAAGTTGGTCAAGGCAGATTCAAAGACTTTACGGTTAGGCACCTTTACCAACTCGCCCGTTTGACGTCTGATATCTACCGTCCGTAGGTTAATCCGCTCAATTGTCCCGAAATGATCATTGGTGTCTATTACATCGCCTACCACAAAGGGCTTTCTGAAGGCGATGATCACCCCGGAGATGAAGTTGGCGGCAATGTCTTGGAAGGCAAAACCCAGGGCCAAACCGATGATACCAGCACCCGCCAACAACGTGGTGACCGTTTTATCCAGCTTTAGGATACTTAAGGTAAAGAAAATGCCCAGGGTAAGGGTGCCTACATAAACGGTGGTGCCCACCAGGTTATTGAGGGCGCTGCTATGGGTGAACCGAATGAGCAATTTATCGGACGTGCGGCGAAAAAGCCGGGCAGCCACAAAGGTGAGCACCAGCACCAGCATGGCCAGGAACAGGTTAGGCAGCATGAGCACAATCTGCTTCATCCAGATCTCAAGCTTGCGCCATAAGAGTTGAAACGCTTCGTTTATATCAGTCACGGGATTGGGGATAAATTAACACAGGACCGCACCTGGGCCTGATTGGCCTAGGCGCTAAATTCCTACTACGGAAGATTGGCTAATCTAGCTACAGAAAGTAACGGAATCTCCTTATCCCCACACCTTGGTGCCTTCTGAGCAGTTTCGGCACATTTCTATCTGGCTGCGGCCTTTGAGCAAAGAACCTCTGAACTTCTTATAGGAGTCACTCTTCCAAAGGGCTTTAAAACTTTGCTGTTGCAGATTGCCTAATCTATAATGGGCGTCTTTGTCAAAACAGCACGGAACCACCAGGCCATCCCAGGTGATGACGCAGGAGTACCACATCTTCCAGCAGCCGTCAATGAGTTTGTTTTTAAGCGAGTACGTGCCGTTGGGCTGCGCCTGGTACCGTGAGTAATAGTCTATGGTAGGGATAAGCGGTGAGCCTTGGGCATAGTCATAGATTTGGGCCGTTTTAAACCAGACATCGTCTACGCCTAGCTCTTTGGCTAATTGCCTTGCTTCGTCTATCTGGTGCTCATTAGGACGAACCACCAAAAACTGGAAGATCAGGTACGGAGTCTTGGACTTCAGTTCTTTCTTGTACTTGACCAGCCGCTTGGTGCCTTCCAAGACCTTGTCCAGCTTTCCGCCCACGCGGTATTGTTTGTAGACGTCCTGTGTGGTGCCATCCAAAGAAATGATGAGGCGGTCCAGGCCAGACTCTACGGTGCGGCGGGCGTTGTCTTCGGTTAAGAAGTGGGCGTTGGTAGAAGTAGCGGTGTACAGGCCTTTGCCGGAGGCATACTTCACCAAGTCCAGAAACGAAGGATGCAGGTATGGTTCTCCCTGAAAGTAGAACAGCAGGTAGAGTAACCGGTTATGCAGCTGGTCAATGGTCTGTTTGAAGAGGTTGTCTGACAGCATGCCCGTGGGGCGGGTAAACGACCGCAGGCCACTGGGGCACTCGGGGCAGCGCAGGTTGCAGGAAGTGGTAGGCTCAAAGGAAATGCTGACCGGGCTTCCCCAATGCCGGGGTTTCTTGGTCAGGCGGGCCAAGGCATAGCTGCTTACTACCTGCAGCGCGTTCCAGGCGCGGCGAGGGGTAAGCTTAGATGCTAAATTCAATCCATCCTGAAAGGTGCCTCGGGTCAAGGGGTAGTATCTTATAAAACAGGTGCTACCCTTTTTAGATAGCACCTGTTCCTATTTTAAACCTGTTTAGGCAAAAGTACGCAAAAAAGACTACTTCTGAGCTGTCTTGCGGTAGTGGTCAACCGCAGAGGCTATGTCTCGGGCTCCTTCGGCGTGGCCAGGGCGGCGGGCATTTATATTGATGAGGCTGCCGTCAGGGGCAATGATGAAATACGCCGGGAACGATTTAACGTCGTAATCTTTCAGAATATCGGCAGAAAGGTCTGGGGCATACAGCTGAATACCCGGTAGCTTTTTCTGGGCCACCGTCTTTTTCCAATCAGCAAGGTTCTCGCCTACAGACACCTGCAGCAGGACAATGTCTTTGGAGGCTAACTGTTCCGCGAAGTATTTATAGGCTTGCTGATCTACGGTGCAAATGCCGCAATGAGTCCGCCAGAAGCCTAGGTACACAATTTTGTCTTTATAGTTGCTCAGAGATACGCTGTCACCAGTAGAAGATAAGAGCGTAAATGCTGGGGCCTGACTTCCCAGCCCAACTTTTCTGAAGTTCTTATACTGGTCATTGATGTAGGAAATGAAATTAGGTGATTTGGCCTCGCTTTTGAAATCAGAGTACATGGCATCTGCATCGGGCACGTAGCCAAACCGAAACGTCTGGGACAGGATACGCGAAAGCATCATTTCACGCGTGGTGCCTTGTAATTCTTTCTTTGCCAGTTTGTAGAGCGTAGGGTAATAATCGCGCTCCATGTTGTTTGGCTGCTCCTGAAGGGCCCTAAACTGGAAGTAGTTGTTCAGAAAGTCAAGGTAAGCCTGGTTTCTGATAGCTCCGGGCGCATTAAGGTTCACTTGTTTCAGGAAGTCATAATAATCAGGAGAAAGCTGGGGCGGCAAATCTCCTACCCGTTTCCGGACATCTACATAGGTAAGGCGGTCGTTGGCGTATCCAAATTCAATCTGAGCCTTTGCATATTGTTTGAAAGCGTCAGACACTTGCGCCGTTTTTAAGAACTTCTCCAGAAATTTGATCTGGTCTTCACGTCTTTCTTCCAGGAAAAGTAGAAACTCTTTTTCACGTTTGTGGATGTTGTCTGGCAACACCTGGTAATCTTCCTCCTCCTCAAACTTGCGTTCAAACTGCAGAAGGTAATTGTTTTCATCAAAGCCTTTCCCCTTCAGTTTCACTGATGAAATGAAATCATCGGCGTCTGCCCTAACCTCCAGATTATCGCCGGGTTGCAAAAACAGCATGATAGACTCCGGGCCGTGTACCAACTCGCCTAACATGGGCTCCGTTACCGGGGCTTTCAAGGTGAATTCTCCGTTCTTGGACAAAGCCACGGTATGCGACACCCCGGAGTAGGAGCCAGGTACCGTGTACAGTTCCAGCAGGACGCTGTCACTTACAGGGCTGTTTATTTTGCCGGAAATAGTGGCCGTTTCCTGTGCCCAGGAAGTTGAAAAAGTACTAATGCACAACGTGAGTAGTACTATAAAGGAAGTTAGTGATTTTCTGCAAATGAAAGTCATCTTGGTAACAGTAGAAAAAGATAAAATCTAGGGTTCAGGAGTGCCTTTTTCCAAAGGGTAGCCTAAAAATAGTTCAAGGAAAATGATTATCCAAATAAACCGCTGAAGACTTCTTCTAATCTACTTGCCGCATGTATTCTTATGTTAAATCGGCTTAAATCAACTCCTTTTTTGTTATACTTAGAAATGAAAATATCCTGAAAACCCAATTTCTCTGCTTCTGAAATTCGTTGCTCAATTCTGTGCACAGCCCGCACCTCGCCTCCTAAGCCCACCTCGGCGGCAAAGCAGGTGGTATGCGGAATGGCCACATCTTCAAAGGAAGAAAGTAAGGCTGCGCAAATGGCTAAGTCCAGTGCAGGGTCTTCCACTTTCAGGCCGCCGGCAATGTTCAGGAACACGTCTTGCATTCCTAACTTAAAGCCGCCGCGCTTTTCCAGCACCGCCAGCAGCATGTTCAGGCGCTTGGCATCGAAACCGGTGGTGCTGCGTTGCGGCGTGCCGTAGGTGGCGGGTGTCACCAAACTCTGCACCTCAATCAGGAGTGGACGGTTGCCTTCCATGGTGCCGCCAATGGTAATGCCACTGAACGATTCTTCACGCTGCGAGATCAGGATTTCGGAAGGGTTGCTCACCTCGCGCAGACCAGTGCCCAGCATTTCGTAAATGCCCAGCTCAGACGTAGACCCAAAACGGTTTTTGGTAGTGCGCAGGATGCGGTACGTCATGTGGCGGTCGCCTTCAAACTGTAGCACGGTGTCTACCATGTGCTCCAGAATCTTGGGTCCGGCCAGATTGCCTTCTTTGGTGATGTGCCCGATGAGGAACACCGGCGTGCCACTCTCCTTCGCAAATTTGAGCAGTTCAGCGGTACACTCCCGCACCTGGGCCACACTGCCCGCCCCGCTCTCTATAAAGGAGGAGTGCAGCGTCTGGATGGAGTCAATGATTAGGACATCGGGCTGCAGTTGCTCTATTTGCTTAAAGATATTCTGGGTGCCGGTTTCTGTTAAGATAAAGCAGTTAGGGTGCTTGGTGCCCAGTCGTTCGGCCCGCATCTTGATCTGCTGTTCGCTTTCTTCGCCAGAGATGTACAACACCCGCTGGTTGCCCAAGCTCAAGGCAATCTGCAGCATGAGCGTAGACTTGCCAATACCCGGTTCGCCCCCAATCAAAACCATGGAGCCGGGTACAATGCCGCCGCCCAGCACGCGGTTCAGTTCGGCGTCCTGAGTGGTTATGCGGGCCTGCTCAGAGTAAGTGATGTCATTGATGGCTTTGGGTTTGCTGGCCACCTGTTGGCTGCTGGTGCCCACTTTCCAGGCGGTAGTGGGTGTTACGTCCTCACGCGAGACTACTTCCTCTACGTAGGTGTTCCACTCGTTACAAGCCGGGCACCGGCCTATCCATTTAGCCGACTGCGCACCGCAGCTCTGGCAGAAATATGAAGTTCTGATTTTAGCCATAAGAATGATTTTCCGCGCCGCGAAAAAAACGAAGGTAAGGTTTTGCGGCAGATAAAGCGGGTACAGAGGTAACAACTTCTACCTTAAGAACACTCCGTTTCTAACCCAATTTTCAGAAAATAGTGGGCAAACAGAAATGTTTCTTTTCTGGGGTTTAGCCTTTGCTGCTTCTTTTCCGTTCAAACATTTTAGCCAAGATGAAGACAATGAAGAAGATAAGAGACCTCATAGCCCCACTAATTTTTATTTTGATCTCCGGCCTTTACCTGAGCGGTTGCCAAGCAATTGCACCTGCCACCTCAACGGATGCCACCGCCTCAGAGGAAAGCTCCGCCGATGCAGGCCCGCGGTATTCCCCGGATCGGGTAGACGTGCGGGGCACTATTACCCAACGCGAATACAACCAGGGGCAAATGCTGATTCTGGTGGAAGGAGTCACAGATCCAAGATACTCCCGGTTTAGCAGAGCGGTGGTGCTGGTGACCCCTGTCACGCAGATTGTAGGACTAGACGGAAGAACCATCAGCTTAAGTGAGCTGCAAAACGGGCAACAAGTGGCGATTCTGTTCAGAGGCCGTTTCCGTGAGTCAGTGTCAGGTTTTTCGGCGCAAGCCGTGGCCCGCAAAATATGGCTGGAGCCATTGGGAGGCTATTGATTACAAGCCGTTTTACGTAAATTGTGCGCAAATCAGGTTTTGCCTTTGCGTGCTGTATGTGTAGCTCTCTTTTTCGATTTGCGTTGGCTCTTAGCGGGCTGCTGTTAAGTTTCTCTTCGGCCACCGTGGCCCAGTCTGGCAAAGTCATCAAAATTGCCGATCTGGAAGTGCAGGTAGCCGGTTCCAAACAGCCGGCTACACAGTTGCAATATGCGTTTCAGGCCGGGGATGTGCTGGTGCTGGACCTGGAAAACAAAGCGAAGGTGAACTACAAAGTAACGGTGCAGGAGTACTTCTCTAACTCGCCGCTGTACAGCATTGAGGAGACCAAAAAACTGAACAACCTGCGCCTAACGGTTCCGCAGAAATCGGTGTACACCATCATCCTGCAGAGTTTGTCTGACATCAGCACGAAGAGCCACTTTACGCTCACCCGCATTCCTAAAAGTGAGGCCACGCAGAATTTTAATACGCTGGTAGCCTGGCGCACCATTCAGGACACCACCTGGACTACCGCCATTGAGAAGGTGCTGGTGAAGAACGACCTCAAATCAGAGACCGTGGTGGACAAGACCTTCCGGTTGGCGTCCGTTACCAATCTTACCAGCAATAACCGCAGCACTGAGCGCTTCAAGTTGCCCGCTAACACCAAGCATTGGGTGTACTGGGTAGGCGTGGGGCAGGAATCAGTAGAGGCATTGCAGGAAACGGGCAAGACGCTGGCCAAAGGCGCTGCCGCCCTGCTGACGGGAGGAAATCCGCTGGTGGCCTTTGGGTTGGGTTTATTGCCGCAACTGCCGCAGGTGAAGTCTAGTGGGTATATCAGCTATCATCTATTTAATAAGAACAACGCCTACCTGTTCAAGGAAGACCAGGACGGCTGGAAGCCTTATGCGGTAGCCAGTGGCAAAGATGTTCTTTCTGATTATGGCAAAGTGTTGATCAGCCAAACCCCTAAAACTGATGATGGTTACCTGTACCTCGGTTTCCAGAATCCCAGCACCATCACCGGTTTAGATCTGACCTTGAAGGTGGTTGCGTTCGTAGATAATCCAGTGTACCAGACCCGCACCGTGCGCAAGCCGGCTAAAATCACCACGCGCCGTGAGCCTATCCTGGCGGCTGACTAAACAGGCTTTCAGGCTGAATTTCAGAAAGAGGCCTAAAACGAGAAGTCGTATCTTTGCAGAAGCTTCGGCCTTTGCCCGGGCATTCCTATTATGAGCCTAGCACTTCCTGTTTCCTTCCAGACCCGCATGCAGACGCAGTTGGGTGAGGCCTACCCTGCTTTCGCCGACGCCTTGGCTCAGCCCTCGCCTACCAGCATCAGGGTGAACAAAGCCAAGTTGGCGCTGCCCACCAGTCTGCAGCCAGTGCCTTGGACCGAGACCGGATTTTACCTTTCGGCCCGGCCCAGCTTTACGTTAGATCCATTGTTCCACGGTGGCGCCTATTACGTGCAGGAAGCCAGTTCCATGTTCCTGGAGCAGGCGCTGCGGCAAAGCGTGGACTTGGACCAACCATTGGCGGTGCTGGACTTGTGCGGCGCGCCCGGCGGCAAATCCACCCACATTGCCTCGCTGCTTTCCCCGGAAAGTCTGCTGGTGGCCAATGAAGTGATCAAGCCCAGAGCCAATATCTTGGCTGAAAACATCCAGAAATGGGGCAGTGGCAATGTGGTCGTCACCAATAATGATCCCAGCCACATTGGACAACTCACCAGCTTTTTTGATGTGCTAGTAGTAGACGCGCCCTGCTCCGGCGAAGGCATGTTCCGCAAAGACCCCGATGCCGTAAACGAATGGTCTGAGGCCAACGTGAAACTCTGTTCTGAGCGCCAGCGCCGCATCTTGATGGATGTGTGGGATGCCCTAAAGCCCGGCGGAGTTCTGATCTACAGCACCTGTACCTATAACCGGGAAGAAAACGAAGAGAACCTGGCGTGGCTGGCCCGCCAACAAGACGCCGAGACTATTACCCTGCAACTACAGCCCGAATGGGGTATTACGGAGACCGAACTGGAAGGCATGCACGGCTACCGGTTCTACCCGCACCGCACCCAGGGCGAAGGCTTCTTTCTGGCCGCCGTGCGGAAAACAGACGGCGAAGAAGCCCGCACGTTCAAGAAGAGCAAGCGCCCCTATCTGGTTTCCGCCTCTAAACAAGAAAAAGCCTTGGTGCAGGATTGGCTCAAAGAACCGAAAGCCTGGGAGTTTGTAAAGCACAAAGAAACCCTCCGGGCCCTACCTGCCGCTTGGATGCTGGAGCTGGAGCAGTTGTATGAGAACCTGCGCGTGGTCTACGGGGGCATTGAGGTGGCCGAGGTGATGAAAAACAACGCCAAGCCTTTGCCCGCCCTGGCCCTCTCCCAATATGTTTCAGAAGATGCGTTCCCGAGCGCCGAAGTAGATTTCCCCACCGCCCTGCGCTACCTGCACCGCGAAGACATTGCTTTGGAAGATTCGGCGAATGGCTGGGTGCTGGTGCAGTTTCAAGGAGTAGCCTTGGGCTGGGGCAAAAAACTCCAGAACCGTGTCAACAACCACTATCCCAAAGAGTGGCGCATCAGAATGAGCCTAGATGAGGCGTTGAAACCGGAGAATGTGGCAGCCTTGTTTACGCTGGGAGATCAGTAAATTGAAACTTAGTGCTAAAGCCAAACTACATTTTAGGCTTAGTTTAATAATTAAAGGCATAAAGCAGAAGTCCCCGGCAAGTACAAACCTGCCGGGGACTTCTGCTTTATGGGTATGCTATGCACGTATCCTATTCCACGTACAACACCAAGCCCTTCAGGTATTCACCTTCCGGATGGAAGATGCTGATGGGGTGGTCTGCAGGTTGTGAGAGGTGGTGCATCACTTTCACGTTGCGGCCTGCTTCAATGGCGGCGGCCATGACGGTGTTGGCGAACAGGTATTTGTCTACCACACCAGAGCAGGAGAAGGTGAAAATGATGCCGCCAGGCTTAATTTTCTGAATTGCCTCGGCATTCAGGCGTTTGTAGCCCATCAAGGCGTTATGGCGCACTTTCTGGCTTTTCGCGAAGGCCGGTGGATCCAGGATGATGAGGTCATATAGCCCTTCCTTGCCTTTCAGGAAATCAAAGGTGTCTACCGCATAGGCTTCGTGGCGGTCCTGGCCGTTGTTCAAAGCAGCATTCTGGTCTGTCAGGTCAATGGCTTTTTTGGAGACATCCACGGAGTGCACGGCGGTGGCACCAGCATTGAGTGCGTAGATGGAGAAACCACCAGTGTAGCAGAAGGTGTTCAGGACAGTCTTGCCTTGGGAGTAGTGCGCCAGCAGTTGGCGGTTCTCGCGCTGGTCAATGAAGAAGCCAGTTTTCTGGCCGGTCACCCAATCTACCAGGAACTTGTTTCCGTTTTCAGTGACCACGTGCGGGGTGGGGGTATCACCAATCAGGTAGCCGTTCTGGCCTTGCGCGGTGCCTTTGCCCGGTAAAGTCTCCGCGCTTTTGTCATACACGGCAGATAGTTTGCCGTCGTACACTTCCATCAACGCCTGCGCAATGTGTTGTCGCACGTGGAACATTCCTACGTTGTGCGCCTGTAACACGGCGGTATTACCGTACACGTCAATGATCAGGCCGGGCAGACTATCGCCCTCGGCGAAGACCAAGCGATACACATCGGTATCGGGGGTGTCCAGGAAGCCTTGCTCGCGGCGGTAATCTACGGCCCGTTGCACGCGGCTCTTCCAGAAAGCGTAATCTGGTTCTACTTCCTCAAAAGAGAAAATGCGCACGGCAATAGAGCCCGGTTGGTAATGCCCGATGCCCAGGAACTCGCGCCGGTTGGTGTACACGGCCACAATGTCCCCTTCCTGCACGTCTCCTTCAATTTTCTTGATAGCCCCCGAGAAAACCCAAGGGTGGAAACGTCTCAGAGAATGTTCTTTGCCTGCGTGTAATAATATTGAAGGAAGATTTGCCATAGCCAGGGGTACGCGGTAGAGGTGGCGTACGTTTTTGGGTTGTTTTTGCAAAATTCGGTAAAAATTCCGGCTTTCTGCGGACCGGTCACCCACTTCTTCGTAAACTCGTCCGCCCAATAACCCCTTTGTTCCTGAACTTCGCCTGAAAATGCCTCTGCCCATTATTGACCTGCACTGCGACCTTACTGGTTATTTAGCCTGGATTCCGGGTGCCACCACCATGGATGTAGATGTTATTGGGTGCGCCATCCCGCACCTGCAGGCTGGACGTGTGCGGTTGCAGACCATGGCGTTCTTTACGCTCACTGAGCCGGGCAGCGCCGCGTTTACCCTAAAACAAGCGAGACTTTTCAAAGAGCACCTGCTTCTGAGCAAAGACGTTTTTGCCCCGATTTGCCAAAAAGACTTCGGAAATCAAGTACTGCATGGGGAGCGTGTAGCCATAGTAGCGGCCATTGAAAACGCCTCGGGGCTGTGCGAAGAAGAGGAACCTCTGGAACTGGCTTTCTCCCGACTAGAAGAAATCATCCATTTGGCGGGGCCACTCCTTTATATAAGCCTCACCCATGCCGACCAGAATCGCTTTAGCGGCGGCAACTTCACGCCGGGCGTTGGCTTGAAACCAAATGGCGAAGAATTGCTGCGCTACCTGAGTGGTAGACGCATTGCCATAGATTTGTCCCACACGTCAGACGCGGCTGCCTATGACCTGCTTAACTTCATTGATAAACAAGGGTTAGATATTCCCGTAATCGCCAGTCATTCTAACTTCAGAGCAGTGTATGATGCTCCCAGAAATCTGCCGCAAGAACTGGTGCAGGAAGTGATACGGCGCGAAGGGCTCATTGGCATAAACTTCCTGAAGAACTTTGTGCACCCAGAGCGGCCTGAGGTATTGCTGGAACACATCCAGTATGGTTTTGAGCGCGCCCCCAAAGCCATATGCTTCGGGGCTGATTTCTTTCAAGAGTCTGGTATGATGGTAGGTGGCGAGTCGTATTTCCACAGAGAGCACCGAAACGCGGCGCAGTACTCAACCATCTTACAAGCGCTGGAACAACAGTTTTCGCCGGAGCATCTGATTGCCCTCAGTTACGGAAATGCCTTGCAGTTTATGCAACGGCTTTGGAGTAAATAACCTCTATTAGGATGAACTCTCTTAATTCTGCGGAAAAAAGCCAAGCGTCCTGTCTGTTTAGGTCTTGATTTTTTCAAAACAAGCTTAAAGCAGATAGATCAGCAAGTAAGCGTGCAGGGAAAAGCTAATTGGGTGTGAGAGAGCAATTAGTAGTAAATATATAGAAGCAGTAATATTTAGCAGAGATTTGTTATATTCAAACAATAATCTGCTTTTTACTACTCCCCCTATATGCCTTCACGATTAAAAGTTGTTTTCTGCCTTCTGCTTGTTTCATTCATTGCCATTTTCGCTTTTTCTCCTAAGCCCAGGCAGCTGGAAGTGGGGTTGGAAGAAATTATCGCTAAGTTTCAGAACTTCGGGAAGGCGTATCCGCAGGAGAAGGTGTACCTGCACTTGGACAAACCTTATTATGCGGCCGGAGAGGATATCTGGTTTAAGGCGTACCTGATGAATGCCTCTTCACATGAGCCCAGCCTGTGGAGCAAAGTTCTGTATGTAGACCTGGTGTCGCCGGAGGACTCTATCTACAAGCGGGTGGTGGTAGACATGACAAACGGGATAGGTCACGGAGACTTCGCGCTGGAGGACACCATCCCGGAGGGGCAGTACCGGCTAAGAGCATACACCAGCTGGATGCAGAACTTTGACCAGGCGTATTTCTTTCACCAAAACCTGCAGGTTTTCAACCCGAGGGTAGCAGACCTGGTGCCTTCGGTGTCGTTTGCCTTCAAGCCGTACGGCACCGGAGATTCTGTGTATGCAGATGTGTCACTTAAAAATCTGAAGGAAGAACCTTTAACGCAAAGAGCCGTCACCTTTCATACTCAGTCTGGCAGAAAAGTGTCTGGCCGCCGTAAAAGCGAAACCAACAGCCAGGGAAATGCGCGCTACCGGTTCTATTTGCCTAACGGTGAGGCCCGGCAAGATGCCCAATTGTGGCTCAGCCTGAAAGAGGGAGAAGCGCAAATCCAGCGGCATTTCAATATCCCAACCTCCACTGAAAAAACTGACCTGCAGTTCTTCCCGGAAGGCGGGGAGTTGGTTAGTAATATGTGGAGCACGGTAGGCTTCAAGGCCGTAGATGTAAACGGGTTGGGCAAAGAGGTGCAAGGCAGTGTGTATGATGATACCGGCAAAAAGGTAGCTGATTTTAGAAGCCACAAGTTTGGGATGGGCCGTTTTGGGTTTATGCCCCAACCCGGCAGGAGCTACGCGGCCGTCCTGAACAACACTAAGGGCGAGGAAGTCAAATATCCTCTGCCGGCGGCGCGGGCAAAAGGAGTAGTGCTGAGTATTGACAACAGCAAGCTGGAGAACATTCAGCTGAAAGCATATTTAGTAGGCTATACAAGTGCAGAGGACCGGCCTCAGTCTATCAGTGTAATCGGGCAAAGCCGGGGAACGGTTTATTTCAGTGCACGTGCCGCCACAGCTAAAGACTTGCTTCTCATTACTATTCCCAAAGAAAAGTTGCCCACTGGGGTAATGCAGTTCACACTATTCTCCAACACCGGGGAGCCGCTGGCAGAACGCCTGGTTTTTAACAACCGCCATGATCACCTGCAGCTCACTTTAGCTCCGGACAAGCCTGCCTACAGCCCAAGGGAGAAAGTAACCATGCAGCTGCAGGCTAAAACAGTAGCAGGCACTCCGGTGTCTGGGCATTTCTCTGTCTCCGTGACCGATGCCCAGAAAGTAAGTCCTGAGCTAAACGCAGGTACTATTCTGTCCACTACCCTGCTGAGCTCAGACTTACGGGGCTATATTGAGCAGCCAGATTACTACTTCTCCTCACGGGAGCCGGAAGTTGCCTTGGCTCTGGATAACCTGTTGCTCACCCAAGGCTGGCGGCGTTTTGCTTGGAAAGACCTTCTGCAAGAAAAGAAGATGCCTCTTCCGTTTCCGGTGGAGCAAAGCCTGGCCGTGACTGGTACTGTTCTAAAGCTGTCCGGCAAGCCTGAACCTGGTGCTATTGTGACTTTCGTGAGTTTCCGGTCGCCTAACATGATACTCTTTGATACCACTAATGCCCAGGGAAGATTCGAGTTTGGGGTTATGGATTTGAATGATAGTTCCAAAGTGGTGGTGCAGGCCCGTTCGGCCAAGGGAAAGAACACCTTAGAAGTTAAATTAGACAAGGGCCTTCCTATTACGCCAGTGGAGCCGCAGGTGCCTTACAACTTGCCTCCAACACTGCTTTCCCAGAGCACTTGGGCGTACCTCAGAAGTAATAGAGAGCAGTTGAGATTAGATCAATTGGCTGGTAAAAGCATTTTGCTGAGTGCCGTAGAAATCAGGGCCAAAAAAATCAAAGAAGAAGACCAGTTGCGTCAAGGGCAGATTTACAGTCAACCAGATCAAACCATTAAAGCATCCAACCTGCCACTGTCTATGGATATCATTTCAGCCCTGCAGGGCCGCGTGGCAGGATTGCTGGTAACCGGTACAAGTGTTTCTATGCGGGGCGGTGGAACTCCTCTGTTTCTCCTAGATGGTATGCCCATGGATGCTGAGTTCATCAGAGGCATCTCCATGGCCGACGTAGATTTTATTGATATTCTCAAGCCCGGCGCCTCTTCAGCCATTTACGGGTCACAGGGTGGGAATGGAGTGATTTCTATCTTGTTGAAAAGAGGAAGCAGTAGTTCGGTAAATAACATGGCCCGCTACCAGGGGGTGGCTGCTTACAAGGGTGCTCATTATCAAAAAGCCAGAGAGTTCTACATGCCCCGCTATGACAAACCTGCTGAAGCAGAACTGCCTGACCTCAGAACCACCTTGTATTGGAGCCCAACGGTAATTACAAATGTGAATGGCCGCGCTTCCTTCTCGTTTTACAGTGCTGATCCCAAAACCACCTACCGGGCCGTGGTAGAGGGGCTTACTGCCGGCGGGCAGTTGGGAAGGGCCGTGGCAGAGATGCAGATAAAGTAAAAATGGACCTGTTTTCAGCCTCTTTTTCCTGAAACAAGCCCTAAACGCACGCAAAAAAATGCGCCGGAAATTTCGTATCTTTGCGGCCTGAATTAAGTAAAGCAGAAGATGTTAGATAAACTGGAAGCCATAAAGCAGCGGTTTGAAGAGGTAAATGAGCAACTCATCCAGCCAGATGTAGCCAGTGACCTGAAACGATATAAGTCTCTGAACAAGGAGTTCAAAGACCTTGAGAAGATAGTAGCCGAGTACGAGCGTTACAAATTATTGCTCAGCAACATAGAGCACACCAAAGAAGTCATCGCCACTGAAAAAGACGAAGACTTCCGCGAGATGGCCAAAGAAGAATTAGATGAGCTTCTGCCGCAGCGGGCTGAAATGGAGGAGCGCATCAAAGAAATGCTGATCCCTACTGACCCGGATGACAGCAAGGATATCATCATGGAGATTAGGGCGGGGGCCGGTGGCGACGAGGCTTCTCTGTTTGCCGGTGACCTTTACCGCATGTACAGCCGCTACGCTGAAAAGCAGGGCTGGAAAATGGAGGTGATTGACGTCATGGAAGGTACTGCCGGTGGTTACAAAGAGGTCATTGTAGGCATCAAAGGCGAAGATGTGTATGGCAAGCTCAAGTTTGAGTCTGGCGTACACCGCGTACAACGTGTGCCTGCTACCGAAACAGCCGGTCGCATCCACACTTCAGTGGCATCAGTAGTGGTGTTGCCGGAAGTGGAAGAACTGGACGTGGAACTGAACATGAACGACATCCGGAAGGACCTTTTCATGTCATCAGGACCTGGCGGGCAGTCAGTAAACACCACGTATTCTGCCGTTCGGTTAACGCACATTCCTACTGGTATTGTCGCCCAGTGCCAGGACCAGAAATCGCAGTTGAAGAATTTTGACAAAGCTTTGGCGGTATTGCGTTCCCGTATCTACGAGATAGAGTTAGCCAAGAAAAACGAAGCCGAAGGTGCCCAGCGCAAGAGCATGGTAGGTGGTGGCGATCGTTCAGATAAGATCAGAACCTACAACTATCCACAAGGCCGCGTAACCGATCACCGCATTGGTTTAACGGTATACAACCTGCCTAACGTAGTAGACGGAAACATTGACGAGTTTGTAGAGCAGCTCCGGATTGCCGAGAATGCGGAGCGTTTGAAAGAAGGCGCTCAGGCATAACCTACCTAACTATAGAAAGCGCAACCCTTAAAGTTGCGCTTTTCTTTTTCTTAGCCTTTTCTGCCCTGATTTCTGGAAAATAGTCCCTAAACGAAGACCAACCAAAAAACACAGGTAGAGGTTACCTCCCACTATACAAACCAAAGCGCCTTTCAACCACGTACCTTACTCCGCAATGGCTCACTACCTTTCTTCTGCTTCCTGGCGCCTGTGGCTGCAAAGCCTGGCTTTGGTGTGCCTGGTGGGCTGGTGGATGAGCGCCTGCACGCCACGTGATGAGGAGTTCACTCCTGATGCCAGTGCCCTGCTTCGGTTGGAGGCCGATACGGTACTTTTTGACACAGTTTTCACCGAGGTAGGCAGCGTCACCAAACGCCTCAAAGTTTACAACCCCAACAAGAACGCAATCAGGATCTCTGAGATAAAAGTAGGTGGTTTGGGAAACTCCCCGTTCCAGTTGTTTATTAACGGGCTTCCGGGACCTGAACTGCAAAATGTGGAGTTGCGGGGCAATGACAGCCTTTTGATTCTGGTCAAAGCCACCATCAATCCCAATGCACAGGAGCAGCCGTTTCTGGTGAATGACTCTATCTTGTTCCTGACTAATGGGAACCAGCAGAAAGTAAAATTAGTGGCTTATGGGCA
Source organism: Rufibacter tibetensis (assembly GCF_001310085.1). Taxonomy (GTDB): domain Bacteria; phylum Bacteroidota; class Bacteroidia; order Cytophagales; family Hymenobacteraceae; genus Nibribacter; species Nibribacter tibetensis. The sequence goes on from NZ_CP012643.1 coordinate 2,217,318, forward strand.
GAACGCGACGTATTACCAGCGCAACTACCTCACCTCTCCTGCTGAAACCTGGACTGCTGCTAAAGCGCACGTAATTTATGACTCTGTGACAGTTCCCACGGGGCAAACGCTCACTATCCAGAAAGGCAGCCAGGTACATTTTCACCGCAACGCTAAGATAAAGGTGCTGGGCACGCTCAAAGTAGAAGGCGAGCATGAAAAACGGGTGCTGTTCCAGCAGGTGCGCAAGGAAGAGCAGTACCGCAACGCTCCGGGGCAGTGGCAGGGATTGGAGTTTCTGCCCGGTAGCCAAAACAATGTGATCAGCTACGCTGAATTGAAGAATGCGGTCACCGGCATTTACCTCAGGGCCGAAGGAAGCAATGTGCCACAGGTGACGCTTCGGCACTCTTTTTTGAAAAACATGCTGCAACACGGGGCCTTGAGCCTCGGCGGAAATGTGCGGCTGGAGAACAGCATTATCACCAATTGCGCTGAGTATGCAATAGCAGGCTTGGGCGGTGGCAGATACGAGATAGTCTTCAGCACTCTGGCAAACTATGCCAATGACTTCATCAGGTTAACTCCTTCGTTTGTGTTTGATGAGCAGTACGTTGTGAACAAAGAAGTTCTGAAACAAGGGAATTACGTGCTCACTGTGGTGAACAGCATCTTGTGGGGGCGGCAGGAAGACGAACTGAAGTTTGGTGACATGACTGGCTCCTCTAGCAGAACCATCAGGAACTCCTTTCTGAAAACCAAAACTTATAAAGCTGAGTTTGATACTAACGGCAACCGGATCAACGTAGATCCCCTGTTTCGCGACGCGTCTAAATTTGATTTCCAGCTCATCAAACTGTCGCCGGCCAATGCCGTAGGAACTCCGGTGCCGGGCATTGCCGTGGATTATGAAAATAAACCCCGTGATGCGCAGAAGCCAGACGCTGGCGCCCTGGAAGTAGACTATCAATAACTCGCCTGCCTTATGAAGTGGTTTCAGAAAACGCTCCGTTTGCCCGCCGTCACGCGTGGGTTTCACCTCATCACAGATCTGCTGGAGGCACAACTGCCCGAACTGGAACAAATACAGGTTGGGCTGGCGCATGTCTTCATACAACACACCTCGGCAAGCCTTTCCATCAACGAGAACGCAGACCCAACAGTACGCCATGACTTTGAGCAGCATTTTAACCGCACGGTGCCCGAGAATGCTCCTTATTACCGCCACACCTTGGAAGGGCCTGATGACATGCCTGCGCACATCAAGGCCTCTTTAATGGGGGCCTCTGTAACCATCCCCATTACCAACGGACAGTTTAATCTGGGTACCTGGCAGGGCATCTACTTGTGTGAGCACCGCAACCATGGCGGTAAACGCACGGTGGTAGTCACCCTGCAAGGACAATAATTCTTCTTACTTCTCTTCCTCAGCTGATTATACCTCTGGGAAGCTGGGGGAAACTGTGCGGTTAAGTAAAGGGTTTTTGTTTATGCCAACGATTGCATATAAATGAATTCTGGCTAACTTTAGATAATCCTTTGTCCATGAGAACGTAACAACTCGTAAAAGAAGGAAGTCACTTTACACACGAACGAACAAAGCAGCATGCAACACATCTACCGTTTCTTTTTACTTCTTCTGGGGTTTTTAGGCGTGCAGGCAACCAGCCATGCCCAAACTGGGCCCATTGCCCAAGGCAAACCTAAGTTTCTGGGAAACATCTACAGCAACGCCCAAGCGCCTGGCTTTACCAATTACTGGAACCAGGTAGCCCCTGAGAACGGCGGGAAGTGGGGAAGCGTGGAAAGCACCAGAGACGTCATGAACTGGACCGAGCTGGATGCAGCCTACAAGCTGGCTAAAGACAACAACTATCCCTTCAGAATGCACGTGTTGGTATGGGGAAACCAGCAACCCGCCTGGATTGAAACCCTGTCTGATGCGGAACAATTAGAGGAAATACAAGAGTGGTTTGCGGCGGTGGCTCAGCGTTACCCAGCCATTGACTTACTGGAGGTGGTGAACGAACCCATCAATGATCCGCCCACCTCAGCTGGTAACGGTGGCGGAAACTATGCGAAAGCATTGGGCGGAAGCGGGGCCTCAGGTTGGGAATGGATTTTAAAATCATTCCGTTTGGCGCGGCAATATTTCCCCAACACCAAACTCATGATCAATGAGTTTAGCCTTACAAACAGCACCACCCGCACCAATACATACGTAAATATCATCAACCTGCTTAAGGCCGAGAACCTGATAGATGCGGTAGGCGTGCAGGGGCATTACTTTTCTACTAGAAACATTCCCAGTGCTACCATTACCAGCAACCTCAACCTGATTGCCGCCACCAACCTGCCCATTTATATTACTGAAATGGACATTGATGACCGCGTTGGCACCCAGGCACCCGCCAACCAGACCGCAGCCGATCAATATCAGTTAGATGAGTACAAACGTATCTTCCCGTTATTCTGGGAGCATCCTTCGGTGCGCGGAGTTACCTTGTGGGGCTACCGTACGGGCATGTGGCGTACCGACCAGGGAGCCATCCTGATCAGAACCAACGGAACTGAGCGCCCAGCCCTAACCTGGCTTCGGACGTATGTGGCCTCTACCCTAACTTCTTCTAAAGAAGAGGAGATTGCGGGGCTGCAGTTCTACCCTAACCCGGTTACCCATCAACGGCTCACCATTACCGGGCTGGAAAGAAAAAGCCAGATCAGCGTTCTGGACCTGAAGGGTGCCTTGTTGAAAAAGCTGGAGGTGAAAGGAAATAAAGGCCAGGAAGAAATTGCCCTGAACCTACCAGCCGGAATGTACATCCTGCAAGTTCAGCAAGATGACAGTTTTGCCACCAGAAAGATTGTAGTACAGTAAACCTGCTTAGTTAATATTGAAAAGCCCTGCTGCCATTCCCAATGAAGGAAGTGGCAGCAGGGCTTTTGTTTTCTGCAGCTTGTCATGTTCTCTACAACCTGGCTATGGATCTGCTTGCAGATATGAAACACTTTCAAGCCTGTTTTCAGGAAAATAAGCCTAAAACGTTTTTAGCGAGAGGCCGAGGAATAACCAATCTGATCAAAATGGACGGTGAAGGTGGTTCCTTCTCCAAGCTTGCTATCTACGGTGATGGTTCCGCCTAAGGCTTTCACCTGCATCATGGTGAGGTAGAGTCCCAATCCTTTAGACTGTTCTGTCTTGTGAAAAACCTTGTACAACCCAAATAGCTTATCTCCTACTCTTTCCATGTCCATGCCCAGACCGTTGTCTTCTATTGAGAGGTGAAGTGTTTTGCCGGTGCGCCAACTTCTGATTTTGACCACAGGCTCCCTGTCTGGTGACCGGTACTTCAGGGCGTTTGAGATGAAATTATGTAAAATACTCTCTAAATAAAGTTTAGGCATGTAGATGGAGGAGACTTCCAGTTCGGGTACAATCTGGGCACCGGTTTGCTCAATGGTGGCTGCCAGGTTCTGGGTTTCCTTCTGGATGAGTTCAGCCAAAGACACCTCCTCATTTGGAAGTTGTTGCACCAAATGTGTCTTTAAGATGACATTTAAGTCATTAATGGTCTCGGTCATGTTGTCGCTGACCCGTTTTACGCTTTCCATAGCGTAAGTGGCATTTTCCTCGCCAGGTTCCTCTTTGTAGAATTGGTACAGGCCCTGAATATTGGATAGTGGTGACCGAAGGTTATGCGAAATAATGTAGGCAAAATCCTCTAGCTGAGCATTTCTGTTGCGCAATTGGTCTGCATTAAGCAGCAGTTCCTGGTTTAGGTTTTGCAACTCTGCCGTTTGGTTCCGGAGCCGTATGGCAATCAGGTCTTTCAGCAGTACCTGGGTGATCTCAATTTCATTCAAGGTCCAGGGGCGCGACTTGCCTTTGATCACCTCTTCCCACTTCTCAAAAGACTTTCTGGGGTGAATCTGCAGGCCGTCACTAGCCATGGGTTTCTCAGGGTTGCCCGCCCACACCCGGGTTTCCTTTATCTCCGGTTTGAAGAACAGCAGGTATTCTTGGTTATAGCGTGAAATCTCCAATGCCATCAGGCCACTGGCCACCTTGGTGATGGTCTTCGCCGCAGGCCACTCCGCTGACAAATGCCGGGTACAGAACACGCCGTCATGCACGTGCTCTGAAAGCCATTGAATTAAATTTCTGGTTTCTTCTTCAGATGGGGTATTCCCGAACGTGGTCAAGGTGCCATCCAGTAAAAGAGCTGCCCCGTGGCTTTCGGTGATGTCCAGCAGAGTGGGCTTCTGGTGAAACAGACCCTCAGACATGCTGAGGCCGCTGTTCAAGTGCTGTACCAATGCCCGCTCCGCCTCTTTGTACTGGGTAAACTGTTCCTGGTCCCGTTTCTCCTGTAGCGTGGTGATTACATTGGCAAACGTTTTAGTGACCAGATCACAAAGTTGCCGGCGCCATACGTCAATGTACGTAGGTTCCACGTTGTGGCACGCAATCACGCCCCACAGCTTATTTTTAACTATGATGGAGAACGAGATGGTGGCGGCTACCCCTGTATTGCGCACGTACTCTAAGTGTATCTCAGAGGGGTTGCGAAGCTCTGAGCGCAGAATATTGGTGGGGGCTCCCGTGCTTGGGTTGAAGTACGGGTAGATTTCCACGGCCTGGGCGTTTGCATTTGGTATCTGCCGCACGTGCTTCTGCAACAGCAGTTCCCGTGCCGGGGCCGGAATATCAGTGGCCGGGAAGTGATGGCCAATAAAAGACTGCAGATGCTCCTCACGGCTTTCGGCAATCACGTCTGTGTTCCACTCCTGGTCAAATTGGGTAATGTCTACCCGGTCATAATGCAGAATGGTTCTGAGGGTATGGGCTACGGCTTCGGCTACCTCTTCTAAGGTGTAAAGGTGGTTGAGTTGGTTATGTAGCTGGCAAAGAAGAATGTTGTGACGCATCTTCTCCGCATCTGGGTACGGGGCGCTAGGCTCACATTCCAGAATGAGTTTAGCCTCGGTTTTATGAAGATGGCCTATAAACGGGATACCGCTCATAGAAAGAAAATGCGTGCCAGTTTGTGTGGGGTCAAACGTGGTTTCTTCAGGTGAAAGGAGGTCCTCCAGGAGTTTGCCTAAAACCTCCTCCAGCGTAAGGGGCAGGTACTCGCCAACGTTCTTGCTGGCCTGCTCAACCTGCAGAGTATTTTGGTCCAGTACCAGTAGAAAGCCATGGGGCTGAATGCGCCCTATGAGGTGAATGGGTTCTGTATCGCAGTTAGTTAGGTCAACGTGGTGATTCTGATAATTTTGCATGCGTTTAGTACTTCCTCCTGGGAGGTTCTTTGGCAAAGGAGAGGTTTGCGGTTAACGCGGCAAGGATAATTACGTTACAAAATTTCCCCTGATATCTTCAACAATCACATCTTTCTGGAGAAGATATCTGTAGGGGATAAAATCCCAAGCCTTATTTTTGACTTATGTTTGTTTCCCTCAGTTCCTTTACCATCGCCAATGACACCGAAGCCAGTGTAAAAGAGGCGTTCAAGAATAGACCTCACTTGGTTGACAATGCACCCGGTTTCCAGAAACTGGAAGTGCTTTCACCGCAGGATAACCCCAATGAAATCTGGCTTATGACCTACTGGGATGATGAAGACAGCTTCAAAACTTGGTACAAAAGCCACCAGTACCAGGACTCCCACAAAGGCATCCCGAAGGATACCAAACTGGTGCCTGGCAGCATCAAAATCCGGTATTTCTCTAAAATTAGTGAATAGGTGGTCTTAAAGGCTATTGCTTTTTACTACCTCACCCATGACGCTATAGTGATCTGCTCCCATTAAAAGAAGCTTCTGGGTTTCATCAAGGCGGTACCGCGTGAGACTTGGCGAGGAACCAGCCTGCACCTTCAGGTGCATCTGCTTTTGAGTCCTGAACAGCATGTTTTCTTGGGCAATGGTGGCATCTAGCTGTACTAGTTGCCCCTGCGCATCCAGAGTATAGGTAACCTCCTTCACGTTGGTGGAAGCGTCTTCCTTGGCTTTGTAGGTGCGTACCTGCTGTCCCAATGCATTCGTGGTGACTTGCTCGTCAAACAACCCTTTCAAAGCTGGCTTGTTAATATCTGCATCTGCGAAAGGGGCAAGTTCCTCAGACCAGTTCAGGGAAGGGAATGTTTTGGTTTCCGCAGATCCTTCAGGAGTAGAGACTTTCTTGCGGGCCGCTGCTTTCTGAGCTGAAAGGGCTTGTGCTTCCTTGTTCAGGAACCCTATAAGGTCATATGCCTGGTGCGTGCTCTGCATTACGCGGGGTGTGGTCTCGTCTTGGCAGGCCGTTGCTCCTATCATGAAAGTAATCAAGGCAAAGGTTGATGCCTTAAACCAGGAAGAAGCAGAGAGAAGCGTGGGCATAGAGTAAATAAAAATGAAAGTCTAAGTGTTGTACGCCTGTTTTACGGGAAACAGAATGAAAACGGAGGAAGAAGAAAGCAAGCTTTTCTGCCTCCGTTTTTTTATAGCAATGGTGCTTATATAATAGTAGGCATGAGCAAAGAATTGCCCGTCATCTCGGCTGGAGGTTGTACCTCTAACAAGGCCAGCACCGTAGGCGCAATGTCACCTAATTTTCCGTCCATCAGTTCTCCTTTGTACTCCTCATCGGCCAGGATGATAGGAACCAGGTTGGTGGTGTGGGCGGTGTTAGGTGTGCCGTCCGGGTTGCGCATCATGTCGGCGTTGCCGTGGTCTGCGATGATGATAGATGCGTAGCCATGCGCTAAAGCAGCGGTTACCACGGCTTGGGCACACTGGTCTACGGTTTCCACTGCTTTCACAGCTGCTTCAAACACGCCGGTGTGGCCCACCATGTCTGGGTTGGCGAAGTTGAGGCAGATAAAGTCAGCAGATTCGGCTTCAATCTCCGGGATAATGGCGTCTCTGATGTCAAAGGCGCTCATCTCAGGCTGCATGTCATAAGTGGCTACCTTTGGCGATGGGCATAACAGGCGCTTCTCACCTTCAAACGGTAATTCACGCCCACCGGAGAAGAAGAACGTTACGTGCGGGTATTTCTCGGTTTCAGCAATTCTGATCTGGGTTTTGCCGGCTTTTTCCAAAACTTCGCCTAACGTGTTCGCCAGGTTATCTTTATCAAAAATGGGCTGTACGCCTACAAAGGTATCGTCGTAGTTGGTAAGGGTGTAGTACCGAAGGCTCAACGGGTACATGTCCTGCTCTGGGAACTCGCGCTGCGTCAGGGCTTGGGTGATCTCGCGGCCACGGTCGGTCCGGAAGTTAAAGCAGATGACCACGTCTCCGTCCAGGATTTTGGCAGTTGGTTCACCGTTCTCGTTCAGGCACACAATTGGTTGGATGAACTCATCGGTGGTGCCGTTGTCATATGACTCCTGAATGGCTTCGCGCCAATTGACAGAACCACGGCCATTCGCATGCACTAATAAGTCATAGGCCAGCTTTACGCGCTCCCAGCGGTTGTCACGATCCATGGCGAAGTAACGACCAATAATAGACGCAATTTTGCCGCCGGTGGTGTCCAGATGGTTTTGCAGATCGGTTAAGTAAGCCAGACCGGCTTTAGGATCTGTATCGCGGCCATCGGTGAAGGCATGTACAAACACGTTCTCCAGGCCTTGTTCATGTGCTAGGGAGCACAGCGCCTTTAAATGTTCAATGTGGGAGTGCACGCCCCCGTCAGACACCAGGCCTATGAAATGCACCGGCTTGCCGTTTTCGCGGGCAAACTGAAAAGCGTCTTGTAAAACCGGATTCTGGCCCAGCGTTTTTTCTCTGATGGCTACATTCACTTTTACCAGGTCCTGGTAGACCACGCGGCCCGCTCCCAGGTTCATGTGGCCAACCTCAGAATTGCCCATCTGGCCCTCCGGCAGACCTACGGCTTCACCGGATGCCTCTAAGCGCGCGTGCGGAAAACGGTGAAATAACGAATCCATGAAAGGAGTATTAGCGTGCGCAATCGCCGATACGGAAGGGTCTGTTCCCAGTCCCCATCCGTCTAGAATCATCAAAAGTACCTTTTTGCTCATGCGCGTAAAGATACAAGCCAGTCTGGAAAAAGAAGCGTTTGCGGTTTGAATCTGCAGATTTCCTGTATCTTTAGGCCTATGAACTTATCTGCCTTTGGCATAGTTTTGGCATACAAGAAGTAAAACTTGTTTACAAAAGACATGAAAAATTTAAAGAGATTGATGGCGATGACCGTGGTGCTGTTGGGGATGCTGGTAGGCACCGGACAGGTAGCTGCTCAATCTGACGTGATGGGTGGTATCCAGTCAGCTATCAAATCTGGTTCTTCCCGTGATTTGGCCCGCTACTTCAATTCCAAGGTAGACGTGAACATTGATGGTGACAACGGAAGCTTCAGCCAAAGCCAGGCCGAGATGGTGGTGCGTAACTTCTTCAGCAAGAATGCCCCGGTAAGTTTCAGCTTTGACCACCAGGGTGGTTCTGAGGACGGCCAGCGCTACGCCATTGGAAAATACAACCACAAAGGCGGCCGCTACAACGTAGTGGTGAAGGTGAAGAAATACGGAGATTCCTATAAGATTGACACTATTGAGTTTAAATAACAGAATATAATTGCCCGTTATAGGGTAATCAGAAGAAAAGGCACCGATTGTTCGGTGCCTTTTTTTATTTTTGCACCGTGAAAGCATCCTACCTTACTCAAGAAGGCATTAGGGCATTTATCCGGCAGGCCCTGCAGGAAGACGTAGCCGATGGCGACCACTCGTCATTGGCCTCTATTCCAGAGAGTGCCACTAACCAGGCAAAGCTCCTGGTGAAAGACCGTGGTGTGCTGGCCGGTGTGGAACTGGCCTGGAAAATCTTTCATGAAGTAGACCCTACGCTTAGGTTGGAGGTGTTTTTACAGGACGGGGCTCAAATCAACCATGGTGACATTGCTTTCACTGTGCACGGCAAAGCCCGGTCTATTTTGACCGCCGAGCGCCTGGTTCTGAACTGCATGCAGCGCATGAGTGGCATTGCCACGTACACGCAGAGCCTCATGAAACTGATTGAAGGCACCGGCGCCAAATTACTGGACACCCGCAAGACCACGCCTAATTTCAGGATGATGGAAAAGTGGGCGGTTATGATTGGCGGCGGTACAAATCACCGGTTTGGGCTATATGACATGATCATGCTCAAAGACAACCACGTAGACTATGCTGGGGGCATTAAGCAAGCGATTGAAGCCACCCACCGCTACCTGGAGAAACTGGGCAGAACGCTCAGGATTGAAGTAGAGACCCGAAATCTGGATGAGGTTCGGCAGGCACTGGAAACCGGCGGAATTGACCGCATCATGCTAGACAACTTTGAAGTACCTTTGCTGCGCGAGGCAGTGGAACTGATTGACGGTCGCTACGAGACCGAGGCCTCTGGTGGTATCAAAGAAGAAACCATTAGAGCCGTAGCCGAGACGGGCGTGAACTACATTTCTGTAGGAGCACTCACCCACTCTAACCGCAGCCTGGACCTTAGTTTGAAAGCTTTTAAGTAAAAAGACCCAATAAGAATACAGTAAACCAATAAAGGTAGAAGCGTAGAAAGCAGAAAGTTGGCAGGTGGAACATCATGATACATGATACTTGCTACGTGATACCACAGAATTATGCAACAACCAAATCAACGCGGCGGACAACGGGTGCAGCAGCAACAGCCCTTCAACCCACTGGCCATCCGCACAAAGAAAAATCAGTTAGATAAGAATGACTACGCCAAAATGGCGCTGGTGCAGGTTTGGAAAAAAGAATGGTGGCGCGCATTGATTCCGCTGGTGCTGTTCTCTTTGCCGGCCGCTTTTGCCTTCTCATGGTGGTGGGTAGCCGGTGCCGTGATTGTAACTGTACTGTATGTGTTAGTGCGTTCCGCGCAAGTGATGGGTGTAACCCAGATGGAGCAAAGCAACGTGCTGTTTGAGCGCGTGATGTTTGAAATTGACCAGCGCCAGATTTTGATGAAGCGCAATGACCGCGAAGGCATGGCCCTGCAGTGGGAAATGATTGACCGCGTGGCCACCACCAAAGACGCCTACCAGATGTACCTGAAAGGCCCGGCCGCTGACCAACTGCCAAAAGGCTGGAAGGGTTGGGTAGCCAAGAACTTCAACGTACCCGTGTTCCTGCATCTGCCGTTCAAGATTTTCAACAACCCCAATGACATCAAACTCATGGAGTCATTGTTGCGCCGTAAAAACCTTATTCCCGCATAAGCGTCTAAAAACAACAAAATCTGTTTTTGACTTAATATTCCCAAAAATGATAAAAAATACACTTTCCCTTTTCGCCCTAGCTGGTGCGCTTTTGCTGGCCTCTTGCAGCAGCCAACCTTCTGACCTGCGCCCTGAATTAAAAGTATCCACAGATTCAGTGCCTCCAGGAATGCGGAACAACACGGCTAACATTGACAACGCCCGCAATGAAGACGCAGTAACTCGTCCTGATGTGTTGATCAACCATGACGAGCACGAGAACAAAACCCAGCCAGGTACTGAGAAAGGTACTCGTTCAACCCAGAAAAGCGTGGAAAAAGAAGCTGTAGAAAACAACGCAGCAGGAGACCTCCATCAATAATACAACCCCATCTGAAGCCCGTTTTTGGTCTGTTTTTTGTAAAATGGGCCTAAAACGGGCTTCGGCGTACCTTCTAATTTCCATGAGAAAGATCTCTTTAGTTTGGGCGATGACCCTGGCCTCTGTGGCCTTTGTTTCTTCCTGCAGTAACTCCTCTTCCGCAGACCAACCTGCGGCTGCTTCTACAGAGGAGGAAGCCACCACCCCGGCAGATTCAACTTCAACCCAGGCCGGACAGCAGATGGCGTATATCTGCCCCATGAAGTGTGAAGGCAGTGCCAGCATGGAGCCTGGCAAATGCCCGGTTTGTAGCATGAACCTGGAAAAGAATCCAGACTTCCATGCCTCGGCTGACTCTACCACTGCGCAGTAAGCTTTTGTCCCGGTTTTATCTGCCGGGCAAGAGGAGCTGCCTTCTTACCTTTTCCGCACCCGCATGATAAATCCGTCAGATTGGTTTTACACCTGGTTTGATTCGCCGTACTACCACCTGCTGTACAAGAACCGTGATGCCAAAGAGGCCCAGCGGTTCATGGACAACCTGTTGAACCATCTTCGGCCGAAGCCTACCTGCAAACTCATGGATCTGGCCTGCGGAAAAGGGAGACACGCCATCTACCTGAACAAAAAGGGGTATGACGTGACTGGATTAGACTTGTCTGAGAAGAGCATAGCTTTTGCCAAACAGTTTGAGAATGAGCGTTTGCACTTCTTTGTGCATGACATGCGGGAGGTGTTCCAGCCCGAAGCATTTGATTTCATTTTCAACCTGTTTACCTCCTTCGGGTATTTTGATGCCGATTATGAGAATGTGATCACGCTGCGGGCCATTACGGACACGCTGAAACCAAAAGGCAAACTGGTCATTGATTTCATGAACACGCAGCGGGTGATTAACCGGTTGGTAGCCAAAGAAACAAAGGAGGTGGAAGGCATTACCTTTCACATTACCCGCAAAGTAGAGGCTGGTTTCATTCTTAAGACCATCAGGTTTGAAGACAAAGGCCAACCCTATGAATTTATAGAAAGAGTACGGGCGCTCCGGTACCACGAGTTTATGGAGTACTTCCAGATGACCCAGCTTCGGCTTGCCGGCGTGTACGGTGATTACAGCCTGGGGCCCTATGATCCGGAGAAGAGCGAACGTATGATTTTCATCCTGAAGAAATAAATTTCATGATAGTAGCGGTCTCCGTTCTATTTTTTACGGTATTAGGTGCCGGGTGGCTTGTGCGTTTCCTGCCCAGAGACAACCAGCGGTGGCTCAAACTGCTGCTGGCCTTTAGTGGGGCGTACCTGTTTGCGCTCACCATTCTGCACATTTTACCTGATGTTCTGCTCAGCACCGAAGACCCGCACAGAGTGGGCTTTTACATTCTGGCTGGTTTCTTTCTGCAACTGGTGCTGGAGGTTTTCTCCCATGGCGTGGAGCACGGGCATATTCATGCGCACCCAGAGGGCAACGGCCATCACCATCACGGCAGCTCTGTGCCGGTGCTGTTGCTGACGTCGCTCATTATTCACTCTTTCCTGGAGGGCAGCGTGATGGTGCAAAGCCGCATGGCTGCCCAGCAGGCGCATGAACATCTGCACAGCCACGCCCATGTAGGCGATAACTTTTACCACATTCTGGCAGGCATTGCGCTGCACCATATTCCGGCGGCCATAGCCCTTATGTCAGTACTGGTGACGCAGCTGCACAGCTTTAAGAAAGCGTTTGGGTACTTGCTGCTGTTTGCCGTGGCTTCACCGGTGGGCTTGTTGTTCAGTAATTACGTGGCCCTGGAGAAACTGCTTTCGGGCGAAGCTTATACCGTTCTGTCTGGCTTAGTAGTGGGGAATTTCCTGCATATTTCCACCACCATTTTGTTTGAAACCAGTCCAGAGCACCGCTTCAACCAGGGCAAACTTCTGGCCACCTTGGCCGGCGCTTTGATTGCTATTGGAGCCGGTATGTTGTAGAGCATAAATAGGAAACGATAAACCGCCCCTCTGCTTATAGCCTGATTTACAGAAAACAAGCTATAAGCAGAGGGGCGGTTCTGTTTGGTGCTTTGCTCTTGAGCACTATCTTCACCTTTTTGCTTGAAATCAGGATTAAAATTTGCGGGATAATGAGCTAAGAATGAGCGGTCGCGCAGGTTTTTCGTACTAATATTTTCTACTCTGAAAGATGAAAGTGCTATGAAAAGAATCATGGTTTTGCTCTCGGTGGTGGTGCTGGTAGGAGCCGTTGGTTTCTGGCTGTACAAACGCTACGGCGAGGGTCCTGAATACTCCCTTTATCAAATCAAACAAGCTGTAGATAACCGCGATTTGGTGGCCCTGGAGAAGTACGTAGACGTGGACCGTACCACAGCCAGTTTCCTGGACCAAGCTGTGCAGGCGGGCATGGCTGAGCTTCCTCAAAAGGAGCAAGCGCTAGCTGCTATGGCGCTGGGCATGGCCATGGCGTCTAAAAAGCAGGAGGTGCTGCAAACCCTGCGGGGCGGGATTGAAGAGTACGTAGCACACAGAAGATCAATTGACGGAAAGCCGGCCGCAGTAACAGAGGAAGAGTGGGCGCAGCTGCAGGCGGTACTTCCCGTGCAGAAGCTTCTGAAAGAAAATCCTTTGATCAACAGCCGGCTGGAAGGCATCTCCTACGTGAACCGGGAAGACTCTCTGGCAGTAGTGGGGTTAGATCTGCGCGTGCCATCTAACCCTAATCCAGTTATTGTGGAGGTGCAGATGCTTGACCGCGGGAGTTATTGGCAGGTTGTAGGTTTGCCTAACGCCGGAGCCGTAATGAAGCAGCTTGGGTTACTGGAAACATTTAAGAACCTCCAGAACCTTCCCCAGTTTAAACTGCGCATGTAACTCCCAGTTCAATCCTTACCACAAATTTATGTAGTCCATTTATAGGCTGTTTTACAGAAAGCAGCCTACAAATGAATGCCAGTCCTCTTCCAACCCATGGTGTACTTCCTGTTAATTGATTGCCCAGACCGCAAAGGTCTTATCTTCACCATTACACAGATTGTCTTTAGAAACAACCTCAACATTACCAGCAATGACGAGTTTGTAGACCGGCAGCAGAATTACTTCTTCATGCGGGCTGAATTAGCCGGAGAGGTGCACCCCCAAATGCTGGTAGAGGAATTGAAGGCAGAGCTTCCGCCCGATGCCCGCATCAGGCTGGTGCCGGAGCGCATGAAAAACATTGTGATACTGGTCACCAAAGAGCACCACTGCCTGGGAGACCTGCTGTTAAGGCATGAATACGGTGACCTGAACGCGAACATTTTGGCCGTGATAGGAAACTATGCAGAATTGGAGTCTCTCGTAACCCGATTCGGGATTCCGTTCCACCATGTTTCCCATGAAAACAAAACCCGTGAGGAACATGACCAGGAAATGAGCCAGGTAATGGCCGCTTACGCTCCAGAATATGTGGTGTTGGCTAAGTACATGCGGGTTTTGAGTCCGGGGTTTGTGGCACAATTTCCTAACCGCATCATCAACATCCACCACTCGTTCCTGCCGGCTTTCATTGGGGCTAACCCGTACCGGCAGGCGTATGAGCGCGGTGTGAAAATCATTGGGGCCACCGCTCATTTCGTGAACAGTGACTTAGACGAAGGGCCTATTATTGCGCAGAACGTCATTCAGGTAAACCATGCCCAGAATGCCCGAGACATGGCGCAATCGGGGCGTGATGTAGAGAAGATTGTGCTGGCGCAGGCGCTTAAGCTGGTATTCTCTGAAAAGGTGTTCGTGAGCAACAACAAAACGATCATCTTCTAGAGGTTCCCAGCATGAATCTATACTCTCTCAAGTTGTCATCCTGAAAGAATCTTGTGAGCAAGCGGTAATAGCAGCGATTAAGAGCCTTTCTGGTTCGCCCACAAGATCTTTCCAAGATGACAACGTGAGAGAAACTGCTTTCATGAACAATCAGCAATGCATAATCCTCTAGTACATCCGGGGCAACTCAATTCCCTTGATCTTCCTAAAGAGGCTGATGGCGCTGCTGTCGGTGAGGCCTGAGATGAAGTCAGTGATGTTGAGGATCTTCTCATAGGCATCTTCAGAAAGTTGACGTTGCGGACCTAGGAACTGATCAGGAACCAAATCCAAGTACTTGCGGTGACGGCCCGCCGATGGATCAAAGACCGCTTTCAGGAAGGCTTCCAGCAAACCGCCTAGTACTTCAAAGCCGGCAGCTTCAATCTCCAGCACCGGGCGGTGACGGTAAATCTGGTCAATGGAGATCTTCTTGATGTCATCCAGAGCAGCTTTCTGCTGAACCAGGTTAATCAAAGACTGGTCAAAGGTGCCGTTCAGGATTTCTTCTTCGTGGTTCAGGAAAATGCCCGCGCACTCGTAGATCAGGTTGTTGATGATGACAGCCCGCCATAAGCCAAGCTGTTCCCGCCAATCGTGGAACGTGGTGCTGTGTACTTTGCCCGGGCGTTCATTCAGCAGCGGGTACAAAAGCTCTCTGGCTTGCTCAAAAGGAATAAGACCCAATCGGCAACCGTCTTCAAAGTCAATAATGCGGTAACAGATGTCATCGGCAGCTTCTACCAGAAAGGCCATGGGGTGCCGGTGAAACGCGTGTTCTCCGGCGGGTAACAAACCCAACTCCTCGGCAATTTTTCTGAAGTGCGCCTGCTCGGCCTGAAAGAAGCCGTACTTTTTCTCGCTGGCCTTTTTGGTGCCTTTCACCACCGCGTCTGAGGGGCGCGGGTATTTGGTGAAGGTGGCCAGCGTGCTGTAGGTAAGGCGCATGCCACAGGTGCCGGTGCTTTGGCCCGGATGGGTATGCGTGATAATCCGGAATCCGGCGGCGTTGCCTTCAAAATTCTGGAGGTCAGAAACCTGGGCAGGAGTTAAGTTTTGCAGAAACACAGCGGCCTCAGGGCTTCTGAAAAAAGAAGAGATGGCATCTTCGCCGGAATGGCCGAAAGGCGGATTTCCGATGTCATGCGTAAGGCAAGCCGCGGCCACCATGTCCCCAAAATCAGATTCCAGCATGCCCGGATACGTCTGGAGAATGGCCGGATGCCGCTCCAACAGCACTTTGCCCACCATGCGGCCCAAAGAACGGCCTACGCAGGAGGTCTCCAAACTATGGGTAAGGCGGTTGTGCACGAAATCGCTTTCGGGCATGGGCATTACCTGCGTTTTGTTCTGTAAACGGCGAAAGGGCGTGGAAAACACCAGGCGGTCATAATCGCGCTGAAACTCCCCGCGTACTGACTCATCTGTGGCGTGTTCTTTGGTTTGGGCATCAAAGCGCTTCTTGGAAATAAGGCGCTCCCAGTTCATCTGTGGCATAACGAAACTCTAAACCCCGAAACTACACTTACTCCACGTTCAAACCAAACGAACAGGCAAAGGAAAGGCTTGCTGCTTAGGGCCTGTTTTCCAGAAAACAGGCTCTAAGCAGCAAGCGAGATTACTCCAGTTTCAGGTACCGGAGAGTGCCGCTATCGCGCGCGGTGGTCCATCTGATGAGCAACAAGCCTCTAACAATAGGCGTCTTTTCATCATCGTTTTCAGGAAACAGCGTTAAATCATACCTGTTAGATTCAGGAGAAACCGAAATCTCAAAGGTTCGGTAAAGCCTGCCAGATACATCATAGATAGCGAGCTGTACCCTTTCTTCCTGTGACGCATTGAAGTACAGGGAGGTCTGGTTTCCGCCGGGGTTAGGGGCCAGTTGTCGCACAAAGCCTGGGCCTACTACCTGTACCACATCTGAGTATTCCTGCGTGTTGTTAGACCTGATTACGCGCAGCCGGTAAAAGTTAAGTTGGTTGAGGGGCGCTGGGTCTGTGAACTCATAGGTTGCGGGTGTGCCTCTGGCGGGTACGCGACCAATGGTGGTGTACGTGATGCCGTCTGGACTTCTTTCTATGGCAAACTCAGTGATACCGTTCTCCTGTTGCGTGGTCCATTGCAGCAATACTCGGTTATCTGCGGTAAGCTCACCCTCCAGATCAATCAACTCCACCGGAATAGCGCAGGCATTGGCCGTTTTAGGGACCATGGGGCTAACGTTGCAGGGCGGGGCTGTAACGCTGCGTTCTACCACATATCGGCCGCCAGCGATGTCTGTTTCAGCATTGAGGGTCCTGGAAGCCTGACCTGCGGCCACGGCGTAATGCATTACTGCTCTTGGTAAGATAAGATGGCTCAACTGATGGCCGTGCCCTAACTCATGTACCACCACGCTCTGAAAGTCAAACTGGCGGTTGGTGGCAGCATCTGGACCGTACTGCCAGTCTGAACGACGGGCGTACTCCATGTCTATCTCTCTCACCCAGAAGTTAACGACAGTGCCCGTGATACAGCCCCGGTATCTGCTGATGGTACGGCCCAAAACGTTGGCGGGTAAGTCTCCGGTGTTGGCAAAAATGACAGAGTTGAAGTTGTCCTCGGCGGTAGTGGCCACAGGTGCATTGGAAATGGTGTTCCAGTTCACGAAGGTGGTACAAGACCACTCGTTCATGGAGCGCTTGAAGGCGTACAACGCAGGTGTATTGCTTTCAAAGCTGGCCCCAAACCGGAACGTGTAACCGCCCTGTCTGTTCTGGTCTATAAGCCGTGGCTGGTAGCTTTGCTCAGGAATACCCCGGTCATCGTCTTTATAGCCCACATTGGAGTGAGCGTAAAAAATAGTGATGGAAAGGGCCGAAGTGGCGGTGTTAGGGTCATTGTTCACTACGCGCACCTGGCCTGAACCTGCTGTGCCCCCGTCTATGCCGTAAGAAGGAACCTTCACCCTGATCTCGGTATCTGACCAGCTTAAGTAATCGGTGGCTAAGGGTTTTATAAAGGTCTTTCCGCCATCGTCAGCGTTCCGGAACTCCACGTAACCGGTGCCCCGGGTTGTCCCGAAGTTAGTACCCGTGATGGTGAGGACATCACCAGTGCCCGCCCGCAAAACAAGAGGACTCAGATTGGTGATCAAAGGGATTTGCCGCCGCTGGTTTTCAAGGGTAACTTTTGGCTTCAGGGCTGTATCCAGTTCCGTATTGGCTTTCACGGTGCGGACTGAGGTGCCCGAAACACGGGTAAGTGCGCCATAGACCTCCAGCGGGATAGAAGAGTAAGTAGTAAATGGATCCTTGCCCGTGCCTCCAGACAAGTTGTACTTGATAAAGCCTTGCATGCTACCATATACTGCATAGCGGGCGTTTTTCTTGGAAGTATGCAGGAAGAACACCCCCTGTTGCTGGGACTTCAGTTGAAGCGTAGAGGAATACACGTGCATGTCTAAGCCAACGCGGCCACCTTCGGTCACAATCTCCACTGTAGTGGAAACCGGGGTGCCTTTGAACACCTTGAAGACCTCCACCTGGTGGGCAGTGTATATGTTATGGTGCTGGTCATCCCAGAAAGAGCGCTGGCTTACCACTTTTCCTTCCACCACCAGTTCAGCGGCTTGCATGCGTTCTTCCAGAGACAAGGGAATAAGCAAACAGGCGTCCTGCGCCTGAACTGCGGGAGTGGACAAGAATCCTAGACTTAAGGCTAGCAGAAAAACGAAAAGAAAGTTCTTTTGGGGGGAAGAAAAGGAACGGGTAAACCTATACTTCATATACACAATGGCTAGATAATACTGGACAAAAAAATCATGCCTGGGGGCCGCAATGTAGAAAGATAATGGACCGGCGCCACCGTTGCAACATAACTACGGAATATATCGCCTTCATGGATGGAGGGGGAGGCGTGCGCCTGTAAAAAATTGGGGCACTTACCCCAAAAGGATAAATGCCCCAAAAAGCTAAACAGAAACTACTTCAGGGTGAAAACGGAAAAGAAACAGGAGATATTGTAAGGTGCTGGAAAGAGATGCCGCTGATTTTGCTTTCTTTTCAGAAAACAGGCTGAAAATATAAACTAATTAAGGATAGTTCTCTACGCCTTCTTTTTGCAAAGCAGCTCTGGGGCCGAGGCATGATATTTTTGAACCGTAAAAAGGCGCAAGGTTGCTGTGTGATTGTGAGTAGAAAGAGGAGGATATTTCTTCTCGCGGGAGCAAAGACAGGTTTTCTGGAGGAATAGTGCCTGCCTAAAAACACAAAAAGATCTGGCGTTTATTGCCAGATCCCTTTGCTACGTTACACAACAACTATTTCTCCTCTAAAACGGAAGGAGCTGGTGCTATATTGTGTAGGCGCAAAAATTTATTTTCTGTTTAGAGGCCTTTTTTTCAAAACTGCTCCTGAACTGGGTTTACTTGAATTTGGCGCCTTTCTGGCCGTACCAGGGGTGTGATTCCATGATCAGGCGACCAGCTTTTACGGCGGGGTCTACTTCGGCTTCTTCTATGGTGTTGACATTGAAAATGAAGATGCCGCGCACATCTCCGTTGTCAAGGAAAGGTCCGGCCAAGGTAAGTTTCCCATCGGCGGCCATTTTGTTTATGTGTCTATGTGCGCTTCCTGAATCTTGGTAGCCGTGAGAGAATTCTGGCTACGGTTTTGGCCAACCTTCAGGAAAGCCATGTAATAGGTCTTCATCTCGCCATCGGCAGGTTCTTTGGCAGCCGGCTTGGTCTGGGCGAACGCGCCGGAAACTCCGCACAGGAAGAGGGCTAAGAAAAGGATGAGTTTTGCTGGCATAAGGGCAGATGGTTTCTATGGTGAAATGATTTAGTCAGGCTGATATGGGGGGCAAGGGTGTTCTATTGGGAAGATAAAAATGTTTTTTCTAATATAGTTGGGGAAATAGCGCTTCTGTAAGGCTACCCGACCTTTAGTATTCAGAAGCTGGAAAGGAGAACATCCTTGCTGTCAGAAACAATAGCTGAAGCAAAGAACATGAGAAAGGTGCTTCTGCTGGTGCTATCTTTGAAAGGCTGCAGATTAGTCGCTTTCAGTAGATGGGAAAGCCGAGGCAGAACGTTACTTGAGAATGAAAGCCCTGCTTTTTGGCAGTTATAGATAAAACTAACCTAAAACATGAACAAGACCTTTACGTTTCTATGGGTCGCTGCCCTTGCAGCCGCAACCGGCTGTAAAACCAGCACCCCATCTGCTACAACATCGGCAGATGCCAAGGCTCCGGTAGAAGAAACTGCCGTGGCTGTCAAATCAACTTCCATCATGTACCCGAAAACTGAAAAAATACCGCATACAGACACCTACCACGGTACGCAGGTACCCGACCCTTACCGTTGGCTTGAAGCCGACACCGCCGAGAACGTAGCGGCATGGGTGAAGCAACAGAATGATGTCACGTTTGACTACCTGGCCAAGATTCCGTTCCGGGAGCAGATTAAGCAACGCCTCACGCAGCTGTGGAACTACCCTAAATATGGTGCGCCTTTCCAGGAAGGTGGCTACTATTACTTCTACAAAAACGACGGTCTTCAGAACCAGAGCGTACTCTACCGCCAGAAAGGCCTGAATGGCACCCCAGAACTGTTCCTGGACCCGAACAAATTGTCTGAAGACGGCACCACCTCTTTAGGAAGCCTGGACTTCAGCAAAGACGCCAAATACGCGGTGTACACCACCTCCACGGGCGGCTCCGACTGGCGTGATGCCTACGTGCTGGATGTAGCAACGGGCAAAAAGCTGTCTGATGAACTGCATTGGATTAAGTTCTCGGGTACCAGCTGGCACAAAGATGGTTTCTTTTACAGCCGCTACGCTGAGCCTACCCAAGGTTCTAAGCTGGCCAATAAGAACGAGTACCACAAAGTCTACTACCACAAAATAGGCACGCCGCAGAGCCAGGACAAACTCATCTGGGAAGCCAAAGAACACCCGCTTCGGTTATTGTTCGCAGCTACCACCGAAGATGAAAAGTACCTCATCCTTACCGCGTCAGAAGGTACCAGCAACAACTCGCTGTATGTGAAAGACCTCACCAAAGCCAATAGCCCCATTGTGCCCTTGGTGGAAAGCTTTGACAAGGAGTATGGCGTAGTGGAAAACATAGGTGACAAGCTGATTGTGCTCACAAACCATAGTGCCCCTAAGTACAAGCTAATTGAAATAGACCTGAAGAAGCCACAGCAAGCTAATTGGAAAACCCTGGTGCCTGAGACCGAGAATGTGCTCAACTATGCTTCTCTGGTGAATAACCGTCTGCTGCTAAACTACATGAAAGACGCGGCTACCCTGGTACGCGTGCATGATACCAAAGGCAAGTGGTTGCATGATGTGGCTTTGCCTACCATTGGTACTGCCAGCGGGTTTAGCGGGAAGAAAGAAGACAAAACCGTTTTCTATACCTTCACCTCGTTCACGTACCCCAGTGCCATCTACCAATATGACGTGGCCACAAATAAATCTACCCTCTTCCGGAAATCTGAAGTAGACGTAGACATGGAGGCCTATGAAACCAAGCAGGTCTTCTACACCAGCAAAGACGGCACCAAGGTTCCCATGTTCATCACCCACAAAAAAGGATTGGTGCTGGACGGGACTAACCCTACGTACCTGTACGCCTACGGCGGATTCAACGCTTCCATGACTCCTAGCTTCAGCATTGGACGCATGGTTTGGCTGGAGAACGGTGGCGTGTTTGCCGTAGCCAATATACGCGGTGGCGGTGAGTACGGCGAAGCCTGGCACAAAGCTGGTATGACGCCCAACAAGCAGAACGTCTTTGACGATTTTATCTCAGCGGCTGAGTACCTGATTAATCAGAAATACACCTCTTCTCAGAAGCTGGCCATTGCCGGTGGGTCTAACGGAGGGTTGTTGATTGGGGCAGTAGCTAACCAGCGTCCGGATCTGTTCAAGGTGGCTTTGCCTGCCGTGGGCGTGATGGACATGCTGCGCTTCCATAAGTTCACCATCGGGTGGGCGTGGGTGCCAGAGTATGGTTCCTCAGATGATGCCGCGCAGTTCCAGAACCTCCTGAAGTTCTCGCCAATTCACAATATCAAGGAAGGCGTAAGCTACCCGGCCACGTTGGTGACCACCGCCGACCATGATGACCGTGTAGTGCCTGCGCACTCGTTTAAATACATTGCTACGCTGCAGGAAAAAGGGGTCGGCCCCAACCCGTACCTAATCAGGGTAGACGTGAAAGCCGGGCACGGCGCCGGGAAATCCACCACTGCCCAAATTGCTGAGGCTACTGATGTGTGGGCCTTCACGTTCTACAACATGGGCGTAACTCCATACGGAGGGCAATAACTAAATCTTTTGACATGTTATTAAATGCCGATGCTCCTACCGCATCGGCATTTTTTATTGCCCAAGAGTGGGTGTAATTTGCAAGCCAATTCATACTTCATTGTAGAAAGAACCTATGAGCGTATCTGTCAATATCAGGAAAGGCACAGAAGCCGACCTGACCGGTGTACATGCCTTGATTGTAGAACTAGCCGTGTATGAGAAAGCCCCTGATGAAGTTACCAACTCCATTGAAGACATGCGGCGTGATGGGTTCGGAGCCCAGCCTATCTTTGAGTTCTTCGTGGCTGAGTCGCCCGAAGAGGGCATTGTGGGTATTGCGCTCTATTACACGGCTTACTCCACCTGGAAAGGCAAGATGCTGTTCCTGGAAGACATTGTGGTGACGGAGCGCCTGCGCCGGAAGGGCATTGGCCGGTTGCTGTTCCACGCCGTGGCGAAAGCCGCTAAAGAGGAAAATTATAAGCGCATGAAGTGGCAGGTGCTGGACTGGAACGAACCTGCCATTAACTTCTACCGCAGCATAGGCGCAAACCTAGATGTAGAATGGATTAACTGCAACCTAAGCCAGGAAGAACTGCAGCAGTTTTAGAAATTTACCCTGAAAATAAGAATAGCCTGAAAATGTATTGAAGCGTTTTCAGGCTATTTTATGTAATCTGATCAGAATGGCCACCTGCATTTCTGAGACGGTAGAAGGGATGAAAAGCTACCCTACTACTTCTAATACTGTTCTGAAAGAAACAAACTGCCCTGGGTACTGGGCCTGCATCTTGGCTTGCATGTTCTGGTCGTGCTCGCGGTGGTATTCCAGCAAATCATCCATGTGGCGGGCGTAGTACTGGATGGCGTAGGTAGTGCCTCCGTTGTCTTCCTCTTCCATCACCTTGGCGATCTGAAATTTGACAAAGAAGGTGGTGGCCATCACCTCCGGAATATGGGTTTCCTGCATCCATTGTAGCCAGTCTGCGGCTACCTTGTTGTCTATGTTTATGGTTTCGTTATAGAGAATCATGTGCGAAATTACTGCTTATCTTGACAGACTAACAAAGAGCCCTGAGAAATGGTGCCTGGTTCTGTTTCAAGGCTAATTTTCTGCAGTTGCTATTGAGCATAGTTTGTTTACTTGTAAGTATCTTGGCAACAAAACTTGGGTTCCATGAAGAAGATCTACGTCGTATTGTTTGCTCTTGGGTTAGTTGCTTGTGAGAAAGAAGAGGAGACTGCCCCCTTGGAATATCCATCAACGTACACTTCCTCTTATTTGGAGAGTACGTCCAAGATAAGGGTGTTTACCCGGCAGGGAGAAGTCACAGACCCGCAGGTGATCAGTAGCTTTGTGCGGAGATACGGGGAGTCTTTTTTGTTTGAAAATGGCCATAGAAAGGATGAGACACCAGAGCGTGCAGACTCCCTGCGCATCATTTCAGCCACAAGTGCCCAATCAAAAAGAGGTTCTTTTCGCAAATGGAGCGATTTTTCGCTTGTGAAGAAGGGCCAAGATTTGGAGCTGATAGGAAAAGATACTGTTTACTACGTGGGTGCAGAATGGAACATAAGTCGGGATGAATATCTCTTCAGGCTTTCCAGTGCTTTCTACAAGCATCCATATGCTTACCATCAGCAGCTTATTCCTCTAAACTCAGGTTTTACCTACCGATATGTAGAAAGAAAGGTGGCGCGAATCAATGGTCAGCAACTGCATTTTCCTATGCTAAATTATGCCTTAGCGCTGTATGCCAATTACAATGGGCAATACAGGCCTATAGGCTACACTAAGATCAGTGGTGTAAATAATGTCTTGAAGGAGCAGCCAGATTTGAATCAGTTAAAAGCAGGTGACTCCATTGCTTATCAATCATTTGACCTCGTTTTTGAAAAGAAATAAGCTGACTCTCCTGATGCGGAAATGGGAGCGACAAGAATGATGCTGCCAATAATAAGCATTTTGTTTAGGGGCCGTTTTGAGAGAAACGGCCCCTAAACGTTACTCTACATAATCAAGGTCTTTGCCGTAGCTCTCTGGTAAAGTTAAGATGGCCGCTAGTGCAATGAGCAAGGCCACTGCGCCCAATATACCGGCAGTCAGTAACAAGCCCCATTCTTCTTTGTAGGCGCTAAATAAAAGGGTAAATGGTACAACAGCGCCTCGCACGAAATTGGGCACTGTGGTGGTGGCTGTAGCCCTGATATTGGTGCCAAACTGTTCTGCCGCTATCGTTACAAACATTGCCCAATAGCCACTGGCAAACCCTAGGGCGCAGCAAAGGGCATAAAAATACGTCTCACTGGCACCATGGGCCACCAGGTAAAGGGTAATGGCTACCCCAAGCAAAAAGAGGAAGAGGGTTACGGCGCCTTTCCGGCTTTTTAGCTTTTGGCTTATTAGACCACTAGCCACATCTCCCAGACTCAACCCGAAATAAGAAATACCGATGGCTTTGGCTGTTGAAATAGCAACGGGTACTCCTAATGCCTGGCCGAATTCTGGAGAGAACGTGATCAGCACGCCTATCACAAACCAGATAGGAATTCCCACTAAGATACATTTCACATACTTGAGGAACCGGGCGCCATTGGTGAAAAGGCTCAGGAAATTACCCCGTACTACCTCCTGCTTCTGGGTGCGTTCAAACATGCCAGACTCATACACCCCAATTCTGAGCAATAACAGAAGCAAGCCCAATCCGCCTCCTACAAAATAGGCCGTGCGCCAATGAAAATATTCGCCTATAATACCGGCCAAGATAGCGCCCGAAATGCCCACTGAGGCTACAATGGTGGTGCCGTAGCCTCGTTTTTCTTTAGGTAGAACCTCGGTGACCAAGGTAATTCCAGCGCCTAGTTCTCCGGCTAATCCTATTCCCGCAATAAACCGCAACCAGGCATATGCTTCCAGATTTGAGACGAATCCGTTAACGATGTTCGCAGCAGAGTACAAAAATATAGAGCCAAATAGGACCGAGATTCTACCCCTTTTGTCGCCTAGTACACCCCAGAAGATCCCTCCTATTAACATGCCTGTCATTTGCATATTTATGAGAAGAACCCCTTCCTCCAGTAGAGCTTCCGGGCTAGTTACCCCCAGGTCTTTGAGGCTGGCTATCCTCACAATACTGAAGAGTACTAGGTCATAGATGTCAACAAAGTAGCCTAAAGCGGCCACAATAACGGCAGTATTAAAGAGTTTAGTTGTAGAAGGTGGTGGAGTAGTGTGTTGCATGGAGCAAGATAAGAAATTAGATATATAACTATTCTTATTTTTAGATATGAATACTAGTGTGTAAAATTATGTATACAACTGCTTTATTCACAATATGTTAGATTTCGTCGTGTATTTCTACAGTTTTATCGGAATTTCAAGAGGTGCCGTGTTGCGCTCTAAAAAAAAGTTATACTTTTGTTAAAGATCAGTAACCTTCTGCTTATGGGCACGTACAAAGCCGCTTCTGTTTGGTTCTTCTTTGCAAGTCTACTCCTGGGAATCGCCCTTCCTAAACAAGGAGCTTATGCCTTCTCAGAACCTCAAGGTAATTCATTGCTTTGGAAGGTAAGCGGACAAGGGATTAAGACCTCTTATCTCTACGGAACCTTCCACCTGGTGCCCAAAGACCAGTTTGCCCTTCCTGGTAAGGTAAAACAAAAACTGATGAAATCCCAGACGGTGGTTTTTGAGGTAGACTTAGACAGCCCTAAGCTGAGTAGGCTCCTTTCCAAGACCATGCGCATGAACCAGCCTTTAGAGTCGTTGATGACCGCACAGGAGTACAGCCTTCTGGCCAACTTTGTAGAAGATTCTTTGGAGCGTAACATGCAGCAGTTTAGATACATCAAGCCAGGCTTTTTGGGTCAGTTGCTCCTTTATCCTAAACTGTTGGGTTACAACCCAGAATCATACGACTTGGCGTTGCTCAACATGGCTAAGAAATGGCACAAGTCCATCTATATGCTGGAAACGCCCGAGGAGCAGGTAGCCTTGTTTGACCAGTCAACACTGGAGGACCAGACTTCTCAATTGCTGAACAACGTGAAGCAGTTTGACAAGCAGCGCAAGCTCATGAAAAACATGCTGAGCCTTTATCAGCAGGAAGACTTGAAGAGCTTATATGAACTCATTATCTCCCAGGAAGACGCGCAGAAATCAAACAGCTTGCTGCTGGACGAGCGGAACCACAAATGGTTAGCTCCTATGGTAGACATGATGAAGAACAGCCCGTCGTTTGTGGCGGTAGGTGCCGCTCACCTTGCCGGTGAAGAAGGGTTGATTCAGTTGTTACGAGCGCAAGGCTACAAAGTAGAGCCGGTTTTAAATTAGTCCATACTATCCCTTTATTAATAAGCCCAATGCATGTAATTATGCGTTGGGCTCTCTTTTTATAAAAGGTTATGAAACCGTAAGCTCACCTCTAAGGCAAGTTGTTGTTACTTATTCGGAGGTAACCAGAAAGCTTCTGTTTGAGGCATGATTTCAGAAAAGAGGTGCAAAAGAAAAGCCCGGCATTGCCGGGCTTTTCTGCATAGATAGGTTTTAGATTACCGGATAGTCACAGGAAATAATACCTCTACATCTGTTTCACCAGTATTGATGGTGCTGGTAGCGCTCTTCGTGCCAGGCTGGTGCTTAAGAACTACTTGCAGGTTACCAGAAGAGGCTCCTGTAGTGGTCATTCTGGTTTTAATGCCTACCGGACGGTTATTAGCGTCCATGTCATTGTAGGCTACAGCCAGGTTCAGGCCGCTGGATACTACGTAAAAGAATTGGTGCTCATCTCCTTCTTCCTGTACCTCTGCTGTGATGTCCTCAACGGGGTTTTTAGATTCATCCAGTATCTCTACCGTCACGTCATATACTTTATTTGGGACCAGCGTAGGGCCAGTGATAACGGGTGCCACGCCGCCTGCACCATCTATGTCACGGTAGCTGGCTGTTACATTTGTGCCGCCGCCTTGTGGTACCATGGTTAATTTAAGCGTGGTAATCAGTTCTTCCTCATTGTTAGGCGTTGGATCGTCGTCATTGCTGCAAGAGGTAGCGGTGAAAACGGAAGCGGCGAACAAGATGGCGAGGGATGGTTTCAAAAATAACTTCATGGTTAAAAGGTAAAGTGAATAAAAAGTGATTAAAAATTTAGGGGAATACTAACTCTAAGGGTAACGTTCCTACCGGCTTCATCGGCATAATACCGGAAGCGATTCAGGTAATCACGGTAAGCAGTGTTTAAGAGATTTCGGCCTATAAGGCCAATGTCAATCTGTTGCTTACCTACGTGCAGCGTGGTGCCTAGTTCAGCATTGAGCAGGAAATATCCCGCCGGAGGCATGGCATAGTCGCGGGCAAGGTAGTTGTCTGGAACATGGCGTTGGCGGGTCACGGCCAGGCCGCTCACCTGCAGGTAATTCTCGGTAAGGTTGCCCCGGATTCCCAGTTTGTTCAGAGAGTAGCGCAAGCTGTTTTCATAGCGGTCACTAGGAATCCAGATCAGGTACTCTTCGGCCGTTCGGTTATAAGCCCGCACCAGAGACGCTTTGCTAGAGAACAACAGTTGGTCTGTTAACTGGTACGTGACGCTGGCGTCCAGGCCGGTAAAGGTAGCATCGGCGTGCCGTTGCCGGGCCGTCAGGAAGGCGCCCCTAATGGTGAGCGTGGGAATGGTATCCGGTTCCTGATAGATGTAGTTTTGGATGTAGTTCCGGTACACGCTGATCTCCCCGTTCAGGCGCTGGTTCTGCACGTAGCCTAGGGTGGCCATGAAATTGTAGGCCCGCTCTACACCTAGCGTTGGGTCACCGTATTCATAGGTGCCCGTGCCATGGTGAATTCCGTTGCTGTACAGTTCACTGGTAGTAGGCGAGCGCCAGGCGGTAGCCGCATTCACGCTAAGGTCCAGGTGCGGTCCCACGTGGTAAATGGCCCCTAACGTACCCGATAGGTTCTGGAACCGTTGCGTGGGCGTGAGCAGCTCATTGTCCAGGCTAGCCTGACCGGTGCGTTGCGGCGTGTCTTTCCGGAACATCTTGGCTTGCAGGTAGCGGTAATCGTACCGAAGTCCGGCTTCCAGGTGCCATTTCTCTTTCTCCCAATGCTCAATCCAGAATAGGCCGCCAGTGTGGCTTTGGTAGAAAGGCACAAAAAAGCGCCCTTCATAGCGGTTGAATTGGTACTGGTAAGAGGCCCCAAAGCTGCCGGTAAGATTGCCCACGGGCCGGTGTTCCCATAAAGCCTCGGTTTGGTGCGTCTCAATCTCAAAGCGCAGGCCCGGTACTTCAGAGCCGCCGCCGTGAATGTCATACTCCTCGCGTTGGTTAAACTGGCGGGCGTAGGTCAAGCTCACCTGGCCCAAAGGTTCTGTCCGGTAGAAGGCCCGTACTTTAAGTAGGTCATGCGTTACGTTCTGGTACGGCCGGTCAATGGCATAGGTGAAATCCGCCTCCGGTTCGGGCCGCTCCCGCTGTATGGCATTGCGTATGTCTGTTAAGTTGCCCACATGAGAGGCCGAGAACACGCCCAGTTTAGTATCAAACCTACTGAAGAACGCTTCTATCCCAAATTTTTCCCGGGTCCAGCCGGCGGCGGCAGAGAAGTTCTGCTCCTGGTAGCCGGTGTTGGCCAGGTAGTACTCTGGAGTTTTGCTGTTACCTGCTTTTTTGAGCGTACCCTGCAATCGCCAACTCAATGAGGGCAGCGCCGCCGGATTGCTTTCTACCATGCCAGACACCACTCCTTGTCTATTGTTGCTTACGCCTACCAGGTTCAGTTGAGCGCTGGTGCCGGCAGAATCCCGCAAAGGACGAGGCTCTACCAGAATTACGCCGCCTATGGCATCAGCGCCGTACCGAACCCCGGCCGCTCCTTTGATCACCGTCAACTCAGAAGCTACAAACGGGTCAATCTCGGGCGCGTGCTCAGAACCCCACTGCTGGGCCTCATGGCGCACGCCATTGTTCATGACCAGAATGCGGTTGCTGTGCATGCCATGAATGACGGGCTTGGCAATGCTGGGCCCAGTCTGGATGCTGCTCAGGCCTGTTATACGTTCCAGTGCCTGCGCCAAAGATTGCCCTTGCGTCTGGGCCAGCTCCCGGCCGCTCAAATTACTATTGGCCTGGGTGAGTTGCTCCCGCTGCTTGGTGCCGCGTATTTCCACAGAGTGGAGTTGTAGTGCGTCTGGATGTAGCCTGAAGTTCACTACTTCCGGCGCCCGGAACGCTTTTGCCAGCCGCTCTGTGGTGTAGCCCAGGTAAGAGACCACCAATTGGTAGGTGCCCGGGCAGAGGTCATGGAAATGGTAGTGGCCATTGGCATCGGTTATGCTGGAGTGCGGCGTGCCTTCCAGCACCACGGTGGCCCCAATAAGCACGCTCCGGTCTTCATGGTCGGTGACGGTGCCGGAAAGCGTAAGGCCGCAGTCAGCGTCAGAAAGGGCATCGGCGGGCAGGGGCATGGGGCCATCTTGCGCGAACGCATCGGCCAAAGGCCAATACCCGCACAGCAGCACCAGCACAAGAAATACAAGGTGTTTGCGCAACGCAGTAAGAAATACAAATGGAACAACAGGAGATACGCTCTCCGGAAAGCCTCTGTCAGGAAGAAAAGCTGTTTTAAGCCTGGTTTAAGGAAAATACCCTGCAAATGGCAAGGCGTTCACCAGCTGGGCTCCAACCTGTGAGGGAAATGATTAGGAAAGGTGAAGGGTGGGCGGACCGCGAAGGTGCTGCTGCGTGGCCGAAACAAGATATCCTGGCTGAGGCGCGGCGGCCCCGAAGGAACATTGATGGGAAGCAAGTACCGGAAGAACTAGCGCCTCTGCAGGTTGAAAAGGCGCGTGGAAAAGGTCATCGGTGTTGCAGTGCGTGTGTTTCTGCCCAATATGTGTCTGTGACTCGTCGTGCGGTTTCTCTACGGTATGCTCGTGCGCGTGCAACTGAAGCAGCAGCTCGTTGGGGGTCATGACCCGCGCGAACAGCAACAGCAGAAAAAGGGCGCTATACCGGGTAAAGTTTTTCACAGGCACAGTGTGGTTACCGACAAATATACGAAATGTTTATCCTGACAGCTAAAACCCTGCCGTATTTACACCAGCAGTGCTGACAACCTGTCATTTTATGGGAGGCTGGAACAGCTTTTGCCTACTCGATTGCTGATTGTGCATCGCTGGTTGAATTTCTTCCGCAGTGCATCATCCCTTATCCTTTTAATGGGAACGGTAAAACATCTCTTTTAGGTCTGCTTTCTGAAAAGTAGGCCCAAAACAGAGCATCGGCTGAGAGCCGAAATAGAGAGAGAAAATACGTTTTTAACACACATCTATATAAAGTAGAAATGGAAGAAAAAGGCACGATTTCGATTCACACCGAGAACATTTTCCCCATCATCAAGAAGTTCTTGTACTCAGACCACGAGATTTTCTTGCGTGAGTTGGTGTCCAACGCCGTGGATGCAAGCCAGAAAGCCAAAAGCCTCTCCAGCATTGGCGAGCTGAAAGGTGACCTGGGCGAGTTGAAGGTGACCGTGAAGGTAGACAAAGAGAAAAAGCAGATCATCATCTCTGACAACGGGATTGGTATGACTGCTGAGGAGATCAAAAAATACATCAACCAGATTGCGTTCTCTGGCGCCACCGAGTTTGTGGAGCGCTACAAAGACTCTAACGCTGACAAGAGCCAGATCATCGGGCAGTTTGGTTTAGGCTTCTACTCGGCGTTTATGGTGGCTGGTACCGTAGAGATTGACACCTTGTCACACGCAGACGGCGCTGAGGCAGCTCACTGGACCTGCGACGGTTCTACTGAGTTCTCTATCACCAACGGAACCCGCACTGAGCGCGGTACTGATGTGATCCTGAACATAGCCGAAGATTCTGAGGAGTTCCTGGAGGAAGCCCGCCTGCAAACCATCTTGAACAAATACTGCAAGTTCTTACCAATTCCGGTAGAGTTCAACGGCGAGACCATCAACAACCCGAACCCGATCTGGACCAAGTCTCCGTCTGAACTAACGGACGAAGACTACAAGAACTTCTACAAAGAACTGTATCCGTTCTCAGAAGACCCGTTGTTCTGGATTCACCTCAACGTGGATTATCCGTTCAACCTGACCGGTATTCTTTACTTCCCTAAAGTGAAGAATGAGTTCGATTTCCAGAAAAACAAAATCCAGCTTTACAGCCGCCAGGTATTCATCACCGACGAGGTGAAAGACGTGGTGCCGGAGTTCCTGATGCTGTTGCACGGCGTGATTGACTCACCAGACATTCCGTTGAACGTAAGCCGCTCTTTCTTGCAGGCCGATGCGAACGTGAAGAAAATCAACACCTACATTACCCGTAAGGTGGCTGATAAACTGAACGAGATCTACAAGAAAGACCGCACTGCCTACGAAGAGAAGTGGAACGACATTGCCGTGTTCGTGAAGTACGGTATGCTGTCAGATGACAAGTTCTACGAGAAAGCCAAAGACTTCGCCCTGCTGCAAAGCACCGACGAGAAATTCTACACCCTGGAAGAGTACCGCAACTTTGTACAGGCCAACCAAACCGACAAAGACGGCAATCTTGTAATTCTATACACGAATGATGCCGAGAAGCAGCACGCGTTTATTGAGACGGCCAAGAACCGCAACTATGACGTGGTGAAGCTGGACAACATGATTGATCCGCACTTCATTGGCCAGTTAGAGCAGAAATTGGAGAAAACAACTCTGAAACGCGTAGATGCTGACACCATTGACAAGCTCATCCAGACTGATGCTAAGCCTGAGAGCGTGTTGTCAGAAGATGAGACCAAGCGTTTAAAGGAGCTTTTCGAGAAAGCGATCGCGAACCAGAACATGACCGTTGGCGTGGAAGCTTTGAGTGTAGACGACCAACCGGTAATCATCACCTTGCCTGAGTTCATGCGCCGCATGAAAGACATGAACCGCATGGGTGGCGGTGGCATGATGATGGGCAACCTGCCAGACATGTACAACGTGACCATCAACGCCAACCACCCCATCAACCACCGCATCTTGAAAGGTGATGACGAGCGCGGCGAAAAGATTGCGAAACAGGCCTATGACTTGGCATTGCTGTCGCAGAACATGCTTTCTGGTGCTGCCCTAACAGCCTTCGTGAAGCGCAGCGTGGAGTTGATTGACAAAGAATAGGAACTCCTTTTAAGTAGTTTTATAGAAAAGATGCCGGAAACGTTTGTTTCCGGCATCTTTGTTTTTGGAGAATATGAAACATCTCTTATAAGGATTGTAGATGATTCCTGCTTGCTGATACTGCTTTAGAAGCGCATTGGCGCTGACAGTATCAGATTTCTGAAGCGCCTTGAAATACGGTTGGACAGCTTTGCTTGCTTTTGAGTTTGGGGCTTTCTTTAGTAAGTGACGGTAAGCTCGATCGAATTCTGGATCTAGCTTGTTCCCTCCAAAAATGAGAACAGGCGTGTTATCCATTCCTATCAAGAAATAGGTTAGGTAATCTTCTGAAATCATTCTAGCTTCTTTGATGAAAATAAAGTCAGGATGCTCTTGAGTGAAGTTTTCCCACCAGACAACTCTGTCAGCAAGCTGAGTTGGTGTAGTGGTTAAACCGCCATCTTCTGAGAAGCCTTCTTTATTTTCTTTATTCAGCTGAACTAAGTATTCTTTTAGGGTAGGACTGATGGAAGGATAGAAATTCTTTGCGATAAAATCTCGGTCCTGATTAAGGTAAGTCATGCCCTCCGTCATAGCTAGCTCAAAGCCATTTGCCTTTGCGATTCTGTTGTACTCCAGCAATTGCTTAGGAATAGGCTCCTTGGTTTTTGTCACCAATGGGTCGTAGTCGGTTGTGTCATTTGCATGCACCTCATTGATCGTGTTATCAACGCGTAGGAAAAACCTGTCAAAAAGCACATAGCCAGAATCAGCGAAAGATTGTGGTTGTCCTTCAAATAGCGCAACGTATTTAGCCGCAGCTTTGGAGACATTCTCCACCTTGGCACTGTCCAAGCTTGTTAAGAACTGCCCATATTCAGCTAGCAAAGGGCTGGATAACTGCTTTGAGGAGACACGTGACAGCTCTGCTCTAGGGCTTCCAGCTTCTTTAGGAACTGGTTTCTTTTGACAAGAGGCTACTAAAAGAAATATACTAAAACATAGTGTAAGAAGCCCCTTCATCTGAGTTTGCTTATTTTATAAAGTAAGTGCGTAGGCGCAGATTAAACGGGGAAGGGAATGCTTCTTTAAAATCGGAGATTAAAACACTCACAAAGATGCGCAAAGAGCAATCACCTAATCCGTAAGAGGTTCACCTTGAGAACCGTTCCTGCTTAACATATGCTCAGACTTCGGCTCAGAAGAGTCAATGATTACCCCGGCCTGTCGGTATTGTTTCAACAAAGCGTAGGCTTGCGTTTTATCTGGCCTTAGTAAGGCTTTGAAGTAAGGCTGTACCAGTTTGTTTGCTTCTGATTGAGGGGCGCATTTATACAACTCCTGGTAGGCAACGGCGAAGTAGGTGTCTATCTTATTTTTCCTTTCTAAGGAAAGCACGGGGGTGTTCACAAGGCCTTCCAGCAACACAGTTAAGTAATACTTCTTGCGGGCCTTACTTTCTTCTGTGTAGATAAAAGAGGGGTGCTTGGCTACAAAGCCTTCCCACCAGATGACCCTGCTCACCAATTCTTCCTCAATAATGGTTAAGCTACCATCTTCGGCAAACCCTTCTCGGGTTTCCTTGTTCACCTGCTCCAGATATTCTTTTAAAGTAGGGCTTATAAAGGGGTAAAAGTGAGTAGCTATGAAAGCACGGTTTTGTTTTAGGTACGTTCCTTCTTCTTTGGAGGCAACTTCAAAACCGTTCTCCTGCAAGGTCTGGTTGTACTCCTTAAACTTTTGGGTTTGTTGGGGAGCGCTGGGTGCATTGGAAGCAAGTACCAGATTGAAATCAGTTGAGGAGCTTTGATGGGTTTTGTTGATGGTCTTATCTACGCGCTGGTAAAACTTCTCAAAAATCACATAGCCTGAATCTGCCAATGCCACGGGTTTCTCCTTGAACAAAGAGGCGTACTCCTGGGCGGCTTCAGAAATACTGCTTACCTCCGCACTGTCTAAATGAGAGACAAACTTTTCGAACTCGTTAAGGGGAGATTGGGGAGGTTTAATTTGCGCTACTAGGGGGGTAAGAGCCGTACTTACCTCATTGACCTGAAGAACGTTTTTTTGCTGACAGGCAATTATCAAAAGCAAAGCAAAGAAGGACAGGGGGAAGGCTTTCTTCATAGACTAAATTTCTATGCTTTTTGAGGTGACGGGTCAATATACAAAATACTTGAGCGAAGTGGATAAGCGTTCTTGCTTTGCCTTTGTAAAAGTGGGTAAAAAGCGGGATTGGTTACTTTTTAAATTTTCTTAAAATGCTTTTTAAGATGCTGATTACTGCCTATCTTAGCAAGTACCCTTCAGTTTGTTGCCTGCATTACGCCTAACTTCTCCCTACCTATGACTAAATCTCTGTTGTCTATCTTGTCGCTTGGCCTGTTAGCCGTGATACTGGCGAATGGCTCCTGCACCAGGTCCTCTGCGCCAGCGGCCACTACTTCTGCGCAAAGCAGCTCCACTTCTATTAAGCCCGGAAAAGCTTTAATGACCGGTGCCGACCAGACGGAGAAATATGTGCCGTACCTGAAAGGCAAGAAGGTAGCCATGGTGGTGAACCCGTCTTCAACCATTGGCGGAAAATCCAGTGTGGATAGTCTGTTGGCTTCGGGGATTCAGATTGTGAAGGTATTTGGGCCAGAGCACGGTTTCAGGGGCAACGCCAGCAACGGCGCGAAGGTAGATGATGAGGTAGATGCCAAAACCGGTATTCCGATCATCTCTCTCTACGGCAAAAAGCGGAAGCCCAGCAAAGAAGACTTGACTGGTGTAGACGTTCTCATCTATGACATTCAGGATGTGGGTGTCCGTTTCTACACCAACATTAATACCCTGCGCGATGTGATGGAGTCCTGCGCAGAGCACAACGTTGAACTGATGGTACTGGACCGACCGAACCCCCACGCTTACATGATTGACGGGCCTATCTTGGACATGAAGTACAAATCAGGCATCGGGCAATTTCCTATTCCTATTGCGCACGGCCTTACCGTAGGTGAGTTTGCCCAGATGGTGAACGGCGAGGGCTGGATGGAGAAAGGCCTGAAGTTGAACAAGCTTAATATTATCAAATTGGCCAATTACAACCATGACATGCCGTATGTGCTGCCCGTGAACCCCTCGCCTAACTTGAACACGCCGCAAAGTGTGATGCTGTACCCTAGCCTGTGCTTGTTTGAAGGAACCATCATCAGCCAGGGACGCGGGACACACATGCCTTTTACGGTGTTGGGCGCACCAACCCTGAAAGGCAAATACGACTTCACTTTTACCCCAGTCAGCATCAAAGGCATGAGCGAAACCCCGCTGCACATGAACGAGGTTTGCTACGGCCTTGATTTGCGCAAATATGATGTGGAGCAGCTCCGCAAAAAACGCCAAATCAACTTGAGCTGGATGATAGAACTGTACAAGGCTTACCCGGAGAAAGAGCGGTTCTTTGACTCCTCGTACAGCAAGCAGATGGGTGTGATTGAAAGATTAGCTGGTGTAGCCGATTTCCGGAAACAGATAGAAGCAGGTTGGTCTGAAGAAAGAATCAGAGAAACCTGGGAGCCGGGGCTGAAAGCGTACAAAGAAATGCGCAAGAAGTACCTATTATACCCGTGAGAACCCTAAAGTTAGAATGCTCCTGTTTAGGAGCTGTTTATACCAAAAGAGGCCGGAAATGCTCCGGCCTCTTTTGGTATAAGTTGAAGTAACAGTTCTATGCCCCGATCTTCACCGAAGTCATGGTCAAAGACCCGCCCACCATTTTGTCGTTAAAGAACGAGGTTTCTTCATCCTTGCCTTGTAACCCCAGCGTGTACAGAAGCGGCAGGTAGTGTTCTACCGTTGGGATGGCCATGAGAGCCTCTTTGCCTAGGGTTTGGTAGTTGATGAGCGGCTGGTGATCGCTGTTCAGGATGAGGTCTTTAAACTTCTCATTCATGGTTTGGGTCCAGTCATAGCCGCCCCCATTGATCATGCTCCAGTTCATCATGCGCAGGTTGTGTACCATGTTGCCGCTGCCGGCAATCAACACTCCTTTCTTACGCAGAGCCGTCAGTTCTTTGGCTAAGTCATAGTGGTATTGCGGCCCTTTGGTGTAATCAATGCTGAGTTGCAGCACCGGAACGTTGGCCTCGGGGTACATGTGCCGGATGATGGTCCAGGTGCCATGGTCTAAGCCCCAGTCATGGTCCAGTTCTACCTGCGTGGTAGTAATCAGGGAAGCCGTTACCTTCGCCAAAGCGGCATCGCCGGGCGACGGGTACTGCACCGCAAATAATTCCTTCGGGAAGCCCCCAAAGTCATGGATGGTTTTGGGGAAGTCCATGGCCGTGATTTTGGTTCCCTTGGTAAACCAATGCGCCGATACCACCAGTACCGCTTTAGGCGTGGGAATCTCCTGCGCCATCTTCTTCCAACGCTGGCTGAACTCGTTGTCTTCAATGCCGTTCATAGGCGAGCCGTGCCCTATAAAGAGCACCGGCATGGTATAATCCTGAGGTGTTAAGTCCTCGGTGAATTTTCTGAAAGCGCTTAAAGTAGTCATCGTAATTGCTCCTGCCGCTACGGATTTAATAAAAGTTCTTCTTTCCACGGATGTGTTGTTTTTTAGCGTGAAAAAGGGTGTGAGCCGCTTACTGCAGGTGCCTGTAAAACAACAGGGCTACTACCTCAGGTTCACTCTACAAAGGTCGAGAAGCAGGTGCCCAAAAAGAATAAGGTAGTTTAAGAAATGGCCTGCTGGTACATATCCATGCCTTCAGATTTGATGGTGCTGAAGAACTCGGGCGTGATGCCCAGATATGCCGCAATGTGGTACTGCGGAATGCGCTGGCCTAGGTTCGGGAATTTGAGCAGGAAATCACGGTAGTTCTCGGCGGCTGTCTGTGTCATGCTGGAGAGCATTCGCTTCTTAAATGTGAAGTGGCCGTTTTGGAGCAGTTTTCGGAAAAACAAGTTGAAAACAGGATGCTCTTGCGTGAGGTCTTCAAAGGCGTTGATGTTGATCTGAAAATATTGGGTTTTCTCCAGTGCCTGGATAGAAAGCAGCGCCGGTTTGTTGAACGCCACATCACTGATCCAGTAGCCTTCCACAGCAAACTCCAGGTTCACTTCTTTACCGGCTTTGTCTATGATAAACGACCGTAGACAGCCACGCTGTACAAAATACATGTCATGGTTCTGCTCGCCGGTGCGTAGTAAATACTCTTTCTTCTGTGCCTCGTGCACGGTGCAGATGGCCAGGAACGCCTCCATCTCCTCGGGCGTGAGAGAGACGTGTTGGGCAAGGGCAGCGATGAGGAGGTCTTGAGCCAAAGAGGTTTACATTTGAGTTGCCGTATTTCCTTCTTCCTCACTTGTCATCTTGAAAAAGATCTTGTGGGCGAACGGTAATAACGTTTACGACAGCGCTTTTCTAGTCAGCCACAAGGTCCTTTCAGGATGACAAAAGAGGAAAGCAGATTTTATCTGTGAATTAGTCTCCTTAAGGTACTACCGCCACTCTCCGCAAAACCTCGCTTTGGCGGCTTCAAACTCCTGCCACATCTCGCGCAGGATGTCTCCGGCAGGTTTGATGTCGTTGACAATGGCAGCGGCTTGCCCAATCTCCAGTTCTCCTTCTTCCAGATCGCCTTCGTACATGCCACGTTTGGCTCGGCGGGAGCCTAACAGTTCCACTAACTCCAGGTTAGAAGCGCCTCGGAGTTCAGCAGCTTTCACGTCCTGGTAGAACTTGTTTTTAAGCAGGCGGACGGGTGTGAGTTGCTTTAGAGAAAGTTCAGTGTCTCCCTCTTGGGCTGCTACTACGCGGTCTTTGAAGCTTTGATGCGCGCTTGATTCTATACTGGCCACGAACCGGCTTCCTACCTGCACACCCTCAGCTCCTAAGGCGAGTGCGCCAAAGATACCCGCCCCGTTGGCAATGCCTCCGGCTGCAATCAAGGGTAAATTTACGGCTTGGCGCACCAGCGGAATCAAGCAAAACGTGGTAGTTTCTTCGCGTCCGTTGTGTCCTCCGGCTTCAAATCCTTCGGCCACGATGGCGTCTACTCCGGCTTCTTCGCACTTGCGGGCAAACTTAACGTTGCTCACCACATGCACTACTTTGGAACCCTTGTCCTGTAGCTTCTTCGTCCAGGTTTTCGGGTTACCGGCGGAAGTGACTACAACCGGCACTTTCTCTTCCATGATAATCCTGAAGTGTTCTTCCAGATCTGGGTACAGCAAAGGCACGTTTACGCCAAAGGGTTTGTCTGTGGTCTTTTTACATTTCTGGATATGCTCGCGCAGCACATCGGGGTACATGGAGCCAGCGCCGAGGAGCCCTAGCCCACCAGCGTTGCTCACCGCCGAAGCCAGTTCCCAGCCGCTGCACCAGATCATGCCGGCTTGTATGATAGGGTATTGTATGTTGAAGAGTTGGGTGATTCGGTTTTGCATGAGGAAACTGAAATTTGGGCTTATTCTACTACAAGCCAAGGCGTGTTTAACGCTCCTTGGTATAGTTGAACAGGTATATTTGCACCCACGGGCACTGTTTCATAGAATTCACTTGATACACTAATATCTTCCGGTTCAGTGCGTGGCCCCCATGGTTCCAGGGTGAGGTAATAAGTAGTAGAATTCCCATTGCTGATGTGTTTGTCTGTCACCTGTGCGGTGTAGATTTCTGGAGCGGAGTTGTCTAAAAGCACATTAGCCATTACACTTACGCCATAGCCATAAAAAGCCATCATACAGAAAAAGAGAGCACCCATTCCAATACCCTGTATTTTATTAAACTGGAACTCCTTGGTGGCTGTAGTCAAAAGGAGGAATATCAGAAGCGTTACACCACCAATCCATGGTAGAATAGGACCGTATGAAAAGAGATTGATGTCCGTTAAGGCACGTAAGGCTACCCCTAAACCGGCCAGTAGTATTCCTCCAAATAAAGAAGGGTGGGCACTTTTGTTTTTGGTGTTTAATTTGAAAATGCCCTTGTAGTACAGCATAACTCCTGCCAGTAACAAGGGGTAGATAGCTCCAGCCAATACTGCCGCTTTATAAGGAGTAGGATAGAAAAACAACCAACCCCCAATAGCAAAACTTCCGCCATTTAACCACGAAGCCAGCTTTCTGGTATTTTCTAAGTTAGCTAGCCTTTCTTGCTCTGTTGAGCCCAGTGCCTGATTAGACAACAACTCCTCTTCCTCATATTGGTAGGTGACCTCCTCCAGGTTATGTTTTCTTAACTGAAGCCACTGAATAATTTCCTGGCTCTCTATTCCAATAACTCCAATCTTAATGGTAGGCTTACCTTTCGCCAGCGGATAGACTCTTATGTAGTATTCATCGGCCTCAAAACCTTTAATTTCTGAAATCAGAAGTTCTTTATTGCCAAATACGCTCACTTGCTCTATGCGCCCCTGGCTTAACCGAATTATGCCATAATGCGCCTCCAGCAGTGCATAGACCATTAGAAGTGACAGAGCCAATCCCATAGGAATGAAAATATACTCTGCCCCGGGCGTTATAGTATCATCAATGAAAGGAAGAATACCCAGGAAAATACCGCCAACGATGAAGACTGGGGCAAACAGATAAACAAAAATGCGCCAACCAAGGGACATGCGGTATTCCCGGGTGGTTTGAGCAAGGGCAACAGGGTTCATTTTGGCAAGTAAAGTGTCATGTAATAGGTATCTAGACCGAAGTCCGGAACCGTAAATAGTTACTTTGTAAAGTAGTGCTACGTGGCTTAATGGCTAAAATCAATCTCGGTGCTGTCACCAATGTTGAGGCGCTGGCTGAGGCCTTTCAACGCCGAGTCTGATCCTACTAGTGAGTCTTCCAGCACGGCATAGCCCAGTTCAGCATACCCACCGATAATGGAATTGCGCACAATGGTGTAGTTGAGAATGGCGCTCTCGCCAATGGCCACGTTTGGTCCCACAATGGAGTTGGAGATCTGCACGCCTTTGCCAATGCTTACCGGCGGAATAATGATGGTGTTAGGAAAATCAGGGTACTCCACGCGCTTGAATTCCGGGCGGTTCAGAAGCGTGGCGTTGGCTTGCAGCAGGGTGTCTTTGCGGCCACAGTCAAACCAATGGTCCACGGTGCGGGAGACCATTTTCTCGCCGTTCTGGATCATGTGCATGAGGGCATCAGTGAGGTGGTGCTCGCTCTGTGTCCTGATGTCGTTGGCGACAATGTATTCCAGGGCCTCAGCTAACTTGGCGGGGTGTGCAATCTTGTAGAGGCCCACCAGCGCGAAATTCGATTTAGGGATTTTGGGCTTTTCAATCACTTTGGTGATAAAGCCGCTGTTGTCCATTTCGGCAATGCCAAACATGGTAGGGTTTTTCACCGGTTTTACGGCCAGCATGGTGTGTTCAGAAGAAAAGAACTCCTCCATGTCTACATCCACAATGGTATCGCCCAGCTGGATGAGCACGTTCTTCTCGTGGCGGAACGTCTCACGGGCCCACCACAATG
Source organism: Rufibacter tibetensis (assembly GCF_001310085.1). Lineage (GTDB taxonomy): Bacteria > Bacteroidota > Bacteroidia > Cytophagales > Hymenobacteraceae > Nibribacter > Nibribacter tibetensis. The sequence goes on from NZ_CP012643.1 coordinate 2,257,630, forward strand.
CGTGGCCCAAGCCTTCGCGGGGTTGTTGTACTACAAACTCAGCGTGTATATGTGGGTATTTGCGCTGCACATAATGCATGATTTTCTCGCCCAGATAACCTACTACCAACACAAATTGGGTGACGCCCGCGGCCTGTAACCGTTCAATGATATGACCCAGAATGGCTTTGCCGGCAATAGGAACCAAGGCCTTGGGTTGGGTGTGGGTGTGGGGCCGTAAACGGGCTCCCATACCAGCCACCGGAATAACTGCTTTCATATAAACTAAAAGAAGGCTTTTCACCACAAGCTACGCAATTCTTGTGGTTTTTATATACATACCCTAAACAGGAAATGAGCCCGAAAAGATATCTGGCCTGAAAATGTTTATAGCGTTTTTTGAATATAAGAGTAGAACCTCCCTATCTTTAGCAGGCTACTTCTTTCTAAAGGAGCGAACCACCTGGAAGTATGTTCCAGCTTCATTTTCAGGAAATTGCGTTAAAAACGCACATTTTCGCTTCTGTTACGTATAGAGGTTGCCTATAACTGGTAAATACGGATATTGCCTAACACCCATTCTGAATAAACTACCTCAACTATGAAAAAACTATTGCTTTACCTTGTCGGCTTTGTGATTCTGGCCTCGCAGAGTTCCTGCGGATACAATGATATGGTGCAGAAAGACGAGCAGGTCGCCAGCCAGTGGGCACAAGTGCAGAACTCTTACCAGCGCCGTGCAGACCTGGTGCCTAACCTGGTAAACACCGTGAAAGGAGCCGCCAATTTTGAGAAAACAACGCTTACCGACGTGATTGAGGCCCGCGCCAAGGCTACCAGTGTAAACCTGAATGCTGACCAGCTTACCCCAGAGAACATACAGAAGTTCCAGGCGGCGCAAGGGCAGTTAAGCGGCTCATTATCCAGGTTACTGGCTACCGTAGAAGCTTACCCAGACCTGAAATCAAACCAAAACTTCCTGGAACTGCAGGCCCAGTTGGAAGGCACTGAAAACCGGATATCGGTAGAGCGACAGAAATTCAACTCCACTGTGCAGGATTATAACTCGTACATCAGGGCTTTCCCGCGTAACTTCTTCGCCGGTTGGTTTGGCTTTGAGCGGAAAGGTTACTTTGAAGCAGATGCGGGTGCCCAAAAAGCACCAACGGTCCAGTTCTAAACTGGTAGCACGTAGCAAGACGTTAACTTCTGTTTAGGGGTTGTTTTATATAAACCGCCCCTAAACAGAAGTTCTTATTGACTCAGGACCCATCATTCAAAACTCCCTAGCCATGCCCCGCGACACCATCACAGAAGCAGACGAAGCCATTATAGTGCAGGCCATTCAGGAAGCTGAACGAAACACTTCCGGCGAGGTACGGGTGCACATTGAAGACACCTGTGAAGGCGAGGTATTAGACAGAGCCACCCAGGTGTTTGCGTATCTGCACATGCACAAGACTAAGCTGCGCAACGGAGTCTTGTTCTACGTGGCCATGAAAAGCCATAAGTTTGCCGTCTTAGGCGATGCCGGTATTAACGCCGTAGTACCAAAAGACTTCTGGGTAGAAATCAACAAAGTGGTCATCGCAGATTTCAAAGAAGGCAAGTACGCCGAAGGGCTGCGCAAAGGCATTACCATGGCAGGAGAGCAGCTTAAAAGTTATTTCCCTTACGCCGGGGACCATAAAGATATCAATGAGCTGTCTGATGATATCTCCTTTGGTAGTACCCTTGACGAGAATCAAAAGTAAATGAGAAAATCTATCTGGCTTCTGGGGGTATTGTGGCTTTGGGCAGGACTAGGCATGGCGCAGGATTTTCCGCCGCGTCCTTCTCCGCCGCGTCTGGTCAATGATCTGGCCAACATCCTTTCCCCGGAAGAAGAGCAAGCCCTAGAACAAAAGCTGGTCAATTACGGTGACAGTACCTCCACGCAGATTGCGGTAGTAAACATTACCTCTATTGGGGGCTATGATATCTCAGATTACGCCTTCCGGTTAGCCGAGCAGTGGGGCATTGGCCAGAAAGGCAAAAACAACGGTATTCTTATTCTTACCGCGGTAAATGAACGCCGCGTGTTCATTGCCACCGGCTACGGCATGGAAGGCGTTGTGCCAGACGCTATTGCCAAACGCATCACAGAGTACACCATCAAACCCGAGTACCAGCAGGGCCGCTACTATGCCGGTCTGGACAAAGGCACCAGTTTCATCATTGACGTGGCCAGCGGCGAGTACAAGGCAGACCCTAGACAGCGCCAAGGCGAAGGTAAGGGCGGTATTCCCTTCCTGTGGATTATCATTGGCGTGCTGATTCTTATCTTCATCATCAGCCGTAGAGGCGGAGGTGGCCGGGGTGGACGCGGGGGCATGCGTACCTTGGGCGGACCATTCTTCCCTCCTGTGATCTTCGGAGACTTCTCTGGTGGCCGCGGCATGTTCGGCGGTGGTGGTGGCGGCTTTGGAGGAGGCGGCGGAGGTGGTTTCGGCGGCTTTGGAGGTGGTAGCTTTGGAGGCGGTGGAGCTGGTTCTAGTTGGTAAATAATTGTAAGCTGGAATAAGCTAGCTTTTTAAGAATATAGATAGCGTTTTAAGCCGATCTTTTTAAAGTAGGCTTAAAACGCTTTTTGTTTGTAGGTGTGTTTTGCTAGCGTAGCGGAAGTTTGTTCCTGAGCCCTTATGCTTTGTTGTTTCATCTTCTGCGGTAAGCGCTCACGGCCGCGAGGCCTCGTCTTTCCCTCTCGCACTGCCCTTTCGGCCTGAGAAGTATGTCTCACTTAGTTACCGTCTATCTATGGCCAAAAGCGAGGCGCTCAATGGAAAGACTGGAAATGGGGAAAGTAGCGAAACCCTTTTTGTGATTGAGTGTCTGAAAACACTAGTAGCTTAAAAAGCTATAAAACAGAGAAGCCGATCTGGTTAGATCGGCTTCTCTGTTTTATGTGAATGAACAAGCAAGATTAGGCGTTGCGGTTCATGCAGTTCAGGTCTTGGAAAGCTTCTTTCAGGCGGGTCACAAAGGTCTCTTCGCCGGCGCGTAACCATACGCGTGGGTCGTAGTACTTCTTGTTAGGGCTGTCTTCGCCGGTTGGGTTCCCGATCTGGGCCTGAAGATAATCTCTCTTGCCTTCGTAGTAGTTTTTGATACCATCCCAGAACGCCCACTGCATGTCAGTGTCAATGTTCATTTTGATGGCACCGTACTCTATAGCCTCGGTGATTTTCTCTTTCTCAGAACCGGAGCCACCGTGGAATACGAAGTAAACCGGGTTTTCCTGGGTCCCAAATTTCTCCTGGATGTACACCTGAGAATTTTTAAGAATTTCAGGACGAAGCTCTACGTTGCCTGGCTTGTACACGCCATGGACGTTTCCGAAAGCTGCTGCCACGGTAAACCTGTGGCTGACTTTGTTTAGCTCCTCGTAGGCATAGGCTACGTGCTCAGGCTGGGTGTATAAGTGAGCGCTGTCAATATCTGAGTTGTCAACGCCGTCTTCTTCACCACCGGTAACACCTAATTCAATTTCAACGGTCATGCCCATTTTAGACATACGCTCCAGGTATCTTGCAGAAATTTCAATGTTTTCTTCCAGAGGCTCCTCAGAAAGGTCCAGCATGTGAGAGCTGAACAAAGGCTTGCCGGTTTGCGCGTAGAATTTCTCGCCGGCATCCAGAAGACCGTCAATCCAAGGCAATAATTTTTTTGCGGCGTGGTCAGTGTGAAGAACAACGGTAACACCGTAAGCCTCGGCTAATTGGTGTACGTGGTGGGCACCAGAGATTGCACCAGCTATAGAAGCCGCTTGTCCCTCGTTGCTCAGGCCTTTGCCTGCGTAGAACTGCGCGCCACCTTGTGAGAATTGAATGATTACAGGAGAATTTACCGCCTTAGCAGTCTCAAGTACCGCATTAATGGAATTGGTACCGATCACGTTTACCGCTGGCAGGGCAAAGTTATTTTCGTTAGCGTACTTGAATAAGTCCTGCACTTCGTCTCCGTACAGAACCCCAGATCTAAATTTAGGCATGGATTAGCTAGGTTTGGTCTATAAGCAAAACTAACCAAATAATTGGTTAGTTCTAAAGATTCTTGCTACCAGTGCCGTTCTGGGATGTTTTGCTGAAAACAAGCTTGAAACGAGATCGGCATAGACACTCGTAGGACCTACGGACACTACGAAGTCTTTTGAGCAGGCGAAATTGTGTTGAATGCTGAACAGCAATGCGTAGATCTGCAGATGTAAACATACCTCTTCGCCCCCCTTCAAAGGGGGGTATCAGCTATCGTAGTTGAGGCTTTTGCCTCACTGCAGTTGCAAACTGCAGGTCATGGTAGGTCCAAGTCACAGACTTGAACCATGTTTTTCTGTATGGGTTTCTGAACAATGTTTTTGAGAGGGCAACTTTGAGCCATGGTTTCCGAAAACGCATATCCGTTTCCAGCCTTTCGTCTGAGCGCCTAGAGGTCTGCGGTGGCGGGCAGAGCCCGGCAGCCAAGGCTTTAGCCGAAGGCAGCGGAACTCACAGCGCGAGGGCGGAAGGCGGGGCCTCGCGGCCGTGAGCGCTTACCGCTAAAGATGAAACCACAAAGCCCATGCGCCACCGCCAAAGTCAGCCTATCTAAAGGGAAAGCAAAAGGCGTGCACCACGCATCAATCATAAGCAGGCTAGATCAAAAATCATAAGCAAGCTCCATCAAAGCTTCCTGCTGCATTCAAAAGAAGCAAAAAGTCAATTTCATTTCGCCCTTAATTCTGCTAAAACAAGCCCAAAACCAATCCTCAAACTTTATTTGCGTACCGCAGTTATATAAAACACACCATTGCATCGCGGCAGCTTTGCCCGTACCTTCGTTTTCTATGAGTACACCAGACAAACGCCTGTTTCTGCTAGACGCCATGGCGCTCATTTACCGCGCCCACTTCGCGTTCAGCAAGAACCCCAGAATCAACTCCAAAGGCATGAATACCGGGGCTGCCCTGGGTTTCACCAACACCTTGGTAGACCTGCTTAACCGCGAAAAGCCTACCCACATAGGAGTGTGCTACGATGCACCCTCCAAGACCTTCCGCCATGATTCCTTTGTGGAATACAAGGCCAACCGTCAGGCCATGCCCGAGGATATCTCTATCGCTATTCCGTACGTGAAGAAGATTGTAGAGGCGTTTGGCATACCCGGCATGATGATGGACGGGTTTGAGGCCGATGACATTATTGGCACGCTGTCTTGCAAAGCCGAAAAGGCCGGGTACGATGTCTTCATGATGACGCCCGACAAAGACTACTATCAACTGGTCACCGACCATGTGTTTGTCTACAAACCAGCGTTTCTGGGCAATGCCATTGAAATCATTGACAAACCCAAAGTGCTCGAGCGCTGGGAGATTGAGAACGTAAAGCAGGTCATTGACATTTTGGGCTTACAAGGCGATGCCGTGGACAACATTCCGGGAATACCTGGTATTGGGGAAAAGACCGCTAAAACGCTGATTCAACGCTTCGGCTCCGTAGAGAACCTGATTGCCAACGCCCATGAGCTCAAAGGCAAGCAGAAAGAGAACGTAGTGAACTTCGCCGAGCAGGGCCTCATGTCCAAAGAACTAGCGACCATTCACCTGGATGTACCCATTGACTTTGACGAGGAAGGCCTGCGCTATGATGGTCCGGACACGGAGAAACTGGCGGCCTTATTTGATGAACTAGAGTTCCGGCAGCTGGCTACCCGCGTGTTAGGCACTGCCTCGCCGGCGGTTCCGAAGCCCGTAAGCAACAAACCAACTGTGGGCAAAGGCTTCAAATCGGATAAGCCCATGGGGCAAACATCCCTATTTGAGATGCCGGCCGGTGAAACTGTAGCTCCTGAAGAAGGGGCAGATGCTACTGCTGCTGGCGATGACTACGCACCGCGCACCCGCAAAACCATAGACACCACGCTGCACGAATACCACCTGCTCACTACCCCTGAGCAACGGCAGCAACTGCTCAAATACCTGAAGCAACAGAAAGAGGTTTCCTTTGACACGGAGACCACCAGCATTGATGCCATCACCGCCCGTTTGGTAGGGATTTCGTTCTGCTATATGCCCGGTGAGGCTTACTACATTCCGGTTCCGCCCAAAGATGAAGATGCCGCCCGTGAAATTGTGCAGGAGTTCAAGGAAGTGCTGGAAAGCCCCGCTATCACCAAAACCGGGCAGAACATCAAGTATGACCTGGTAGTGCTGCAGCGCTACGGCATTGATGTGCAGGGACCGCTGTATGACACCATGCTGGCCCACTACCTCTTGGAGCCGGACATGCGCCACAACATGGATCTGCTAGCCGAGACGTACCTGCACTACACGCCCATTTCCATTGAGACGCTGCTGGGCAAAGGCAAAAACCAGCTTACCATGGACAAGCTTCCGGCGCTGCAGATCTACGAGTACGCCTGTGAAGACGCCGACATCACGCTTCAGCTTAAAAACTATTTTGATCCTCTTTTAGAGAAACAAGGCCTGAAACGCCTGTTCAATGATGTGGAAAACCCGCTCCTGCGCGTGTTGGGCCATATGGAACGCGAGGGTGTAAGCATTGACGCCGATGCTCTGGCCGAGTCATCCATTGTGCTGCAAACCAGCATTCAGGAAATGGAGCAGAAGATCTTCAACCTGGCGGGTATGGAATTCAACATCGGGTCTCCCAAACAGTTGGGTGAGGTGCTGTTTGACCGCATGGGTCTGGGCGGAAGCAAGATCAAGAAAACCAAAACGGGTCAGTACGCGACCGGCGAGGAGATTCTGTCTAAGCTGGCCTTTGAGCACGAAATTGTGCAGCTCATCCTGGATCATCGGCAGTTGACCAAACTGAAGAGCACGTACGTAGATGCGCTGCCAGCTTTGGTGTGCAATGAGGATAATCGTCTGCATACGTCGTACAACCAGGCCGTAGCCGCTACCGGTCGTCTGAGCTCCACCAATCCGAACCTGCAGAACATCCCTATTAGAACAGAGAAGGGCCGCGAGATACGGAAAGCGTTTGTGCCGAGAGACGAAAACCACGTGTTGCTCTCCGCTGACTACTCGCAGATTGAGCTGAGGATCATGGCGCACTTCAGCAATGACGCTACCATGAAAGAAGCTTTCCAAAAGGGGTTGGACATTCACGCTTCAACCGCGGCCAAGGTGTTCCACGTGCCCGTAGACCAGGTTGATTCTGACATGCGCCGCAAGGCCAAGACCATCAACTTTGGCATTATCTACGGTATCTCCGCCTTCGGTTTGGCAGAGCGTTTAGCTATTCCGCGCCGCGAGGCCGCCGAGATCATTGAAGCCTATTTCCAGGAGTTCCCGGCCGTGAAAGAGTACATGGACAGCGCCATCAACCAGGCCCGTGACCAGGAGTTTGTGGAGACCTTATTGGGTCGCCGCCGCTACTTGCGCGACATCAATTCCCGTAACCAGAACATCAGAGGCTACGCCGAGCGAAACGCCATCAACGCGCCTATTCAGGGAACCGCAGCCGATATCATCAAGATTGCCATGATCAACATTGACCAGTGGCTGCGTGAAGAGAAACTGGCCAGCCGCATGATTCTGCAGGTGCATGATGAATTGGTGTTTGACGTGCTAAAAGAAGAACTGCCCGTAGTACAGCCCAAGATTGAGGAACTCATGAAGAACGCCTTCCCGCTGAGTGTACCTATGGAAGTAGGCTTAGGCACGGGTGAAAACTGGTTGCAGGCACACTAAGCATTTTGCGGCTGATTTTCTGTAAATAGGCCTGAAATAAAATTCATATAAATAGAAAAGGGAGCTTACGGGCTCCCTTTTCTATTTATATGGTCAAGCTAATTTATTCAGCAGAAAATGTGATGGTTTCTGTTACTTTCACCTTGTTGATAGTAGCAGTGCTCACTATTTTAAAGGTGTTTTTATCAAGCTTATCTATGGTGTAAGTTGATTCTTCTTCGCCTTTTAATTGACCCATAATTGAAAGCGGAAAATCCCAGGTGATTTTTTCATCTTTAACATCATAAGAGCCGTCAAATTCAGAGGAACCGTTGCTTTCTGTGGTTAGGTAATACTCTCCTTCACCATCAAAGGAGGCAAAGATGTCTCCGCCGTAATCTTCTTCAATGGCATCGTAGTCTTCCTGGCCGGTAGCTGTCACAATGTGGCCTGTCACTTTCCATTCGTTTTTCTCTAATTGGCTAACATCAATTCTTGGAGTTACTTCACCGTCTTTGTCCTTGTCTTTGTCGCAGGAAGTGAAAACAAGAACGAAGGCTGCTAAAATGGTCAGTAAATAAGATTTTTTTAACATGATTGTAAATGAATAAAATGAAACAAAAGTAGTTTGAGGTTATAATTAGGTTTGATATTCACTCTTAATTATGCTTCGGGAATAAGCCTTTTATCTGCTTTAATTACTTAGGCAATGCCTTGTATTTTCATTCTTTGGCATTGTGCAGTTAGAAGGTTATTTCCGTTTTCTGTAGTTATGACCGAACCATTATAGATTACCCCTAAAGAAGATTCCGGGCAAAAGGCCACATACTACCCGAAGCCGGAATATGGGTGAGTGAAACCGGAACACTCAGGATGGAAATGGAATATTTTTTTTTGGCTTAATTTTTAAAAACCAGCACCAAAGAAGAAGAGGTTGAGTGAAAGAAGGCTCTGAGGAAAATGATTTTGTCTTCCAGAGGTAATAGGCTGGGGCAAGGGCACATAGAACAGGTGGTGCCTAGACCTGTAAACAGAAAGGCCTGCCCTACTACTTGGGAGTGTAGTAGGGCAGGCCTTTCATGAAAAGAGGCTTAAAACAGAAGAGAGCGAAACCGTCTCTTCTGTTTTAAGCCTCTTTCAGGATATGAGACTATGATAGTACTTACATGGTCTCCATGGTTACAGTGCCATTGATAGGGAAGCCCTGTACAGATTGTGAAAAATTAGCTGTAAGCGAAGTGCTGGTAAGTTCTGTTACTGTCAGTTCCAAGTCATCCTCTGGAAGTCCATATGCCTCTCCAATGCCCCGTAAAGTAAGGATATTCCCTTTTAATGTCCAGGAACCATTTCGCCGCTGCGGGTCAGATGAACGGCATTTGGTGGCGCCTTCATCTATAATGAGCTCTTCATCGTCTTCAAATTCAACAAAATTGTCGCGCTGGCAATCTTCCATATCAGCGTAGAAATCATAGTCGCCAATAGGAGTAGAGGCGTCCAAAGCAGTAATCTGCCAGCGCTTGTTCTTCAGCATATCTTCCTGAGAAGGATCATCATCGTCGCTGCTACAGCCATTGAAGACAAGGGCGCAGCAGAATAGGAGAAGTAGAAGAGGATAGTTTTTCATAAGAATCAAGTTCAGATTTTAAGATAGGGTGTATACGAATTTATCTAATGGATGACTTAAAAGGGAAAAAAATCATCAGGAATTGAAAAGCCAGATGATACACAAAAAGACCAGCCATTACAGCTGGTCTTTTTGGCCTGAAAAATGAGGTAAAATTACGGGAATAGAACTGCTCTGAACTGAGTCACATCAATGGTTGGAATGGTTGAGCCGTACTTAGCATTGATAGCCCGGATCATTTCGTTTGCAACGATGGCGTTTCCGCGGGGAGTTAGGTGCACCCCGTCAAGAGAGAACAGGTTGCCTGTTATAAACGCAGGAGAGTGGAAAACACCGTTCACAGTTAAACCAGATTGAATGTTGTTGAAAAATTCAAACACATCAAACAAAGCTAAGTCGTTGGCCTGCGCCTGGGCTCTTATGGTAGCATTATAGGCAGTAGTAGCAGCCTGCACATCGGCTTGCTCATCTGCATCTAAGATTAAAGCGCTGGGTAACGGGTTCTCTGCGCTTACCCCAAAGGCTTTGGTAGTATCTAGCTGATAATTCTGCAAGTATCTTCTGATTTCCTGGTTCATGGCAGCAGCGTCGTTCGGGAACTTCGCTCTTGCCTGATCACGCCAGAATCTGCCGGTAGGCTGACCTATCAGAGTCAGATATGGAGTAGAAGTAAGGGTAAATAAAGTATTGCCAGTGGTGCCCACCCTAATGTCATCACGCGGGATCACTTTACGGGCAGCTCCGCTTTTGGTAAGGGCAACTACTGCGGTAACCGCTGAGGGTAAACCTGCCTTAAATACAGGCCCTACTGTAGTAAAAAACGGTATTGAGCGTACATCTGGAATAGTAGCTACAATGCCTTTTGCCGCTTTGTTTCTGGATAAACCAGCCACTAGCTGTGTGTAAATGGCATTAAATTGAGCCGTTGGAGTGATAATGCCAAATGGATTGGCTGGGTCTACCACGCCTCCGCTGGTAGCATAGGCAAGTACGTCATTGTTCCCTAGCCACACGGAAAAGAAGGTAGGCTGCGTGGCCACTACTTTCTGGATGTAACTTACCTGGCCAACTTCATTGTCTGGCAACAAGCGCTCAAAGTAGGGGTTTACACCTCCGTACAGCGGAGTGGCACTCGCTAAGACAGAGATACCAGGTACTCCCCAGTTCTGGATAGCTCCAGCATGCTTAGTCAGGCGTGGGCCACCAGGCAAAGGAGCGACATCTGTTCTAACGGCTAAGTTGGTAGTCACTGGAGCAAGGATGGGAGCACCAGTAGAGGTAAAGCCACCCAGGCGTAAGTAACCAGAGCCATTTGCCTGCGCCTGCGTGAACAGAGGTTGCGGGAAGGCGCCACCACCTACGTAGCTGAACTGGTTGGCCAGAATATTAGGGTAAGACAGAATCTGTCCTTCTAAGTACAAGCCATTGTCCTGGTACCCGGCAGTAAGGGAGTTTCCAACAGCTACATACTTGCTTAAATCCAACGGCCCTTGGCTTACAACAACGTCTTCTTCAAATTCAGGATCACAGCCAGTAAAAAGGAAAGCGCTGGAAAGGAGAGCCGCAGCACCTAATCTATAGAATATGTTCTTCATGATACCTTAGAAATTAAAACTTGTAATTGATGCCAACACCCGGAATGTAGGCTACTGATTTGAATGTACCAGCTACGCCACCAGACAGGTTAGCTGCGTCTGTGCGTTCTTTTTTGTTGATGTACAGGAAAGAAGCGTCAAGGTCTACCTTTTCGCTCAGGGCTAGGGTTAAACCGGCAGATACGCCTCTTGAGTCAGCGTCTGGGGTTTCTGGAGTGAGGTAACCGGCCTGTACCGGAGATTTGTCATAATAGGCACCAGCGCGTAAGGTTAAGATATCAGAAAGCTGGTACTGCGCTCCAACCCGGTAAATGAACACGTCTTCATAGTTGCGGGAACCTTCGGTAAAGTTCTCTCCCCGTACGGGAGCATTGTAGTCAAAGCGCAATGATTTGTAAGCGCTCCATTGTACACGCTGCACATCAACGGCAATGGTAAGAGCCTCGGTGGGTTTAAACCCGATCCCTAGGGTGATGTTGGCCGGTAACGGAAGTTTGGCGTCAAACTTAGTTGCCTGAAACTGGCTTGTCACCACTGGTGAGTTTGGAAGGCTGAAGGTCACATCACCACCTTCTATTTCCATTTCTACCTTGGAGCGGTAGGTAAGGCCAAAGGAAAGCTTTTCAGAAGGTTTGAAGTACACGCCCAGGTTGTATCCAAAGCCGCTTGTCGCTCCGTCCAGTTCCACGCCGCTCTCAAAATAGTTTGCATTTTGCAACGGAATACTTCTTTGCAGGTTCACATTGCCTATAGCGTACACGAAACCGGCTCCAAAACCCAGCTTGTCTGAAATACGGTAGCTGATAGTAGGCTGTATGAAAATGGTCTTCAGCGTCAATTCATTTAACCCAAAACGTCCTTGCCAGTTTCTTCCCCAGTTCACCGAAGAACCATAGGGCGTGTACACGCCAATACCGTAACGGAGCGGGCTCTCCTCTTTTCCAAAAGAGGCATACACCTGAAACGGAGTACTGATGGGGTTGTCTGTCATGGCTTCTGAGAAGCCCGGAGAAGGTTCTCTGTAAGCTATTTTCGCACTCAAAGCGCTTACCCCTAACTGGATTCCATTTTGCCGAAGATGAGCCAAAGCGCCTGGGTTGAAAAAGATACTGCTGTGGTCCAAGGCCAGACCTGTACCCGTATGCCCCATTCCTATCTGCTTTTGCCCTTGAAGGTTGGCCTGAAAGCCCCCCGCTTGGGCAACGCCTGCTGTAAGCATAGCACTACCCAGAAAGGCCAAAAATTTACTTTTCATGCGATTATTCATTAAAAATGGCTGGATTTATTTCTTATAGATTTGATAATCAAATATAAAAGAATTGCTCAGGTTTTCGCATAGTGTTATGCATAAGCACTATATTTTTTAGAAATATTAATCTTCCTTTCCAGGATGAGTCAGCAGGTGAATCACTTGTACAAGAGTGCTGTTAAGGGTATAGAAAGAAAAAAGCAGGGCTGAGCTCATCTCTTTTCTGCCAAACACGTTAAGCCATGACTGGTTAAGAGATAGAAACCTATGTATGACGTATTAATTGTTGGAGGGGGTCCGGCCGGACTAAGTGCAGCTATGTTGCTGGGGCGTTGCATGCGTAAGGTAGCCTTGTTTGATTCAGGCGAATACCGGAACCATTACGCCCATAACATGAACGGTTTTATAAGCCGTGACGGAACTCCACCACAAGAGTTTTTGCGCATGGGGCGCGAGGACCTGGAGAAGTATGAAGTAGAGTTCAAGCATAAACGCATTGTACAGGTCACCAAAGAAGGAGATATGTTTAAAGCCACCGACGAGGAGGACCAGGTGTACCTGTCCAGAAAGGTGCTATTAGCTACTGGTTTGTGTGACCGGTGGCCTGAAATACCTGGGGCAGAACCTTTCTACGGAGGCAGCATTCACCACTGCCCGTACTGTGACGGGTTTGAGTCAAAGAATAAGCCCTTGGCCGCTTACGGCAAAAACCGTGATGCCGTGGGGCTTTCCTTGTCACTTAAAACCTGGAGCAGTGACGTAATGCTGTTCACAGACGGCACCAACCGCCTCACCCGTGAAGACCGCGAGCTCCTGGCCCGTAACAAAGTGCAGATCAACACCGCAGGTATTGAACGGGTAGAAGGCGAAGGCAAGCACATGTCACGCATTGTGCTCAAGAACGGGCAGGTAGAAAACCGGGAGGTGATGTTCTTTTCCACAGGATCAGACCAACGCTCAGACCTGGCCCGCCAACTGCAGTGTGATTTCACCAGCAAAGGCGTGGTGAAAACCTATAAACACCAGCAAACCAATGTGCCAGGCTTATATGTGGCCGGTGATGCCGCCCGAGACATGCAGCTAGTAATAGTAGCCGCCGCTGAAGGTACCAAAGCTGGAGTAGCCATTAACATGGAACTGCAGAAGGAGTTCAGACTGTAAACTGCAGCAATCTTTAGTTAAGCCTAATGGTGCGTTTAAAGCCAAACCCTATAAATGGAAGCTTTAAGCGCACCTTTTATTTTTATTGTGGAATACCAGAAGCGCAGAAGAAACAGGTGCCAGGCTTTGAATGCGTTTTTAGAAAATCAGCCTTGAAACAGTTGGCAGTTTGAAGGGAGCAAATCACTTCTTACTTATGGAGAACAATTTGGTCTCTGCTTCCAAAATAGAATAGAAAAGCCCAGGGTCTGATCAGGCCCTGGGCTTTTTAGAAAGCAGTTGTCTTTTGTAGCTTAAGTGTTGCTGGCGGTTTTGCGCTTCTTTTGAGAAAGCTTCCGGAAAACGCGGTCAGGAATGCAGTACTCATGGCCTTCTACCAACAGGTGCATGATGAGGTTCTCCACGGCAATAGGTTCACCTTCCTCTACCTCCTCTAAGTTAGAATAACGCACGTGCGAACTGTCCATGATGGTGACCACTCCATTCCCGAAAACTTCCACGTGCTGCCCGCCTTTGATAATGATACCCGTTTCTTCTCCCAGCCCAATGCCAATAAACTGAGGACGTTTAGAAACGGCGTGCGCCAGGCGCCCAAAGCGGCCCCGTTCCGTAAAATGGGTGTCAATGAACACGTTCTGGATAAAAGATAGCCCGTCAGTCGTCTTGACCTCGCCTTTCATCAGGGAGTAATACCCGTAGCCCTCGTAAATCATGCGGTTAGACATGGCGGCGGCTCCGGCACTAGTTCCGGCTATGGTGATTTCCTCTTCGTGGTACCGGGTTTGCATGAGGTGGTGCAGCTGGGTGCCGGCCAAGAATTCTTTTAGCCGCAACTGGTTTCCGCCGGTGAAGAAGATTACCTCGGCCTGGGCAATGCGCTCCAGGTTCTCGGGTTTGTCGGCTTCGTTGTCTTCGTCAATGTGCATAAAGCGCACGCTGTTGCAGCCCAGTTCCTCAAATGCCTCCTTGTAGGCCTGCCCAGACTCCATAGGTTCCAGGGTGGCCGTGGTAATTACCTCAATATTTGAATTGATGCTACAGATCTCAGAGCGGATGAGGCTTATCAGGCCATCATCATCGCCCCCGCCTAGTGCTATCAGAGTTCCTTTAGGTGTTTGCATACGCTCACGTTTTAGTTGAATAACCTTATGGAGATACAGCAAACCTCACTTCACTCCCAACTCAGCTACCAGATGTATCAACGTAGGCCCTATAACAAGGATGTCTAAAATAAGGCAGATTTACCCCATGTGCAACTTTTCACTAAGACAGCATTCTCCTTCTTGCCTTAACTACGCCTCAACAAAGGCGCTCAAAAGAAGTAACGCCCCTAGGTTTCATTCAACGCTGCCCCGGCTTAATACGTAACCTTTACTGATATGAAAATCGAGCAAATAGAAGACAAGGGCCTGTCCCATTTTTCTTACATCATCATGAGTGATGCGGAAATTGCCGTCATTGATCCTGCGCGTGACCCAAGACCCTACGAGGAGTTTGCCATGGTGCATGACGCCAGGATTATTGCCGTGATAGAAACGCATCCGCACGCCGATTTTGTGAGCGGGCACGTGGAACTGTCAGAGGCAAAGCAGGCGCCCATTTACGTGAGCAAACGCGCTGGGGCCAAGTACAAGCACACGCCCTTTGATGAAGGAGATGAACTGAGAATTGGTGAAATAACCCTGCAGGCGATAAATACGCCCGGGCATTCACCGGATAGTATCTCTATTTTGCTGCGCGATGAAAACGGAAAGGAACACGCCATCTTCACCGGAGATTCGCTCTTCATAGGCGATGTGGGCCGACCAGACTTGCGGGAGAATGTAGGCAACGAGACCGCGGCCCGCGAAGAACTGGCCCGGCAGATGTACCACACCACCCGAGAGAAGTTGATGAACCTGCCCGATGAGGTGCTGGTGTACCCTGCGCATGGCGCCGGGAGCCTCTGCGGAAAAGCGATCAGCGAAGCCAAATCCAGTACCATTGGGGACGAAAAGCGCACCAACCCCGCCCTCCAGGAGATGACCGAAGAGGCGTTCGTTTCTTTCATTAACCAGGATCAGCCGTTTGTACCCAAGTACTTTGAGTATGCTGTCAGGCTAAACCGCCGGGGGGCGCCCAAGTTCCAGTCGGCTATCAAACAAGTGCCCATCATTGCCCCCGATCATAGAAGGCACAAAGACGCATTGATCATTGACACTCGGCCTGAAGACCGCTTTAAGCAAGGGCATTTACCCACGGCCATCAACCTGCAGGACGGGCCAAAGTTTGAAACATGGCTAGGTTCTATTGTGGCACCCGAAGAAAAGTTTTACCTCTTGAGTGAAGACGAGGAAAACCTTAAGGAACTGATTGAACGGACTGCCCGCATTGGCTATGAACCTTTCATTCTGGGGGCTTTGCCCGTGCCTCCGGCCGGGTCAGAAAAGTCGCCTGTATTAGACATAGAACACTTCAGGAGCAATCCTGAGGCTTATACCATCTTAGATGTCAGGAACTCGAATGAAATAGAGGAGCAGCGGGTTTTCGCTAACGCCGTTGAAATGCCCCTGCACCAATTGAGGGAGCGGATAAATGAGATTCCCGTGGACAAACCCATTGTAGTACATTGTGCCGGAGGATACCGGTCGGCGGCGGGAGCCAGCATCATTGGGCAAGCCATCACAGAAGTGCCGGTGTATGACTTAGGCAGTGCCATTACCCAATTTAACTCTCCCCGATAAACCGCAGGCGTCTTCGCGCTGAGATTTACTGGACACTCCCGTTTGGAGGCTGATTTCATGAAAACAGCCTCCAAACGGGAGTGTGGTTTCTAAAAAGATCTCCAGCCTTGATTAAAGTTAAAAGTTGCTTACCGCCTTCTGAATGTACTTTTCTTTCCTCCCAGATAGCAGAAGGTACTTGCCGATCAACTTGGTTTAAAGCAGGTATAATTGGCATCTACAGCGAAAGTTTATAATTTCGAATAATAGGTTCGCTCATCTAGGGGCATGTAACGGCATAAGACATACCAGTTTTACAGGCCGATTTTTCAATTTTGATTTGACTATGGGCTTTTGTTGAGCCAAGTCATTAGTTGCTTATGTTTTCTTCTCTTCGTAGTTCTTTTCTTGGTTTCCTTCTGCTGTTTTTAACCTTTTCAGCCTCAGCCCAAATCCTGAATGTGGAAAAAGCCCGGGTAGAAAAAGATTCCTCCCACTACTTTACCGGCAAGCTGGGCGTAAACCTGAACCTGTTCAACCGGGCTACTGGCAAGGAAGGTAAAACCGACCATTTTGTAGGAATTACGGGGAACGGTAACCTTGGCTACGTATCTGAGCACAATACTTACCTGTTGCTGGCCTCCTACAATTATGTCAGGTTGAAAGGCGAAACTCAGGTGGAAACCGGCTATGTGCACGGGCGTGTCACCTTCAGACGGAAGGCTCGTCTGTCTTATGAAACCTATTCTCAAGCTCAATATGACTACAACCGAGGCTTGGAACTAAGAATGCTGGTGGGCACCGGCATCAGGTATGCCGTGGTTCAGAAAGAGAACATCCGGTTCAATTTAGGTACTGGTGTCATGTACGAGCATGAACGCTGGCGAAACATGGAGGAAAACCGATACATTGAAAAAGACATTCCTAAACTTTCTTCTTACGCCAGCATCCGGTTGCCCCTGAATCCACACCTGGAGTTGAGCACCATCCATTATTACCAGGTAGGCTATGACCAACCAGCCGGCATGAGCAGGCACCGGTTCAGCGGCGATATATCTATTATCACCAAGATCAACAACCGCTTTCAGCTCACCACCAACTTCTCCCACACCTACGAGAACCGCCCCATTGTCCCCATCCCCAATTACCTCTACAGCCTCACCAACGGCATCCAGCTGAGTTTCTAAAGCTGAAGATTAAGGCTAAAAGTGCGGTTGTGGTTTCAAATCAGTTTTCATAAAACAAGTTTGAAACATCCCCTCAACTTTCCCCTGTTCCAGTCTTTCCCTCGAGCGCCTCGCTTTTGGCCATAGATAGACTTAAACTTAGAGAGGCAGACAGCTCAGGCCGAAAGGGCAGTGCGAGAGGGGAAGACGGGGCCCCGCGGCCGTGAGCGCTTATCGCAGAAAATGAAACAATCAAGCATAAGGACCTCGCATTAAACAGACACCACGCCAGCAAGAACAAGCATCATTCTTCTCCGCCCGCAGCCCGACGGTTTGCTTTTTTCTGCCCATGCTTCTGCTTCGCTAATAAACGCTTTTGCACCGCAGCTTTAGAAGGCCTGGTCTTTTTTCGAGGTTTGGGGCGGTGCAGAGCCTGCTCCAATACCTCATACAGCTTCTGCACTACCAGTTCCTTGTTGGCTAATTGGCTCCGGTCTTCCTGGCTCGCCAAATGTAAAAAGCTTTCCTTGTTCAGGCGAGGCGCAAGTTTCTCCAGCAAAAGGTCTTTCTGTTCCTGCGTCAGGAGCGCCGAACTCTCAATAGAAAACCAGACTTCTACCCTACTGGCTACTTTATTCACGTTTTGTCCGCCGGGGCCACTGCTGCGCGACGTCTGGAATGTCAATTCTGGGGTTAAATCTGGAAGCATAGGCAGGATACGTAGGAGAGCCACGGAGTGATATGCCTCTAACAAGCGGAGGAAGTTTGAGAAGGAAGGCCTTACCAAACAACTCTAGTTACAGAAAGGTAGCTGATTTTAACGGCAGCACGGACCGGAAGACCTTGCTCAGGCTAGTATCGCCCTTCTTATAGCAAAATCACACAAGAGCTAACTCAACAGTGTTCGGGGAAACACAAATTGTTCATTTCTGGACATATATAGTTCAGGGGTGTACAGTTATGTTGTGTCTTTTTGATATCAATCAATTGAAATCCAGTATTTTAACTATTTGGCACAGGTTTGGAAAAGAAAATTACCAGAGCAGACAACCAAAAGAGCAACGCTTGCATCTTTAAGGTGTAGCAGAACAGGAAGAACAGCAGAAAAGAGAAGGCTTCGGTTCAAGGCTCAGCAGGGATGCAACTCCAGATAAATTAAGTAGTCTATTCATTAACCTTAAAAACTTAAAGCTATGAAAGTTATTTTCTTATTATTCTTGATGTGCCTTGGTTCTGGTTTGGCCTTGAAAGATGCATTGAGCCGCCTTAACTACAAGCAAGAAGTAATCTACATTAACCAATCTGGAAAACACATGCCGGCACCAACCGCTGATACTGCTGCTGAGACTACCACCGTAGCCTACGCCCCAGCCGGAAAAGTAACCTTCAGCGCGTAATTAACTGCTAGTTCCTTGTTGTTTCGGGTTTGTTTTCCTGAAATGAGCTTTGAACAGAAAGTGCCTTCTGGGTTAGAAACCGAAAATAGAAGAGCCCTCCTTTTTCTTCTTTTTCTTTTTGTCTGAAGGACTGAAAATACCTTTAATGATTTGACCCGGTGTGGGTGGCTTTTCCTTGATCAGGACGTACCGGATAGAGAAGGCACCCCCAAAATTAAACCATTCCTCGTGCCGAAGGTGAATGGCGGGTTTTATGTCGGCAGATAGCAGGAACGGGAGTCCGTTCATTTTGTATTCCAGGCCCAAGATGCCATCTACGCCATAGATGGTGCCGTAGTCTTTCAAGTGGCCGCCGTGTACCCCACCGCCCAAATAATAATTGAAGCGTTGTCCTAATACAGGATAGTGCTGCTCAGCCAATATAGTGGCAGTTACCTGCCTGGGACCGGCAGTGACCATGCCTTCCAGGGTGGTTTTTTCCAGAATTTTTTGCTGAATAGTTCCTCCAAACTCATCGTTGCCAATCCTTAGACCGGCGGCAGTTTTATAGCGTTGGGCCAGGGCTGGCAGGCAACTCAGGAAACAGAGGCAAAGCCCTAACAAGATTACTTTCTTCATGCGGTAAAGTACGGAAGAGAAATTCAAACAGCTGCTTTAAAAGCAGAGAACATGTACCAGCAGAACGGCTCGGCCACGGTTTTTCTTTCACTGGCCAAAAGCCATTTTCTTTAGCTAACCCCAATATACTTATTTAGGCCCTTGTAAATCAGATGCTTTAGATAGAAGGAATGACATTATGAATTTATCTACGAAATAATTCGTGGATTTATTTTCTTTTTACGAAAAGCTTCGTATAATTAACTACGAAATGAGTCGTAGAATAGATCCCGCAAGAACATGAGTGAGAACGAAGCCCCTTTAAAACCCACCGAGACCGAACTGGAAATCCTGCAGATCTTGTGGCAGCACGGCCCCAGCACCGTTCGGTTTGTAAACGAAGAGCAGAGCAAAGCCAAAGAAACCGGGTACACCACTACTTTAAAACTGCTGCAGATCATGCACGAGAAGAACCTGGTTTCCCGCGATGAGGAAAGCCGCTCGCATGTGTACCAGGCCGCCGTAACCGAAGAAGAAACCCAACAGCACCTCCTGGGCCGCTTCCTGGATACTACCTTCCGGGGCTCGGCCATGAAATTGGTGATGCAAGCCTTAGGCAACCACCGCACCACCCCAGATGAATTAAATCAAATCCGCCACCTATTGAAGAAACTGGAAGATGACTCAAACGCTGATTCATGATGCAATTCCGCAGGCAGTGATGCACGCCTTAGGTTACACGCTCCTGCACTCTCTCTGGCAAGGAGCTTTAATGGCCCTGCTGGTGGGCGTTTTGCTAAGATTGATGCACCGGCACTCGGCAGCTACCCGTTACTGGGTAACGTGGGGCGGCCTGATGGCCTTGCTGCTTCTTTCAGTGGTCACTTACTACAACCTCTATACTCCTGCCGTCTCCTCTAAAGAAGTGGCAGCATTAGCCTCAGCCGGAGGTATTGACTGGAAAACTACCATCCTGCAAACGGCTCCGCCCTCTTTCTGGGAGAACGCGTTAGCACAGGGGCACGCCTATTTCAACCAGCATCTGCCAGCAGTGGTCATGCTATGGCTTTTGGGCATGTTGCTGATGGGGTTGCGCGTGCTGGGGGGCTGGGTGTATGTGCAACGCCTTAGGTCTTATCGAACCCGGCTGGTGCCACAGGAGTGGCAGCAAAAAACGCAGGAGTTATCCCGCCGGTTAGGAATGCGCCAATTAGTGAAGGTGGCAGAGTCTGCCCTGGTGCAGGTGCCCATGGTCATTGGACACTTCAAACCTTTGATCTTACTGCCGGTGGGGGCATTAACAGGCTTGTCCACTGCCCAAATAGAAGCCATTCTGGCGCATGAACTGGCGCACATTCATCGCCGCGACTACCTCCTGAACCTGTTGCAGAGCTGGGTAGAAACTTTGTTTTTCTTCCACCCAGCTGTGTGGTGGATTTCTGATTGCGGCCGCACCGAGCGCGAACACGCCTGCGATGACCTGGCCCTTGCGCTCTGCGGAGACTCCCTTAACTATGCTTACGCTTTAACTCACTTAGAAGAACTGCTCATGAAAACAAACGAAACCTCTCCCCGTCTGGCCATGGCTTTTTCGGGCCGTCGCCGGTCTTTGCTGAGCCGCATTACCCGGTTAGTACAGAAATCAACCCTTCGTCCATCCTTTTCTGAAGGGTTCCTGGCCAGTTGCGCGATTATTGCCGGCGTAATGGTCTTTTCGGCCAGTGCCTGGGCTAATTACACGTTACCCGATCAATCTTTACAGGGGAATACTTTGGAGGAGAAGCCTGCATCGGGTAAATCTTCCATCGTTGTAGCGCCTCAGGAGGAAACGCAAGAGCCACACGAAGAAGACCTGACATTGCAGCAACTGGATGATGACCTCATCATTGTGCAAAACAAAAAAGGCAAGGTGGTAGAGGTCTATGTGAATGGACAGCGTGTGCCTAAAAGTGAGTTAGGCAAGTACCAAAGCCGCATAGAGCAACAGTTAGCAGCAGCCAAAAAAGGCAAAACCCTCCGGGACGATGACGAAGTGGAAAGAGCTATGGAACGGGCAGAAGCATCCCTGGAAAGAATAGAAGAGGAAGAATTCTTCAGAGGCCCAAGACGCATGGCACCCAGACCTCCTATGCCGCCTATGCCACGTGGCGTTGCCCCCAGAAGAGGAGTAGCCCCGGTGCCTCCTGTTCCACCAGTTCCTCCGGTGCCCCCTTTATCCGATGACAAGGAAGGTAACAAAGACTACCAAAAAGCCTTGAAGGAATACGAGGCACGCATGAAAGAATATCAGGCCAGAATGGCCGAGTTTGGCACCAAGCAACTGGAGTTTGAGGCCAGAATGCAAGTCAGGCATGGTGCCCGCATGGAGGAGAATGCCCAACGGCTGGAAGAGCACAGCCGCCGGATAGAGGAGCATACTTTTCGGTTAAAAGACCATGAGAAACGCCGGGCCGAACACACCGTGCGCATGAAAGAGCACGAGGAGCGCAGAAAGAAACATGATGCCATGATGAAAGAACTCCAGACTGCATTGGTGGCTGATGGCCTGATCAAATCCACTGACGAGGACTATGAATTTAATCTGGATAAAAACGGGCTTACCGTGAATGACAAAAAGCAATCAGAGGCCTTGTTCCAGAAGTACAAGAAGATTATTCAAACCAATACTGGGGAAGACGTGGAACTGATGCTGAAGAAAGACGGAGCCAACTTCAGGGTCAAATCTAATGTAAGCACTGAGAGAACCAAGTAACGGGTCTTCTTGAACACTATTTAGCGACAATCCCTTTCCTGCTGTTTTAAGCATGCTTTTCTAAAAAGGCTGCTGAAACAATTGGAAGGGGATTGGTGTGTTTGGCAGTTTCTATCCGCAATAAAGAACTTCTATAGTTTCAAAAACCGGGGTTGAACTGCTTAGGCGTTTTGTTGGGGAACATACTCCATCCGGTACATGTCAAAGCCTTTGGCCCAGTAGTCTTTTGTCACTTCCAGTAGTTGGAAGCCTTGCTTTTCATAAAACTTGTAGACTAGTTGAGAAGTCCTGACAGAGATGGTTTGAATGTGCGGCAACTCCTGCAGCTTTTTGATCCGGTAGTGCAGAAGCAGACTGCCTAAGCCTTTGCCCTGGTGCTCGGGGTGTAGAATATCCCAGCTGATTTTCCCGGTAGCCAGATCTTCTGAAAAGTTAACCCCTCCGCAGCCTACTACTTGGTGCTGGTACTCCAACACAAAATACTGTTCAATTTCATGGTCTAAGTAGTGGGTTAAGTCAGCTTCTTCTTCGGGAGAAAAATACATGGGAGTATTCAGCATCAGCAACTCAAGAATTACCGGCTTGTCTTTAAGAGTATACTCCCTAATGACTACTTCTTGGGTCATACCTGAAATTTTTAGATTGTTTAAGTTCAGGGTAAAGGATGGTTGATGAACTGAATTCAGGTCAGATCAATGGAAAGAATGTTTAATATGTTAGTGCCAATGAGTAACTCATCTTTTTGAGTAACTCATCTTTTATTTAGATACGATCCGAAAGTCTCATTGTAGCGAAGTATATAAGACAACCCTTCGCCTCTGCTAAACTGAAATTCTTTGTTTGAACCGCCCTTGTGTACCGTAATTTTGAAGCTCCCCTCAATGAACACAGGTCTTGACACTATTTCCGAGACCTCTACTTCCAGTCTCTTCTTTAAGGTGCTTTTTTCCACAGTTAAAGTTGTGTCCAGAGTTGTCTCAAGTTCAGAGGAGGGGTTAGCGGCATCTTTGCGTTTTTGGGAGTAAAAATCAACCTTCACCAACTTTCCTTCCTTTTTGAGATTGGCGGTCCAGTTTATTTGACTTCCTAGGCAGCCGTAATTTATAGTGGTGAGGGTGATAGAATCTGAGCCGCCGTCTTCTATGGCCTTGATTAGGTGTCGGTAAAATTCAGTGGCCCCAAGTTCCTGCCCTAAAGAAACAAATCCAGAGCACAGTAGAACCAGGATAGAAAACAGTTTTTTCATAAGACAAAGATTTTTCTGAGGCTTTGGTGTAAGATACAGGCTGGCTCTAATCCTGCTGAGCATCATTCAATGTTGTAGAATAAACATACGCTTTATTGTTGAGATTAACAGAGATGTATCTGGCTAAAGGAAATGAGCTGCTCTTATAGTCTCAAAATTGTCAGACCTCTTTCGGCTTGTTTTTTCAAAACCAGTTCTGAAACAGAGTGCCTCCTCAACGCTGGTAAATCCGTACATTCGCTTGAGTTTTAAGACACGCGCGTATGAGTGAGAACATCTTTCCGGAAATGCAGCATCTATTGGGGCTGCCGTTGACCAAAACCACCCGGCTGGGGCATGTGCAGTTCTTCCATTTCGGGAAGGCCCATATCATGAATGCGAGCGGCCTGATTCTGGATGTAGGTGCCTGGACGTTAGAGGTGGCGTGCCATTGGCAACTCCAGGAGGCAGGGGAAGTAACCATCCGGTTTGAGGAGGTGGAAATCCCGGGAGACACCAAAGCGTTGGCAGACCCGGCCTTTGACCCACAGGTACCTGGCAGCAACCTCAGAGACCGCAAATTGCAGGAGTTGGTGCGGGACCACAAGGAGACCTTACGTGTCTGGCAGGTAACTGCTTCTCCTGAGGGAGAACTGACGATTTCCCTGGAAGGCAATCGGGTGTTAAGTATTCAGCCTTCTCAAGGCATCCTGGAAGAATCAGCCTATTTCTGGCGCCTCTTCAGCAACTCCCAAACCGAGGGGGCTGTAGGTTTTGGGGCTAATGGAGTATTGCGGGTGTAGCTTGTTTTGTGGCTGCTTTTAAGATAAAAGGCTTAAAACAGAGCTGCGGAGATTTTTCATAACTGCCGGAGCTCAGCCTTCTGCTATCTTTTCCCGGAAAGTACAGAACGAAGTTTTTTCTGTGCCGGCTTGTCTTGAGAGAAGGCATTGATACTTGCCTTAGATTACAGTATATTGCTTCTTATATATAGCCAGTATTTGAAGCTTTATGGGCAAGCACCTCCGGAAATATCCTGTCTGCACTAATTGCGATTACGCGTTCACCTCTGAGCAGCCAGACAACTTTTGCCCCCGCTGCGGCCAGGAGAATCATGACCTGAACGTTCCCTTCAACCACGTGGCACTGGAACTGCTGGAAGGAACCATTCACTATGACAGCAAGTTCTGGACGACGGTCAAATACCTGCTTTTTTATCCGGGTAAGCTCACCAATGAGTTTCACCGGGGGAGGCGCATGGGCTATGTGCCACCCATCAGATTGTACGTCTTCATCAGCTTTGTTTTCTTCTTTCTGCTCTCTTTGCGGGTAGGCCATACCAAAGGCGGTGACAAGCCTTTGCAGGCAGACATTAAGGTGCTCACCCAACCAGAAAACCTGACCGATGTGGGTGGCGCTTATGCCACAGATTCCCTTAAGAAGGAGTTGAAGGAGGTGCAGGAACTCAGTGATAGCCTTTTAGTGCTTTCTTCTAAACAGGAAGAAGAAAAGTTCAGAACCCTGGAGAACCTGCCACCTAATGCCTCTACCGCCCAATTAGATGCCACCCTCACGGCTTTAGGCATTGAGAGCAAGAACAGGCTTACCCGTGGTGGGTTGCAGAAAGTGGCAGATTTGCAGCGACTCACTAAAAATGAATTGACATTGAAAGCGGTGAAGTATTTCTCTGTGATGATGTTTGTGCTGATGCCGGTCTTTGCCCTCTTGTTAAAAGTAGTTTTCAGGAGGGCACGACGGTTTTACATGGAGCATTTGATCTTCAGCATACACCTGCACTGTTTCATTTTTGTGATGTACAGCATCTGCCTGCTTTCACTGTACCTGTTTACCTCCTTAGATCCCTTTCGCTGGGCAAATCTGCTGGGGCTGCTCTACTTGTATTTAGGCTTAAAACGCGTGTTTAAGCGCAGCAAGTTGCGCACATTCTTTAACATGGTGGGAGTTCTTTTCCTGTACCTCTTTGCGGGGGTAATTACATTGATGTTGGGTTTGGTGGTTAGTGCCGTGATGTAATCTCCAGTGTTTGTAAAGGCAGGAAGCAACCTTTCTCAGATCTCTGCATCTATGAAAGAAACAATCCTAAACTTCCTGCACCATGAAAAAGATATTCTCTTGCCTCCTGCTAGTAGTAGCAATCCTTAGCTTAGCGCCCCAGGTACAAGCCCAGTCTGTAGAAGGGAACGGCAACTTCAAAACGGAAAGTCGCAAAGTGTCTACCTTTACAGGGCTTCGGGTAAGCGGTGGGTTTGAAGTGGTGCTTACCCAAGGTACTGCTGAAAGCCTCAAACTGGAAGCCGAAGAGAACATTCTTCCATTTATTGAATCTACGGTGCAGGATGGCATTCTGCATATCAAAACCAAGCCGGGGATTAAGAATGCGAAGCGCCTGAAAGCGTACGTAACAGTAAAAGACCTGAAAAGCCTTAACCTGAGCGGGGGCATCAAGCTTACTTCTGCCAACACTATCAACGGGACTAGCCTGAAGTTTGACTTCAGCGGAGGAATCAACGTGGAAATGGCTCTGCAGGTAAAAGAACTCATTGCTAACATAGCAGGCGGTACTGACATCACCCTGCGCGGTCGCGCTGAAACCGTGAAACTAGATTTGGCCGGTGCTGCCAGCCTTAAAGCAGTAGACCTTAAAACCGATTATTTCACCATTGACGCCGCTGGTGCCAGCAATGCCCAGGTAAATGTTTCCAAAGAGTTACATGTAGAAGCCGCAGGCATTGTAAGTGTAGGGTACAAAGGTTCTCCTAAAATAAACCACTCCGGAATGGGCAAAGTACGACCTATCTAAGTCACATTCTGCTTCATTTTAAAAGCCAGGCCCCGGTTGATCCTTCAACCGAGGCCTGGCTTCTTTTATTGGTAAGCTTAATAAGGTTCCTCTTCTCCCTTCATGGTTGGACGCAGGCCTAGGATTCAAGTTAGTGAGGGAAGTGCCGAACAATGGCTGAAGCATGTAACTTCTGCTTTGGATTGGTTCTGCCTGCCACGCTTCTTAGATATGCTGCTTAGCATCTTTGTTCCAAAGTAACTTGGCTCCTAGGCTTAGAAAATAGCAGAGTAGAGCAACAAACGAGTTTTTGCAACGAAAGTATGTTTGGAAGGTTATTGTATTTTTCTACCTTTTTTACAGAAATGTAGATAGAAACGAAAATAAAGTTGCATCAGAAAACACGAAGTTAACAAAGCTATAATGAAGCTTTTTCGCTCATAAACGGCACCTTTTCTTGTGTGTTCCTGCTATGTTTCAAATTTACATTGATATGAGAATATGTGAGGTTAAACGAACGCTTGTTTTTGGTGGAAAAATGCAGTTATATTATTCAAATATAGGAAAACCCACTTGACATAATTCCCCGTAGGTACCATTCAAAATCCCTTTACAACCTACAAACAAACATTATTCTAAAACCTTTACCCCCTTACTGTATGAGAAGAATTTTAGCCGTTGTGGCTTTCTGCCTTATGGCAGCAAGCCAAGTCTTCGCACAGGCCTTTGTAGATCCAAAGCTACAGGCAGCTCTCACCAACAATTTATTACCTGTGGAGGTCGTAGTAACCTTCAAAGGACAATCCGCCCCCACCCTATTAGATGTTGCTTCCCTTACCCGTGTGGGCATAGCCCAGGGGCTTACCTTACGTGCCCTTCCTATTGCTGGTGTAATTGCTACTGCCGCCCAGGTAGACGCCCTGGCCAAAGACGAGCGAGTTTTGTCATTGTACCTGAACGAATCTCTCAGCCATGAAAATGATGGTGCTACTGCCCTTACCGGGGTAGACAAGCTGCGCAATGAGGCTGGCTTTACCTCTAAGAATGGTGGTTTCCCGGTTTCTGGCAGAGGAATTGGCGTTTTAGTAAATGACAGTGGCGTAGATGGTACCCACCCAGATTTACAGTTCGGTAAAAACCTGAAGCAAAACGTAACGGCTGCCACCAACCTGAGATCAGTGAATGGCATTCTTCCTTACACTCCTGTTGAAAACGTTCCTAACACAGATGCTACCGGCGGACATGGTACCCACGTAGCAGGTATTGTGGGCGGTACTGGTCAGGCCTCTAGCGGCAAGTACACCGGTGTGGCACCTGGCGCTGATCTGGTAGGCTATGGTTCTGGTGCAGCGCTCCTGCTATTGGATGTGTTGTCTGGCTTTGACTACGCTATCATCAATCAGGCTCAATACAACATCAGAGTAATCACCAACTCCTTCGGAACTACCAGTGACACTGGTACAGACGTAAACCCTGCTGATCCTATTACCATGGCTACTAAGCGCTGCGTTGACAGAAACATAGTAGTGGTTTTCTCGGCTGGTAACTCTGGTCCTGGTTCAGGAACCATTACTGGTAAATACAAAAAAGCGCCTTGGGTAATTGCCGTAGCCGCCGGAGATAAATCTGGCCGTTTGGCAAGCTTCTCTTCCAGAGGTATCCAGAACAAAGGTGGATCTTTCACCTTAGACGGTGTGAACTATTCATGGCAAGACCGCCCTACGGTTACTTCTCCTGGGGTAGATATTATCTCTGCTAAAGTAACTGAGCCGCTTACGGCTTTGTCTGCCCAGCAAGATGCCGCCGCTATGGAGCCAGCGCACGTTCCTTTCTACACGCATAAAAGCGGTACGTCTATGGCTGCTCCGCACGTAGCAGGTATTGTGGCCTTGATTCTGGATGCTAACCCATCTTTGTCAGTTGCTCAGGTGAAAGAGATCCTTCAGCAGACTGCTACTAACATCCCTAACAGAGCCTCCTGGGAAGTAGGTGCCGGGTACGTGAACGCGTATGCAGCGGTAGACAGAGCCTTCAGAGCGGCTGCTCCTTACGGTTCTACGCTTAACCTCACCAGATCTTTCAACAGCAATGTGAACACCAACAGTGTAA
This sequence comes from Rufibacter tibetensis, assembly GCF_001310085.1. Taxonomy (GTDB): domain Bacteria; phylum Bacteroidota; class Bacteroidia; order Cytophagales; family Hymenobacteraceae; genus Nibribacter; species Nibribacter tibetensis. Next base: position 2,285,697 of record NZ_CP012643.1, read on the forward strand.
CTGATAGATTCACCATCAACTATAATCCTGCTACAACTGCTACCAACAGAACTACATTCAATGTAGCTTCAGGTACTACCAGCCTTGAGGCTAAGATCAAAGCTACTGGTATTGAAGGTGAAACTGGTAATCCTGTAAGATTAACCGTTATTTCGCCAAGTGGCGTGAGAACCAGTGCTGGTATTCCGGTAACTTTTGCGTTGAGCTATGACAGAGGGGTAGCCGTGGCTTCACCTGAGGCTGGTACCTGGACCGTTGAAATCTCTGGCTTAAACGGAGTCGCTTTCCCTGAAACGATCAACGGTGTTGTAAACAAAATGACAGCGGCTGGTACTACTGGCCTGACTGACATTGCCGGCCACCCGGCAGAAGCTTCTATCAAAATGGCCGTAAGCGCCCGTTTAGCTGATGGTTTAGCCGGCGGAACTTTCAGCCCAGATGAGCTTCTGAAGCGTATTGACTTAGCTGATTACCTGATGATGGGCGAAGGCATTCGTCAGTTCCTGCCTATTGATGGTTCCTTTACATTGACTGATGTAAAAGAAAGAAACCTGTTAGCCGAGTCTATTGTGGCCAAAGGTGGTGCCTTGAGAGACAGAGCACATGCTTTCAACGGCATCATGTTACCAGTATCTGCCGGTAAGTTCGCTCCAAACGGGAAAGTAAACAGAGCCGAGTTGTCTTACTCACTGGTACAGGCCCTGGGCTTGCAGAAGTTTGCCTTAGAGCGTAACGGAAAAACGCCTTCCGTAACGGTTGATGGCGTGACGTACCCAATTGAAGATGCATCCCAGATTCCGGCTGGCCTGGAAGGCTATGTAAGTGTGGCTTTAGAATTGAACCTGATCAACGCTTATTATGCGGTGACTCAAGGACCTTATGACCTGAAGCCTACGCTGCACGCTACCTTCAAGCCTTTGCAGGATGTGACTCGTGCAGATTTTGCGGTGATCATCACCCGCACGCACGCTCAGTGGAACGCTGCTACCCAGCCAATTGCTGCAACAAGCACGTCAACTGCCGTAGTAGCCAATGACCGTATGTACGCATATCCTAACCCATTCACAGGCAGAACCACCATTAGCTACACTGTAGCGCAAGATGGACCGGTGCAAATCAACGTGTATGATGTAATGGGTAACAAAGTGCAGTCCTTAGTTTCTGAAAGCAAGAAATCAGGAAAGCACGCCGTGACCTTTGATGGCGCTAACCTGCCTGCCGGAACGTACATTTACAAAGTAGAAACCGGAAACAAAGTACAAACCAGCCGTGTGGTACTTACCAAATAAGCGAAGAACTTAAGTTGTTTCTTTCAACCATTAAAAGCAGCCATCTGGAAAGGATGGCTGCTTTTTTGTTTTAGCAAGAATAGCTCAGTTCTGGGTTTGAGAACAGAACCTCCTTCAACTAACCCTTCACCTGAGATAGCTCCTGCTTTTGTAAATTATCCTACGGATTAGCGGCAATTATCCTGTTTTAAGGCTGTTTTCTGGATTTTGGCTTGTTTTCCTGCCTAACAAGCGTTAAACTTAAGAGTGCAAATCTTTTGCATTGGAAAACCTGTCGATTACCTAACAAACAAACTCTTGAAAAGACGTGATTTTATAGGACTAACCGCCATGGGTGTAGGAGGGCTGCTGCTGTCTAACGTCCCAACGTTTGGTCATGAAATTGATCCGGCCCGCGCCCTTGAAACCGTGGATGTGGTCCTGAAAAGACGCCTCGCCGATGTGGCCCTCAACGCCGCCAAAAGCAAAGGCGCTACCTACACCGACGTTCGTATTGGCCGTTACCTGGCCCAGAATATGTTTACCCGTGAAAAGCAAGTACAAGGCATCAGCACCACCGAGAGCTACGGCGTAGGGGTGCGCGTCATCGCCAACGGCACCTGGGGCTTCGCGGCCACGTCAGATGTGAGCGACAAAGGCATAGCCAAAGCCGCTGAGCAAGCGGTGGCAATTGCCAAGGCGAACTCCAAACTGCAGAAAGAACCTGTGGTGTTAGCTCCGCAGCAGGGTTATGGCGAGGTTTCCTGGAAAACACCCATAAAACAGAACGCCTTCGCAGTACCCGTTTCTGAGAAAGCCGATTTGTTGTTAAGTGCCAACGCCGCCGCTTTGGCTGCCGGTGCCAACTTCGTGAACTCGGCCCTGTTCCAGATCAACGAGCAGAAGTACTTTGCTTCTACAGACGGTTCTTACATTGACCAGGACATCCACCGTATCTGGCCCAACTTCACGGTAACTGCCGTTGACAAAACCTCTGGCAAGTTCAAAACCCGCGATGCATTAAGCGCGCCTATGGGCATGGGCTTTGAATACCTCACAGTAAAAGCACCTACCATGAAGGGCCCGGAAGGCACTGGCCTGACCGGCTATGACAAGTACTTTGACATTGTCGCAGATGCTGGCCTGGCTGCCAAACAAGCCCGCGAGAAATTGACCGCTAAATCAGTGATGGCCGGTAAATACGACCTTGTATTGGATCCGAACCACCTCGGCTTAACTATCCACGAAAGCGTAGGTCACCCGTTGGAACTGGACCGCGTGCTAGGCTACGAGGCCAACTACGCCGGTACTTCCTTCGCAACGCTGGACAAATGGAAAACCAAAACGTTCCCGTACGGCAGCAAACTCGTGAACATCTTCGCCGACAAAGTGCAGGAAGGTTCTCTGGGTGCCGTAGGCTATGACGATGAAGGCGTGAAAACCAAGCGCTGGGACCTGATCAAAGATGGCGTGTTGGTGAACTACCAGGCTACCCGTGATCAGGCGCACATCATCGGCGAAAAAGAATCGCACGGCTGCTCTTACGCCGACAACTGGAGCTCGGTACAATTCCAGCGTATGCCAAACGTGTCTCTGGCGCCGGGCAAGCAGAAATTGAGCGTAGATGACATGATCAAAGGCGTAGACCGTGGCGTGTACATTGCCGGACGCGGTTCTTATTCTATTGACCAACAGCGCTACAACTTCCAGTTTGGCGGTCAGTTGTTTTACGAGATCAAAGGCGGCAAAATCGTAGGTCCGCTGGAAGATGTGGCGTACCAAAGCAATACCCAGGAATTCTGGAACTCCTGCGCCGCCATCTGCGACGAGAGCGACTACCGCATGTTCGGGTCGTTCTTTGACGGCAAAGGCCAGCCTAGCCAGGTAAGTGCTGTTTCGCACGGCTCGTCCCATACCCGTTTCAACGGCGTGAACGTGATCAATACTGGTCGTAAGATTTAATAAAACACGAGGAAAGACCCTGCTTTGCAACTGCAGAGTTGTGGGTCTTACAACTCGATACGTGATACTAACCAAATGGCAATATTAAGTAAAGATCAAGCGCAGGCGCTCCTCAAAAAGGCGCTGGGCTATTCCAAAGCCGATGAGTGCGAGGTAAACCTCACCGGTTATAAAGGCGGAAACATCCGTTATGCCCGTAGCACCGTGTCTACCAGCGGTGAAGAAGAAAACATGTCTCTGGCCGTAGAATCCCGCTTCGGGAAACGTTCTGGCGTGGCCACCATCAATGAGTTTGATGATGCCTCCCTGGAAAAGGTAGTGCGCCGGGCCGAAGAGGTAGCCCGCATAGCCCCGGAAAGCCCGGAGTACGTGCCCATGCTGGGACCACAGAACTACCTGCCCAGCAACGCCTGGTTCAAGTCTACCCATGACATCAACCCTGAGTACCGGGCTGAGGCCGCCGGAAAAAGCATGCAGCTCGCCGACAGCAAAAAACTGACGGCTGCCGGGTTCTGGGAAGACCGCAGTGGGTTCAGCGCCAAGATGAATTCCAAAGGCCTGTTCGCCTATAACCAAAGCTCAAACGTAGATTTTTCCGTGACCATGCGTACCGCTGACGGTACCGGTTCTGGCTATGTGACCCGTGACGTAAGCGATGTCAGCAAACTGGACACCGCTGCTGCTTCTAACATAGCGGCACAAAAAGCTTTAACCTCTGTAAATGCCAAAGCCATTGAGCCGGGCAAATACACGGTGATTCTGGAGCCTACTGCCGCAGTTGATTTGCTGCAGAACATGTTCCGCAGCATGGATGCCCGCTCCGCTGAAGAAGGCCGTTCTTTCCTGAGCAAACCCGGCGGGAAGATCAAGCTGGGCGAGAAAATGTTTGATGAGCGCGTGACCATCACGTCCGACCCCACCAACCCTGAGGTGCCTTCCTCTACCTGGTCTAATGATGGCCGTCCGCACGAGAAAGTGACCTGGATTGATAAAGGTGTGGTGAAAAACATCCCGTATTCACAATTCTGGGCGCAGAAAAAAGGCGTGAAAGGCTTGCCTGCCCCGGGAGGTTTCATCATGGCTGGCGGAAACCAGAGCCTGGAAGACCTGATCAAAGGCACCCAGAAAGGCATTTTGGTCACCCGTTTGTGGTACATCAGGGCAGTAGACCCACAAACCCTGCTTTACACCGGCCTTACCCGTGACGGAACCTTCTACATTGAGAACGGCAAGATCAAGCACCCAGTGAAGAACTTCCGTTTCAACGAAAGCCCGGTGATCATGCTAAACAACCTGGAGGCCATGGGCAAACCGCAGCGCATTGGCGGGAACCTGGTGCCTCCAATGAAAATCAGAGACTTCACCTTCACCAGCTTGTCTGACGCTGTATAATTCACAGATATAACCTGTAAAGCCGTTCTACCTGGTGGAACGGCTTTCTTTTCTTTACATGCCCGCTCTTTTCACCTTCGTACGCCTGCAATACCGCTCCGGCAACTGGGACACCGACCAGCGTATGCCTTCTAACCTGCTGCACTCAATGGTGGAGTACACTACCGTGCCCATTGTGGAACAGGAGAAGGTGGTCAGTCTGGAAAGCACCGAGCTGTTCCGTTACCCATTCTGCTACCTGAGCGGGCACAAACTGGTGCAGTTCAACGCGAAGGAAAAGGCCAACTTTGAGCGCTACGTGCAGAACGGCGGCTTCGTGTTTGTAGATGACTGCAACCATGACATAGACGGTTTGTTTGCCCGTTCATTTGAAGAGCAGATGCGCGTATGCTTCGGCCCGAAGGCTTTGAAGAAAATTCCTAACAACCACCCGCTGTACCGTTCTTTTTTCAAGTTTGAAGAAGGTCCGCCCACCACGTCTTTTGAGCTCAATGGCTGGGGTGATGACCTGGTGCATGACTACCTCAAAGCTTATGAAGTGAATGGCCGCATTGCCGTGCTCTACAGCAACAAAGACTACGGCTGCGAGTGGGACTATGACTTCCGGAACAAGCGCTGGCTGGCCGAGGACAACACCAAGTTTGGGGTGAACATTGTGATGTACGCGCTCATGAGTTAAGCCGTAGTTTAGGCTTGTTTTATACAATCGCGTTAGAAGCGAAAAATTGGTAGTACCATATACCGCTGGCGCGAGCCTCCGGCTCGTGTCCGGACGCAAAGCAAAATTAGTTTGAGTAATCAACTTGAAAAGGAATCAGCAATACGTGCGGACACGAGCCGGAGGCTCGCGCCAGCTTAACAAGTATCATCGCTACTAGCAAAGCTGTTTTTCCAAGCATTTTCTGAAAAACACTCCCTAAACACTATGGCGATTACCTCAACAATCGCTTACTTACTAATCAAAGTAATTGACGTCTAGTTTACGCCCCACGTGACCGCACAAGAAGTAACTCAACTCTTAAATAAACTACCTGCGCTTAGGCAGGAAATAAGTAAAATCATTGTAGGCCAGCAGGAAGTACTGGATGAAGTGCTTATCACGCTTCTGGCTGGTGGGCACGGATTGTTAGAGGGCGTACCAGGTTTGGCCAAAACCTTACTGGTGCGTACCCTAGCGAATGCTGTCGATTTGCCTTTCCGCCGAATCCAATTCACGCCAGACTTGATGCCCACGGACATCTTGGGCACCGAAGTGCTGGAAGAAGACCACACTACCGGCAAACGGTTCTTCCAATTCAACGAAGGCCCCATCTTCGCCAGCATTGTCTTAGCAGATGAGATCAACCGGACGCCTCCTAAAACCCAGGCGGCGCTGCTGGAAGCCATGCAGGAATTCGAGGTAACCTACGCCGGAAAGACGTACCCATTGCCGCGCCCCTTCTTCCTGCTCGCTACCCAGAACCCCATTGAACAAAGCGGTACGTATCCCTTGCCCGAGGCTCAACTAGACCGCTTTCTGCTCTACATTAAGATTAAGTATCCCACAGAACTGGAGGAGATTTCTGTCTTGAAAAGCACCACAGGTGGACAGCGGGAGAAAGTGCAACCTGTTTTATCAGGTCCCGAAATTCTGGCCCTGCAAGGCTTAGTACGCGAGGTCTCCATTTCAGATGAACTGGTAGCCTACGTAGCGCGCCTGGTGCGTGCCACTCGTCCTGAGGACAGTTCAGTACCGTTTGTGCAGGAGTTCGTGCGTTGGGGTGCCGGTCCGCGCGCTGGTCAGGCGCTTATTCTTACCGCCAAAGCCCGTGCTCTGCTACAAGGCCGTTTCGCAGTGACCATGCCAGACTTGCAGACTATGGCGTATCCGGTGCTTCGGCATAGGGTGCTCGTGAACTTCTCCGCGGAGGCGGATAACATCTCTACAGACAGAGTTGTGGAGGAATTGTTGAAAGGAGTGGAACAGCCACGGGAAGTGCTGCGGTAAATCAAGCTAATCTATGATAGAGGAGTACTCTCTTGTGTCATCCTGAAAGGATCTTGTGGGCAAGCGGTAGTAGCGCTGATTTAATGCCTTTCTAGTTCGCTCACAAGATCTTTCCAAGATGACAGAAAAAAGAATAGATTTCTTTGTGCTAAAGTCAGTTAAAGAATTTTAACAATGCCCCACCGTCTCCTCAACCCTCAAACCTTCGCCGCCATCAAAGACCTGCGCCTGATTGCCAGGGCGGTAGTGGATGGTTTTATGTTGGGGCAAAACCAGAGCGTAAGGCGGGGAGCGGGCATTGAGTTTGCGCAGTACCGGAGCTACCAGCCCGGCGATGATCTGCGGCAGCTGGATTGGAAAATGTTTGCGCGGTCAGATAGGTATTACATCCGGGAATCTGAGGTAGATAGCAGTGTAGCGGTGCGGTTCGTGGTGGATGCTAGCGGCTCCATGGCCCATAAGGATGGGGATTTGACGAAGCTGGACTACGCCCGGTATCTGGTAGCGGCGCTGGCATATCTGGCCATTCAGCAAGGCGATGCCATCGGGTTGTTTGTGGTGCAGGAGGAGCAGTTGGTGCAGTTGGCGCCGCAGCAATCCAGTCAGCATTTGCAGCGGTTCTTCCATCAGTTGGAGCACGTGAAACCAAATGGGCTTTTCCCGGCCGCTGACCGTTTAGCACCCGTTTTTGCGAAAAAGCGCCAAAGAGAGATCACGGTGTTTGTGTCCGATATGTACGAGCAAGCATCAGAGATAACCGAGACGCTGCGCAAGATAGGGGCCCGGGAGAAAGACACGCTTCTGTTCCACCTCATGGGCAAAAATGAACTGGAGTTCACCTATCAAGGGCAGATTTCCTTTCAGGATTTAGAGACCGGGCAGACCATTCAGGTGAGTTCTGACGCGCAACGGGCCGAGTATCTTTCCCGCCTGCAAGAATGGCTCAAAGGTCTGGAAACCGACACCCGCAAAAAGCTAATCCATTACGAGAGGTTCCACCTGCATGAGCCTTTGGACAAAGCGCTTCGGGCTTTCCTGATGAGCCGGGCCAGGCAGTAAAGTAGTTCTGAGCCTTCTTTTCTAAAATCAGCCTGAAAACAAATCTTATCTTTCCCTTCGGCAGAAAGCATAAAAAAGCGGTCCCTTTTACCGGCTCTTTTCAGAAAAAGGCTGGTAAACGGGACCGCTTACTGTAGGCAGAAGAACCTATTTTAGTTTGAAGACATCGTCTTTCAGGTTCTTGTTGATTTCTACGCTGTTCACGGTAGAGGTAATCACCTGGCTGCCAATGTGCAGGTCAATCTGGTGCGGGAACTTGATGCCGTTCACCTCGCGGTAATCTTTCAGGTCGGTAGTTTGGTTGGCGGTACCAACTGAAGTTTGCTCAGTAGCTACCTCGCGGATTTTCAAACCGGTTTCCTTGTCAAAGTAGTGGTAAGACTTTTTGCCGCTAGGCAGGGTCAGTTCCAGTTTATAAGCATCGCGGCCTTCTACTTTCTCTACCTGGTTCAGGGCCAGTTTCACCCCTAATTGGTCATAGTTCAGGAAGTTCGTCCAGATGTCCAGTTTTTGGTCCTGCAGTTCTGCCGGGGACATTTCTTTTACCTGACCTTGTGTGATGATTGCGCCTTTGGTGCCGTTGATGGCCACCCGGTTAATCTCATTCTCGTTGAATCTGATAGTCATCAACGACTTGTCGGCACCCTTTTGCTGCACCGTTACTGCCAGTTGCGCGCCAGGTACCTTCATGGTTCGTTTAATGGTCAGGTCCTTTACTTTCTCCACGTTCGCTTTACCACCAATGGCGTTGATGTAGGCAGCCAGTACGGTTTGCACGTTCACGCCTGCCGGGAGCGACATCAAAGGAGCGTCAACTTTTTCACCAAATGCATTCAGGTAAGCAATGGGCTGGTTAGCGTTGAAGCGCTTCAGCTTGTCAGAGATTTCACGGGCGTTGCCCACGGCTACTAAATAGGCTTTCTCCGGCTGAAGGTATTTCTGGGCCACGCGCTGGATGTCAGCAGGTGTTACCGCAGCTACGTTCTTCAGGTAGTTGGCATAGTAATCTTGTGGTAGGTTGTAGCGCGCGGTGTTGATGGCGAACATGGCTACCGTAAGCGGGTTCTCCAAAGAACGGGCGAAGGAACCAATGATCATGTTCTTTACCTTCTGCAACTCCTCAGCAGAGACAGGCTCTTTGCGCAGGCGATCCATTTCAAACATGATCTGGGTGAAGGCGCTATCAGTGACGGTATTCCGCACGCTGGCGAACGCACTAAAACGGCCAGAAATACGGTCGTTAGACAGAGAAGAGTTGGAGCCGTAGGTGTAGGCGTGCTTCTCACGCAGGTTCGCATCCAGGCGGGCAAAAGAGCCACCCAGGATGTTGTTCATCAAACTGGCGGCAATGGCATCTGGGCTGCCGGGCTTCAAATCAACGGCATAGGTTACGGAGATGTTTGACTGTACCGAGTTGGGACGGTCTATGACTGCTACCTGGTTGCCAGCCAAGGCGGCTGGAACCGGATAGGTGTTCTGTTTCACATCGGCGTTTTTCCATTTGCCAAAGTACTCCTTCACCAGCTTCTTCGCGTCTTTGGGGGTAATGTCGCCCACAATGGCTAAGTAGCCAATGTTCGGTCTGAAGTACGAGGTGTAGTAATTCTGCACATCGGTTAACGAGATGTTGCCTACGGTTTTTTCCGTGATCACCTCGCCATACGGATGAGTTTTGCCATAAAGCAGAGCCTGTTGAGCGTTTCTTTCAATAGTAGCCGGGTCATCTTTTGACGACGCCAGGTTAGAGGCCATCTGCTTCTTGAACTTGTCCAACTCTTCCTGCTTGAACTGCGGACGCAACACTACATCGGCGGTTAATTCCAGCAATTTAGGAAAGTGTTTCTTCAGGCCTGAGGCCGAGAAGCCGGTAGCGGAGGTGTTCAGGGATGCCCCGATGAAGTCAATCTGCTCGTCTAGCTGGTCTTTGGTGCGGGTGGTGGTACCGGTGCGCATCAAATAGCCAGCGGCTCCGGTGAGGCCTGCTTTCTCGCCTTCCAAAAGAGGGGCGCGGTCCAGTACCAAACTCATGGCCACGGTAGGCAGGTTGTGGTTTTCCACCACGTACACTCTTAGGCCATTAGAAAGTGTGAAAGACTCGTATTTACCTATTTCAATGGTAGGAGCCGGACCCGCAGGCGGTGGCGTTTGCTTTGTCTGGGCCGAGCTGCCAAAAGAGACTACCAGCGCCAAAAAGAAAATCGAAATATATTTTTTCATGGAATTCTGTGAATAAGAAAAAGAGAAGCTGCTTACCTGGCTTGGGCTGCCTTTGGCAGGTAATGCACTACGGCGCGGTTCTCTTTGGTGAAGTATTTCTTGGCTACCCGCGTTAAATCATCTTTGGTCACGGCCAGCATCTTGTCCAGCTCTGTGTTGATGAGGTTGGTGTTGCCGTACAGCGCGTGGTAAGACGCCAGTTTTTCGGTGCGGCCTTCCAGAGTAGAGATACTGTTGATATAGTCGGTCTCTATTTGGTTGCGCAGTTTTTGGAACTCCTGGTCAGAGACGGTTTCGTTTTTCACGCGCTCAATCTCAGCGTCCATGGCGCGCTCCAAATCATGCACATCCACGCCCTGGTTTGCAATGCCCAGGTTGATGAACAGCCCCGGATCTTCCAAGGATACCGGAATAGAAGCCACCGTTACGGCTTTTTGCTGCTTGTCTACCAAGGCTTTGTTCAGGCGTGAACTAGGTCCTCCTGAAAGCAAGGTAGTCAGCATGTTGATGGCGTAAGAATCTTCAGAGCCTTGCGCCGGAATGTGGTAGGCCTGGATTACCGCTGGTAGCTGGATGTTGTCAAAAACCACTTTGCGGCCTTCCTCAATCTGAGTTGGCTCTACTACCGTGGGGCGCGGAATAGTACCGGTTCCTTTCGGGATTTTAGCAAAGTACTGCTCCACCCAAGCTTTGGTCTGGTTGATATCCAGGTCACCGGCAATGGTTAAGGTGGCATTGTTCGGTACATAGAACGTCTTGTAGAACTGCTCAAACTCGCGAGCCGAGGCTCTGTCTATGTATTGCGCAGACCCAATGGGCACCCACCGGTACGGATGCACCGAGTACGCCGTCGCGAAGGTGTTCTCCAGCAGCGTGCCGTACGGACGGTTGTCAATGGTTTGCTTTTTCTCTTCTTTCACCACCTGGCGCTGCGTCTCTATGCCTTGCTGGTCAATTTTAGCGGCGCGCAAACGATCGGCTTCCATCCAAAGGCCCAAGGCCAGTTGGTTAGAAGGCAGGATCTGGTAGTAGTACGTGCGGTCAAAAGAGGTATTGGCATTCACGGCCCCGCCCGCACTCTGAATCATGTTGATGTACTTGCCGCGTTCCACGTTCTCAGAGCCTTCAAACATCAAGTGTTCAAAGAAATGTGCGAAACCGGTACGATCAGCGTTCTCGTTCTTGGAGCCCACGTGGTACATCATGGTCACGGCCACAGTGGGAGTGGTTTTGTCCTGGTGCAGGATCACGTGCAGACCATTGGGCAGGTCGTATTCCGTGAACTGAATTTTGTTGCTCTGTGCGGCCGCCGTTAAGCTAGCACCCAACAACAGGATACTCAAAATCTTACGTTTCATTCAAAAAGCATTAAAAATAAAAAGGGTCGTTTGTAAGGATGGCGCGTTTTTGGCTTTGTTTCCAGAAAGCATCCTTAAAATTAAGGCATTTTTCCCAAAAACTGTTCCATTTGCCTGATTGCCTAACAGATAGTTCTCCTTTTTTCATCTGTTGATTAAACCAAAGGCCAGCAATTCTTTCTAATCTGTAAACCCACTAACCAAAACAATAGTATGAAAACCCTGCAAAAATTAACCACGCTCGCTTTCCTGTTTGTGGCACTGTTAGCCGGTACGTCTGCCTTCGCGCAGCAAACCCAAACGCCTCAGGGTCAAGGTCGTGCCAGACTCTCTGCGGAAGAGCGGGCAGCCATGCAGTTAGACCGTTACCAGAAACAACTGGAGCTCACTCCAGACCAAAGCACTAAGATCAAAGCCATTTTAATGGCCTCAGCACAGGAGATGGAGAAGATGCGCGCCGCCGGAGGTCGTCCTGACCGTACCGCCATGCAAGCAGAAGCCCAGAAACGTGCTACTGAAATCAACGCCATCTTAACTCCTGCGCAGCAAGAGAAATTCGCCAGGATTTTAGCTGAGCAATTAGAGAGACAGAACGGCGGAGGACAAGGCCAGGGCGGACAGCGCCGCATGAACAGCCAAGGCAATCAATAGGCATTTCCTTTCAGGTAGAAACAAAAAAGCCGGAGTTAATCCTCCGGCTTTTTTGTTTCTGTTCCTGTTCTGGATGTAGGGCAATCCCTTGTGGTTGCTCTAAACGGTGATTGCCCACGTTCTGCAACCCCAATGCCTACTTTGCTTGCCATTCCTTAGAGAAGAAACTATCTTACACAGAAGATTCCACTGTTGCCTCTATGAAATGGATCAAAGCCATTGTTGCCGTTCTCATGACTGTTCTCATTGTGTATGCGCTCAACCGCACATACGGCGTGGTTCCGGCACTTGGGCCGTTTCTGAGTCCGTATGAAGGGTTCTGGCGCAGCGGAGATGATGACAATTTCACCTCAGAAGAGTTAGCACTAAAAGGGTTGCAGGCGCCGGTGCAAGTGAGGTTTGACTCGTTGCGGGTGCCGCACATCTTCGCGCAGGACGACCATGACCTGTACTTTGCCCAAGGCTACCTAACGGCCAAAGACCGGCTCTGGCAAATGGAGTTCATGACGCACGCCGCCGCTGGAAGATTATCGGAGATCATTGGCGACCGCACCCTGGAGATGGACCGTTTCCAGCGCCGGATGGGCATGGTGACCGCCGCCCAAAAATCTATGGAAAAGATGATTGCCGATCCACAGACCCGGACCATCATGGAAGCGTATTCCGCCGGGGTGAATGCGTACATAGATCAACTCGCCCCGCACGAATACCCGTTTGAGTACAAGTTGCTGCATTATGCCCCGGAAAAGTGGAGTCCGTTGAAGATTGCGCTGTTACTCAAGATGCTGGCTTATGACATGACCGGGCACTCAGATGACCTGCGCATGACAAACAACCTCCGCAAGTACGGCGCTGCCGTGGTGAAAGACCTGTTCCCAGATTACCCCTTCCGCGAAGAACCAATTGTGCCCGTAGGCACTCCCTCAAACTTTACTCCGCTTCCTGTGCCACCCACGCCAACCGAGTTTGTGGCAGGCATGGCCTTTCATACGTTAGAGCGCCAGAGACCTGAGAACTTGGGCAGTAACAACTGGGCCATCACCGGAAACCGGACGGCTAACGGATACCCCTTATTAGCCTCCGACCCGCACCTGAACTTGAGTCTGCCCTCCATTTGGCACGCGGTTCAGTTGCATGCGCCGGGCATTAATACGTATGGCGTCACTATTCCGGGCGCACCCGGCGTGGGCATCGGGTTTAATGAACACATTGCCTGGGGCATGACCAACGTGGGCGCTGATGTCCTGGATTGGTTTGAAATCAAATTCAAAGACCAAAGCCGAAAGGAGTATTGGCACAACAATGAGTGGAAGCCCGTGCGCAGGGTAGTGGAGAAGATTAGCGTAAAAGGTGAGCATGATATTGTAGATACGGTGTTGTACACGCACCACGGGCCGGTAGCCTACTTGCCAAATGAGACGGCATTCAGAAGTGGTAGTACGCCCATAGGGCATGCGTTGCGGTGGATAGCCCATGAGCCGCAGAATGAATTGAAAACTTTGATTCAAATAAACAGGGCTAAAAGTTATCCTGAGTTCCGGCAGGCCTTGACCACCTGGGCGGCACCCGCCTTCAATTTCGTATACGCTGATACGCAGAACATTGCCATTGTCTCTAACGGGCAGTTTCCGTTGAAATGGCAGGGACAGGGAAAATACCTGCTGGACGGCACCAACCCCGCGCATGACTGGCAAGGCTGGATACCTATGGACCAGGTGCCGCAGGTGCTCAATCCCCAGCGCGGTTTCGTGAGCTCTGCGAACCAGACGCCGGTGAGTCCAAAGGATTACCCGTATTACCTCGGCTCCAGTTTTGCCGGCTATGAACGCAGCGCCCGCATCAATCAGCGCCTCTCTACCATGACCCAGGCCACGCCAGATTCCTTCCAGCTGATGCAGATGGACAACTACAGCTTCGTGCCTAGAAACGTGTTGCCCACTATGCTGAAATTGGTAGACCAAACTGCCCTTTCCGCGGCCGAGAAAAAGCATTATCAGGTTCTAGCCTCCTGGGACTACCGCTATGACACAGATAAACTAGCACCCTCCCTTTTTGAGGAATGGTGGCAAACGCTGGCCCGTTCTATCTGGGCAGATGACTTCCCCCCGGGGAAGTTTAAAGCCCCTGCCCGCGACCGTCTGGTGCGGATGCTTTTGGTGGAACCTAATGCCCGCTGGTATGATGACGTCACTACGCCGCAAACCGAAACCCTGGCCAGCTTGGTAAACACCACCTTCAAAGAAGTTACTGACAGTTTGGGCGATGGAGGCAAAAAATGGCTTTGGGGGAATGCACGAGACTCGCATATCCGGCACATGGCGCAGTTGCCGGGTTTCGGGCAGCAACTGTATGCCGGAGGTAGCGCCAACTCCATCAACGCCCTCTACAACAGCCACGGCCCGTCGTGGCGCATGGTGGTGCAGATGGGGCCGCAGGTGCAGGCCTGGGGTGTGTACCCCGGCGGACAAAGTGGAAACCCAGGTAGCCGTTTCTATGACAATATGCTCAATGACTGGCAAACCGGGAAACTTCACCCGCTGCTGTTCTTGCGCTCGGCGCAGGATAGACCTTCTGCTACCTCCGTCAACTGGATTTTAACCAAAAACTAATATGCTCTTCGTCCTTATTTTGCTCGTCAGTTTGTTGGTTCAGTTCTTCCTGCCGTGGTGGAGCATTGCCCTGATCTGTTTTGCCTTGGCCTTTTGGAAAGCGCGCTACGGCGGACATGCCTTTCTCTCAGGCTTCTTGGCCATTGGCGCGACATGGTTAGGCGCAGCCCTGTTCTGGCACCTGGTCACCGATGGTGTTTTAAGCAACCGGGTAGCCGCCATGCTCACTGTCAACTCTCCTTGGATTCTACTAGCCGTGACCGTGCTCATCGGCGGAATTGTGGGCGGCGTAAGTGCCTTATCTGGTTATCTGGTTCGGCGGCTGTGGGTGTAATCTTTTAAGGTTGTTTTTAGAAAAAGCAGCTGAAAACAGGCTAAGGAATTATGGAAATAGCTATTTTAATAATGTTATTGGTAGTGCCGGTTTGCTTCATGCTTACCATAGTATTTCTATTAAGTTATCTTGTCAAAAGAAATAAGTCAAGGTTAAAGAATGCCGCTATTTCCTTTGCTATTGGAGTAGTTGGGCCAATTTTATTGATAGTTATTGAAGAGGTGTTTTTCTCTTACAATATTTCAGACAAGGAAGAGGTATTAGTTGCCTCCAGAGAAGCATCAATTGGAGGTATACTACTCAAGCTTTATGCAGATAGCACATTTGAAACAGGAGGTTTTAGGCAAGTTACATCAGCGGGGAAATTCTCTTTAAGTAAGGACACCTTGTTCATTGTCTCAGCCAATAAAACCGAGGCGGGCGAAGAGTTTACCAAGAGGTCTTTCTTAATCAAAGATGGCCATTTGGAGGAAACAACTGATACTGGAGTGGGATACTTAGAAATACACGAGAACACTCTCAAGTAAGAAAGACTTTCCGCAGTAAGGCACATTCCTTATGCTTTGGCTGCGCCTCTCTCTTTATCTCACAAAGACTAATCTGCCTCGTTCATAGAAAAAGTACTGCGTTTTAAGCCCTTTTTCTCTACTTTGCCCAGAAACCAACTGGCGTCCTGTCGCTTTTTCCCGCTGCTTTGATTTACCTTGCCGTTCTTCTTAGAATCCTTTCCAATCCTTTCGCGAATGTTTTCCAGAAGCAGCTCACAACTATAGGCAGCTTGCCGTTGCTGGTAAACTTCATTACTTATTTCCTGCTGAGTATATTTTGCCTTATTCCTGCAGTAGGTGTCGATTGGTTCGCGTTGCCGATGGGCTTCTGGGGCTATTCGCTGTTAGTAGGTTTATTTGGGGCATTAGGAAACGGCTTTCTAGTACGAGCGCTGCAAACCGGAGACTTATCAGTATTAGGGCCGGTGAACGCGTATAAATCAGTGGTGGGGTTGCTGGCGGGCATGCTGCTACTGGGAGAGTTCCCGAATGTCTGGGGTGTGGCCGGCATCGTGCTCATCATTTGCGGCAGTTATTTTGTGCTGGATACCACCGAAGAGAAATTCTCCTGGAAATTGCTGAAGCAGCCTAGCATCCAGTTTCGGCTGTGGGCCATGATTTTTGCAGCCATAGAGGCAGTGTTCATCAAGAAAACCATTCTGTATTCTTCGCCCATGGTTTCCTTTATCAGTTGGTGTTGGTTTGGAGCTTTGTTCTCGGCCATAATCACGTTTTCAGGAGCGGCGCACCGGCAGCAGTTTGTGCAGGAGTTCACGTCAACTAAGCTGAAGCGGTACTCGTTGCTGGTCTTCTGTATTGGGCTGATGCAGCTCACCACCAACTACACATTTGAGCAAATGCCGGTGGGCTACGCCCTCTCACTATTCCAACTTTCCACTCTAGTAAGCATTGGGTTAGGCTATCGTTTTTTCCAGGAAACTAACATCCTCAAGAAAACCTTCGGAGCTATCATCATGGTGGTTGGCTCGGTCATGATCATCCTGCTGAAGTAGTCCTGAATGCTGAATCTTGCGTTATGAGTCTTTTTCTTTAGATTAATTTACCCTCAATTCCTCCACCTGTTTTCTGGGGTGTTTCATGAAAACAGGCTTTAAACCATCTTTTTACCTGAATCAGCACTCAAGTCTCAGAACTTTTCAGACTTTTTTCAAAAATTTTCTGAAACTGCTGTAATGACTTCTCACCTCAGTCGTCTCTGTTAATGAATGGACTTACAAGAGTTTAAAACCAAGGTACTCCCGGCCAAGCAGAAGCTGTACAGAATGGCGCTGTTCCTGTTGCAGAACAAGGAAGAGGCCGAGGATATCTTGCAGGATGTTTTCCTGAAACTCTGGTCCAACAAACACAAGCTCCACGCTTACGCCAGCATTGAGGCGTTTGCCATGAGCATCACCAAGAACCTGTGCCTGGACAAAATCAAAAGCCGAAAGCACAAGCACATGGTAGATGTGGTGGGCATGGAACTTGACTCAGCGGAGGCGAACCCGTACCAGCGCTACGAACTCACCGACCAGGTGAACAAGGTGCACGAGCTCGTGAAACTATTACCTGAACAACAGCGCCTGATTCTGCACCTGCGAGATGTGGAAGGGTACGCCTACGAGGAAATAGAGCAGGTCACGGGAGTGAACGTCAATGCTATCAGGGTGGCGCTGAGCAGAGCCCGGAAAAGTGTGCGAGACGGACTTTTAAAGATGGAAAACTATGCAGTTTGAGCAGATAGAAACCTTACTGGAGAAATACTACAACGGCGAGACGTCCTTAGAAGAAGAAGATCAGCTAAAGAACTTCTTCCGGCAGACCAAGATGTTGCCAGACAGCCTAAAGCCACACGCCGTGCAGTTCCAGTTCTACGGGAAAGAGCAGGAGGTGCAACTAGATAAGTTCTTAGCAGATGACTGGCTGTTCGAGAAAATTGAGAACCCAGCGTTATCTGCCGTTGGGAGTGCCCCTAAAGCGGAAAGCAGCAGCTTCTTCAGAACGTACGCCTGGCAAATAGCCGCAAGCATTACGTTGCTCATCGTCGCGTTCTGGGCCGGAAATTACTTCAGACAGGCCAATACAATACCAGCGAGCACAGGGGAAATAGTAGCCCAGCAGCAGGAAACCAGAGAACCTAGCCAGACGGTAGAAGCCTACCCGCAGGTAGAGAACCCGGTGAGTACCGCTCCTGAAACGATTAATTCAGAACCTGAAGACAGAACCTTGACGCCTTCTGGAAAACAACCAATAAAATCTGTGTTGACCTCCAATGCTGCCGTAAGCAGTGCCTCGGCGAGTGACCGGTTGCAGTTGGTGAGCCAGAACCTCAGAACCGAAGGGCTTACGCCGCAGGAAAGCAAGAAAGTCATCAAACTGTTGGTGAAAACCATGAACCAAGACGGCAACCTGAATGTGCGTCTGGCCGCCTGCGAAGCACTTTATGAGTTCAGAGACCACAAAGAAGTCCGGAAAGCGTTCATCCAGGCCCTGGGCACCCAGACCGAGCCGCTCATGCAGCTTACCCTCATTGAGATGGTAGTGAAGCTGAAAGAGGCCGCCGCCGTGTCACAGCTGGAAATGCTGATGCACAAAAAAGACTTATTACCTATTGTTAAATACAAAGCACAAGAGGGTCTTGGCACCCTTATCTAACCACGCATATACTTCTACTTTTATGAAAAAAACATTTGTACTGGCATGGGCTGTTCTCATGCTCACCGGGAACTTCCTTGTCTTAGAAAATGCAGCTGCTGCTGGTCACCTATCTACTCCGTTAACTTCTAAAGTGAGGCGGCTACAAGATGGCCCGCAAGAGAATGGACTTCGCACCTACAAAGTAAAATTGGGCAACGGAAAAGACAAGCAAGTGCAACTCTCCATGTTCAAAAGCAACGTTAAAATTGTAGGCCACACCGGTGACGAGGTGATCATTGAAACAAGGGACTACATGGCTCCTCCTAAACGAGCCGAAGGACTCAAGCCTCTTTACAACCAAGTAGAAGACAATACCAGCTTGGGTTTGTCTGTGACCAAAAACAACAATACAATCTCTATTGCCAAAGCTTCGCGTGCTGATATTGATTATGTTATCAGAATTCCAAAAAACGCTGCTGTGGTGTACAAAGAAATCAATTGGGAAGGAAGCGATCTATCTATTTCAGATCTGGATGGAGAAATTGAATTAAAGCTGAATAACTCTGACGCAACCTTAACCAATGTATCAGGACCAGTGGTTGCCAACAACACCAGCGGCTCTTTCAAGGTTATTTTCTCTTCGCTAAACCAAAGCAAGCCCAGTGCAATCTCTACGGTGAGTGGTGACATAGACATTACGTTGCCAGCCAATAACAAAGCTAATTTCAAACTTAACTCCCTGCAAGGAGAGATCTACACCGACTTTGACATTGAAGTGCAACGGAAAAAAGGTGATGACGAAGGATTAGCCATGATTGGCGGCGGCGGGGGCATCGCTGGCAAAGTCAACGGCGGCGGGGTGCAAATGAGCATCCAGACTATCTCCAGCGACATCTTCATCCGGAAGAAAAAGTAAGCCTATCCTCACCTAAACACCTTCTCTTTTATGAAAAATCTAGTATTGTTGGCCCTGCTACTGCTGGGCATAGGGAACCTCCATGCCCAGAAAAAAACGGTGGAGAAAACCTTGGACGTACCTGCCTCCAATAAAGTGAACCTGAAACTGAAGTTCGGGAATGAGGTGAAGGTAACCGCCTGGGACAAAAAGGAAGCCTATGTAAAGGTTACTTATGAGATAAACGGCGGCAAACTGAACGAGGCTTTTCTGCTCACCTTTAAAGAGGGCCTGGGCCAGCTAAACGTCACCGCTGACCTGAATGAAGAACTTATGAAAACCAGCACTCTGCCAGAAGGAGGCTGTCCAGACGGAGCCACTACCAGCTTCGGAAATTATACTAACGGGAAGATGAAGAACGGAGCCTGCGTCCAAATTGATTATGAGGTCTTCCTTCCTCGTGACGCCAACCTCACCCTGGAAACTATCAACGGCGACATTGAGCTGCGCGGCCTCACCGGCACCGTGAACGCCAAATCCATCAGCGGGTTTGTAGACATGGACTGGTCTAACCAAAAGGGCGCCACCGTGGCTCTGAAAACCATTACCGGCGAAGTGTTCTCAGACGTAGCCATCAACCTCACCGAAAAGCAGAAAGAGGCGCCCATGGTAGGTTACGAGCTTAAAGGGAGCGTGAACAATGGCGGGCCTAAGGTCACTCTGGAAAGCATCAGCAACAACATCTACTTCCGCAAAAAGAAGTAAGCCCATTTAGAACCTGTTTTGAGATAATAAGCTGAAAAGAGCAAAGGGACTTATAATCCTCTTTGCTCTTTTCGGTTTAGACTGATTTGTAAACCTGGCTTGTAGCTGCTTCTACCACCCGGGTTGCTTCTGAGAAAAAGTGGTTGTGGCGTCTTTTCTTAGAAGTAAGGACAAAACAGAAGAGACATTCTTCTTTTCTGGGCTCTTTTCCGCAAATTAGCCTCTAAACGAAAATATTCTCCCATGCGCCTCGCTCTTACCAACGGCAACATTTATTCTGACTATACCACTGCTCAAGGCTACGCAGTTCTATTTGAAGACAATACCGTTCTGGACATCATCCAGGCCGATGAAGTCCCAAGTGATGCCAAGATCATAGATGTAAAAGGCGGCATCATCTGCCCTGGCTTTGTAGACTTGCAGGTAAACGGTGGTGGTGGCGTGTATTTCACCCAGTACCCCACACTGGAGAGCCTGAATGCCATTAGAGATGCGCACCTGCAATTTGGCACCACCAGTTTCCTGCCTACCGTGATCTCCGCGTTCCAGGATCGAATTTTGGAAACCATTACGGCAGTACGGCAAGCCATGCAACAGCAGCCCAGCACCTTTCTGGGCATGCACCTGGAGGGACCGTACTTTAACCCAGGTAAAGCGGGCGCCCATGATACCGCCTGCATCCGGACGGCCACCCACGAGGAACTGGATGTGTTGTTGGAAGCCGGGAAAGACGTGATCACGTATTTGACGCTAGCCCCGGAATGCATAGAGGAAAGCGTTATGCAACGGCTGGTGGAAAGCGGCATTAAGCTCTCGGCGGGGCACAGCCTGGCTACCTATGACCAAGCCATGCACTTTTTTCAAAATGGCGTCACCGCCGTTACCCATCTCTACAATGCCATGAGCGGCATAGACACCAAGCAACCTGGTCTGGCTGCTGCCGCCCTGGATTATGGACAGGCCTGGACCGGCATTATTGTAGACGGCGAGCACTGCCACCCGTACGCCGTGCGCCTGGCCAAAAAGATGCTGGGCGAAAAACTGCTGCTCATCTCAGACTGTGCTGCCTGCGTGGGGTCAGACATTCCGTTCACTGACTTCGGTAATTTTAAGGCCTATTACCGCAATAACCGCTGCGAAACCGAGGATGGTCGGTTGGCCGGATCTGCTTTAACCATGCTGCAGGCGGTGCAGAACACCGTGAACATGGTAGGCCTGGAGGTAGACGAAGCCATTAGGATGGCGACCTTGTATCCGGCACAGGTTCTGAAACTGGAACACAAAGTAGGGCAACTGGTGCCCGGAGCTGCTGCGAACATAGTAGTGATGGACCAGGAACTACAGCTGCAGCAAGTGTGGGTAGAGGGTGTGGAAGTAGTGCTGCAGCAAAAATAAATCAGGAATGTTTCAGGGGTAGTTTCTAGAAAATTGCAAGAAACAGCCTTTGTATTTATCTGATTCATATCTTTTCCGTATTTGAACTGCAATACTGTATGTTCACGCGAAACCAACACCTACTCTATGAAAATCATCACCATCACCATAAATCCAGCATTAGATAAAAGTACCCGGGTACAGAAACTGGCCCCAGAAAAGAAATTACGCTGCGAAGCCCCTACGTATGAACCAGGCGGCGGCGGCATTAATGTTTCAAGGGCAATCAAAAAGCTGGGAGGTGAGTCCTGCGCCTGGTACCTGTCTGGTGGCGCGGCGGGTAGGCGCATTGGGCAGCTTCTGGAGGAGGAAGGCGTGGACTTCAAAGAGTTTAGGTGCGAGAACTGGACGCGAGAGAACCTGATGGTGTTTGAAACCGCCAGTGGTGAGCAATTCCGCTTCGGGATGCCCGGGCCGCAGGTTTCTGAGCCTGAGTGGCGGCAGATTTTGCAGGCGCTGGAAGAAATCAAGGATGTACCGGAATTTGTAGTGGCCAGCGGCAGTATCTCTCCCGGCATTCCAGACGATTTCTACGCTCAAATTGCGGAGATTGCAGTAAAAAAAGGTTTCAAGCTGATCGTAGATACCTCTGCCGAAGCTTTAACGAAAGCGGCCGGCGAAGGCATTTACCTGCTAAAGCCCAACCTGAATGAATTGGCCGCGCTGGCCGGCAAAGAAAAGATTTCCGCCAAAGAGCAGGAAGCGCTGGCGCAACAGGTGATACAGGAAGGAAAAAGCCAGGTGCTGGTGGTCTCTTTAGGGCCACGGGGTGCCATGCTCGCCACCAAAGACGGCTTTGACTATATAACTCCGCCCACCGTAAAACAGGACAGTGCCGTAGGCGCCGGTGACAGCATGGTAGGCGGAATGGTCTTAAAATTAACCGAAGGCTGGTCTTGGCCCGATGTAGTTAGGTACGGCGTAGCCACCGGCACGGCTACTACCATGACCCCTGGTTCAGAGCTTTGCCGCCTGTCAGATGTGGAAGAAATCTACGAATGGATTCAGAAGCATAGCGCACCCGTGGCACTTTTGAATAAAGAGTAGCCCTGCTGTGTTAGAGGCATTACTTTGATGTCTTAATTACCTTCATTTGCACGGGCACAACCCCGCTTTTTTCCATATCTAGCTTGCGGGCAGCAGACTTGGAAAGGTCTATGATGCGTCCGGGCGCAAATGGTCCCCTGTCGGTGATCATAACTTTGACCGATCTTCCGTTTCTGGGGTTGGTCACCTTGACTTTAGTACCGAAGGGAAGTTTCTTATGGGCAGCGGTGCGTTTGCCAGGCTTGTACCGCTTGCCATTGGCCATTTTGTTTCCCTTCAGTTTATCTGAATAATAGGAGGCTTTGCCAGTTTCTACATACCCCCCCCGTTCCCCAAAAGCAGGGGCGCTGGAGGTGCAGTTGGTGGTAAGCAAAGAAAGCACAAGCAGGCAAAGCAGGTTCCAGCGGAAAGAAGGAGTAAGGCTACGCATAAGAGAAAAAGTGCTGCAGAGCAGAAGCCAACAGCGGCCAATCTAACTGCTCCAGCGAGTGTTTAGTGTTAGGTAAAACATGGAATTGCCCGTAAGCCAACTGACGGGAGGCTGCCAATGATTCTTCTACAGAAGCCATTTGGTCTCTGTCTCCCACGGCAATACACACCGGAACAGAAATCTGGGCCAGTTCAGCAGCCGTCAGTACTGGCTTCTGGCCTAGTTGCTCCATCATAGAGGCGGTACGGTGCAGGACTTCCTGCCAGTCTTGCGGAGCGTGCCGGGTTTTCAGGGCTTCCGCAAAAGCAGGGACTTTCTCCTGCAGAACCTTCGGGTTAAGCTTGGTTACTTCTTTTTGGGCTGCTTCCGGCGTCCAGTTGAATTTGGTGGCCAAGGTGAAGATACTTGAGAAACGATCAGGGTGCAGGCGAGCAGCTTTCAGGGCTACATAGCCGCCCATGCTGTAGCCAAACACCTGCACCCGGGCAAGGTTCTGGGCATCTAGCCAACTGAGCAAATGTTGGGCAAAGGCTTCTATCCGGAAGGGCCCATCAGGGAAAGGCTCACCTCCGTGGCCTGGTAAGTTGAAAGAGTACACCGGTACAGCGGCAGGCAGCAGAGACAGCAAAGGAGCAAACTGGTCTTTCGCACCCAAGGCCCCGTGTAGCAACAGCAGTGGTTCCATCCTGAAAGATAAGTGTTCTTCCATACTCTGCCTTAACGTTCCTGTTTTAATTCTTATTTTCTGAAAAGCACTATGAAACTACTTAGTAGTGAAGAGGGCCACCATTGCTTTAAGGCTATTTTCTGTAAAACACCTTAAGAAAGAACACCTTCATGGCGAAGGGCAAGCAGCTTGGTGCGGGTAATTTGTTGGCTTCTGTTTAGATAAAGGTTAGTTACCTGTGTTGTTGGCTCCTGCATTTGCCTTTGCAGAAAGTCTATTTCAACCTTTTCAGAAAATGGAAGCCTTTAATGACGAACCCTTCGCGGAAGTAGAATTTATGGGCTGCGTTATTGCCCACGTACGCGTCTAGCATCATGGTTTCACAATGGTTTTGGGAAGCTTCTTGCGTAAGCCAGTCCAGCAGTAGTTTTCCAATCCCTTTAGAGCGGTAGCGCTCGTCTACCACAAAATTATCTACCTCCAGGTACTTGCCACTGTAAAGCTTGGTGCCCAACCAAAAGCCGGACAACCCCACGCAGATTGACTTATCAAAGACACCCACCATGCGGTAGCGAAGGGGCAGCATTTGGTGTAACAGCAGTTCATACCGCGCTAGGTCCATGTTGGGGTTCAAGACCTGAATTAACGGGAACTGTTGCAGCATCTCAGGCAATGCGGTGATCTCCCTTACTTGAAAAGGTGTGGACATGTCGCAAAAAGTAAGAAGTAAAAGTAGAAAGCAGGCCGTTGGGGTAAAAGAACTGCTAACAAAATGTTAAGGAAGGGCGACAATTCCTGTGTAACGTTAAATATAAGTTAATTAACGTTTTGGTGCTAGTATTACGAAAAAAGGCCCTATATATTTGGTCCATTGAAAGGCAGAATAGCCGGTTTAATTGAAAGAATTTATCTGCCAATTATACGGCGGCTGAATTAAGAGTACCAACATGAATTAGATGGCCTCTGCCTGTGTGCTTGAAATGTGCATTGATTTTGTGAAAAGCAAAACAATGGAAGCGAAGAATACAAGTAGATCTTTTTTCTTTATTGGTGCGGAGGAAAAGATGATGAAAGTGTTCGGTTTTAAAAGAATTGTGTACGGCAACGGACAATTGTATTTTACTAAAACCTTATAACATGCTTTAAAACAATGATTTAAGTAAATGGCACGCAACTTGTATTTCTGTTAAACGAGCAATGGAATTCAAGAGTAGTAGCAGATATGGAAAGATTTTGAACAGTTTTTTAAAAACTAAATAAAAAATTAAAATAAATCTGCAACTGCAAGCAACCTTCTTTTAGATTCTGCATCTATTAGAATATAACACAAACATAAAGAAATCTTACATGAAAATAATAGGTGCAAAAATCGCCCTGGATCTTTACGTCCTTTTGCAAGATAAAAGGTGTTTTACTGAAGTAATAATTTAAAAATATCAAGATTGTTTTCTTATCAATTAACTCATTTAATTTAAAAGCCATGAAACGTTTATTTATTATCACCGCCTTAGTTTGCATGCAAGTAATTTCAGTTTTCGCCCAAGGCCCAACCAGCCGCGTTAATACTGAAAAAGTTAGAATGTATCGTCAGCCT
Organism: Rufibacter tibetensis; assembly: GCF_001310085.1. Classification (GTDB taxonomy): domain Bacteria; phylum Bacteroidota; class Bacteroidia; order Cytophagales; family Hymenobacteraceae; genus Nibribacter; species Nibribacter tibetensis. The sequence continues at coordinate 2,310,551 of NZ_CP012643.1, forward strand.
GCCATTGGCGGAGAAGTGATGCGCCTGTTAGGTTCTGAAGACGAGATCATTGTGATGCGCAAACAAAACAGTGAGTGGAGTTTGGTGCAGATTGATGGAGAAGCCGGCTACGTGCTGAATTCTTACCTGAAAGCCAAAAAAGCTAAAAAGGCCACTGCCGCTAAAACTCCTGTCTCTGTTGACAAAAGCGCGAAATTATAAAGGGTACAACACAAGAACTGCTTCCCCCCTGCAGTCTCTTGTGTTAGACCAAAAAGCAGAAGGCCCACTCTGGAGAGAGTGGGCCTTCTGCTTTTCATAAACCAAGGAGCCTATTCCTTTGGAGTGTAGTTGTAAAGGTCTATGGCCTCTGCAAGTTTGTCTTTCTTAACTAACCTGAGCAGCTGAGGAATCAGGGAGATGCCCGCGCCCACCAGAAGCAGCGGAGAAACGCTTGACCCGTTGTAGCCACTTCTAAACTGTTGCGTAATGCCGGCTACCATTAAGCCTGCGCCCGCCACATAGATACCCGTTTGGATGTTTTGTCCTCTTTTGTAATCCTGCAAACTTTCTACGCTGCCAGGGTTATCAGACAAGGCTGCCCGCAGGTTCTTGTAGGTGAGCGGCTGCAAAGGGCCTTTTTCTTTCTCAAAGTAGTACACCCGGCGCTGCGTAGGGTAGCCATACCCTCCCATGCCGTAACCACCCATTCCGTACCCTCCCATGCCTACGCCAATACCTGGGGAATAGGAGTTGTAGTCTGTGCGATAGACAAAGTAAGTAGAAATGCGCCCGGCTTGTTCACGTTGGGCAAAGTTGCTAAAGCGACGGCCAGCGTCTACGCGGGCAAAGTACCCTTCCTGGCTCTGAAAGTATTTTACCTTTTCAGGGGTAAACTTGAGGGTATCATCCAGCAGGAAAAAGTTTTGCTTAAAAACCGGGCTTTTGAATTGTAGCCTGCTTGCGTACACACGTTCACCGTTGTGCAGTTCTATAAAGTAAGGTTGTCCTGAAGTAACGTTTTGGCTCCAGGCGCATTCTACTGCCATCCAGCAGAAGAAAACCAGAAAGTATAATTTTTTCATCATAACACATTGAAAACGAAAAAGTAGGTTTTCTATGATAAAGCTAAAGAAAAAAAGGGAAAGGTGGACTTTAGAATAGAATATACCCCAGACTGGCGCAACAGCAGAGTGAAAAAGGAGTAAAAGAAAAGAGCTGATTGTTTCACTTAAACTGAATTGTTATGTTTATAGCATTGTGTATTTTATTGATTATAGCTTTGTTTATTACCGTGTATTACGTGAGAGCAAACAAAGCCGGCGGTTCACCGCAGCACGGAACCACTACCCGTATCTCTGGCGGTGGGCCTAATGATCCTGCTACTCCAGGCCAGACCACCAAAAGTTCTTATAACCCGGGCAGCATTCCAGACTCTGCCGGTAACGGCAACGCTGCCATGAGTTCTGGTAAGCAGGGCTAACGTTGTCATGAGTTAGTACCTATAGACCTGTTTTACGGCTGGGTATAAAACAGAAAGGCACCACACGTGTGGTGCCTTTCTGTTTTATATGTTTCTGGCAGCTTAGTTCAGGTTGTTGTTGCCTTCATGGGCCAGGTTAGCCTGTTTCTTTCTGGAAGAAGAGGCGTTGCCTTTGGCTTCCTGCTCAGTGCCATTGCTGTTGTTTTCTAACCGGATGGGTTGGGAGTTGCCTTCGCGTACCTCAATCTGGTGACGGGCAGTTTTCTGTTCGTCCTTCGGGATTCTCACGTGCAGAATTCCGTTTTCAAACACTGCCTCAATGCTGTCAGCTTTTACCGTGTCTGGGAACTGGAAAGAACGGCTGAAGGAACCGTACTGGCTTTCAATGACATGGTAACGCTTGTCTTTCTGCTCATTCTTGAAGTGACGCTCTCCTGAAATGGTAAGACGTCCTTGCTGGAAATCAAGGTGAATGTCTTCTTTTTTCATGCCAGGAAGGGCCACCTCCAACTCAAATCCCTTCTCGGTTTCACAGGTGTCTACCTGAGGACTAAACCTATTCAGCCGCTCGCGGCTGTTCACAGAGTCATTAAAGAAACGATCCAGCATGCTGCTGAAGGTTTGCGGCATCATGTCTTCAAAGCCGCTCCCGAAACGTTGAATAGCCATAATTTTACCTACTTTAATTGTGTGAAACATAGGGCAGGCATAGTCACTGCCTCAAAAATACGTGTTTGCCAATGCACTAGGGCCGTTTTAAGCCGTTTGTCAGAAACAGGGCCGGAAACGCTGGTAAGCAAGCCGTTCCCGGTTTACCTGTAGGTTATATTAACGTTGCTCAATCTCTAAAAACCGGGGGCCTTGCGGCAGGTACGGAAGGTGTACCCGCAACTCGTGGCCTTCATGCACCACTCTCAGGTGACTGAAGTCTATGTAGGGCGGCAGCACGAAGTTCTGGTGAAACAACGGAATCTGCATGGCCGGATGCTGTTCGCTCTGGTGCAAAGCCATTACAGTAAGTTGGTTTTTATCCAGAATCACCTGGCACTGCTCAGGAGACACGCCAGGTAAAGCTACCTGCAGTACGGTCTCTTTTTTGCGTTTCACCATGTTCACCTGTGGCTGGACAACCCCGCCACCAACCGTGTTGGTTAAGTCTATATATTGGGCAATGTTCTGTAAGAACTTTTTATCTTTAATCAGTTTCATGACGCTTCACCTCTTCCTTTCTTATTTTCATGTGGGGTAATGCAAAGGGCATACCAATAGTGCCAGGCCCCTTTTTTGCCTACTATCAAGACAGAATGTCAAAGCTAAAATAAGTGTATAATGCTATTTTGGCAGACCTTTGTCAGGGTGTTTCCTGCGTCCAAATTCCCGCTGGAGTAGCTTTATAGAAATAATTCAAGTAAAAATATAAGCATTTTTTAGGGTATTGCCTCACTTTTATGTCTTTCTTGCGTAGAACGTGAAATAATTCTTCTTTTAAGAAGAAAAAACATTAATTTAATCTGAAAACCTGCTTACATTGAGCTGGTAGTAAAACAAAAGGAAACTTAGAACAGAGCTATTTTGCTGAATCCCCCAAAAGCAAACTCTGATTCTTGTATAATTTCAGGTGCTCAGGTTGTATTTAAGCTGTACTCGCGCGGTTTGTAAGCTGCAAACTGGTGCTGAAGACAGGTGGAAGAAGGACATACAGCACACTTACATGACTATATGAAGCTATTTTAAAGAGAAGGATACCTCGGCGGAACTTCTTCTGCTGGAAGAGATGGCTTTGCTTTTTTGCTTTCTATGAGAAAAACATATTATGCATCTGCCGGGCTAACGCTTGACTATGATCAGGGACAGAAAACGGCTTACGCGGTTTGGAATGGTTTCCTGAATAGCCAGGAATTCAAGGAAGCTACCTTGAAATGCCTGCAGTTGATGGAAGAAGAAGGGGTAGTGCGCTGGCTTGCCGATAACCGGAAGATGAAAGCCATAAGGCAGGCAGACCAGCATTGGTTTGTAGAGAACATTATGCCCCGCATGCTGCAGAGCACGCTCAGGCGCATGGCTACTCTGGTTTCTGAAGATATGTTCAATAAAATGGCAGTAGACCAGATCATGCAGCGCATTGAGCAGCCAGACCACCTGGTCCTGCGCGATTTTAATGATGAAGCACAGGCCTTAGCCTGGTTGATGATGCCATTAACCGAACAGGGGCAGCGCAACAGTAAAGAAAGCAATGGATAGGGCGTCTAGTGAATTTGCAGAGTAGTAAAACCAAAAGAATATAGAGAAAGCATATACTCATTAAATAAACGGGGTAGGCAAAAAATAGTCTGCTTGTTATAAAGCATTAAGTATTGAATACAGAGGCGCCCCCGCGCATAACTAAATCTGGCAGAAGTGTTTTGGCCCTGGGCACTTCTGTACATATATATATATTATTGGCTACGCATGATTATAGAAAATAGTGAAGTCTATTACAAAAGTACAGGCGTCACCATCCGCTACCATAAAGGAAATGAGATGGGTATCAGTATTTGGAAAAGCCCCGTCAGCAGCCATGAAGTGCGCGAGGCTATTCTTTTAGTGAACCATTCCATTGAGTTGTTTGGGTTGACCCGGTGGCTCTCTGATGTTAGAAATATAAAGTCATTCCAGAGCAAAGACATGCAATGGGTCATAGAAAACATACTCCCCTCCATGCTTTCCAGCACCCTGCGTAAATTTGCCGTTCTCATGGATATAAAGCAGAAGGACGGACCGGAAGTAAACCATCTTTTTCACCAGATACCAGATGTAGAACACAACGTGCAAATACATACCTTCTATGATCTGGAGGAGGCATTAACCTGGTTACTGGAAGAACCGACGCAAGCACAGGCATAGCACGTAACCATTTAGGGACTGTTTTAGAAAAATTAGCCAGAAAGCACCGTTTGCCCTGGTTGCTTTTGCCTGTGACCCCTGACAAAATAAAAAGGCCTTTCAGTAGAATCTAAGGCCAGTAAGAACTTTGTTGAAAGCCATTGTTGCCCTATAAGCGACTTTACCATTTGAATCATACACTACTTTATGCCTATACAGCTGCCTTTTGTCTATTACCAAAGCCACGCCTTCACCATTCAATATGATGAAGCACGTTCTTTAGGCATGGCTATCTGGAGGGGGAAATTTTCCAAATCAGATCTACAGGAGGCTTTTCTGATTCTTATTCACGTCATTGACAAATACCGCCTCACCAGGTGGCTAGCCGATGACCGTAAAATGAAATCCATGTCTGAGGAGGAAAGAAACTGGGTCTTTGAGAACGTGGTTCCCGCACTCCTGTCAGGTCCGTTGCGTCGAATGGCAATCCTTCCTTCAGAAGATGCAAAACAAGTAGAAGACATTGACCATCTTGTAGAGCGCGCCGGCGACTTAGGAGATTTCGCGCTCAGGAACTTCGGTAGTGAAGAGGAAGCGCTGGAGTGGCTTATGCAAGAATAAGAACCAATAGCTAAAAGGGTGGGCGAATAGCTTTGTTTCTAACCCGGAAAACAACAAGCGGTATTATGTTGGCTCTTTCAAGAAGAACTGGGCGACCCTGACCAAGCTTCCGCGCCGTTTTCCAAAATACACTACCTAACTGCAAGCTGCGCTGCTGATAGGGCAAGGGTATGCAAAGTATTAAAAATAAGAACTTGTTTGCCAGGCAGCTGAAGAGAAACCCTCTTCTGCTGGTTCCGTTTGTCAAATAATGGAAATTCTTGAAACAGCATTGGGCATTGGGTTGAAGGATCTGAACTGGTGGCAAATGTCTGCCCGGGCAATCATAGTCTTTTTTGTTTCTTTGATGTATGTGCGGTTGGCCAATAAACGCATCTTTGGCCGGCACAGCGCCTTTGATATTGTGCTGGGGGTCATGTACGGCTCTGTCATGAGCAGGGCCATTACGGGTAATTCACCTTTCGTGCCTACGTTGATAGCGGGGCTGGTGCTTATCTTGCTGCACCGCTTCCTGGCAACGCTTGCGTTCAGAACCGGAGACGAAGTCAGTACCATGATCAAGGGAAAGACAGTGACCCTGATAAAAGACGGAGAGTTTCTGAAAGATGTCATGCGAGCGCATAACGTGACAGAGAATGATATTTTTGAGTCTATGCGTGCTCAAGGAAGCCCCGAAGACATCTCCAAAGTATCAACAGCGTGTTTAGAGCGCAGCGGAAGTATTAGCGTAGTCATGAAGGATGACAAGTAAGCTCCCAAAGGAGTTTGTCTCTGCTTTTTATGCCATTGCTGCCCATTAATTTCCCTGCTTTTACACGTGAATTTTAAAGCCTATAAATGGATGTCTTTTGATTTGCTGTTCCCTTTTGGGTATCAGCATTTACAGATAGGAAGGAGAAGCCATAACAAGCTTCTTTTTTTGTCTTCAGGCTTAAAGGAGTAGAAGAAGTAAAAGAGACCAGAACTGTCTTTTACGCCTGCTTTTGTGATTTCAGGCCAAAAGAACAGGATGCTTCTTCACCTTTCACTAGTACTTATGCTTTTAGATAAGAAGCAGAGATAACCTAAGAGTATGCTCAACTTTTTACCTCATGCAACCATTTTGAAGGCAAAGAACTCTTCCTAATAGTAACCATTATGAAGTGTAATGCCCTCAAAAATGAAAGCTTGTTGTATAACCTTAACTGTCTTCTTCGCTGCTCTGTTTCTTGCCGGTTGTGATTTGGAAGATCCAGAGCCAAACATCCACCAGCCCCGCGTTCTTCTGAAAAAGATTGCCACCACCCAGGGCGATAGCCGGGAGTTTCAGTACGCGGCCTCGGGATGGTTAGCCCGCGTGGTAGGTAAAGGCCAGTTGGCTCTGAACGAGAATGAGCAGACTACCAGCGAGATCATCTATGATAACATGGGCCGCGTTGCCTACGTGCTCACCGATGGGCCTACCCTGGACACCGAAAATGCCTATTATTATACCGCAGACAACAAGCTCTACAAACTAGATGAACTTATTAACGGGAAAGTAGAGAGTTACCACACCTTTGAATATGACACCCAAAAGCGGCTTACTGCCCGGTACAGCCATTACAAAGATGTGACCATTAACACACCCAGAGAAGCTAACAAGGTAACCTACACCTATGACGCCAAAGGCAACGTGGGGGAGGTAAAAATGTACCACAAACCGACAGCTACCTCAGACTGGCAACTGGTGCAGACCAGCACATACGAGAACTATGACACCAAGAAAAGCGTGCAGCACCTCTCCGATTTCCTGTTCACCCCCAGAATCATCTTGCACGGCAACAACCCCGGCAAAGTCACCACAACCCTAGCCAGCGGCGAGCAGCGCGTAACCACCTTTACCTATGAGTACAACGAGCAAAACCTACCGGTGAAGAAGACCACCACGCCTAGTAACGGCACTGCCTTCCAGACGGAGTATACTTACTTGATGTAAGCTCTTTTAGGAATAGAAATGCAACTCTCACTTTAGGCCCAATTTTACAAAATTAGGTCCAAAGCGAGAGTTGCTTTTTAGAGGAGAGTGCATTACATATAATAGTGCTGTCGCTACTAAGCTTCATACCGCTTAAGGGTATTTTCAAGTTCTTGGTTTAGTTGGTCAATGTCTATGAACTCTGCCTCACCTTTCTCTAATTGAGTCAAATCTTGCTTCAACTCCTTTTGAGTAGCAGAAAAGGCGTCATTCTCCTCAATATTCTCCAACTCATCTTTTGTGAACTTGCACATAAACCATATCAAGTTCTTGTATACCTTCTCATTCACCCGTAGCCGTATGATTTGCATTGCACTTCTATTTGAAGGTTCGCTAATTGTTAAAATACACGATTCTGTTCTGGTTTAGACGCATTTTAGTTTAAACATGGCTGAAACGGATGGCTCATACATGCGCCCTTGTTGATGATATCACCAACAAACAGATTTCGCTTGCGAGGAGCGGCTTGTAGGAATGTTGGTGAGTACAATCAAATTGTTATAATATATATATAATAGACGCAATATTTTCTTACTTTAATTGTATGAAAAAAGCCATTTCTTTTCTTCGCAAATTATTTTTATTGTCCTTTTTGGCCGTGCAGTTACTTCCATCTGGTTGTTCACAACAAAAGGTGTTTGATTTTTCTGCGCCTGTTGCCCAAGCAAAATCTGCTTCAAAGATATTATCAGAAGATAGTAGCCAAACTATTGCTATATCGCCAGATGCAACTACGCCTATCATTTCTCAGAAGGTTTACAAGTTAGATGCTTCTAATAAGCAACCTTTTCCTGTTAGGTTCTTTCCTAAGTATACGGCTACTTCGCCTGTTCCTACTCAGGCTATGGCCATTGTAAAAAATGATAAATGGGCTAAGCGTACAGGAAAAGCAACAGCTAAAGATCTTAACCCCTCATCATTGCCATTACCAACTGAGTCTAAGGTTGCTTTGGTATTTGCGGTTATTTCATTGATCGCGTTGGGATTTGTGGTACTACCAGGATTTACACTTGGCACTTATTTAATTGGTATGCTTATAGGTCTTATCGCCTTCTCTTTTTCCTTTATATTAGGGCTTCTAGGTAAAAGCAAAGGCACAAAACAGCCAGAGAAGTACAATGAAAAAGGAGCTAAACGTGTAGGTGTCTTTAGTTGGGTTTTAGCTGCTCTCTTGGCAACAATACTACTCGCTCTTCTTATTATATAAAATATATGTTGCAGTTGGCGGTTAAGCTGAGAATCACTTCTTAGCCTATTGAAAGTACTAACTATATCCGCAATTCTTTTCTCATGTTTTTCCTTGGTAATGACGCCACGGAAATAATCTATAATCTCATCTGTTTGCTCTCTTTTTCATTGTATCAGATAAGTTGTTCTAGTTTGCCTGATGAAGGGTAACGAAACTCTTCATCAGGCAAACAGTTTACCCTTACATCAAGTAGCCGATCGCTCTCCAATGTTGGTTTTTGAAAGAGTCAGAGTAGCTGGAGCGAAGAAGAAAAGTTTATAATTTGAGTAAAAGCAGCAAGTTAGATTGTCACTGAAGATGAAAGTAAGAAGAGGTTGATTTCTGCCTGAGCTTACAAAAGCGTCTGTCCTTGTTGGTGTTCTCACCAACAAGGAAGAATGGATTACGATGGAACGGCTATTTGAAATGTTGGTGAGTACACCAACATTAGGAAAGGTTATCAGATAGCCAAATGGTAGCAAACAAAAAAGGAGGCCGTTTCGGGTCTCCTTTTTTTATTCTTAAACAAAAGTAGTTCTTAGCTACCGCAAGCCTCGCAAGCATCTGGATTATCCAGAGAGCAGGCCATGTCGCTTTGGTTCTGCTCTACGTTGCTGTACATCGGGGCCAGGGTTTCAGCGGCTTGTTTCTCCACTGTGAACTTGATGGCATCGGCGGCGGCTTTCGTACGCAGGTAGTACATCCCGGTTTTTAAGCCTTTCTTCCAGCTATGGAAGTGCATAGACGTCAACTTCCCGAAGTTCACGTTAGACACGTGCAGGTTCAGGCTTTGGCTCTGGCAGATGTAGGCTCCACGGTCGGCAGACATGTCAATGATGGTTCGCTGACTGATTTCCCATACTGTTTTGTACAGGTCTTTGATGTGCTGCGGAATGTTGGTGATGCCCTGCACCGATCCGTTGGCGGCGATGATGGCATTCTTCATTTGGTCATTCCACAAACCTAACCCAATCAGGTCGTTCAGCAAGTGCTTGTTCACCACCATGAACTCCCCGCTCAACACGCGGCGTACGTAGATGTTAGAGGTGTAAGGCTCAAACCCTTCATTGTTCCCCAGGATCTGCGAGGTAGAAGCAGTTGGCATAGGCGCTACCAACAAAGAGTTGCGTACGCCGTGCTCTACTACTTCCTGACGAAGTGCTTCCCAGTCCCAACGACCGCTGTCTGGCGTTACACCCCACATGTCAAACTGGAAGATACCACGGCTGATAGGGGAACCTTCAAACGTTTCGTAAGGGCCTAATTTCTTTGCCAGATCCTTAGAAGCCGTCATGGCCGCAAAGTAAATAGTCTCGAAAATCTCTTTGTTCAGGCGGGCTGCGTCTTCGCTTTCAAACGGCATGCGCAGTTGCAGGAACGCATCGGCTAAGCCCTGTACCCCCAACCCTATAGGGCGGTGACGCATGTTGGACTTCTTCGCTTCCGGTACCGGGTAATAGTTGATGTCAATTACCTTGTTCAGGTTCTTGGTTACCGTATAGGTGACATCATACAAACGCTGGTGGTCAAAGGTCTTAACGCCTTTCTCTTCTTTAATATAGCGTGGCAACGCCAGAGACGCCAGGTTACACACGGCAATCTCGTCGGCATCGGTGTACTCAATGATCTCGGTGCACAAGTTAGAGCTCTTGATGGTACCCAGGTTCTGCTGGTTAGACTTGCCGTTGGCGTGGTCCTTGAACAGCATATACGGTGTACCGGTCTCAGTCTGCGCTTCTAAGATCGCGAACCACAATTCCTGTGCTTTGATAGTTTTGCGGGCTTTGCCTTCGCGCTCGTATTTCTCATACAAACGCTCAAAGTCTTTGCCCCAGGTGTCAGAAAGGCCTGGGCATTCGTTCGGGCACATCAGGCTCCAGTCACCGTTGGCTTCTACGCGCTTCATGAACAAGTCTGGGGTCCAGAGAGCCAGGAACAAGTCGCGGGTCCGCATTTCTTCTTTCCCGTGGTTCTTGCGCAGATCCAGGAATTCGAAAATATCGGCGTGCCAAGGCTCCAGGTAAATAGCGAAGGCGCCTTTACGCTTTCCACCACCTTGGTCCACGTACCGAGCCGTGTCGTTAAACACTTTCAACATCGGCACTAAGCCGTTGGACGTACCGTTGGTGCCTTTGATGTAAGAACCAGTAGCTCTGATGTTGTGCGCCGCCAGGCCAATACCACCCGCGCTCTGCGAGATCAACGCACAGTTCTTCAAAGTATCATAGATACCCGGAATGCTATCCTCTTTCATGGTGAGCAGGAAGCAGGAAGACAGCTGCGGTTTAGGAGTGCCCGCGTTAAAAAGAGTTGGCGTAGCGTGCGTGAACCACTTCTCAGACATGAGGTTGTAGGTCTCAATGGCAGAGTCTATGTCTTCTTTGTGAATACCCACGGCCACCCGCATGAGCATGTGCTGCGGACGCTCCACTACTTTGCCATGCAGGCGCAGCAGATAAGAACGCTCAAGGGTTTTGTACCCGAAGTAGTCATAGTTGTAGTCACGGTCATAAATAATGCTGGAGTCCAGCACGGCCGCGTGTTTCTTAATGATTTCAAAGACATCCTTCGCAATCAAAGAAGCATTTTCACCTGTTTTGGGGTCTTCATAGGTGTACAACTGCTTCATGGTGTTGAAGAACGACTTCTGCGTCACCTTGTGCAAGCTGGAGATAGCTATACGCGCCGCCAGAATGGCGTAGTCGGGGTGCTTTGTCGTTAAGGAAGCCGAGGTTTCTGCCGCCAGGTTATCCAGCTCTACGGTGGTCACGCCATCGTAAATACCGTCAATTACCTTCTTGGCCACCTCAATAGGGCTAACAAACGACATGTTCAGGCCATAGCACAGTTTCTCTATGCGGGCCGTGATTTTATCAAACTTGACCGATTCCCTGCGGCCGTCTCTTTTTACAACTAACATACGCTTACACTAATATGTGACGGATGACGTACCATCCAGATATTTCTCTCCCATGCGCTTTTGCGCTGGAGCATGCTTTTGGCTTGATTTTACTTGAGGGCCCTGCTCCAACCGACTGTTGGGTGCTTTGGGCCTGTTTTTAGAGAAACAACCCCAAAGCGCTTTAGGGCTGTCCAGGGGGTAATAGATTAAAAGTCCTCGTCCAGAGAGAACACGTTGGAATCACGGTCGCTCATCACGCCCGATTTCTGGTACTCAGCCACACGTTTCTCAAAGAAGTTGGTTTTGCCTTGCAGGGAGATCAGCTCCATGAAGTCAAATGGATTGGTTGAATTGTAGATTTTGCCACAACCTAAAGATACCAGTAGGCGGTCGGCCACAAACTCGATGTATTGGTTCATCAGTTTTGCATTCATCCCTATGAGGTCAACGGGCAGCGCATCGGTCACAAATTCCTGCTCAATGCTCACCGCGTCACGGATGATCATTTGTACGCGCTCCTCAGGTAACTTGTTCTGCAGCATAGAGTACAGCAAGCAGGCGAAGTCACAGTGCAGTCCCTCATCACGGGAGATCAACTCATTAGAGAAGGTCAAGCCTGGCATCAAACCGCGTTTCTTCATCCAGAAGATAGAGCAGAATGAACCAGAGAAGAAAATACCCTCTACCGCGGCAAACGCAATCAAACGCTCCGTGAAATTTTCAGAGTTGATCCATTTCAACGCCCACTCTCCTTTTTTCTTAACGCAGTCAACGGTCTCCAGGGCGTTGAACAAGCGATCTTTTTCCTGCGGATCTTTAATATAGGTATCAATCAAAAGAGAATAGGTCTCAGAGTGGATGTTCTCCATCATGATCTGGAACCCATAGAAACAACGTGCCTCAGGTAGCTGCACCTCTTGCATGAAGTTAATGGCCAGGTTCTCGTTTACAATCCCGTCTGAAGCCGCGAAGAACGCCAGTACGTGGGAGATGAAGTGACGCTCGCCGTCGTTTAGCTTCTCCCAATCTTTCAGGTCTGGGGTCAGGTCAATCTCTTCGGCCGTCCAAAAGCTAGCCTCTGCTTTCTTATACATCTGCCAAACGGCATCGTTTTGGATGGGGAACAGGACAAAGCGGTTCGGGTTTTCTTGCAATAAAGGCTCCATAGACTAAACGGTTTCTTGCTCTAACTTTATTAAAAGGGTGCGCCTTCAGGCGCTGTCTCTCGCCTTATAACAGTGGCTTAACGATTAAGTTAAGAAGCAGTTGTTGTGGGTTGAGAATTCAAATATAGGGACAAATACGTTGGTTGCCCCTTTGGAGCAGCCTAATTTACCAACTTCTTATACAGCAGTTATCCACAATATAATCAACTGGTAACATATTGTAAATCAGGTGTTTAAAATGTTATAAAAATTAGAAACCTCAAATATATACTTTGCTCTATGGCTTGAATGATGGTATCTTAAAGGATAGTAGATAATTTTAAAGAGGTAAATCAGGCGATTTAAAACACGCCTTTTGCAAGCTCTGAGTAGCGTCTGCTTTAGCTTCCTGAACTTCAGAGATGAGGGTGCACGCTGCCTTAGGAGACAAGCGAAAACAAGTGTGTTTTGGAGCTGGGTTTCTGATTTTGCGCTGAAAACGAGATAGCCAGAAAGCATCAAATTCTGAAAGGCAGACAGTGGTTCTGTCATCTTTTGTCATTTTTAGACACCAGTTAGCTGGTGTCTTGCCGCTTGAGATTTCAGGCAGATAAGGAAATGCTTGTTGTCTAGCCTTAGTTGGTGGGTGAGAAAACAAATTTGCTGCTGCTCTTGACTTTACCTAAATCAATAGCTACTTTCATTTACATTTCAGCTGGAAAGTTGACTCTCTTTGATCAGTTGTAAATGCCCTGTTCTGACCGCTTTTCCAGAGTGGTTCTCTCTTCTTGTGTCTTTATCCACTTGTAAGTAATTGATAATCAGTATAGGTTTGGTTTATCCACCAAAGTTATCCACATGCTGGGGGATAACTCATAACCTATTAAAAATCAGTTTACTACCTTTAAAAACAGAGGTAAATTAGTAGACGTGTATTTGGATATTAGCTTGAGCGTCCGTACTTTTGCGGTTCAATTTTTTAAAAAATATCGTAAGCTGATGTACGCAATTGTAGAAATCGCTGGTATCCAGACGAAAGTAGAGAGCGGTAAGTTCTTCTACACTAACAAGCTTTCCGGCAATGAGGGTGACGCCGTAGAGTTCGCCAATGTTCTTTTAACTGATGACAACGGAAATTTAACCGTAGGTGCTCCTTTTGTAGACGGAGTAAAAGTAACTGGAACCATCCAGGGACACGCCAAAGGTGACAAAGTGATCGTTTTCAAGAAGAAGAGAAGAAAAGGCTACAAGAAGAAAAACGGTCACCGCCAACAGTACACCAAAGTGTTGATCAACACCATTGGTTAATTTTTGAGGTAAAGGAAAATTATTGTAGAACCTATCTCTGGCTTTTGCCAGGATTAAAATAGAATAGAAATGGCTCACAAAAAAGGTGTCGGTAGTTCTAACAACGGCCGCGAATCACATTCCAAGCGCTTAGGCGTGAAAATTTTTGGTGGTCAAACCATCATCGCTGGTAACATCATTGTACGTCAGCGCGGTACTGCGCACCACCCAGGTGCAAACGTAGGTATCGGTAAAGACCACACCCTGTTTGCTTTGACAGACGGTATCGTACAGTTTAAAAAAGGCGTGAAAAACCGTTCTTTCGTATCTGTTCTTCCTTTAGATGTAGACGCCGCTCAGGTTACTACTACTCCTTCTGAAGAAGTTACTGCCTAAGCATCCCCTCGGCTTCCGCCGATCAAGATTTCAAAGAAGGCTGCCTTTTAGGGCAGCCTTCTTTGTTTTTGAGTGTTTTTGGGAAAAGAGGCCGGATTCTGGAAAGGGATAAAATGCGTGAATATGCAGGTGTAAACATCCCCTTCGCCTCCTTCAAAAGGAGAGCATCGACTTTAATGGTTCTTCCTTGAAGTATCAGCTAATGTTTTGAGGCTATTGCCTCACTGCAGTTGCAAACTGCAGCCATTGTGGGTCCAAGTCGCAGACTTGAACCATGTTCTCTTGCATGTAAACTTGAACCATGGTTCCTTAAAGCAAGCAAAGGCCACCCATTTTCCTTTTCCAGCCTTTCGTCTGAGCGCCTAGGACTCGACCCGGTGCCGCGTTAGGGGCAGCCCTGGGGGGCAGGCGAGAGGCCACAGCGCGAGGGCGGAAGGCGGGGCCCCGCGGCCGTGAGCGCTTATCGGCAAAGATGAAACAATAAAGCCCATGAACCCACGCAAAAGGCACTTACTCTAAGGGAAAAGCAAAGGGCTTCAGCAGAATAAAAGAGGAAGAGTTCAATGCGGTGCCTCCACAAAAGAAATCTCAGGAGCCAAACCATCAGGTTGCAACGCATACAAAACCGGTTTGCTAGGACTAGCATCCAAGACCAAACTGGTCACCTGCAAATTCAACAGATACCATCCATCCGCCACCGCATCCGGCACAAAGATCAATTCTGTAATAGTAGCCTGAGTCCGGGTTTGAAAAGGATACTGCCAAAACGCATGGTGCGCTAACAAAGCCCCGCCATCTTCCTCCCTATCAACCGAAGGTAAATCCAATAAAAGATGCTCTACTCCATATTGAGCCAGGTATTCCGCTAAAGCAGGCTCAATGTAAGTAGGATTAGTGCCGGAGTACTGGGTAGTGCGTTTGCTTTCAGAATTAGGAAGCGTGCGCAACACCAACGCTTCGGGAAGGTCGGCTTCATCCAACTGGGTTAAAACATCTTTCGCTAGCACCACTAGATCACCGTTATCCTGTCGCTGAGGAGTAACAGAAACCAGTTGCGCCACAAACAGGAATCGGCTTAGGCAGTGGTCTAACGTGGCGGTCGGATCAGGCGAGATATGACCGTAGCATTCGGTGTGGGTGCCGTTGCCGTGGGGCGTAAGATGGACGCGCTGGTAATTGGTGGAACCACCTTGCGCCACGCTGCCTACAAAATCGCCTACGGTGATAGTCTCTACCTGCACCGGCTCGGCCCAAAAGCAATTTACGTTCTCAGAACCCGACCTGAGAGGAAGGGAGATATCCAATGGCTGTAGCGGATTGAACTGATAGGTACGATTCCGTAAAGTAATAGAAGCAGAGGAAAGCATAGGACGTGCATGTTTTAGACCTGTTTTACAAAAGTAGCCAAAATCAGAGATTGACCAGAGATTTTAGGTCAGCGGGAAAGTGGCCAACAACCGGGTGTTTTCCTGACGCTGGTACCAGTCATTGCTTACTAACTCTACTTGGTCTATGACAGCCGTCCCAAAGTCATGCGCCCGGTACTCTCGTAGCTTTTGCAGAAATTTATCTGGCCTCTGCAGGGGTTCCCTGAACCGGATGACGGTGCTGTGGGCCGTAGAGATGGCATACCGCTGGTCAATGGATTGCTGCAGTCTGCAATCCCGGAAGGCTGTCCGCAAGTTTCCCCGTAGCTGGTGAAGGTCATCACTATACGGAAATCCTTGTAGGAGCACGCAGGAAGGCGAGGCTGTAATACCCTTGAACATCACCCTGAACGGCTGAATGGAGGCTAAAGCCTCTTTCACCAATTCAATATAAGGCTGAAGCTGGATGTCAGCCTCGGAAAACCCCGGATAACACGAGATGATGCTCAATATGGTGAGGTGCACATCTGAGGTGGGGTAGTAGTATTGTTCGGGTTCTAGTGTAACCATTTCCTGCAAAAAGCACTGAATGTTCTCCAGTACTTCTCCTCGCGGACGGGCCAGTAGCGTTATGCCTCTTCTGGTATCTGTGGGAGAATCAAGCAGGGCGTCAAACTCGTAGTTTCCTTTCAGAAATTGCGCCTCGGCGTTTTGCCAGAACTGGGTATAATGGGCTCTTAAATCCATGGGGAAGGTGATTTCCAGGTATTCGTTTTAGAGCAGATTATGCTAAAATAAGCCTAATACAGAAAAGGTGCTGCGTTCTTCAACAAATGCTTTTCCCCGTGGAACAAGCTTTCTCTTTCTACTTCACCTCAATGTCATACTTGGCCAGCAAGCCTAATGCACCCTGCACCGAGAACTTCGCTTTTTTGATACGGTTGAGCTCCGGGTCCAACGTGTAGTTGTAGGCTGTTCTGAAGTCGGCCTTCTCCAGGTTGCTCCGCTGAAACACGGTTCTGGCTAAGTCGCATTCCAGGAAAGAAGCTTGGGTTAGGTCTGAATCAGTGAAGTTGGCCTCCTTGATGCTGCAACTCTCGAAAACGGTCTTTTTAAGGTTCTTTTTGCCAAAGTAGGTGTAATCCAGGGAGCAGCCTTTGAACCGCACCGCAAACAGGAAATCATAGCATTGACTGAAATCTACACCCACCAGTTTGCAGTTGGTGAAGGTGACATCATGTAGTTTAGAGTTGCTCAACTGCACAAGGCTCAAATTACAATCTTCAAAGCGGCAATCAGAGAAGCTATTGTTAGAAAGGTTAGTGCTGGAGAAATCGCAGTTGGTAAAGGTGCAGTCCTCGAACTCACGCCCGGCCACGCCTTTGCCTGTGTAGTTGAGCTGGTCAAAGGTCTTATTCTGGTGCAGCGTTTCTTGCATGGAGGTTGCCTTATTTTATTGACCAAGTGATCGTCACGTGATCAATGAATTCTAAATCATTGGGTGTAAACCCAATCATGGCTTCTCCTATAGCATTTGCACCCGCCATAACTGCACTCGTCGCCTTGTCTTCCAATTCCTGCATGCCGCCATAGTAGTTGTTCCCGTACCCGATGTCAATAATTTTGCCTAAGCGCACACCTGTGGAGGAGGCTATTAAGTTCGCTTTGTGCTTCGAACTTTCAACAGAGAGTTTTATCAGTTCATCCTGCACCTTTGTTCTTAATTCATCAGATAACTTGAAATTAAAATTCAAGGTGAAATCAGTGTTGCTTTTGGCAAATGTGTTCAGGATTCTGGTGATGGTTTCCTTGCTGTTTTTAAAGTCAACGGTGATGCTTTGCGTAGCCACATACCCACTGTCTATGTTTTGCTCCTTTATATAAACGGTATATTCCTCAATTTTAAAGTCTGTGGTCTTAATATCCTCTTCTTTGAAGCCGATGGAGGCTATCTGACTTGTAAGATCTTTTGTTTTCTTGTTCAAGCCAGCAATTGCCTCACTAAAATTCAGGTTGTTCTCTTTTAATCTAATAATCAAAACGCCTACATCTGGTTTTACCGTAATTTTAGCGCTACCAATCACGTCAATGGTAGGGTTTCTTTTATCTATCTGACAAATTGCAGAAAAAGAAAAAAGTAAAAACAGAGGCAAGACAAGAAAGATACTTTTCATAAAAGAAGTTGATAGGTCAAAAAGTAAGGCAAAACCTTACCAATTCAATTTCTCTTGAATGAACTTGATGAGCTGGTTGGCCATGGCTTGCTGCTCTTCTACCCGCGGGTGACCCGGCGTGTCTTTGTAAGGTGCAAACAAGTTGTACACCTTCTGGTCCTGCAGTCCGGCCACGGCTTTCTCCACGTAGCCCGGCCATGGAGAGCCCGCGCGGGTGATGTCCATGTTGCCCAGCATAGCAATGATGTGGGCGTTGGGGTATTTGCTTCTGATGTTTTTTACGAAGTTCTGATAGGCCGTGATCAGGAACTCCTCAGAAGGTTTCGTAGTCCCGAACCGGCGCTTGAACTGGGCATTCTGGGGTTGCTCCACAATCCAGGAATCGTTTTGGAAAAGGTTGATCACCACAATGTCGGGCTGTTTTTGGGAGAAGTCCCATTTGCTGGTGGAGTCTGACGGATTCAGCCGGTTATAGATCTCAGGCATAATCAGAGGTTCCCAGCTCACCGTAATGCCTATTCCGCTTTTGCAGATACAGGTATAATCGGCGTCAAAGAAGCGGGTGGTGAGGGCGGCGTAGCTCACGTAGTTGTTCGTGTTGGTGCCTGCCGGGTTATCTTTGCCTGAGTAATCCTCGGCGGCGTAGCCAGCCGTGATGGAGTTGCCGTAGAACTCAATTTTGCGGGTTTTAGGTGCTGCGGCCGGTAGCGTTTTTCCGCCGTTTTCCAGTTCAAAGCCATAAAACGTGGTGGTGCCTTTGTCCCACTCGGTGCGCTTGAACAGTTCTACGGTATGTTTACCTGGTTTCAGCCCAGAGGCGAGGGTGTAGAGTTTTGCTTCGGTGTCAGGCTGCAGGATAGAAATGCTGTCGCCGTCGATGATCACGTTGTAGTAGCTCTTTCCAGTGCTGTCTTTTAAACGCGCTTTTACCGAAGTGCCCTCAAAATTCAGCTTCACCGAGGTGCCTGACCAATACAGTTCTGCCGCTTCCGGCGAAGGTTTTCCTACCCGGCCCATGTAGGCCACATGAGCATCTTGCGGCGCTACAGAAGCGCTTTTTTGGGTGGCGCAGCTGGCAAGGCAAAGCAGAAGTACTAGAAATGAGGGAACGCGAAAGAAGATGCTGTAACGCATGAACAGAAAGGTTGAAGGGTAGAAACAGGTGCTGGCAAAGATGCTGAGAACCAATTTTGTTTCAAAGCACCCCCAGAAGAAAACCTGTGTCTACCCCTTAGCCTTCCTTTAACCAGAAGCTGAGTACTATTAACAATTTAAAAATACCCTATTTAAAGATCAAGGGTGTGGAAGCTGGTTGTTGTCCCAGAAGTGGGGCAAACATAGCATGGCTGGCCATGTTAGCGGTAGTTCCAATAGATGGGCTTGCCACAAGGGCATCAACTCTGGTATTCTGTACGGTAGGCAGATTCTCCATTCTCTCAGAAGATGTTACCTGGGGAGAGGAGAAGTCGGTTAGCTGAGTGAAGTACAGAATTCCGGCCAGGAACAAGACCATCAAGCCGGTAAAAACAACACCGAAGAAGGACAGCTGCTTTCCCTTCCTGGCAGGAGCAGGTCCAAAGGGATTGGGGTTGGTTAGTATTTCCATAGCTAGAAAAGTTAGTTTCTACTAAGATGCGTTTCAGGTCTGTTTTTCATAAAGCAACCCTAAAACGAACGCTTCTCTTACAATGAAATCTCTACCACTATTTACGACGGCTTTCTTCTGGATGTTGTCTGTACGGACTTACTATTCAACCCCTTTCCACCACTGGGTATGTGGCCGTTCCGTTTGTAGGTTCCAGCGTTGGCCAATGAGTGGCGTAGCCATCTGGATGTTGTGCTGCTGTACTGCCTTTGACAAGCGCTCAATGGGTTCTTTCCAGGGGTGCAGGGCCAGTGAGAAAGCGCCCCAGTGGGTAGGCATCAAGACTTTTCCTTTTAAATCTAAATGAGCTTGGGCAGTTTGCTCGGGCATCATGTGAATGTATTTCCAGGACTCGTTATACTGGCCGCATTCCAGCATGGTCAAGTCAAAAGGACCGTATTTCTCACCTATTTCCTTGAAATGCGTGTCATAACCAGAGTCGCCCCCGAAGTAAATGGATTGTTCCCCGCTTTTCAGAACCCAGGAGCACCACAGGGTTTTGTCACGGTCCCGTAATCCCCGGCCGGAGAAGTGACGAGCGGGGGTAGCGGCCAGAAAGAGTCCTTCGTAGTTGGTGGTTTCCCACCAGTCAAGCTCTGTGATTTTGCTTTCATTCACCCCCCAACGCTGTAAATGCGCCCCTACTCCTAGCGGTATAATAAAGTGTCTGGTTTTATCTTTCAGCTTTAGAATGGTGCCCCGGTCAAGGTGGTCGTAATGGTCATGGGATAAGAGTACCAGGTCCAGCGGCGGCAGGTCTTCTATAGCAATAGGTAATTTCTCACTAAACCGCTTGCTCCCGATAAATGAAACCGGTGAGGCGCGCTGGCCCAGCATAGGATCTGCGAAAATGCGTTTGCCGTTTACTTCCAGCAACACCGCTGAATGCCCGAACCACGTGATCTTTACTCCTACTGCGGGAATGCCGGCAAGTTCTTCCTTTTTCAAAGAAACCATGGGTAACTCTTGCAGAGGCGTAGAACCTTCAGTACCGCCAATGAACTTGGCAAAAATTTTCACCTTGTCCATAAAGGAAGACTCGTCCATCATGGGCGTGTGTGACAGGTTCTGAAATTTGCCGTCGCGGTAATTCTTAGATTTTTGAATGCGCTCCAGGCTTTGTCCGTGGGCCGCGGCTCCAAACTGTGGGGCAAACGCCATGAAAAGCATGCCTCCTAAGGTAGGGGAAGCAATGAGCGAGAGCAGGATGTACATAAACTTCTTCATTGTCTGTAAACGTTATGACAGATACCTTGGAGCTGGAAAATGTTTTAAGCAAACATTCTCTTTCCCCTTTGAAGTATCAGCACAAAAAGAATCCTCTGTTTCAAGGCTTCTTTTGCAAAGGTAGCCTTGAAACAGAGGATGAATGTATAGGAGGTAGCAGAAGAAGCTTTCAGAGAAAGATGGACGCTTCTACCTAATCTAACTACTAGAATTTTGGTGCTCTCAGCATGAAAGGAATAGCACGGGAAACAACACTAGGGGCTTTTCTCATGTTCGCTTTAATGTCATCATCACCAATATTATCAGTGATATCAATGAATTCTCCGGTGTATTGGGCTCTTACTCTTTTGCCATTTTCCAGTTCCACATCACAGTCAAGCATGTAGTCAGGTGCCGTTCCAGAGATATTGAGCGTCCCTTTAGTAATTGAGATCGCTTCATTGTCATAGTCTAATTCATCATCATCGTTTACATCAAACACAAACGCTGACTCAAGAAAGATGTTCTTTTTCCCATAGGCAGTTTCTTGTTGAGCGGCTGTCATGCCTGCAAGATTAGCGTACTCAAACCTGCCGGGTTTAAAATTTGATGTGCCCAGAGAAAATGTATAGAATACAAGGGTAACCTTCTCCTTGGAGGCTGTGGCATCCGTTACCAGGAATACCTGACCGTAGTGGGTATCATTGGAGGCAAATCCAACAGGACCTAAATCAGCTGTCGCGCCTATGGTCAAATCATAAATGGTAGTGTCATATTCCAGCTGATTTTCCAAAGAAGGTAGTTCTTCTTCATCGTCATCGCCGCAAGACACGGTTAGAAAACTGCACAGGAGCAGTGTCAATAATTTGAAGGAAAGGGAAAACTTTTTCATGAGAGGAAAAGGCTTAAGATTTGAATTCACTTACTCTGGATTAACCAGGTATGTAATTTTTGTTCAACGGTAATATTCTGTAAGAGTTTACCTTACGTGAGTAGCTCTTATAAATAACTTCTGTTTTTGACTTTTCTATATAAAACAGACCAAAAACAGAGATGTTTAATTTATGCCTCTTCCTGTAATAGAAACAAGTCCAGCGCAATCTCGTCGGCGAGCAGTTTGCCAGCTTCAGTTAAGAGGAGAATTGCTCCTTCCTGGCGCAACAGCCCTTTGGCTTCAATCTTCTGCAAATACGCCGCATGAATGGCTATCAGGTTTACGCCCCATTTCTCCTGAATGTATTGGGTGTCACAGCCCCAATTGGTGCGCAGGGTAGTCATCACGTACTCGTTCACGCGGTCTTCTACTGAAAGTTCTTCTACGGTGCAAGGTAGTTGCCCAGTCTCCAGCGCCTGGACGTATTTAGGGTTGTGGGCTACGTTGAACTGGCGGCTGACACCATTGAACGAGTGCGCACTTGGCCCGATGCCCAGGTACGGCACTTGTTTCCAGTAACTGCTGTTGTGCTTGCTTTCAAAACCGGGCTGGCAGAAGTTGGAGATCTCGTAGTGCAGGAAACCATGGTCGGCGGCCTGGGTCATGAGCAGCTCAAATTGCTGGGCCACGCGTTCTTCCTCAGCAGGAGTAAATTTTCCTTTCTTAAGCCGATGTCCTAGCACGGTGTTGGGCTCAATGGTTAAGGCGTAGCAGGAAAGGTGCTGCACCTGTAAGGCAAACGCTTTGGTTAGATCCTGTTCCCACAACGCCGGGTCTTCGGCCGGGATGCCGTAGATCAGATCCAGGGAGATGTTGTTAAAGCCCAAGTCCTGCGCCTGTTTGATGGAATCTGCCGCCTCGGCAGCCGTATGCGGACGGTTCATGAGCTGCAGATGCGGGTCATGGAACGACTGCACGCCCACGCTCAGGCGGTTGATGGGTGTTTGCCTTAACGCCTGCAGTTTCTCCGAGGTCAGGTCATCTGGGTTCGCTTCCAAGGTGATCTCGGCGGTTGGGTTTACCGTATGTTTTGCATAAATCGCCTCTAAAAGACCGTTCAGCTCAGTTGCGTCTAAAATAGACGGCGTGCCACCGCCGAAGTAAATGGTGTTGATAACCTCGCCGTTCAGGTACTGCTGTTGCAAAGCCAGTTCCTTGTGCATGGCTTGCAGTACCTGCTCCTTTAAACCCATAGACGTACTGAAATGGAAATCGCAGTAGTGACAGGCTTGTTTGCAGAAAGGGATATGAAGATAAATTCCGGCCAAAATATGCTGGGGCTATGGAAAGCGTTAGAGGTAAATGAAAGAAGCGGTGGCCTGAATTTGCAGCCTGTGCCGTACCTTTAGAAACAATGAAGAGGAGGTCTAGTTCCCGTTTGTACCAAAAGAATGGCTGGCAAAGATACGCAATTCTGGGCCTGTTCCTGGGGTTGCTGCTTTGGTGCCACGTGGGGCAGACTCAGGACCGGAAAGTGGTGGTCAAGGTTTTGTCCCCAGACCCTGATGCCGTCAAAATCTGGCAACGCCTTCAGCCTAAATTCTCAGCCCGTGATTCTGTGGGGTTGCAACAGGACCTGCGTGGCTGGCTGGCGCGCGTGCAGGAAGAAGGCTACCTAACCGCTTCTATTGACAGCATGCGCCTGCAGAAAGACTCTTTATGGCTGCACGTGTACGTAGGCCGGCCTTATAACTGGGCTTCGCTTCAAAACGGAAACGTGGGTGAAGGGCTGCTGGAGAAGGTAGGTTTCCGGGAGAAACTCTACAGTGGGCAGCCCTTCCGCCCGGCGGAGTTTGCCCGATTGCAACAGTCTTTGCTGCGCGAGGCGGAGAACAGCGGGTTTCCTTACGCTGCTGTCCAGATTGATTCCCTTCGTCTCTACAATGACTCCATCAGTGGGGTACTGCGGGTAGTACGAGGTCCTTTGATGTTGATTGACTCGGTGCAGATCATCGGCAGCAGCCGCATACAGTTGCGTACTCTGTACCGCTACACCCAACTGGCACCCGGACAACCGTACTCTCTGCAGCGCATTGAAGCGGCCATGCGAGCCCTCGGGCAGTTGCCGTTTGTGCGCATCACAGGTGAGCCGCAGGCGTTGTTTGCGAAAAATCAGGCGCGGGTGTATTTCTTCCTGGACGAGAAAAAAGCAAACCAGTTTGACGGCATCATCGGGTTTCTGCCCGACCCCAACTCCTCAGAGGCCAAATTGTTGATTACTGGCGAAGTGAACCTGCAGGTGCGCAACCTGCGGGGCAGCGGCAAGCAAATTGGTTTGCACTGGCGCAAAGTGGAGCGCAACTCGCAGCTCCTGGATGTGGAATACCGCCATCCGCACTTTTTCAACTCGCCCTTTGAGGTGGCCGGGTTGTTCCATCTCTACAAGCAAGATACCTCTTTCCTGAACTTACGCCCGCGCTTGGAGATTGCCTATCCGTTGTCCACTACCAGCCGCATCACGTTCTTCGCCGAGGTGGTGAGTTCACAGCTGCTCTCCCCGGAGGCCCTGCGGCAGCGAAGGTCTGATTCATCTGCCATTGACGCCAACTTCACCTCTTATGGGGTGTCTTACGGTTGGGGTAATTTAGATGACCTGTACTTCCCGCGCCGGGGTACCCAAGCCTTTTTCCAAGGCGCTGTGGGGAATAAACGGGTGCAGCGCAACGCGCGGGTAGAGGCCAGTTACTATGACACCCTGCAGATGAAAACCTCGCAGCTTTCCCTCTCTGGACGGGTGGAACGCTACTGGCCTGTCACTAAAAATGGGGTGGTGCTCACGCGCCTGCGCGCCGAGGCTTTAGTGAACCAGCGACTGTACTTGAATGAATTGTACCGGTTAGGCGGACTTGCCACGCTCCGGGGCTTTGACGATTACGCCTTTTATGCCTCGTCGTATGCCATCAGTACGCTGGAGTACCGGCAGTATACGGGGCAAGATTCGTACGTTTTCCTCTTATATGACCAGGGATATTTGCGCCGCGACTTGAAAAATGAAAAAAATATTCAGTGGGCCAGCGGCGTAGGCGGAGGTATCAGCTTTTCAACGGGAGCCGGTGTGTTTCAGCTAGTTTACTCTGTAGGAAGGACTTCTCAAGAGGCCTTTAGCCTGCAACGAGGCAAGATTCACTTCGGGATTACGGGCCGTTTTTAGAAAAACTTTCACAAAGGATTTGGAGCGAATAGAAAAAGCCCCTACATTTGTATTACAAACAGTGCGGGATGGAGCAGTTGGTAGCTCGTTGGGCTCATAACCCAAAGGTCACAGGTTCGAGTCCTGTTCCCGCTACCCAATAGTACGATAAAGCCTTGTAAGTTAACCACTTGCAAGGCTTTTGTCGTTTTACAGGTGACCAAATAGGTGACATTTTTATGAAGTCTTGTTTATTAACAGTTACAAGTTAACTGAAACTACCAAATATTTCAATGCTTCTTAATCAATTATCACACCTCTGGTAGTTATGGGGTTCTACCTGTAAATTTTTTATCCTATCTAATCAAGCTTCCCTATCAATAATAAAGGGAATGTTGTATTCCATATTGTTGTTGTTAAGGTATTAGAGATTTGCTGAATCTGTAATACCTTAAAAGGCTTGAATCTTAGTTGGCTATGGGAAAGGCTTGTTATATGGTTACGAGTTATTAACATGGATACCTAAGGCAAAAATAATTGATTAGTTTTGGTGAAGATTTGAAGGACTTCTAAAGCAATGTCAGTAATACCTGCCAAAAAATGGTTATTTAGGATTATCCATATAGATAATTTGGAATATATTCTAAGGTATGGTATATTCAATCGGTATCATCCCAATGCTGACCCGAACTACATTAACATTGGGGACAGCAATCTAATTGAGCAGCGAAATAATCATCAAGTGGGAATATCTCCTCCGGGAGGTGAGTTAGGAGAGTATATTCCTTTTTACTTTGGTCCCTTGTCCCCAATGTTGTACAACATAAAAACAGGGCATCGTGGTATCACTAAAAGGCCACAGACAGATATCGTTTATTTATGTTGTAAAATAAATGATTTGGTGGGCTCATGTGGGGATTGGTGCTTTACTGACGGACATGCTAAAACTGCAATCTCAGAGTTTTATAATAGTTTAGATAACTTGGAGAAAGTAGATTGGGAAGTTGTTACACAAAAATGGTGGAATAACACAGAAGATGATTTTGACCGTATGAGGAGAAAGCAGGCTGAGTTTCTAGTCAAAAATCACGTTCCTGTGTCAACAATCGGAATTATTGTTGTGCATGATACTGAGAGAGAGACACAGGTGAATAATATGCTAAAACAATTGGGGCTGAATATTCCAGTTCTTGTTAACCCTAAAAAGGAGTTTTACTATTAATGGAATACATTAAAGGAAACTTATTGGATGCCGATACAGAGGCATTAGTAAATACCGTGAATACTGTTGGTGTCATGGGTAAGGGAATTGCTTTGCAGTTTAAAGAGGAATTCCCTATAAATTTTAAAATATATTCCGCGGCTTGTAAAAGAAAGGAACTGCAACCGGGGAAACTTTTGATTGTTAAAGAGTTTACTAT
This sequence comes from Rufibacter tibetensis, assembly GCF_001310085.1. Taxonomy (GTDB): domain Bacteria; phylum Bacteroidota; class Bacteroidia; order Cytophagales; family Hymenobacteraceae; genus Nibribacter; species Nibribacter tibetensis. The sequence goes on from NZ_CP012643.1 coordinate 2,336,327, forward strand.
CAAAGGAGAAAAAACGATAATTAATTTTCCTACTAAAACTGAATGGTATTTAAAATCAAGTTACGGTTATGTAGAAGATGGATTAAAGGAGTTAGCTAGAGTTATTGAAACAAACAATATAAAAAGCATTGCAATACCTCCTTTAGGCTGCGGAAATGGAGGGCTTAAATGGGAGAAGGTTAAACCAATGATTGAAAAATATCTTGGTGGTCTGTCTAATGTGGTAATTCATGTTTATGAGCCTAATGAGGCGGTAAAAGAATTATTAAAGCAACAAGAAACTAAGAAGGTTGTGAAGCTTACTCCGGCACGCGCAATGCTTCTTTATGCTTTGTTCTATTATGAAGCTTTAGGTGAAACTAGTAGTCTATTTGTAGCTAATAAACTCGCTTATTTTCTGCAACGTCTTGGAGAAAGCAGTTTGAGTAAATTAAATTTTACTAGGAGCCATTATGGACCGTACAGCATTCAAGTTGAACATGTTATGGTTGCTCTTAATGGAAAGTACCTTAAAGGATTGGAGCAAAGGAGTGCTAAGGCTTTTGAGCCTTTAGAATTGAACTACAGTACTTTTGAAGAAATAAGTGGTTATATTGACAGAGAACTTACTCCTGAGCATAAGCAACGTCTAGATAATCTTATTAATTTAATTGATGGTTTTCAATCAGCTTTTTCGTTAGAAATTTTAGCGACTGTTGACTTTGTTAAAAGCGAGAAGAAAGATATTCAGCCAAAGGACATAGTTCAAGCTATACATAATTGGTCTGACAGGAAAAGAGTTCTTTTCAAAGACAAGTATATAGATATAGCAGTTAAGCATCTCCAAGAATATGGTAGCCGATTGCAAATCGGGTGACAATCTGTATTGTTAGAACAACTATAAGGAAGAGGCTTTGGTAGGTAATCTACTAAAGTCTCTTCTTTTTTTGTATTTAGGTTTTAGGGATAGCTATTTTATCTGAATTCCTAAATATTAAATTAAGTGATAGAGTGGTAAACTAACTAATGAATTTGGTGTAGGTATCACTTATTAAATTAGTCGAATTTATTTAAATAAATGGATAAGAAGCAAGCTCTGAACGGGTTGTATTTCGAGGCTGGAGCAGGGCTTTACGATAGTCAAGTTCTGGAATATGACCTTAAATATCTTATCTACTTAACAAGTAGGCTGCGTTTTTGGGATATTACCCTTGAACAAGCAAATTCTATTATTGAAGGTAAATCAAAACAGACTCTTGGCCAGCTATTCCGAATCCTTAAAGATAAAGGCATAAAGGATTTGTTTGAAAATGAGGTAGAAGAAATTCTAGCCGATGCAATCCAGGCAAGGAATGTGCTTATCCACGGGTTTCTAGTCGGTAATTCCGAAAAGATACTTAAATATGATACTAGGCAAGCACTTACTTTAGAAGTAAGAGCACTAAGGAGGAGAATAAAGGGAGGTAGTGAAACCATCAAACCTATATTAGAAATATTAACCGAAGCATTAACCGGTCTGTCAGTAGATACTACCAAAGAGGGCCTTGCAAATGAATTTGGAATAAAACACTGGTTGTAGTGATGCCTTTCACTTTGTTAATTGGACGTTTGTAAAAGTGAAAGAAATATTATATATTTGCTATATAGTATAAGCTATATTGGCAAAATGAAAACGTACGTAGCGTATTATAGGGTAAGCACCCAAAAGCAGGGTCAAAGCGGTTTGGGCTTAGAGGCACAAAAAGCATCGGTGAAGGCTTTCCTGAAATGCGAAACCTGTATTGTTGCAGAGTACACAGAAGTTGAATCTGGCAAGAGGGATTCTAGACCACAGCTTGCATCGGCTATTACCCATGCCAAAGCCACTGGTTCCATCCTTGTGATTGCCAAGCTTGACCGCCTTAGCAGAAACGCATCTTTCATCTTCGCCCTCAAAGACTCCGGCGTAGAGTTTGTCTGTGCCGACATGCCAGATGCCAACACTCTAACCATTGGCATTTTCGCGGTGCTGGCACAGCATGAGCGCGAATTGATTAGTAGCCGCACCAAGGCGGCGCTAAATGCAAAAAAAGCACAAGGCCACTCGTTGGGAACCCCTGCTAACCTCACAGAAGAGGCGCGACTCAAAGGTTTGAAAACGCGTCAGGCCAACGCCACCAACAGCAAGCAGAATAAACAAGCAATCCACTTAATACTTAGCGCTAAGGCAGAGGGCAAGTCCTTCCCCCAGATTGTGAGTAAGCTGAACGAATTGGGCTACCTAACGAGCAGAGGCAACAGGTTCGGCCTTAGCTCCGTCCACAAGCTTTACACTAGGGCATCCGGAGTGGAAGCAGATGCGAAGCAATAATCTAACCCGTTAAATAATTTAATTTAAAGTCATGGAGAGAAAGCCTGAACCAAAGCCAATGAAGAGGTTTGAGGAAATGATTAGGCAAGAGCAAAGCGTATGCGTGAATAACGCCATTTACTGGTGCGACAGCCGCATAAGGTTCTATCCGGAAGACCAATGGCTACAATGGTGCCGGAACCGGTTTGACGAGGACTTCCTCTACAAAGTGGAAGGCCTCTACCTTGAAGGCTACTACAGCCGTTCCTTTGAATATAGCTTTGAGGAATTTGTGGACTGCGTGGCAGAGGTATGTAGGGTATACTACTATGATAATGGTGGGGAGATGACCCTAGCCGAAAAGAGGTTTGAACAGAAGATGCAGGACGAAAGCGGTTACCTGTTCGCTTCCTACAAAGAGAACCCAGACCTTTCACCGGACAAGATTCAACTGGAACTTGAAGACGGGGTTGCCTATATTTCCAAGAAAAGCGGTTGGGTGCTGTCACAGTTCTAAGGCACTAACCAACTATGGTGTTTTGATATGATTTCAGGCTTGCCAAACCCTCTGTTTCTTTGAAGAGGGGCTTGGTAGGTTCTGGGGAAAGGAAAGCTTGGTGCGCCTAAAACGCAATATTTTAAATTTAAAAAACAGCACCTTCCCTACCCAGAACTCCACTTTACCTTACTTGGAATCTATAGCATCTTCAAGCGTTTTACGCCGACACTTGGAGCCTTTCAGCCATACCGATTTTGGGTACGTTTCAGCCTCATCATGCCTACTTTTGCCTTTTTCTATACAATGTCAAGCCCTAAAAGAAAGAAGGGCTAAAACGGCTTGATTTCACCATTTTGACAAAAGGGTTTTCAAGCCGGTTTGCCTGTCCAAGGCTCCACCGTCACCATGGGGGCAATGCCTATGCACCTTTCCATTTCCTCTTTTATGATACGCTCGGCTTCGGCCTCATACCCTTCCAAAACCACAAGGTTGTCATGTATGAAGAACATGGGGCAGTTGGGGTTCCAAAATGCTATGCGCTTGCCTATCCTGTCTAGCATCATGTGTGCTTCCAGACGCTGCAACAGTATCACCGGCAGGGTGTAGCTTTCTTTGCCAAGGAAGTTCTTGCCCTTTAACAAGTCCAGAAAACCTATGATTGTGGGGTAGTGTTTGGCAAATAGCTTTTTCCTTTCCTTTATGTAGGCACCCCCATTTATCTTAGAGTAGAACACGGCTAGTATGTCATCCTTGAAGTCTCTCATGCTATTGTAAGTCATCCCCAAATCGGATTCAAAACTCTTCTTCAAGTTAGGGTAAAAGCTTCCATCCGTTACCCCCTGCCTGTACCTTAGAATGTCTTCTGGCGCACTGGAATCAATGTTTTTTATGCTATTACTGAACATATCTACTAACATTATGGAAGAAGATATGTTGGTGGACATAAGAGAAGAACTTCTAAGAAAGATATGCTCTATGATGCTTAGGTAGTCATTATGAAGACATTTAAGGGTGAAAGGGGTGGTAAAGGACATAGATGCAAGCTTAGAGGAAGCCCTTTTGATAGAGGAAGTACTGTTATCCATAGAAATCCTGTCCAGAAACCCTTGTGCAGAGGAATTGAATGATTTTAAATTTAATTTTTGGTCGGCAAGCGAAAGGCGTTCAGCTCTTGTTTCCCTTAAATTATTTAACGCTTCCTTAAACTCTTTGTCCAGACCATACAGATTGCCACTCAAAAGCCCTAGCAGAAGATATGGCTGTGAGTTTTTGATGTCTAGGCTAACGAGTTTCCTCTTGTCCTTTCCCCACGTGATGAACTGCTTTGCCTCGCGCTTCATGAAGGTGAAGGGCGTGTGAAGCCTTCTGCCGGTTTCGTCAATGGTGAAGGTGAAGTTGCCGTTGCCTTCCTTTAGCATCCGCAGGGGGTGCATGTAGGCGTTGAACCTCATCCTTGCGTTTGGCTCTGGGTAGGCGTTTCCCTCAATGCCCAAATACTCCATGAAGAACTTTTCCGCGCCCTCTATGTCAATGTTCAGGCGCTTGTCTTTCATCCACCGGTGAAGGAAGGGGTAAATGTCTTTTCCGTCCGTCTTGAAGTCTGCTTTTTGGGAAAGGCGTTTGGTAAATCTAGCATCTGTCAACGGCAGGTACTTTACCCTTGTCTGGTATTTGGGCATGAAGCGGTAGCCCATGCACTTGCCTTCCAGTGTCACCATCTTGCCTTCCCTCATGGTATGCATACCGGCCTTCTGGTACTGCTCTATGCGGTCAATCACGCCATGCTCCTTTAGGTAGTCTATGTACTGTAGGTAGTTGTGCGCTATGCCCTGCATAAGCTTTGAGGAAAGGCGCACATAGCCGCTTTCCGTTATTAAGTCAAAGTCCTGTGAGGGCACAGAGGTTATCAAGCCCATGAAGTACAATAGAATATCTTCCTTGAATGGCTTTATGTCTTTTGTACTATGCTTTGCTGTAAACTCCTTAATGTTGAAATTCTCCGGTATGGCCACCAGAGGCTCTGAAATGTTCTTTTCCAATGTTTGATTACTGTATTTAATGTATGATTTACCTGTACAGTAAAGATAATCCTGTGCCTTGCAAGTGGCGGAAGCTTTAAGAAGGTATTTTCAGGGGAAAAGAAGAAATGATAAAGAGTCAGATTAAACTTGTATTTAAAAGGACTACGAAAATGTTCAATAAGTTATTTTAAATGTGTTTGGGTAAGAGAACAGGCCGTTTAGATTGTCGTTTTGCCTTTATTTAGATTATAGTATCTATGGTTTGCTTTATACATAAATGTGAACCCGTGCGCTTGAAACAGCTTTAATCTATCCGTTCAGGTGTCGTTTTAAGGAAAGCAAACCAAAGGGCTTCAAATTGTTTTAGAAGAAGCTTTTCATAGCTTGAATAGGTACCTTTCTCCGCTCTTGGAAAAAGGCATGTTGAAAGGCATTTTTAAATTTAAATTATTTAAAATAATCAAATCTATCCATGTATAAGCGGAAAGATTGTGGTTGAAGGCATGAGAACTTGTTGCGATTAGCATCTTTCTCCAAAAAGAGGCAAAGGTATAGAGTTGATTCAAGCCCAGAAGTATGCTCTTTGAGGCATTATTTTGGAGGTTCAGGAAAAATAGTTACCTTAATTAAGGTTTAGATGAACCTAAAAGTAGAACCATTGAAAATGATGACAAACCTACTTCCTCATATAATGTGGATAACGGTAGGTGTAATATTTACCCCTATTTAATTTAAAATTATTATGCTAAAAAAGTTATTAAGCTTATTTAATGTCAAAAGTGATTTAAAAAACCAAAATAAACTAGAACAGGAAAGCTTTAGTTATGGCTGTGTAGAAGTGATAGAAGCAGGTACTCCTATAACCTCAATAGAAGAAACTAATGATTCATGTGTTAAGGTTGAAGCAGGTACTCCTATAACCCAAATAGAAGAAACTAATGATTCATGTGTTGAAGTTGAAGCAGGTTTTGTATTGACAGAAGAGGAGATAAACTTCTTCATAGAAGAAGAAGTTAGCAGAATGGTTTCAAATGAAAGGTTGAACAAATTAGAACTAGACCCATTGATAAAAGAAGCTGCGTATGTGATTTCTACTTATCAACAAGCTTCTTCCTCTTTAATCCAAAGAAAATTAAAACTTGGGTATAATAGAACTGGCAGAATTATAGACCAATTAGAGCACCTTGGAATAATAGGAGGTTTTAATGGTGTAAACGCGAGGGAGGTTCTAGTAGGTGATCTAGACGAAATCAAAAACATTTTAACAAGAGGCTTTGAATACAATCCTAAAAAGGAATACTTTTTAAATAATATTCTACCTCTTAAAAAATATATTATAGAAGAAAAAGTAAAGGAATATTACGAAAAAGTAGAGATTGAAAATGTAAAAAATTTGAAAAGGAAGCTACGAGAAGAAATTTTAGCTAAAGAAGAGGAGAAAAAGGAAAAGGATAAACGTGAAACCTTAAGGCAACAGATAATTGATGAATTGTTGATTGAAGGGTTTGATATTGAGCAAGGTTTAACCATGAAAAGGGAACCTATTCCGCAAGCAGTTCAAGATTTAGTTTGGAATAGAGATAAGGGGCAATGTGTTAATTGTGGAAGTAAAGAAAAATTAGAATTTGATCATATAATACCTTTTTCAAAAGGAGGTTCAAATACATATAGGAACTTGCAACTTCTGTGCGAAAAGTGTAATAGGCAAAAATCTAATAAAATAGGCTAGTTTTCTCCCTTTACAAATAACTAAAACGCCCTTTCCACACGCTCCTATAAAGGGCAACATGGAAGGGCGTTTTGTTTGAATAAATAGTTAAATTAAAATTAATTTACTTTTTTCAATGCTGAAATTATTTCACTGCGCTTGAAATATACCCCACGACCATCATCAAAGGAGTATCTGCTAAATATGCCTTTTTTAACTCTTTTATCTAATGTTGGGTTTGTTATGGTTAACATTTCGCAAACCTCATCTGGTTTAAGTATTTCCTTTTCAATGGAAAAAGCCTTTTTCAATTCGGAAACTAGCAATTCAAGTGAAGGTTTTAAATATGCCATAGACTCTTGTGCTAACATTTGATAAATTTGATTTGATAAATTTAAATTTTGATTCATCTTTTAATTAATTTATTGTTAATAATTTATTTCAATACAAGGTGTTGGTTGTAGTGATTTGAGCTATATCTACCTTGTAGTATCTAATGCAAATTTAACCATTGTACTTACAAGTGAACGAAGGTTATTTTAATTATTTCCTCTTGTTTAGTAAAAAATCAAGGCCATTAGTCCCTGTATTCATCTTGTCCATGCACTCTTCATTTGCTTGTTTCTAATAATCTTATCGCTTCCTAAATATCTATGTAAAGTTCTGGCATCTTCATGTCCTGTATTATCCATTATAGACTTGTCATTCATTCCTCTCTGGCTTGACACAGTTACATAGGTTCTTCTGGCTGTATGGGTTGTAATGAAGTTGTATTTGGGACCCGATCTTTCAACTGCTTTCTTTCCAGAATACCTTCTGTCTACAATATGTCCGTTTATCTCTGCCAATTTTCCCAATTCTTTCAAATAGACATTTATCTTTTGGTTCGTGATTCTTTCAAATACAAAATCGTTCTTGTTACTTGTGGAACGGATATCTAGAATTGCTAATGCATCTGGTGTTAACAGTATTTCTAGTTTTTTCTGCTTGTTTCCTTTTTGTTGAAATAGGTGCCACTCTAATTCATTATTGTCGTTTTTCACTAGTTCGCCCCATTTTAAATTTGCCACGTCTGAAAACCGTTGGGCGGTGAGGCATTGAAAGCAGAACATGTCACGGACTTTGGATAACCTGTCATTTCCTGTCAAATCAAGGTCTAGTAACTTCCCGAACTCGTTGTATGTTAGATAGATTACTTGCGGTTTAGTTTTAGGGGTTTTGAAGCTTTTAAAAGTAGTAACTCCATGGTGTCCCTTTTGCAAAGCCCATTCAAGATACACCTTCAAACATTCCATGTACTTACTAACAGTATCATTCTTCTGCTTTCTCGTTCCAGTAAGGTAATTTTTGAAGTGTTTTTCAAAAAGGGTGTCTATTGTATCAAACCGTACAATAGTATTGTGTTTTGCCTCAAACTCCTTAATTAAGAAAATAAACGTTTTATACTTTTTAAGGGTTAATTCCTTGACTTCAAGGCTCTTTTCTTCAAAAAAATCGGCGTACCTTTCTTTGAAGTCCAAAATTTCAGCCTCATGTCTTAGGTTCTTTTTGCCTAGTATGTGCGCCTTTAAAGATTTTGGTTCTGGAATGGTATTCTTGATGGTGAACGTTTTAAAGGATTCAAGTGCATCCTTTTCCCAAGTGCCAAGCTTCTCTTTGTACTCCATGTAATTCATAAAGCTTTTTTTGGGGAGCTTGGTCTTGCTATCCCAATTGTTTGGCGCAATGCTTAAACCAGACGACATTCTTAACCTTTTTCCATAGTAGGAAAAACTGGCAAATATGAGGGTTTCTACTTTTGATTTTTCGTTTGTGCTGTCTTTCAAATAGAAGCTTACGGCTTTTTCTTTCATTTCTTATCTATACTTCACTTAGCTTAAACAAAGGTATATCGGTCGCTTACAAGTGGAAGAAGGTTTTCTGTACTATTTTCTACTCTCTCCCAATAATGGTAAGCAGGTGACCAAAAGGTGACCAAAATGCTTTAATCACTTTTAATTAGTTTTACCTTAACTATGTGAAATGATGGAATGAAGCCGTTCTAGGGCCGTTTTGGTTAAGATTGGTATAAGTGAGATAAAGAACTCGTAGTCCTGTTCCCGCTACCTCAGATAAAAGCCTTGTAAGGAAACTTGCAAGGCTTTTTCGTTTTGCAGGTGTACAAGAAGAAAATTTTCTCTTAACTGGATGTTCATAGGAATGATTAGGGCTTGAATCTCATCCAACTCATATTCTACTCAGCAAACGAACTAATGCTGATACTCAGAAAATTATTGTATTAAACAATTTCAATATAAAATATACTTTTGCTTGTATTAGGTGAAATAATACTTACCTTCAAGCTCCTCCTGCCTATTCTCTTCTTAAAGGGCATATAGCCTGTGCTTTGTTCCTTTTAACCAGTTGACTAGAGATTTAGAATCTGAATAACACTTTATTCCAGTTTTGGCTTTGCACCCAAACATACATTCTATCAAATCTTATGTGTAACATCTAAACTCGGTTAAGAATGAAAAGAACAATTAAAAGAAGTCTGCTTTTTGGAGCATGCGTACTGTTTGGATTTGTAGCTACGGCACAAACTAAATCTACATCCACTGCTAAAAGCGGGTATAACAGTAAGGTGGTAGAAAACCCCAATGCTGATGCAGACATAAAGGTTGTCAGCGATTTTCTTCATGCACTTGTGGCAGCAGACATGGCCAAAGCTAAAACCCTGATGACAAGTTCCTATAAAGGCTATGGGCCATCTTCTGCTGATTCACTTACTAGTGAGCAAACCATTAGCCAATGGGAGCAGATTCATAAGGCTAGGACCAATGAAAAAATAGGTCAAGATTTAAAACACGCAACATTTCGTGTTAAATCGGGAGTGACGAAGGGAGACTGGGTATCTATATGGGGGAATTATAGTTTTACTCAAATGGGGAAAAACATTACTACCCCTTTTCAATTCACAGCTCATGTAATAAACGGCAAAATTGATTATAGCAAAATCTATTATGACAATATGCATGTAGCGAAGCTTCTTGGGTACAAAATAACTCCTCCGGAGAGTAAATAATACCTACCTATCCATTGCACTGTAAAACAGAAATATTGACAACAGAAACACAAGTAAGCCATATTGTGGCTGTGTCATCAAGAATCAAAAAAGAGGAACTGTAATTAACAGTGCCTCTTTTTTGATCAAAGAAATAATTAGCTTTATTATACATTTAATGCGTGCCAACTGAGGCCGAGAAAGTGGCTAAGCCGTCCTTCCGGTAAACTTGTCCTTATGCCCAGCCACTCCGGAACGGTTTAACGGTAGCGAATAAAGCCAGTGGCTTTTCTACTCCGGGCATCAGGGGTAGTTTGTACACAAGGTTGTTGTAAAAGTGATCTGCGGTGCTGCAGAACAGTTTTATACTTACAACAATTTATCTTTAGCATTCCCGGCAGAAGGAGTGATGTAGCCGAGGTAAAAGACGAAACCTAAGCTGGAGTAGTGATAGGTTCTCTCAACCAGGCTACAGCCATAATCCTATTAGAAAACTCCTTCGTAATCATCTCCCCTTGGCCTTCTGCTCTTCTGTAGATCTGTTCTACCGCCGTGCGGTTAAAGAAATCTTCTGATACCAGTACCGCATTGCGTCTTAAGGCAGACTGCTGAAGCCGGGGCAGAATGTTCTCTACAAACCACTCCTGGTCTACCGGACGAATGGCTTTCATCTTTCTATTATCGCCGAGCCATCTTAGCAACTTGCGTTCCTCTATAAGCCGGACACAGTTTGTGATGGCCTCCCGGAACTCCTGGCTGTTTAGAAAGCCGTTCCATACAGCCATTCCTAGCTGCGACTCCTCCTCGTAAGTGATAGTAACTACATGGTTCTCGTAGTAAACTGTAGCCATTAATTGGATATCTTAAGCTTATAAGTATCTAACAAATATAAGGTCCTTTCCCCTACAGATAACGATAAGCCTAAGCTAAATCTGAAATATTCTGTTCAATCAGAAGCTTAAAGCCTGGCTTTGCACTAGATGTTGAAAAAAGATAATGGGCTGAATTACTAAATAAACCCAGATTCCTTGAAGGGTAAGACGAAAGGAGACTCACAAAGCTTTTCGCCCCCATAAATTCCTTTAATAAAAGTTATGGCAAGAAGAAGGTGTTATTTTAATGCACCATTTCATATTAAAAAAGACGGCAGCTATAGAGCCGCCGCTTTTATAATATCCAAACTAACAAACAGCACAAAGGTAGAAAGACGTTTTCAGGGAAAAACCAGGCAAGTAGAACCTTAATGAAAGGATAATATAACTGGGCTACTGTTGTATGCTTCAGGCGTAGAGGACAGGCTTTTCTTGGTCTTTATAGCAATGATTTGCATCAGATTCCTCTTCCCTACTCACTTCCTTTGCTCAACCTTGGGCCAGAAATTGACTGAACCAATGACCTGAACTTTTAACAATGCGCTCTTGGGTTTCGAAGTCCACATAAACCAATCCGAAGCGGGGATGGTATCCTTCTGCCCACTCAAAATTGTCACTGAACGACCACACGAAATACCCTTCTACCTTTACTCCTTCCTGCCGGGCACGCAGCACTTGCCTCAGGTACCTTTGTAAGTACTCTACCCTGTCCGGGTCATTTACCTGTCCGTCTTTCACCGTGTCCGGGAAAGCGGCCCCGTTCTCAGTGATAATGATCTTCTTGATGCCGGTATAGGCATTGAACCGGTGCAGCATGTGGTAAATGGCTTCTGGGTACACCTCCCAGCCCATAACCGTGAGCGGAACTCCTCGCCTAGCGGCAGGAACCAGTTTGGCTTGCAAAAACGGAGTAAAAAAGGAGTACTTCACCAGTTCCCGCGTGTAGTTCTGCAGGCCTATAAAATCGAAATCGAAGGCCATTCGGTTCTCGTCTCCGGGTTCAAAGAATTTCTCTATCCGGTTCAGATAGGGAATGTCTTTGAAGGGGTAGCCCAAGCCTAAGGAAGGTTCCAGAAACAAGCGGTTCAACAGGGCATCTACCCGGCGGGCGGCTTTTTGGTCACGTTCCAAGTTACGGTACGGCTCAATGTGCGAACAGGAAAAGGTGGTACCTATTTCAGCTTGGGGCAAGAGCTGCTTCAGAATTCGCCCTCCTTCTGCCTGGCATAACGTGGCATGATGAGTAGCCGCCAGGAAAGCATTGATGTTCCGGCGTCCGGGTGCGTGGATGCCCAGGAAGTAGCCGGCCCCCACAAAGGCCATGGGCTCGTTCAAAACCATCCAATGGTTTACCCGGTCCCCGTATCTGGAGGCGCAGAGCTGCACGTATTCAGAGAACCACTGCACTACATCTCGGTTGGTCCACCCGCCTTGCCTCTCCAGCGCTGCGGGAAGATCCCAGTGATACAGAGTAACCCAAGGTTCTATGCCCCGGCTCAGGCAGTTGTCAATCAGGCGGTCATAGTAGTCCAACCCTTTTTGGTTCACAGACCCGGTTCCTCCGGGCAAAATCCTGGGCCATGAAAGCGAGAAGCGAAAATTGGGGATGTGCATGGACCTCATCAGGTCCAGATCATCGGGAAAGCGGTTATAGAAATCGCAGGTATGGTTGGCGTGCAGCCCTTGCAGTACCTTTTTCTTGGTGTTGGTAAAATCGTCCCAGATAGAAGGACCCTTTCCATCTGCCTCATGCGCTCCTTCAATCTGGTAAGCCGCCGTAGAAACGCCCCATTTAAATTCTTTTCCGAAAGCCTTTTTGTGTAATCCGTCCTGGTACTGTGGTGCTGGGTGATCCTGTTCAATCATGTACTCGTTGCCTGTATGGTAAGCCGTCAGATGCGTTTTTAAGAGGGAAACGTTTCTGCGCTCCTAAACAAAAAACGCCCTGAAAGACTGGAAAGCAACATTACGCCACTTCTGCCGGAAGGGCACCTTTGCCTTTTTCATTTCTTTTTCCTGGTAATGAGCTGTTAAAATCAAGTCAAGGATCTGCTCGGTTTCATCAGGGTACTCTACCGGAATAGCCTCCCCATAGCGGAGCCATTCTTCAATAATCGGCAGGTTCCTTGACTTCAGGCTTTTCACCACGGGAACTCCCATGCTGGCCAAGGCAGTGGCGTTACAGTGCTGTTCATACTGCCTTTTCATAGGCACCACCAACAACTTCTTCTGGAGGTACAGGGCCTCGGCAGGTGTTTCAAACCCGGCCCCGCACAGCACCCCGGTACTGGAAGCCATGCTTTGGATAAACGCCTCGTTGTTGATGGGCTTAATCTCAATGTTGCCCTGCCGGAGTGGAGTCTGGTTGTGCTTGGAGAAAACCTCCCAGTTAACATCCGGAAACTTAGACAGTTTTTTCAAGAGCAGTTCATCGGCGTAGGCCGGAAGATAGACCGTGTAGTGCCCTTGGTTAGTTGGCTGGATTTCCCGCACCTGGGACCGGATGACCGGCGTGAAGGTAGTAGGGGAAAACCGTTGGAAGTGGAACCCATAGTGTGCAGTAGCCGGGGCGTAGTTTTGCAGGATCAGCTTGCCCAGCCTATCTTCTTTAATAGGATGAGGGGCAGCAGGGTCCATGACGGCACTCTGGTGGCTTAAGGCCAGGCAGGGCTTCTCTTTGAAGTAGCAGGCCCAGGCTGAAATTGGCTCAAAATCACTGATGACCAGATCGTATTCCTCTACTGGCAGTTTGCGGGCCTGATCGTAAAAAGCACGGGTTTCTAACTGAGAGAAGGTTTTTACAAAGTCTACGCCCCCCTTCTTCCCGAAAACGAAGCTTAAGCCGTGGCATTTGTACTTCACCTTAAAGGGTAACACCAGATCGGCCTGGCAGCCGCTCACCAGAATGTCCAACTGGCACTTTCTCTTCAGAATCGGCACAATCTCCAAGGCTCTGGCCAAGTGGCCATTGCCCGTGCCTTGTATGGCATACAGTACTTTCAAGCTCTTTTCAGGTTAAATTCTGACATCAGGTTCATCAGGAGTACGCTGCTGTCTAGGAAGTCCAAGGCTGGTTCCGCGAGATGCTCCTGCTTTATTACTGTATCTTCTTGGTAGGTATAGAGGTGCCACTGTCCGTTGTAATACTCCAAGGAGGTCAGGTTTTCTATCCAGTCACCGGAGTTTAGATAAGTGACTTGCCCTTTAGGCGTGGTGATTTCCCTGATCTCGGGTTGATGGATGTGTCCGCAGACCACGTATTGGTATTGGTTTTCTATGGCCAGATCGGCACAAACTTTTTCAAAGTCATTGATAAACTTAACTGCGCTTTTCACCCGGTTCTTGATGCTCTTTGAAAAAGAAACCTTTTCGCGTTGGAATTTATGGCCGATAAAGTTTACCAGGCGGTTGAGGAGAATGAGCAGATCATACCCATGGGCGCCCAAGCGGGCCAGCCATTTAGAGTGCTGCATGGTTACGTCAAACACATCTCCGTGGAAAATCCATGCTTTCTGGCCGTCCAGTTCCAGCACCACCTTGTTCTGGATAGTGAAAGAACCCAACCGGAAACCTACGAACTTGCGCAGCATTTCGTCATGGTTGCCGGTAATGTAGGTAACCTCCACTCCTTTGGAAATCATGCCGGTGAGGTATTTTACTACCTGCATGTGGGTTGTGGGCCAGTAGCTTTTACTGAATTGCCAGATGTCTATGATGTCCCCGTTAAGGATGATTTTCTTTGGTTTGATGCTTTTAAGATAGGCCAGCAGTTCCTTGGCGTGGCAGCCGTAAGTGCCCAGGTGCACGTCTGAAATCACCACTACTTCTACTTTCCTCTTTCTGGTTGATTTGATCCGCTTCATGGGCTGTCCTTTAACTATTAGTGGCGTCTGAAGGGCGAATCAAAGGAGTGCATCCTATTCACTAAGAGCGTGATGAGGACATTTCGGAGAAAGGCTTTTATCTGCTTCATACCCTACTAGGTTACGGCTCAAGATGGGAGTGTTCTATTCCTGATTAGCATTTGCCTTTAGGATATACATCAAGCTCCAAGCTTAAAAGCCATATTTCAAATTGCACTATAAAAGTAGCTTGGCTTTATTTCCTTATCGTTAAGGGCTTATTATCATTAAATTATTTTGCACCTCAGAATGACACGTCATAAAAAGTCATACAAAATAGGGATGTAGCTGTGAGCGCAAAAGAATCCAAAGGCTTTGAGGAGAAAACAAGGCAGGAAATAAAGCATTTAAGGCCTTGTACTTGCCTCTACTACCGAAAGACAGATAGTGAATTGGAGTTTGGTTCCTTATTATGACTTAGACAGACTCAACTCAAAAAAAGAGAGGCGCCCTTTTATTGGCGCCTCTCTTTTTTTGACCTAAGTAGTATTGTCATTGTTACCGCATACTTTGCGCGGTACCATTGCCCGTAGAATACAGTTGATTAAAGAGAAGCTTGAAAGTTCCGTGTGCCTGGCCTCTGAACGTGATTTCTGGGCCGAAGGCGTAGAAGGTGCCTGCACCGACTGGGGCAGAAAAAGCCGTTACACCATCTTTCAGATAAGCCTGTCCCCAGGCCCAACCACTCCGGAGCGGCTTATCTGTATGAAACCAGGCCAGTGGTTTTACCCCGCCGTTGGCTACGGCATCAGGAGTAAGCTTGAACACGGGGCTGTTGTCAAAGTAAACGTCCCCCTCAGTAGGCATGCCCCAGGTAGCGGGCTGGGTAGTGGCGTACTTCACCCGAAGAATGCTGCCTGGGATGTAGTATTTTGTAGCTGGGAGCGGTTTGGCTTGCCCGGAAGCGTTCATCTCCACCAAGGCATTGCTAACGGGTAGTCCCAGGTGATAAGCCAGGTTGGTGCTGGTGCCAATGGTGACTACAGTGCCGCCGGCTTCCATGAACTTCCGGAGGGCCGGGACAGACTTCTCTGCCGTAATAGAACCCAGCTGGGAACGGTACTCGGCCGGAACATCTTCCGGCTTAGGGCCTCGGCTTTCACTGCCTCGCTCAGTATTCCCTTGTCCGCCCACGGCAGGAATGGCCCGGGTTACAAACAAAATTACATCGTATTTCTTGTTCAGGTCACCCGCGTCAATGTCTTTCGCATATACTAACTGGATAGGGAAATGGTATTGCTCCATAATCCAGCGCGTCCAGCCCGAGGGCATAGAACCGCCATACGTATCCCAGAGAGCGATGCGCAAGGGAGAAACCTTGGTGGTGGCACCAACCGGACGTTGCGCGACTCCTTTGATGTTCAGGCCGTAGGCAGCAGCAGCTTTTTGCACGAGGGCTCTGGATTTATCGGTGGCAGGAACGAAGAAGTTGCCTTGGTCAGCACCAGCGGTTGGCATCCGGTATACCTCAGCACCAGCCTGGAGCAAGTCATTGACTGCAATGAAGGAATGATTAGCGCGGGCATCCAGCACATAACCGGCATCTGACGGTGATGCTTTCAGGTTGCCGTTGGGAGTTTGCAACTCTCCGTAAGGCACCGGTTGAAACGGTCCTTTGAAGTTGTCTAAGATACGGTCGAACTGCACACCCATTTGGAACGCCAAGGTCCAACCGGCGGCGTCATACGGCCGAATAGGAGGACCGCCCGGATACTGGAAATCGTTGGGGTGCTCTTGCGGTTCAAACATATCCATCACGTGTGGCCGGAACGCCTGGTCGGTCTTCACCACGTAAGAACCGGCCGGGTAGGTTTTGCCGGCTACTTTGAATTCCTCGGTAGCCTTGTGCACCAGGATTCCCGATTTGATCAGCGCATTCACAAAGGTGACTGCCGTAGGAAAATCAGGCTGAGCCGCCGAGATGATGTACCCTCTTGGGTCGCGCAAAGCAGGGTCTTTGAAAACTGTTTCAAAATGCTTGACCGGAACGTTGCCTCCACCTCCGGAAGTAGATTCATTAGTAGCGTTATCGGTATCGGCAGATTTCTGCTCTTTCGCGTGCGAGGCCGTGACGGCCTCTACGCTTTTAGGAGAAAGGGCCCAGTAGTCTTTGCTGCCGCGCTCAATGGAGTTCCTGCCCATGCGGTAAATGTTGTAGAGCAGCTCATCGCTGTGGCGGGCCGCGTAGTTAAGGACAGCATAGTTGAGCGACACGGAGTAATCAATAGACTGCTTGAAATGCCATTTCTGCGGCGCGACAGGGTTGGGCGTGGCACCGTTGGGAATCAGGCGCTGCGGCACCAGCGGCACTTCTTCCGGCGTAGGGTGCCCGATAATCTCGGTGAGCAGGCCCACTATGTTGTGGAAGTAAGGCGTGGTGCGTAAACCACCGTTCCACCAGGTGGAGAATTGAGAGCCGGCACGCTGCGTGTAGCCGGGCTTGCCTTCGGCGTTCAGGCGGTTGTTCATGGCGGCGCCCACGGCATCAATGCTGGTCACCAACAAAGGATCATACACGTAGTTGAACGGGTCACGGTACGGCGGACCCGCCAGCACCGAACCGGCCGGGCCGCGTTGGTGATGGTTGTACATGATCTGCGGAATCCACTCCACAAATAGTTGCTGGCTGATGTTCTGCGATTCTTTCATGTTGTTCATAAAGAAATCGCGGTTATTGTCGTGGCCCACGTATTTCTGGTACAGGCGGGGCAGGTGGTTCAGGGAGCGGTTCTTTTCTTTGCGCTCGCGCATGTACCAGTTGCTCACCAGTTCCTGCCCATCGGGGTTGGCGTGCGTCATAAGCACAATGGTCTGGTCCAGCAGGCGCTTGGTCTCCGCATCCTGGCGGCTTACCAGGTTCCAGGCGGTTTCAATCAACTGGTGAATGCCCACCGTTTCGGTGGCGTGCAGGCCGCCGTCAATCCACACCACCGCTTTGCCCTCAGCGGCCAAGGTGCGGGCTTGTGCCTCGGTCAGGTTTTCGGCCCGGGCAAGTTTCTGGGAGATTTCCTTAAAATGGCCTAAATTCTTGATGTTCTCCGGCGAAGAGACAATCAGCATAAATTGGTGACGGCCTTCCTCCGTGAGCCCAATTTCTACCAGTTTGGTGCGATCAGAGGCAGCCAGTTTCTTGAAATAGGCTTCGGTTTGGGTGAAATTTGCCAACTGGTAATCGTCGCCAATATTGAAGCCGAAATGCTCTTTAGGTGTAGGAACCGTTTGGGCCTGACAAACCGCCACTGTCAATAGCAGCAGAAGCGTGAGGGAACGGTAAAACTTACTAATCATAAGAATAGATTTTAGAAGTAAGAGGAAGGCAAATTCATTCTTTTGTCATCCTGAAAGGATCTTGTAGGCGAGCAGTAACAGCGCTTAAGACAAGGCTTTCTAGTTCGCCCACAAGATCTTTCCAAGATGACAAAGGCGGAAGAGATATGTTGTAGAAGGCAGAGAGCTTTTTCGATTGTAGAACGTTTTAAAGCTCTTTTCAGAAAACAGGCTCTAAACGCAGTTTCTACTACAAGGCAGTTTTGCATGTAGCCCTCTTGGTCAAAAGGAAAATATGCCCAAAGCGCCTTAGGGAAAAACTACTTTTTTCCTTTAGCAATGCCTGTTTCAGACAACAGCAGGAGCAAGGCGCGTTGGGTGCCCAGGTAAGCTTTGTCGTTGATCCAATACTCATCCAGGGCGTGGGCGTTGCTGCCTTTTCCGCCGCTGCCGATGGTCACCGCCGGGATGCCTTTGGAGAACGCGATATTGGAATTGGTAGACCCCACCCGAAGCGCCGGTTCGGTGCCCAGGAACCGGGTGGCGGCCACGCTGCGCTGCACCAGGGTCACGCCAGGATCAACGCCACCGGCCGGACGGTCGCCAATCAGTTTCACCTCCACGGTCAGGTTGGGGCCGAGGCGCTTCATCTGGTTTTCTTCCTGCAAGGCACGCTGCACGGCAGCCTGCAAAAGCTTGTCAATGCCCTCTACCCGCTCCGGACTCTCAGAGCGCATGTCCACTTCCATCCAGGACTCAAAAGGAATCGAGTTCACCGAGGTGCCGCCGCCAATCACACCCACGTTGTAAGTGGTCCTGATACCTTCTTTGGTGAACTTGTCGGCTTCTACGGCGAAGTAGTGGATGGCTCTGCCCAAGGCATTGTGGGGGTTTACCAGCCCGAACGCGCCGGAGGAATGCCCGCCCGGACCTTTGAACGTAATGCGGTACCGGTGCGAACCCAGGCCCCGGTTGGTTACGGTCCCGATGCCGGTTCCGTCCACAGCAATGTACGAATCGATTTTGGGCCCTTTTTCAGAAAACAGGTGTTTCACGCCCCGCAGGTCACCCAAACCTTCCTCGCCTACGGTGCCAATGAACAACACATCCGCTTCCGTTTCTAAGCCGGTTTTCTCCAACGTCTTCAAAACGGACAGCACCATGGCCAGACCTCGGGTATCATCGCCTACGCCGGGTGCGAGGAGCGTGTCGCCGCGTTGCTTTACTTTTACATCGGTACCCTCGGGAAAAACCGTGTCCAGGTGCGCTTCCATGACTACCGTTTTAGAGCCATTTTTCCCTTTTCGGCGCGCTAATACGTTGCCTACTTCATCAATCCAGACCGAATCGGCCCCCGCAGCCCGCAGCATTTCGGCATATTTCCTGCCGCGCACTTCTTCTTTGAAAGGTGGTGCCGGGATCTCGGTAAGTGTAATCAGGTCTTGAAGCGTTTGCGGCTCCAGGTCCAGGATGGTCTTGAAGGCAGCTTTCACCGTGGCGTTCTTGGCTAGGGCTTTTATATCGTTTTCGTAGCGCTTGTCCACGGAAATTGGTTTTTCGGTGGCCGGGGATTGCGCGACGGCCGGTGCTGCCAGGCAAAAAGCAAAGGTGGCAGGCAGAAGGCCTCGTAACAGGTACTGGGTTGGTTTGTTCATTTGGTTGGTGTGGGTTATTGGTGGTTCGGGAGAAGGGGGCGCTTACCTTTTCTCTCCCGGATGGTAAGTGGCTTTGGCGCGTTTCTCCACGTCTTCGCGGTAGTAAGCGGCGTCTTTGAATTGAACATCGGCGTAGCGTTGGGCCTGGTCATCGAAGTGTGGCGAGGCAGGATCGCCGCTTTGTCCGCCAGCCAGCAGGGTTTTCGCCTTCACCTTCGGCCCGAATTCCACAACGGCCACAAAGCTGTTGCCCGAGGTGCCGTACAGGCGCTTGGTGTTGTAAGAGTTGGCCCCGAAGGAGGCCAGTGCGCCCCAGTTCCCGGAAGCCATCCCAATAGGCAGGCTTGGCTTGGCGTCATTGAACGGCTGCTGAATGTCGCCGGTGAGGCGTTGGAAACGGTTGATTTCTCCCCAAGGCGTGTTCCACGTGCCGAAATCTTTTTCCAGGTGCGCGATAGTCTGGCGGAAAAGATCCAGGCGCTCTTTCTCCGGTGATTGGTTTGCGTAATACTCAAACCGCTCGATCAGGTTCAGGCTTTTGGGCGCGCTGCCGTTCCTCGTGGAAATGGTCGCGTAGAAGTGCGCCAAAGACATGGCCACCGATTCTTTAGATACCGCATAGTCCCAGCGGCGCATCACGTCAATAGCTGCTTTCAGTTTGGGATCGTTCGGTTTTTGGTTGTCATAAGCCTTCACCAAGCCAGGAGTGAGCAGTTCAAAGCCGGGCAGGTACGGGTCGTAGGCCAAACCGATGAGTTTGTCCAACGTCAGGTTATTCGCTTTCTTGAGCAAGCGTACCGCATGGATGCCCCGGAAATTCTCGGGCGATGGTGCCATGTACACGGGGTAATCTTCCTTTTTAGGGCTGTACTCGCCGGCGCTGGTAAACGGCGTAGAGTTACAGTTCTGAATCCAACCGTTGGGCGGGTTGATGACCCGAATGGTTTCCTCCAAAGAGTGCAGGCCTTGCCAATCGGTTTTGGGGTTGCTGCCGTCTACGGGTTTGGAGTAGTCAAAAGACGTGTCGCGTTCGGGGAAGAAGTTGCCGTGATAGTAAGCGATGTTGCCCTCGGCATCGGCGTAGACGGTTCCGTTAGAGGAGTTGGTCCGCATTTGCATCATCTCATTGAACTCCTTCAGGTTGCTTTTCTTGGTGCGAGTGTAGGATTGCGTGAGCGCCTCTACCGGTTTCCACATCAGGGCGGTGGCTACCCACTTGTCGCCGTTCTGGTGCGTAATGGGGCCGTGGTGGGTTCTGTAGGTAGTGAAGGTCTTTTGCTTGACTACATCATCTTCTTTGTAAGACAGCGTTACCTGAGAGGCGGTCACCGGCCGTTGCTCGTTTCCATATTGGTAGACCAGTTTGCCGTTCTGCTTGCTTACTTTCTCCTCAAATTCATCAATCACGTCTACGTACGCCGAAGTATGCATCCAGCCGGTTTTCTCGTTGAAGCCCTGGTAGATGAAGAACTGCCCCCAGGTGACAGCGCCGTACGCATTCAAACCTTCTTCGCTCACCGCATGCACTTCACCTCTAAAGAAGAAGGACGTATGCGGGTTGATCAGCAGCATGGCATTGCCCGAAGCGGTGTGCTTGCCGGAGATGGTGAAGCCATTGGAGCCTTTGGGTTCTGCCAAAAGGTTGGGCTGGGTCGATGGCTGGTGGTTGTAGCCGGTAAGTCCCTGTGCTTTGTTGTTTTCGTAGAACGCCTGAATCTTGTTGAGCGGAATGCTTTCTATGTCGCCGCCAATGGAGCCTTCAGTGAAGTACATGGGCATCCAGGGCTCAAAGCGCGTGAGCAGTTTGGGCTTTACCTCGGGGTGGGTGTGCAGGTAATAGTTGATGCCATCTGCGAAGGCCTGGCAAAGGGTTTTGAGCCACTCGGGGCTTTTTTCGTAGTGCTGCATGGCTTCTTCCTGGGTCATGTAGAGTTTCGCCCGTAGGTCGCTGTATAGCATTTCTTTGCCTTCCACTTCGGCTAATCTACCAGTGGCCCACAGGTAATTCCGCTCTACCCGGTTGAAATCATCTTCGCACTGCGCGTACAACAGCCCGAAAACGGCATCAGCATCGGTCTTGCCGTACACGTGGGGCACGCCAAAATCATCCCGGATAATGGTTACCCGCGCCGCTTGGGCCTTCCATTGGTCTACCTCTTTGGAAGAAGAAATCTTTTCGCTGGAAGAGCAGGAGAAAAGAACGAAGATGAAAAGGTAGAAAAGAGTAGTATTCTTTAACAAGTATCTCATGAGCAGATGAAGGTAGAAAAAGGCGAATCACCAATTTAAGGCTATTTTGGATAAAATACCTGTAAAATAGGCCTCCCAATTCTAAATACTAGAAGAGGGTTGCAAAAGGAAGTAAGAGATTGACTTTCCCCTTGTTTGCCTGGCCTGCGGTAGCCTGAGGTTCGTCTTTCGGGCTGGTTTAAAATACCCGAAGCCCTGACAAGAGTTTTTGCCAGGGCTTCGGGCACCATAATGTAAAACAGGATTGGTATAGCGCAGTGTTCAATGTATTAACAATCCTTCATTCAATTCGGTTTGCAATGGCTCATTCTTTACAATCCAGGTTGACAGTGCCATCGATATTCTTGCCTATGATTTCAACTATATTGTCCTTTTTGCAGCAATTTCCGTGGCCTTCCTTGAAATTATAGGTCTGGCCTCTTTTTATGCAAATCACATCATTGTCTTCAAGAGCTTCTACTGTGCCTGCGCAGGGTTTATTGAATGTAGGTATAACTGATTTTACTACTCCTTGTGGCATAGCTTATTAGTTTAAGGTTAGAATTAACTTCTGCTATACTACCTATTATGTTTATAAGGATAAATACTTATTAATCAGGATTTTTTAAAAAAAGAAGGATTGTTTTTGAATGGCAAAGGAAAGAAATTTTTGTGGTTAAAATCAGGTCTACTCTGAAATGCTAAATTGGTGTAAAAATTGTGCAAAATTTAAGTTAAAATACAAGGGTGAATCTTTTAACTATGCTAAAACGTAGTATATTTGTGTATTAAGTATGGTAATTATTGCACTTTTTAATAAAATTTAGGATGTGTAATGATGAAAGAAGTGTAGTGTTTTCCCCCCTTTACCCATGGAATGAAAGTTTACTGATATGGCTCCAAGCAATAGATATCAAGAGCTAGACGCCTTAAGGGGGATAGCGGCTTTAATAGTAGTGCTTTTTCACTATACCTTAGATCGACCAGAAGCAGCGCTGGGCTTTAAATACGGAGCGACCGGGGTAGATTTGTTCTTTATTATCAGTGGGTTCGTGATTTTCATGAGCGTCAGCAAAATCTCAAGAAGCTCTGATTTCGTTATAAACCGGATCAGCAGATTGTATCCTACCTATTGGGCGTCTGTTACCTTTACTTTCCTCTTCATAGCCTTCTCTTCTTTTTACAGATATGGCTCTTTAGAGCGGGTGCCTTTGAGGGATTATTTGGGGAACATGACCATGTTCCAACACTACCTAAAGATCCCTAATCTGGATGGCCCTTACTGGACCATGATCATTGAAATGATCTTTTACATTGGCGTTCTGTTTCTGTTTCACTTCAAGTTGTTGAAGTATTTCAATAGTATAGCCATTTCGCTGTCCCTTTCTGCAGTTGTGGCTGCTAATTTCCTGTATGAGTATAGGGTTGTCGAATTCGTTTTTAATGCCATCCCTCTGTTGAAGTACTTCCCTTTATTTTACGCGGGGATCCTGTTCTATAAAATCCATTCGCATGAAGGAAAGAAAGCAGAAAACTACCTGATGATTGTTTTTTGCTTTGTGTGCCAGGTGCTTCTGTTTAAGCTGGCAACCTCAAGCAAATTTATCAATGAAGTAGAGTATGTAGGATTGCTTACCGCTTACTTCTCCATTTTTACTTTGTTTGTAACTAACCAACTGAAGCCGTTGGTCAACAAGGTGACTCTTTACTTAGGTAAGATTTCTTTTGCTTTATACCTGACCCATCAATACGTGGCAACAGATAAGTTTAGCGGCCTCATTCCAACCCTGGTGAATGAGTTTGGAGTAAACTTCTGGGTGGCGTCACTTGGTGTAGCCTTACCTGTGGCCTTGATAGTAGCTTCACTTATTACGTTCTTCATAGAGGTGCCAATGACCAGGAACATGAAGCAAAACCTTTTACAGTTAAGGGCTGCCTTTGGCAAGCAGGAGGTGACGGTAGATAAAGCGAAGAGCATGGTGTAGCCTTTTGCCTGATCTAATAGATATATCTCAAAACCTGTAAGTTCTACACGTTAGGTTCAGCTTTGCCATCAAAATATTAACACAAAGAAGGCGCTTCAACTTAAGTTGAAGCGCCTTCTTTGTGTATGTGGCAGTTTCCGTAATTCCCAAAGAATGCTCCTGCTCCCGCAAATAGATGTTTGGAGAATGGTTAAAGGGTAAGTTGAAGATTGCAGAACAAACCCTCAGTTCCGGAACGCATTTATTTGAGTTGCATGATAGCGGCAATGGTTTCGATGCCCTCCCAGAGGTACTGAATTTTTACATTCTCATTCTCGGCGTGCTGGTTGTTGTCGTAGTTCACAATGGGCACGGTGACCACTTTTGTGTTCAGGATTTCTTCAAAGAGGTACAAGGGCAGGCTTCCGCCCATAGAGGGAATCAAGACCAGTGGTTCTTTGGTCGTGGACTGCACCGCAGTTTGTATGCTTTTGGCGATGGGTAAATCCATGGGGGTGCGCTGCGCGTTGTAGCCATGCTCCACTTCTACCTTGATTAGGTTAGGGTGTTTGCTGCGGTCTTCTTCAGTAGGCTCACGGTCCAGTACCTGAAAACCCTTGCTCTTTATATGGGCAATCACCTTTTCTGCCTGTTTCTTGTGATCGTTGCCTTTTACCAAACGCAGGTCTAAAACAGCTTCGGCTTTGGTGGGAATTACGTTGCTGGCCATCGGGCCTACATTGGCGCTGTGCAGGCCATTGATATTCAGGGTGGGCTGCATGATGGACTCTACAATGGATCTGCCTGCTACTTCCGGGGTGTTGACTCCTAGCTCCTTTTTTAAGATCTCATCCTGATTCGGGATTTGAGCCAGGGCTTTCTTCTCGGAGGCAGTAAGCGGGGTGACATCGTCATAAAAGCCTTTCACCAGCACCTTGCCCTGTTCATCTTTCATAGAGGCCAGTAGTTGAGCTAGTTTCAGGGCAGGGTTGGGTGCCCAATTTCCGTAATTGCCGCTGTGTAGCGGGCGTTTGGCGCCATAGACGGTAAGGGCCATGTTCACGTCGCCGCGCACGCCATATACAATGGTCTTTTTGCCTGAGGCATGCCGGGGTGCGTCAATGATGATCCAGCAATCGGCTTGCAGTTTGGCTTTGTGCTGCTTGAAAACCTCATCCAGGTGGATGGAGCCTACTTCTTCTTCGCCTTCAAACAGGAACTTGATGTTCGCATTCAGGCGCTGGCCGGTTTTCACCAAGGCATCGTAGGCGTTGATGATCGCCATCACTCCTGCTTTGTCATCGGCAGAGCCGCGGCCCAAAATGCGCCAGTCTGGATTAACAGCGTCACCAGATTTGTATGGTCCTATAATCTTGCCGCCGTTTTCAAATGCTCCGGTAATGAGCACCGGTTTAAAAGGCTCCACGCCTGCGTACCATTGCTTCGGGTTCACCGGTTGTCCGTCATAATGCGCGTAGAACCCAATGGTCTTGTTAGCGCCAGGTGTTTTGATTTCGCCGAACACTGCCGGAGTAACTTCAGGAGTAGTTCCGGTCAGTAACTCTGCTTTAATGCCCCTGCTGGTCATCATGTCCTTAATGAAAACGGCATTCTTCCGGATATTGACCGTGTCTGTGGAAACATTGGGGATAGAGAGAAACCGGATGTACTCTTCCATCAGTTTCTTGTCATTTTGCTTAATGTACGCTTGTATGGTTTGCGCCTTGAGGGAAGGCAGGGAGCACAGCGCGGCGAGGGTTAAGCCAAGGATTCGGTAAAGTTTCAAGGTCATGGGTAGGCTGGTGAAATAGGTGAGGCTGGTAATGCTAAGATAAGAAGCAGAACGGTTCTTTTGCTATCCTGCTTAAGGTGAAATCCTAGCCCTGCCTTTTTCCTCTTTTTAGGCCTGTTTTTTAGAAAACAGTATGTAAACTCCCTTGAATTGAAGTCTTGCTGAAGCCAGGTTGCAGGGTGTTCAGCAAGAAATCAAATCAACTCCTTTATATTGGTAGCTAGAAATCATCTTTAAGAATCTGCTGATGGCTAAGAAAATAAAGGGGAGACGTGCGTTTCTGAAAAGCTCTGGGTTGGCAACACTTCCGTTCCTGCTTCCAACCGGATTGTCCTCGCCAGCTGCTTTGGCGCAGTACGCCGCGGGAAAAGAGGAAAGCATCAACTTTGTGACCGATGGGGCCATGCCTTCCCCAAAGGAATATGTGCAGGAGCTCCAGGCAGTTGTAGAAAAATATCCCAACGTGCAAGATACCTACGCCAAAGAAGGAGCAGTTGCCCAGTTAGAGCAGAAGTTTGCCGAAATAACCGGAAAACAGAAAGCTATCTTTATGCCTTCGGGGACTATGGCCAACAACCTCGCGCTGCGAGTGCTGAGCCAGAACAAAAGCAAAATCTTTGTGCAGGAGGTCAGCCATCTGTTCCGTGATGAAGCCGATGCTGCCCAGACGGTCCACAGCAAAAGGCTGATTCCGTTGGCGCCCGGCAAAGCCGAGTTCAGCTTGGAGGAATTGAAGGAAGCAATTGCGTATCATGACAAAGGCGAGGTTTTCAAGAGTGGTATTGGCGCGGTGTCTATTGAGAACCCGGTCAGAAGAGCCGATGGGCAGGTGGTCTCCATAGAAGAGATCAGGAAAATAGCGGCCTATTGCAAAGAGAACGGGATAAAGCTACACTTGGATGGCGCCAGATTGCACCTGGCATCGGCGTATTCGGGAGTGCCTATCAAGGAGTATGCTGCCCCGTTTGACACAGTGTACATTTCGCTCTATAAATACCTGGGAAGCAAAGGCGGTGCTATTCTGGCCGGCGATGCGGCAGTCATTGATCAGATGCCGCACCTGATTAAAGTGTATGGCGGCAACATCTACCAAAACTGGCCTTACGCGGCCATGGCGTTAGATAAGGTTGCTACCATTGAAAGCCAGCTACAGAAAGCCAGAACAAAAGCAGACCAGCTATTCAGTATAATGAACCAGGCAGGAAACATGAAGGTCAGCAAAATCGAGAACGGAAGTAACATCTTCAACCTGCAGATTACAGCGCCAGTCAACTTTGAAAAGCTTACTGCTTATTTAAAGGAGAAAGAGCAAATCCAGCTAAGGATGCCCGACGGACAAGGCACTATCAAGTTCTACGTGAATGAGACGATTCTAAAAAGGAGCAATGAATCCATTTTAAATGCTTTGAAGAAGGCCATCAATTCGTCTGTCGCGTAATGTATAGTCTCTTTTCACGTTCCTGTTTTTTGGGCCATTTTTGTCTAACGTAAACTATCTCAATAGTACCTATATGAAAAGAATTCTAACCCTGCTTCTTTGTCTCTCTTTTGCTGGAGCGGCCTTGGGGCAGCAGACGCAAAAGCCGGTATTGCACGGCAAGAACTGGATGGCCATTACCGGAAAGCCTTTGGCCGCCACAGCCGGTTCTATGACCTTTCAGAAAGGTGGAAATGCAGTGGATGCGGCTTGCGCCATGCTGGCGGCTACCTGCACCATGTGGGATGTCCTGAGCTGGGGCGGCGAAACCCAAGCCTTGATCTATAATCCTAAAACAAAGAAAGTCATTGCCATCAACGCCATGGGCGTGGCGCCAACCGGGGCTACCGCGGCGTTCTTCAAAGGCAAAGGCTACAGCTTTCCGCCGGAATATGGTCCCTTGGCAGCTACTACCCCCGGTACCCCCGGCGGACTTTTGTACATGTTAGCCAATTACGGCACCCTGAGTTTAGAGCAAGTGCTGGCCCCTGCCATGGAAATGGCCTCCGGGTACCCCATTGAAGCCCAGACAGCCAACAGCTTTGAGCGCGAGAAAGAGCGGTTGAAGCAATGGCCTTACAGCAAAAAAGTATTCCTGCCGCATTTAGGTCAAAAAAGAGAAGCTCCCGAGGCGGGCGAAATCTTTGTGCAAAAAGATTTGCTAGCCACTCTTACCAAAATGGTGGAAACCGAGAAAGCGGCTCTTAAGAAAGGTAAAAGCCGCAAAGAAGCCATCATGGCTGCTTATGACCGTTTTTACACTGGCGATATTGCGAAGGAGTTTGTGCGGGGCTGCCAGGAGCAGGGCGGTCTGATTACCATGCAGGATCTGGCCAAGTGGAAGCCTATTGAAGAAGAGCCGCTAAGCGTAAACTACAAAGGGATTGAGGTCTACAAGCTAAAGCAGTGGACCCAGGGGCCTGTCATGCTGCAGGCGCTGAACATCCTGGAAAACTTCGACCTGAAGAGCATGGGGCATAACAGTCCCAAGTACATTCATACGCTTTACCAAACCATGAACCTCACCTACGCAGACCGGGATTTCTACTACGGCGACTCCTACTTCGCGCCGCAGGAACCCATCAAAGGGTTGCTGAGTAAGGAGTATGCCAAGCAAAGAGCATCTCTGATTCAGTTTGACAAGAACAATCCTAACATAGGGCCAGGAGATCCTTACCCATTTGAGGCAAAAGGCTTGAAAAACCCGTACCTGAAGCTTTTGAAAGAGAGAGGCTACGAGATGGATACCACCAAGCGGAACTTCGCGCCCACCCACGACATCCGGAACGGTTCTTCCAAAGTAGACTATGAAAAGAGACTATGGCTGGGTACCACCACCGTAGAAGCCGCCGATAAAGAAGGTTGGGTAGTGTCTATCACGCCTAGCGGTGGCTGGAACCCCGCCGTTATTGCCGGAAACACCGGAGTGGGCATGAGCCAGCGCATGCAAAGCTTTGTGTTAGACCCTGAATTGAATCCTTTTAACGTGGTAGAGCCGGGTAAGAGGCCCAGAGTAACGCTTACTCCGTCCATGGCGCTGAAGGATGGGAAGCCTTTCCTGTCCTTCGCGGTACAGGGCGGCGATACCCAGGACCAGAACCTTCTGCAGTTCTTTTTGAACGTAGCTGATTTCGGGATGAATGTGCAGCAGGCTTCTGAGGCACCCAACTTCAACACCAACCAGTTGTGGCTATCCTTAGGCGGTACCAAAACTGATGACCGCAAACCCAAGCCGGGCCAGATCCTTTTACATGACAGTACTCCTGAAGAGGTGCGTGCTCAATTGAAGAAAATGGGCTATATCTTAAGCTTTGACGACCGTACCAGTGGCCCAATCAACGCTATCTATTTTGATTGGAAACACGGTAGTTTCTGGGGCGGCTCCAGTAACCACGGCGAGGATTACGGTATTGGATGGTAAGTAACCGAACTTTAAATTCGGCGAGCTAATGCTCGTAAAGGCTCCTTCTGTCCCTAAGCTTAGCTTCAGTATTCTTAGAATTTATTAGTTTCTAGAATATAGTTTTAGCAATTGTTTCCCGAAAACAGGCAATAAACCGTGTGCTGAAGGTCTTTGCTGGTTTTATTCTTAGTTGATTTTATTGAAAGCTTACACCTGCCGGGGAAGTTAGTTCTTGCCATGGTGCTATGAGTAAGCTTTGTTTCATTGACCCCTTCCTATTCTTCAAATGAAGAACAGGAAGGGGTTTCCGTTTTAAGGGCGTTATAGGAAAATCGATTAAAAAAGACCTTTTTAACAGAGGCTCTTCCTTCGCACATTCTGACCGGTATAGAATTTCAGACAGCTAGGCTGGCTCTTTTTCTGCTTCAGAATCAACTTACTAGCAGAAGGTTTCCTGTTGCTGGGTAAATAAATTTTACCAAAGGCTTTTTTCTGGATATAGGTCTGTGTGAATATTAGCAAACAAGTGTGTATTTATACCTATGATATTGCATTTTATTTGATAAATTTGTCCGGGTATAAAAATTTGGATTATAGTTATTTAGCAAAGCGTCAGGGAGTAAGGCCTGGTGTGCTGTCTATCTAAAATTTTCTTATTCTATATGCCCTCTTATCAGGTAAAGGTAAGTATATACTTGTATATGTATAATATTAATTATATAAAATATAAATTAGTTGCAATTGGATTAAAACTCCAAGGGGTGCTTAAATAAACTTGGAGGGGCGTGCATGAAAATACGATTACTACTACTCTTAATCTTCCTTTTATCTCAGTCAAAAGCCTTCTCCCAAGTAGCGCCAGCCTTCAAATCATTGCAGGGTATTTCCATTGCAGCAGGGGCAGGTTATGAAAGCAAAGGCAACAGCAAAATAGAAAAAGGTGTTCTTAGAGCTGGATCCAACTCAAAAGGAGCCTGGGCCGAAGTGGGCAGAGTGTACGCTGATTTGCAGCGGCAACAACCCACCGCTACCTTGAACGCCACAGCCCTGTCAGGTGGTAAGTTGCAACCCGGGGTGTACCGGATTAAAGGAAATGTGCATCTTCAAAAGTCCCTGGAACTGTTAGGGAGCAAATCTCCTAACGGTGTGTTTGTGTTCCAGGTAGAAGGAGACATGCAGGTTGACCCCGCTGTAAACATTGAACTGCGTCAGGGTGCCAAGGCGAAGAACGTTTTCTGGCAAGTAGCAGGCTTGGTAACAGTAGGTTCCCAAAGTTCTTTCAAAGGAACTGTAGTGGCAGCTAACAACATTACTGCCGGGAAAAACGCCTCTTTTGAAGGAAAGCTGTTAAGTACAAACGGGAAAATTACCCTTTCCAACGCCAGGGTAACAGATCATGGAAATGAATGCTTCTCAGATTTGGAAGTAAAACAGGTGGTAAGCGAGGGTCCGTACCGGGTTGGCTTATTAGTTACTTATACCATTACCCTCAAAAACTTGGGTCCTGATGATGAGAACAACGTGGTGGTGCATTTTGAAATGCCATCCGGGATTCAGTACCTGAGTTCCACTACTTCCCAAGGTTCCTCTTTTAATCAGTTTGAAGGATGGAGAATCGCCAAGTTCCCGAAAGGAAGCGAAGCCACCATGGTTGTGCAGGCAAGAATCATGAGAACCGAATTCTCCACGACTGTAGCCACCGTGACCGGCGACTGTGCCGACCCTAACATCAAAAGCAACACGTCTGAATTATCTATCTGCGCCACTCCCTCTAAGCCCGGGGAGATTTCTGGTTTAACCTCTCTTTGCGTAAATACCCCCGGAAACGTGTACCGGATAGAGCCAATGAGTGGGGCCCGTAAATACAACTGGACCCTGCCCGAAGGGTGGGCCATCACGTCGGGGCTGGAAACGAATTCTATTACCGTTACTACCGGAAGCGCGGAAGCCAATGGAACCATCACGGTGAGAGCGGTGAATGCCTGCGGAGATGGTCCTGAAACCGTATTGGCGGTTAGTACGGTTTCTTTCCCTCCTCCTACACCTTCTGCAATCTCAGGCCCCCAGGAAATCTGTTTAGCCCCGGATGGAATTGTTTATTCCATCAATACTGTGGCCAGTGCGGTTTCCTATTCCTGGGAGTTGCCCTCCGGTTGGTCCATTGTAAAAGGGCAGGGAACAACTTTCATTACCGTAAATGCAGGGTCTTCGGGAGGAAAAGTAAAGGTGACGGCTGAAAATGGCTGCGGGAAAAGCGCCAGCAGTGAAATACAGGTAACTGTTTCTCCGGCGGCTCCGCTGAAACCAAACGCTATCTCAGGGCCAGGCCAGGTTTGCGCCAACTCTGACGGAAACACCTACGAAGTACCGGCGGTGCCGAATGCCACCAGCTATACCTGGACCATTCCGGCTGGCTGGAGCATTGTTGCCGGACAAGGTACCAATAGAATCACAGTACGCTCCGGCTCCTCGGCCGGCGACGTAACTGTAACCGCGCAAAACATTTGTGGAACCAGTGCTGTCACATCGCTGCCGGTTACCATTGCCTCAGCAGCCCCTGTAGTTGGAGCAATTTCGGGAGAAACAGCTTTGTGTCTCTCAACCGCAGAGCATGCCTATTCTGTTGAAGAGGTAGAGAATGCCACTACCTATACCTGGAGTGTGCCCGCTGACTGGCGGATTTTATCTGGGCAAGGCACCCGCAGAATCAACGTGAAAGTTGGCTCTAGTGGTGAGGTTAGATTGGTAGCCTCAAATGCCTGCGGAAACGGGTCAGCAGTACCCTTGAAAGTAGCGGTAGGCGCCGGGCCACCAGCAACCCCGGGTACTATTTCAGGAATGATTGCTCCTTGTAAAGATCAGGAAAACTTAGTCTATTCAGTCTCTGCCGGAGCAGACGTAGCCACCTATACCTGGACCGTTCCCCAAGGCTGGACCATCATCTCGGGGCAAGGCACACAATCCATTACCGTAAAAGCAGGTTCATCCGCCGGAAACATTTCTGTGATTGGGGCAAACGGGTGCGGAAACAGTCCTGAGAGAACCTTGTCAGTAGCTCCTGCCCTTGCGGCTCCCGTGGTTCCAGCTTCTATTAATGGAGAGGCGGTACCGTGTGTTAATGGGCAGCAAACGTATTCTGTTCCTAATGCGGTAGAGGGCCTCACCTATACCTGGACAGTACCCTCCGGTTGGATCATTGTTTCCGGGCAGGGTACGGGCACTCTGACTGTAAACGCTGGAGCAAACCTTGGTCAAGTAACCGTAACGGCAAGCAATAGCTGCGGCCGAAGCGCGTCAACCACCATGGAAGTTACGCCTACCACGGGTGCACCCGCTTTAACGGCGAGCATTCAGGGAGAGGTAGCGGTGTGTGGCAATACAAATGAACTTACTTACAGCATCTCCTCCACCAATGCTGCTTCTTCTTTCCAGTGGGAGGTTCCAACTGGCTGGACCATTATAAGTGGGCAAGGAACCCGCGAAATCAAAGTTAAAGCAGGCACTTCTAATGGTACCATTCAGGTTTCGGCCAGAAATGGTTGCGGACAGAGCACAACTCGTTCCTTGGCGGTAGCCATCTCTTCAGTACTTCCTGCAACACCGGGTCAGATAACAGGGCCTCCCAATGTTTGCGCTAACATGGGAGAAGTAACCTACTCTATAGCAGCCGTGACAGACGCCACCTCCTACATCTGGTCTGTTCCCGCCACCTGGACTATTGTGCGGGGGCAGGGTACTACTTCTCTGGTGGTGCGGGTAGGCACTATGGCAGAACAAGTGCAGGTAACCGCCACCAATGCCTGTGGCACCAGTGCCGCCTCAAGGCTGAACATAGACATGTCTCAAGCAGCGCCAGCCCCCGTTGGCCCTATTACTGGAGAAAAAGCATTTTGTGCTTCTTCCACCACGCGTACCTATACCGTGGCTCAGAACGAAGAAGCTAAAACCTTTACCTGGTCTGTTCCGGCTGGTTGGACCATTGAATCTGGGCAAGGTACCAGGTCCATTAGGGTGGTTCCTGGGTCAGTGGGAGGTTATTTGAAAGTGGTCGCCTCCAATTATTGCGGAAGCACCTCAGACTCTACCAACATCACCATCTCTCAGCCGCTTGCAACAGACCCTATTACTATCAACGGCACGAAAGCATCCTGCTTGACTACTGCCCCGGCCACCTATTCCGTAACAGCAGTTTCAGGCGCCACTCAGTACAGCTGGACTGTTCCTGCTGGCTGGGAAATCCTTAGCGGGCAAAACACCCCTTCTATCCAGGTAAAAGCAGGAGCAGGAAGCGGGAATGTGTCTGTTGCAGTGTCCAACACGTGTGGATCCAGTGTTTCTGGCAGCATGGCCGTTAGTGTCTCCAGCACAGAGCCCTTTAGCCTTGGGGCCATTGCCGGGCAGTCTGCCACCTGTGCTACCACACGGGTAACCTATCAGGTAGCCGCTGATGCCAATGTGAACACCTACACCTGGACAGTGCCCGCCGGCTGGACACTTGAGTCAGGGCAAGGAACAAACTCTATCACCGTAGTGCCAGGTAACGCAGGCGGAACGGTGAGCGTAACCGGCGAGAACGGCTGCGGGGTAGTCTCAAGCCCCAGTACCTTGCAAGTGCAAGTGCAGAGAGAACTGCCATTGAAGCCGAGTCCTATTCAGGCAACTGCTTTGGAACTTACTCCTTGTGCTGGTCAAAACGGCCTTGTTTTCAGAATAGACCCGGTAAACGGAGCCACGTCCTATGAGTGGTCTTTCCCGGCAGACTGGAAAATTGAATCAGGACAAGGAACAACCTCTATCACCTTAACTGCCGGAAGTTTGCCTGGGCAAGTAAGTGTGGTTGCCAAAAATGGCTGTGGCCAGAGCGAAAGCCAGGTAGTAGCGGTAACTCCCACCACAGGGGCACCAGTAATAAACGGTGACATTGAGGGAAGTGCCATGGTTTGCGCGAATGAAAATGGAGTCACCTACCGCATCAATGCTTCCGGGGCAAGCCAATACCTCTGGACAGTGCCTTCAGGCTGGAACCTGGTGTCAGGACAGAACACGAACACCATCACCGTTATTCCAACCACTACAGGTGGCGCCATTAAAGTTGAAGTGCAGAATGGTTGCGGGGTAAAGGCAGAGAAAAGTTTGGCGGTTACCCCTAGCACCGCAGGAACGTTGAACCCGGGCGTAATCAATGGCCCAGCTTCCTTCTGCGCCTCTCCTGAACAAGTGGTTTACACGGTAACCCAGGTGGACGGAGCAGTTGCCTATGAATGGACGGTACCTACCGGTTGGAGCATCATCAGCGGACAAGGCACTACCAGCATTACGGCCATAGGCCAGGCAGGTGCGGGACAGGTGAGCGTGAAGGCGGTAAATGGCTGCGGAAGCAGTGCCGCTGCTACGTTGGCAGTGACGGTGGCTCCTGGTTTAGGAACTGCCCTGGAGATCAAAGACGAGAGTACTGTTTGCGTAGGCAATCAATTCTCGGTTCCGGCCATTACTGGCGTGTCTTACAAATGGAGCATTGTTTCTGATTTGCCGGGTTGGTCCATCACCTCAGGCCAAGGGTCAAACAAGGTAACCCTGCAAGGTCCTGCTGATGCGCCTATGTCTTCGGCCAGAGTTGTGGTGGAGGCAAACAATGGAACCTGTTCCGTTACCTTGGCTGGAATGGACGTCACGCCCAGACATCTGGCCTCCCAGTTACACATCCCTAATGTTTTCTCCCCTAACCACGATGGCAAGAATGACCTGTGGGTAGTGAGAAATCTGCTGGAGTTTCCGGAGAACGAACTGGTGATCATGAACCGCTGGGGCAGTGAGGTGTACCGCATGAAGAAGTACCGCAACAACTGGAACGGAAGCGACCTCGCCGAAGGTACTTATTACTATGTACTGCGCGTACGTCTCTGCGAAGGTCAGGAAGTGACGCACAAAGGCTACGTAACTATAATGCGCTAAGCAGAGATGACGAGAATGAAGAAAGCAATAAAATCTGTCTTAGTGCTGGTGAGCTTGCTGGGGCTTTCCCAGGTTAGTTTTGCGCAGCAAGATACTCAGTTCACGCAGTACATGTTCAATGGGCTGTTGTTGAACCCTGCCTACGCCGGAAGCCGGGGGTTTACCAGCGTGGTGGGGTCTCATAGAAGCCAGTGGACTGGCCTGGAGGGGGCACCCGTAAGCCAGACCTTGAGTGTTGACGGAAACGTGAACCGGAAACTGGCCGCGGGCTTTCTCATCACCAATGACCGTTTAGGCGTGCAACGTTTCACAGAGGCCTCTTTCAATTCCGCTGTGCGGATTACCTTGACGCCCAGAACCCGTTTGGCGGTGGGTATCTCTTTAGGTGCCACGCAACAGACCCTGGATGGTACCAGGCTTGATCCGGATGAACGCGAGGACACCGCCATCCCGATGGGAATAGAGCGGGCTATCAAACCAACCGCGCGCGTAGGCGCTTACCTGTACAGCACCCGGTTCTACACCGGCCTTTCTTTAGGCAATGTGGTCTTTTTTCAGAACGGGTTACCCACAGATCCTAACCCTCACTTGTTTTTGACCTCGGGTGGAGTATTTGACCTGGGCCGAAAGATGAAGTTACGGCCCAGTATGCTGTTCAAGGAAGATTTCAACGGGCCGGCTGCCCTGGACCTGAATACCTTTCTGTTGTTCAATGAGCAGATCTGGCTGGGAACTTCATACCGCACTACCCTGAACATTTTCAACAATCGTGAATTTGTTTCCAATACCCGTTTAGGAAATGCTTTGGCAGTTTTGCTGGAACTACATCCTTCCCCGCTCATGCGGATTGGGTATTCCTATGATTTTTCTTTAAGCGAACTGCGCAGCTACTCCAGCCATGAAATTTCACTTGGCTACAATTTTTTGAAGAAGAAGTATGGCCGGATGTTGACTCCGCGGTACTTTTGATGTACTAACACTGAATGTGCTTTGGGGCTGTTTTTAGAAAAACATCTTCAACACATCTGCATTTAACCACCAACTGGTGCAAGAACTGGAATTGTGAAGATTTTTTACCTCTTATTGCTGCTTTGCGTGACCCTCTGGGTGAGACCTTCTGCCATTCAGGCGCAGGCAAACCAATCCAAGGCAGACAAGCACTACAACAACTTTGACTACGCCCTTGCGCTGGATGAATACAAGAAATCGCTGGACAAGGGACAACCTTCGCTGCACGTCACAGAGCGCATAGCCCATTGCTATAGGCTCATTAACCAGCCTGGTTCTGCGCAGTTCTGGTACCGGCAGGCACTGGGGTTTCCGGGAGCAGCACCCATTAACCTGTACTACTACGCCAACGCGTGCCGCCAGAACGGAGAGTACACCATTGCCAAGCATAATTACCTGCGTTTTGCCGACCAAGTGCCAGACCGCCGCGACGAAGCCCTGAAGCTGGCCCGGGCCTGTGACTTGGCCATGAGTTGGATAGACCGCCCCTTAGGAATAGACGTGGTGCCAGACAGTACCCTCAACACCACCTTCGCTGATTTTAGCCCGGTCTTTTACCGCGATGGCCTGGTCTTCTCCTCTGACCGTGGCCGTGGGCACAATGCCTCAGACCAGAAAGTGTATGGCTGGACCGGCACACCCTACCTGCAGTTGTACTACGCCGATCGGAAAGGGCCAAGTTCCTGGGGCAACATCAAACCCATGGAGAAAAACATCAATACTCAGTTTCACAACGCCATTTCTACTTTCTCTCCAGATTTCAACGAGGTCTTCTTTACCCGCACCAAGCAGGTGAAGAACCGGGTTCTCCCGGAGGAATTAAGAAGCGAAAGCAACTGGCAACGCTACTCCAAAAAAGACGAATTCATTAACCGCTTGGAAATCTACAGCGGCACCTTCTCCAAAGGCAAATGGCAGGACGTGAAAGCCTTCCCGTTTAACCAGGGAGAAAGTTACTCAGTGGGGCATCCGGCACTCTCACCGGATGGACAGATTCTCTACTTTGTGTCTGATATGCCCGGCGGCCACGGCCAAACCGACATTTATTTCAGTGAGCGCCAGAAAGACGGCAATTGGTCTACGCCCGTGAATGCCGGACCTACCATCAATACCAGTGGCAAAGAGGTTTTCCCGGTGGTGCATGCAGACGGAACCTTGTACTTCTCCTCAGATGGGCACATAGGCATGGGCGGCCTGGATATCTTCTCCGCCGAAGGCAGCCGTGCGTCCTGGACTAACATTGAGAACCTGTACTACCCGTTCAACTCCCCGCGCGATGATTTCGGGCTGATTTATGAAAAAGACGGCAAAAGTGGCTATCTGTCCTCTAACCGCGAAGGCGATGAAGGATCAGACAACATCTACCGTTTCAAACCTACTGAGATCCCCTGTAAACTTGCGGGGGTAACCTATGTAAGGGTCCCTAGCCGCAATGGGCGGGCGCGGCAGGTGCCGTTAGGCGAGGTGAACCTGGAAGTGATTGTGAACGGTGACACGTCCAGCCCGATGCAATACGAGTCTGATGCCAACGGTCGCTTCTTATTCGCCGTGAACGCCAACCAGACCTATACCATTAGAGGCAGCAAGAAAGGCTATCTGACCCGCACGTTCCACGTGATGCCAGACTGCCGCAAGGTAACAGATACCATTCAGATTGAGATGGTGCTGGACCGCGACACGCCTAACCGCCCTATTGTCTTGGAAAACATTTATTATGATCTGGACAAGCATACG
This sequence comes from Rufibacter tibetensis, assembly GCF_001310085.1. GTDB lineage: Bacteria > Bacteroidota > Bacteroidia > Cytophagales > Hymenobacteraceae > Nibribacter > Nibribacter tibetensis. Next base: position 2,373,661 of record NZ_CP012643.1, read on the forward strand.
CTTCGGCCTGAGTCTATTGTGGAGCTGGACAAAGTTGTGGGTATGCTCAGAGACAACCCTACCATCAAAATTGAATTAAGCGCCCACACAGATAGTCGCGAAACCCACAAGTACAACATGATGCTGTCGCAGTTACGCGCCGCCAGTGCCGTGAAATACATCATCTCGCAGGGCATTGACCCCAAACGCGTGGTAGACAAAGGCTACGGCGAAACCAAACTGCTGAACCGTTGTAAAGACGGGGTGCCGTGCTCAGAAGACGAACACCAACTCAACCGCCGCACCGAGTTCAAGATCATCAAGTAAGATCAAACACACGTCGCACTATTCTTCCCAAGAGTTCCTGATCCAGTGCCATCATGTGCCGGATCAGGAACTCTTGCCATTAGGGATATTTTAGAAAAAGGAAAGGTGCGTGGGCACAAATCAGATCTTCTCTTCCAGCCACAAGAAACCCAGTGAAAACACCAGGCCAAGACCGAAGATCCATAAAGGCAGGCTTTCTTCCCTGGTGAACTTGGAAGCGCCGGAAGTGCTAGCCGAGGCTACTGCGGCCTTTTGCAACGCTTGCTGCCGTAGGTGCAGCCGTTTCGTGTGCCAAGCCGTTTCTGAATGCACGTAAAAATTAGCCTTTGCTCCGGTCTTCTCCTGCAAAGAGTACCAGCCTTTGGTCTTCGGCCAGAGAGTGAAAACCTGCTGCGATGGCAAAAGCGGGGAAGCATAGGAGTAAGCATCTACAGCTGCTCCAGAAGCGGTTGCTAACGTTTTTTCTCCAACAGATGAAGAGCTGGCTAAGAAGGAAACCGGCTGTAACAGCTGAAAAGGTGCTGAATTCTGGTGAGGAGCAATGGCCAGAACTTCTTCTTCGGGCTTCGCCAGAGCTGTCAGAACTGTGGCCCAATACTGCTGATACAGCGCTTCTTTTCCTTCCATGACCAACGGAAACGTCTCTGGTACCAGACTGATGCCCACTTGTCCCATTCCTTTCCGGTAACGTAGCACCTGAGTTTGTGCTGGGTTCTGTTCCCAAACCAAAGGCTGCTGTCCTTCTCTGGGTTGTAAAATGGAATTGGACAGCGAAAGTACCGCATTGGCACTTGCTTGCTTGGGCCACCGCAGGGCTGCGCTTCTGGCCTGTTTTTCCGAAATCGTCCTGAAAACACCTTCCGTGAAGAAGTTAATGGGTTTGGGAGGCCTTTGTGAAATAGAGGTCAAAATCCCGAGGCCCTGCTGCCGCACGGCCTGTTGCAACGCTTGTTTCTCTCCGGCTCCCAGGCTTTGCAGCGTTACGTCATCCAAAAACACCACATCAAACTTCTGGAGCAAGGCAGGCGTGAGCCGGTTCAGGTTGAGAGTAGGCTGGTTCACCCATTCCGTGGCGTAAATGCCCTTACTCACCTGGTTCCGGACGGCCACCCGGTGTCCCTGTTCTGCCAAGGTATTCTTCAGGAATTTGCCCTCAAAAGACGGAGCCGAGGATAGCAGCAGCACATTCAATTTCCGCGGAGTCTTGACCGTAACCGGAAGTTCTTCTTGGTGAACAGAATCGTTCTCATCTTTCCAGCGGAGAGAGTACACAAACTGCCCTGCCGTTTTAGGGTTAAATTTTAAAGAAAACGACTGATCTGTGCCTTTTTTGACTTCCACAGAATCTCTGGGCAAGCCCGCTGCCTGTAGAAGCACTTTTACATTTTGCACCGTTGATCCATGAAATCTGCCCTGCACGGTAATCGTTTCTCCAACCGTGATTTCCTGCGGCCAGGAAGCTGCCATAACGCCTGCTGGTAGTTCTGACAGATGCGGCACCACCCGCAAAGAGCTCAACGCAGACAGTTCTTCGGCCGGAAGGCCATAGCCCAACACGTGCAGAGTCTTCACTGCAGGGTGTTCTTGCTGAAAAGACGCCAAGTCGGTGATTGTTTCAGCCTTCTTAGCCTCCGCACCAAAAGCATAGACCTGAGGTTTCGGCCGCAGGCGTTTTACTAATGCCTGGAGCGTGTCTGAATTATATCCTTCTGTGAGGAGAATAACTTCGGAGGCATTGTAAGAACGCGTGCTTTTTGGTGGCGCGAGGAGCAGCACGAGGCAGGCCACCGCAACCCAGGAAGCCAGCAGCCGCCAAGGAAACCGTTTACGGTCTGGGCGGTGCACGGCTAGCCAAGAGAACCACGCCCCCAGCAGAAGAGCTACACCCAAAAGAAGCGGTAACGGAAGGTTCATGGTTAGTTTAGCCGATTAAAGTAGTCCTGCGCCAGTTTCTTAGGAGTTCCAGAGGAAACCGGTTTCTGCGGCGATTTGGTAGAAACCGGCAGAAAACGATGCAGCGCAGCTTCTACCCGCGTGAGGCAATCGGCGCAAAGGGATCGTTCTGCCCTGATGTCTTGGGTGATCTGCCGCACACCCTGCAGCGCCCGCAGGTAAGCCCCAGGTTCCCGCACGGCGGCTTTGCCTAATTCCTGCCCGGCCTGCTCCAGTATGGCCGCATCTGAAGCCGTAGGTTTGATGCCTAGCCGCAGTTGCGCTACGCGTTGGAGGGCTTGACGGGTTGCGATGGCAGTTTCTGCAGGTGTTTCCTTGCGTTGGGCCTGGTACGTCTGCACTTTGCTAATATCGCCGGTGAGGCGTTTCTCAGGTTCCTTGAGGGGAGGCGGTTCAAACCCGCTTTTCTTCACGTACACCCGTGATTTCTGCTGCACGTCTTTGAGCATGCGCAGGGCTTTGTACTCAAACGGCAGGGCTTCTTTGGGCCGGGCGGTACGCAACCTGAGTTCTGCTTCCCACATCTGAGCCAGCGCGCCTTTGAGTTGCGCTTTGATGGCGGGTTCAAAGAACGTAGCAGCTTCTTCCTGGTCGTGCTTGTGCAGGTAGGGGTCCAGCAGCTCGCCCATTTTGGCTTCGTGCTCGCTAGCTCCCTGTTTAGGGAAATGGTCATGGCCGTCATCCAGGGTGTGGCCTTCGGCTAACTCTGGCGGCAATCCGGCGGCGCCAATGTTGGACTCAAACTCCTCGCCCAGGAACTTGCCGTAGCGCAGGCGCAGCAGCTTTTGGTCTACTCCAATGTTGTTGGACCGTTCCTGAAACACAGGTTGCGAAAGCCCTTTCTGCTCCTGCACTAGTTTCTCGGTGTCAATAATGATTTGGCGCTGACTCCGGAAATACTCTGGATTGGGGTTCACGCCCAGCGAGAGATCATCCATGGTTTCCACCACGGTGGTGTCCTCAATCTCCACCAGAAAGGCCTCAGTACGTGTGTAGCCCCGGTGATTGTCCCGTGCCTGAAGGTAGAAGTACAGCTCATCGCCGTAGGTCATGCCCAGTTGCTGCAAGTTCAGGGTTTGGTTTAGTTGCAGTTGCCGAGGTTGTCCGGCAAAGGAAAGGTTCAGCGGGATGCGCTGTTCCCGAAACTTCACTGCTTCGCCCTCGCCTTTGGCCACTGTGGCAATCAGTTCCGCAGATTGAAGTCCATACTCATCTCGAAGGGTGGCTTGCACCGTCACCCGTTGCGGCTCCCCGAACAGAATCTCGATGTACTGCTTCGGCTTTTGCACGGTAATGGACGGAGCCTCGTCAGGAATGACCTCTATGGAATAAAAGTCCGAGGCCTGCCCGTTCAGGCGCAAGTAATATAAGGAGGATTGGGTAACCGTAAGGGAGGCGGTGTAGGTGTTTTGCTGCCCAGATACTCGCCTCAGTTGAAGGGGCTTTTGGTTGCTCACCAGGTGCTGCAAAGAAGACGCCGCTTGGTTTGTCTCTACCGTCCAGGTTACCTGCGCACCAGTTTCCACTTTGAACGAAGGCGTAGTTACTGCATAGGAAGCCTTGCGGGTGTAGGAGGGCGGTGAGATACGGATGTTCATCTGCTCGATAGATGGCAGAATCGCTTTAGGCTGCATCACGGGTTCATTCACGTTGGTCGAGGTGCCGGGAGCAGAAGCCGCAGATTTGTTTTGTGTTTGCGTAAAATCAGGTAAAAACCAGAGGCTTACGGCTAAGGCTAATCCGACCATCAACATGATCCAGCCGCTCTTAAAGCTGACCGAAGCAGCTTCTTTTGGTGAAATCTGTTCCAGTATGGTGGCAACATGTTGCCGTTGCAGCTGTGGTAATACCCCTAATTGTTCATCAGGCTGGAGTAGCAATTCAGTGCTTTCTTCCAGTTGCGGGTACCTCCAGTTTAGGTGCCGCGCTATTTTGCCTAGGTCTGTTCTCTTTTGACGTTCACGCCACCGCATGGCTTGTAACCCAATCGTCAAAAAAACCAAAAGCACACCTGCTGTTCCTCCGCCCACTCCGCCCCAGTCGCGGTACATCCACACCAGCAAGGGTGCTATCACGCCTACTTCCTGCAGCGCCAGTACACCCGCTTTCTGGCGGAGGTACTGCTTCCGTACCTGTGCCAGAATGGTCGTAGATGGGGTAATATGGGAGGTAAGGTGAGGCAAGTTTTAGTTAAACAGGCGGTGAATAGAGTTAAAAATACAGAATAAGTCTAGTTGAATCATAACGTCATTCTCTCATTTGTCATCTTGGAAAGATCTTGTGGGCGAACTAAAACGGCTTTGTAGTTAATGCTAAAAATTAGTTTCAACCAAAAGTTAAAACTTTACCATGTTTATTCCTCCGTATCTATAGCTCCCTTTAGGTAACTTATCTAAGAACCAAGCAAAATGCTTAGGGGGAGAAATGGTGGAAATTAAAGTTTTCAAAATGCCTCTGACGCTAATAATTTCAGGCAGTTCTTTATTTTGATAGCGGTCATTCAAAGGCTCCCAATAGGAGTAAATTCTGTATGAGTTGGCATTTGCAACTTCAAAAACAAATGTATTGCCATCAAGCCCTTGAGGGTAGTTCTCCAGCTCGTGAGAGTCTTTTAGAGTCTCAATGTTGAATTCATAAAAGGAGTCTAATAAGTGCATAACTGACGAATCAGGAATTTTGATACTATGGATTATCAACTCTTCCTTAGGTTTCTTTGGGGTGCCAGATCGTTTCGTTACAAAATTCACTAATAAGCCATTAAAAGTAGAGTCTGCTTTCTGTTCCAAATGAACAAGTTGATAATCTGTCCAGATTCTATAAACTTTAATATTTGTAGTGGAATCAATGCTCTCTATGCCAAGCGACTTGATATGATCATTGATATATCCTTTTACATAAGCCTGCTGTTGGTCAATTTGCGCAGTTGCTGAATAGCTTAAGAAAAAGAGAATAAGAATAGTAGTAAGCTTCAATCTTTTGATACTGACGTTAATAAATATTTTAAAACCATTGTTTTCATTTGCCCAAAAGCTCCATTTAAGATGACAAAGCTGAAGTGATTCTATCTGCCACCTAATTTGTAAAAAAGGTTATTCCATAGTTCTATCATATTTTGCTCGCCTTTCTCCCCGCCAGCCACCGCTCCAATGCCAGCAACAATGCCAGCACTCCCACCAACCACGGTTTCAAATCAAGCATCTTCTCTGTTTTAGGCGCAGTTTCTGGAATAGTGCCGGTAAACGCCCGGGGCTGTTCCGTCTCTTTCAGCAACGTACGGGTGTCAAAACGAGTACGCCAGGAGGTTTCTTCCGGAAAAAGCAGCCGCAGGAGCAGTTCCGGGAAGTGTCCAGTATTGGGCAAGTCGTTCCAGGCAGGGTGAAAGCGGCTGTAGAACCGGTAATGGGTTTGCAGCGAGTCTTGCTCTTGGGTAAGCATGGGGTTCCCGAAGCCGTCTTGCCACAGAACTTCAGCGGCTAGTTTCTTTGAAGCCGAGGTGCGTTGGTGTAAAGGGACGGGCTGCGCAATGCTAGAAATTTGCAGCCAGCTTTCTGCTTTTTGGATGCGGCCACCGCCAGGGGCATCTTGCAGGGTTTTTAGCTTCTTTTCTGGAAAACGGGCCAGAAAGGGAGCAAGTGGTTCATCGGTTAACCAGAAAACCCAATCAGGACCCGTATACGGGAGGGCCTGGGGCTCAGAGGAAAGGGTTAGGGTATAAGCTATGCCTTTATATTTCAGGGCAGTTTGCAAGGCAGCTCGCATGTACCGCGCATCGGCTTGCCGGGATTTTGAATGGCGTACCAGCACTTGCAGCAGTTGTTTGGGCAGCGGAATGGAATTCCTGGCACCGTCTAGTAAAGTGAGAGAATCAGTGGTGGCGTGAGAAGTAAATTTTACGGCTGGGGCATCAGGTACGGTGATCGTCTGTCCGGCGATGGGTTTGGCGACTTTTCGCTCCAGAAACGTCACCTCTTGGGCATCGCTTTTCCCGAAGCGCAGCAGCAGTTGCCCTGAGGTGGTATAGTACGCCTCCTGTAGCCAGGTGTTGGTTTGCGGAACGCTTACCGGAACCCAGGTAATGCCAGAGCGCACAGAAGGGAGCTCGCCACGTTGGTGCCGAAGCAGATCGGTGGCGAAGATCCAGGCTTGGGCGTTGGGTGGTAGGCTTCGATTGAGCACGCGCAGCATCGCCCAGGCGTTGGTGGTGTCAGAAGGCAGACTATCTGATTGAAAGGTTTGGAGAGGCGTTTCCTCGTTCAAGGCTAGTTTAGGGAAACTAGGCTGTAAACGGTGCACTTGCCAGCCTTTAAACGCCAAAGAGTCTACGGTGGCAGCAATCTGCGGAAGGTAGCGGGAGTGCAGCAGTTCGGGGTGTAAATAGACGTGTTTCTCTTGAACGGCGGGTACTTCGTGCTTCCAAATGGGACCAGCTAGTACCCCGGCAAGCAGCACCAGAAGCAGGCAGCGAAGGAGTAGAAGCCAGGGCTCGGTGAGACGCAGACTGCTCAGTTTTCGGCTTTCAGAGGGCTGGAGCCAACGGATACTGCCTACCAGAACCGTATGGGGCGGCTTTTTATTCCACAAGTGAATGGCAATGGGTACTGCCACGCTGGCGGCGGCCCACAACCACGCCGGATTCAGGAACTGGAACAAACTAAGTAAGAAGCTTCAAGGCGTAAGACATAGACAGCAGAACGGGTCCGCAACATCCAATATAAAGACAGAACGCTGAATATCCTAGTCCGCAGAGAAACGAAGGGCAAGGAGCTGTTTAGGAGGGCTGGTCGGCACCCGGCAGCAAGTGGGTTTTGAGGTGCCGGTCATAGAGCATGATGGAACCCGCTGAGGCCACGTTCATGGAACTGGTGCCGGGCAGTTGCACCAGGTGGTGGCACCTCGTCCGCACTGCATTGGAGAGGCCGTGGTCTTCAGAGCCCAACAGGTAAATGCACCGCTCGGGGTGTTGAAACTGTTCTACGAGCACTGCTTTCGCGTCCAGCTCTACACCCACCAATTGGCAACTGTAGGGCAGGTGCTGGTAGAAATCATCAAAGTCTGTATAGTGGAACAGCGGAATTTCCTTCCAGCTTCGGCCCGTGTCTGAGGCCTGTTTCTTGTACCGTCGGCCGATTGTAAACAGGAAACTAGCCCCCAGGATGGAAGCCGACCGCCAGAGCGTGCCCACGTTTTCCTCGGTCTTCGGTTCCATAATCCCAATCCCGAAATAGCCTTCATACTGTGCCTTGTTTCGCGTCATAGTGCTGCGCCTCCGCAAAAGTGTAGCTGCTGAAGGCAGGGCAAAGATAAGAGTACCCTGCTCCTTTAGAGGTAGTTTCTATAAATCAAGCCCAAAACACCTTTTCGGAATTTTCTAAATAAGTGCAAAGGAAACCTGACCACAACCGGAATGGCTGTCCAGAACTGGACACTTTTGATTTAGGTATATTGATGTAATATATTGATAATAAATATATTATAAGTTGGCATGTTGCTTGGATACCTAATGGTGGCAAACCAATGTCAACCATGGATAGAGAAATTCCCCAAGCCCTCGTACAGAAAACCAAGCGCCGCCGCATCTGGCAGGTAGGTGTGGTGGTAGTGGCCGTGCTGCTGGGGGTGCTGGCGTTCCGGTCAGTGCTTCAAACCAGAGTAGCCAAATCTGACCTCCGCGTAGCTACGGTAGAAGTGGGTGCCGTGGAAGCCTCCCTCACCGCTACTGGCGTGGTGGTGCCCGAGAATGAAGAAGTCATTGCCAGTCCCATTCTAGCCAAGATTGAGCGCGTGCTGCACACTCCCGGCGACCGCGTTTCGGCCAACGAACCTTTGCTGCAGCTGGACAAGCAGACGTCGCAAACTACCTTTGACAAACTCAGAGACGAGCGGGAGTTGAAGCAAAACAAAACCGCCGAGTTGGAGAATACCCTGCAGAAAAATGTCAACCAACTGCGCTCCCGCTATGCCGTGCAGGAAGTTCGGGTGAAAAGCCTGCAAGCCGCTTTAGACGATGAAAAGTACCTGCTCTCCATTGGCGGTGGTACCCAGGAAAACGTGAAGAAAGCCGAGCTGGACCTGAAAGTAGCCAGCCTGGAGTTAACCCAGTTGCAGCGCCAGATTCAGGACGAACAGGCATCTGCCAGAATAGGCATGAAATCCGTGGGCTTTGAACTTGAAATGCAGAGCCGCGACATAAGCCAACTGCAGCGCCAATTGGCTCAAGCCGATATCAAAGCGCCCCGTTCCGGGGTGGTAACCTGGGTGAACGAGGAAGTAGGCGCTACCGTGAACGCCGGCGAGCCTGTGGCCCGGGTAGCCGACCTGAGCAGCTTCAAAATCAAAGCTACCATTCCAGACACCTACGCTGAGCAAGTGAAAGTAGGCGGCCCCGTAACAGTGCGCATCAACGAGACCGATTTACGCGGCGAGATCGCCAACGTGCAGCCCAAAGTGGAAAACGGCATCATCACCTTCTATGTGCGTCTGCAGGAGAAAAACCACCAAGCCTTGCGCTCCAACCTTCGGGTAGAGGTATTTGTGCTCACCGATTTCCGGCCGAACGTGCTGCGCGTGAAAAATGGTCCTTTCTATACCGGCACCCCAGAACAGGCGGTGTTTGTAATGCAGGGCGACAAAGCGGTACGCCGCATGCTGCGCACCGGCGCCAACAATCTGGATTTTGTGGAACTGCAGGGTGACATCGCCGCCGGCGAACAGGTCATCATTTCCAACACCAAGGAGTACGCGCATCTGGAAGAACTGCACCTCACCAATGATTAACGGACGCTGATCATGAAAACAACTCTAACTCTATTATATATAGTGTTCCTAAATATTCTGATGACAGCCGTAGCGCAGGCCCAAACGCAGCCTTCCGCAACTGAGCCCGCCCGCAGATTGACCTTGCAGGAAACCATTGATCTGGCCCTCGGCTCCTCCATCGCCAGCAAACAAGCCGCCACCAACAAGACCAGCAGCTATTGGGAGTACCGCTCATTCAGAGCAGATTATCGTCCGCACCTGACCTTGCGGGGTACGCTGCCCGATTTTTCCCGCAGCATCATCCCCGTGATTCAGCCCGATGGGACTACGGATTTCAGGGCCGTTTCCATCAGCAACTCAGACGTGTCTTTGTCCTTGGGTCAGTCAGTGGGGTTAACGGGCGGGCAGTTCTTTGTGTCTTCGCAGAGCCAACGCTTTGATGATTTCAATCAGGGAGTACGGCGCTACAATTCTTTTCCGGCCATCATCGGGTTCCGGCAGCCCATCTTCGGGTACAATGCTCTGGCTTGGAACAAGAAAATCGAGCCGCTGAGCTACCGCGAATCTGAACGCCAGTTCATAGAAGACCGCGAAACGGTGGCTACCACCACTACCCAACGTTTCTTTGAAGTGCTGCTGCAACAGGTGAACTACGAAATCGCCAGCAAGAACGTGGAAAACAACCAAGCGCTGTTCAAGGTGGCGGAGGAAAAGCATCGGCTGGGCCGCTTGTCCAGAAACGAACTGCTGCAACTGAAGCTGAGCCTCATGAACGCGCAGTTAGCCCAAGCGCAAGCCGCCACCGAGTTGAAAACCGTAGCCATGCAATTCTCAGCTTACGTGGGATTGCAGAGAGGCGAGAAAATAGCAGTAGAAGCTCCCAATGTGGTGCCGGCCCTGCAGGTAGAAGAGCAACTCGCGTTGGACCAAGCCTGGTTAAACCGCAAAGAGCGCTTCCAGTTTGAACGCCGGGTGCTGCAGGCCCAACAGCAGGTCGCCGAGGCCCGCGGCAAAGGGGGCTTCAACGCCGATCTGTACGCCACCTTCGGGTTAACTAAGAGCGCCAACAACTTCTCTGAAAGCTATGCCCAACCCGAAAACCAGCAACAAGTGACGCTCGGTTTTAGCGTGCCCATTGTAGACTGGGGTCGGCAGAAAGCCAGCGTGAAAACCGCCGAGGCCCAGCTGCAACTCACCCAATACACCGTGGAGCAGGAGCAGACCAACTTTGAGCAGAACGTCTACACGCAGGTAAACCAGATTGAACTCCTGAAGGAACGCCTCCAAATCACCGCATCGGCAGATTCCATTGCGCAGGAGCGCTATGACATCACCAAAGCCACGTTCCTGGTGGGCCGCATCAGCATCACAGATTTGAACATCGCCCTGCAGGAAAAAGACCAAGCCCGCCGTGCGTATATTACCGCCCTTCAGGATTTCTGGGTAGCTTACTATAGACTTCGGTCCCTTACTTTATATGACTTTGAACGCGGTCAACCACTACTCGCCAAAGAATAAGAACAAGCTATTTTGGGGCTGATTTTCAGAAAATAAACCTGAAATAATGCTAGCAATTTTTTTCTAATTCTTCCTTTGAGGGGAGATAAAGAGGGGTGTTTACACAGGAGAGCAAAAAAGCCTTCAAGAAAATGAATCAGCAATATGTGAGTCAGCAAATGTAAACATCCCCCTTCGCCCCCTTCAAAGGGGGAGTATCAGATACAGAAATAAACAGAAATAACACATCAGCACATTAAAGCATTAGCACATTAGAATATGATACAGTTAATCGACATCGAAAAAGTCTACCGCACCAAGACCATTGAAACGGTAGCCCTCAACCGCGTGAACCTGGAGGTAGAACGCGGTGAGTTTGTCTCCATCATGGGACCATCAGGTTGCGGAAAATCTACGCTGCTCAACATCATGGGGCTGCTGGATGAACCTACCAGCGGGTATGTGGCCATAGACGGCCAACCGGTGAAAACCCATTCAGACAGCAAGCTGGCCAAGCTGCGCAATGAGAAAATCGGCTTCGTGTTCCAGAGTTATCACCTGATCCATGACTTAAGCGTGGTGGACAATGTGGAGCTGCCGCTGCTATACCGCCCTGTATCGGCGGGTGAGCGCCGGAAGAGAGCGTTGGCTGCGCTGGAGAAAGTAGGCCTGAGTGCCCGCACCAAGCACTTTCCTAACCAATTATCGGGTGGTCAGCGGCAACGGGTGGCCATTGCCCGGGCTTTGGCTGGTAACCCTGAAATTATCTTAGCGGATGAGCCCACCGGAAACCTGGACAGCGTGATGGGCGACGAGATTATGGACATCCTGCTGCGCCTGAACCAGGAAGAAGGCACCACCATTGTAATGGTGACGCATGACGAGAACATGGCCCTGAAGACCAACCGCCTCATCAGGTTCTTTGACGGGCAGCAAGTGGCAGACTCCAGAGTACTAGAAGCCCAGATTTAACTATACGGTCATGTTAACCAATTATCTGAAAATTGCCTGGGCGGTGCTACAGCGCCGCAAGTTCTTCACCTTCATCAGTCTTTTTGGCATCAGTTTTACCTTGATGGTTTTGATGGTGGTGACCTCGCTCTTTGACCATGCCTTTGGGCCGCAAATGCCGGAGCGCGAGTCTGACCGATTGCTGTTTGTAAACAATGTGCGGGAGCAGTTCAAAGAAGGCTATAACAGCAGTGGTCCGCCTAGCTACCATCTCCTGAATACCTACGTGCGCCCAATGAAAACGCCGGAGAACGTCTCCATCAACTCTATTTTTATGCCGGTGAACAGCTATGTGAACAACAGAAAGCTCACGCTGGACCTGAAACACACCGATGCCGCATTCTGGGACATTCTGGATTTCAACTTCATAGAAGGCCGGGCATTTAGTGGGCAGGAAGTCGCCAATGTTACCCGCGTGGCGGTCATCAACCAGAATACCCGCAAGAACTACTTCGGAGAGAAGGAAGCCGTTGGCCAAATCATTGAGGTAGACCAAGTGAAATACAAGGTGGTGGGCGTGGTGGAAGATGTGCCGGTGCTGCGCCTGCACTCCTACGCCGATGTCTGGGTGCCCATCACCTTGAAAAGCCAGGATTTTAAACGCACGGGCATGAGAGGAACTTACTTCGCCACCATCAAGGCCAAAAAAGCCAGTGACGTGCCCAAGATCCAGGAAGAGTTCGCGTCCATGATGGTGCAGGCGAACAAGACCAAATCGAAGGACATTCAGCAAGTGTTTGCTTTCGCGGATGACATCTTCGGGACCTTTGCCCGCAGTTTTATGGGAGGGGGGAAAAAGGACGCAACAGGGCTTTTGTACGGGATCATTGCTTTGGCAGCCTTCCTGTTCATGCTCTTGCCTACTATTAACCTGGTGAACATTAACATCAGCCGCATCATGGAACGGTCTTCTGAGATTGGGGTGCGCAAAGCATTTGGGGCCTCTTCCAAAACCATCATTGGGCAGTTTGTGGTGGAGAATATCTTTCTCACGCTGCTGGGCGGAGTCTTGGGATTTCTGATTTCAGCGGGCGTGCTGGAGATGATCAATGACAGCGGCATTCTCGCTTACGCAAATCTGGGCCTGAACCTGCGGGTGTTTGCCTGGGGAATACTGCTTTGCCTTGTGTTCGGGTTGGTTTCTGGGGTGTACCCTGCTTTTAAAATGTCACGCTTAAACGCCGTAGAGGCACTGAAAGGAGGTTCCAAATGATACGCCACTTGTTTAAACTAATCTGGAATCAGAGGAAAAGTAATTTCCTTTTGATCACCGAAATCTTCTTTTCCTTTCTGGTGCTCTTTGCGGTGCTGAGTTTTATTTTCTACAGCTACCATAATTACACCCAGCCGCTGGGCTTCAAGTACGATAAAGTATGGCAATTATGGCTGAGCCCCAACACGGATTCCGCGGCGCATAACATAGCCGTTCAAGAGCAAATGATTCAGCGGGTACGCACCTTTCCCGAGGTGGAGTATGCCTCGCTCTCTAATTCTAATACTCCTTTTGCCTTCAGCATGATGAGCAGTGATTTGTCTTACAGAGGAAAGAAAGGCGTGGAGACCAACGTCTTTAATGTGCAGGACGATTATATAAATGTGTTCGACATGAAGGTGAGCCAAGGCCGGTGGTTCGGTCCGCAGGACAATGCCAGCTTGCATGACCCCATTGTAATCAACAAAAAGTTGCAGGAGGAATTGTTTGGTGACGAAGCGGCCGTGGGAAAACTGATTCGCATCAATGATTCCACCCAGTATGCGGTCATAGGCGTGGTAGACCATTACCGTTCTTACAGCGAGTTTGACCCTGAGAAAGCGGCCTATTTTCACCGCATCAACCTGGATAAGGACAAGAGCTCCATCTGGAACGGACTAGTCATCAAGGTGAAACCCGGCGCCGGAGTAGCTTTTGAGGAGAAGATGGTGCGCGAACTGTCCCGTATTGCCAAAGACTGGACCATTGAAGTAACTACCCAGGAGAAAATGCGCCAAAGCAAAGCTAAAGTGACTACTGTACCGATGGTGGCTTTAGGATTAGTGTGCGGATTCCTGGTGTTTAATGTAGCCTTGGGCTTGTTTGGAGTGCTGTGGTACAACATCAACCGCCGCTACGCCGAAATTGGGTTGCGGAGAGCCATTGGTGCCTCGTCTAAGCAAATCAGAAACCAGTTTGTAGGCGAAGTGCTGGTGATTGCCACCTTCGGGTTACTGCTGGGCTTGGTGTTGGCGGTTCAGTTCCCGCTGTTGCAAGTGTTCCAGCTTTCAGCCAGTATTTACTGGGAAAGCATTGGTGCCGCTGCCTTCGTGATTTTCCTGCTGGCTACCATTTGCGCAATCTATCCTAGCTACCAGGCATCTAAAATCTTCCCCGCCGTTGCCTTGCATGAAGAGTAAGATTGCTTCAATAAGCCGTTGCGTTTGGGGATTGTTTTTCAGGAAACAGGCGCCAAACGCAACGGCCATTTGTAGTGGTAAACTGGCTTTCTACTGGTGGGATTTTCCAAACCAATGTCAGCGGAAATGAGCCATAAGCAGGCACTACATTTTTACCCTTCTTTTCTGAAAAACAGCCTAAAAACATTAACTTCACCTACCCGCTCTAAGAACCCATGATCCTGATTATTGACGATGACGTAGCCGTACGGGCTTCTTTAAGTTTGTTGCTGAAACAAGCTGGCTACGCTACGGCCCAGGCCGCCGGACCCGAGGAGGCGTTGCAAGTGGCCGCCAAGCAAATGCCCCAATTGGCCCTCATGGACATGAACTTTTCCATGGAAACCACGGGTGAAGATGGGCTGCGTTTGTTAAGTCAATTGAAGCAGTTGTACCCAGCCGTGCCGGTGATCTTGATTACCGGTTGGGGCTCTATCAACCTGGCGGTGGAAGGTCTCAAAGGCGGCGCTGCCGATTTCATCACCAAGCCCTGGAACAACGAGGCACTGCTGCAATCCATCAAAACGGCGCTAGAGCTAGCCAAGCCAACCACCGAACCCACCAACGGCAAACTCACCCGCAAACAGCTGGACGAGCAGTACGATTTCTCTATGATTGTGGGCGAAGACCAAGGCTTGTTGCAGGTGTTGCGCAACGTGGGGCAGATCAGCGCCACCGATGCCTCGGTGCTCATTGAAGGCGACAGCGGTACGGGCAAAGAACTCATCGCCGAGGCCATCCACCGGAACAGTCACCGCAAGAAAGCACCGTTTGTGAAGGTGAATCTGGGCGGCATCTCTGCCAGCTTGTTTGAAAGTGAGATGTTTGGGCACCGCCGTGGCGCCTTCACTGATGCCAAAACCGACCGGGTGGGCCGCTTTGAGATGGCGAATAAAGGCACCATCTTCCTGGACGAGATTGGTGAGCTGGACTTGAGCAGCCAGGTGAAACTATTGCGCGTGCTGCAGGACCGCACCTATGAGGTCCTCGGCGACAGCCGCTCCAAGAACCTGGACATACGGGTGATCTGCGCTACCAACCGCAAGCTGCAGGAAATGGTGGCCGAAGGCAAGTTCCGAGAAGATCTGTACTACCGCATCAACCTGATCACGGTGAAACTGCCCGCTTTGCGCGAACGGTCGCAAGATATTCCCTTACTGGTGCAGCACTTTGTGAACAACCTCAAGCACACGTACCACAAACAAGCGTTGCAGGTGAGCAACAAAGCCCTGAAATGGCTGCGGGAACAGCCGCTGCCGGGCAACATCCGGGAGTTGAAGAACCTGGTAGAGCGTACGGTGCTGGTGAGCGGCAAGAGCCTGCTGGACGTGGAAGATTTCCAGAACCAATTACAGGGCGGTTTCAAAAAACTAGACCAGAAACTGCTGCCTTCAGTGGGCGCTATGACCCTGGATGAACTGGAGGCCGGCATGATCAAGAAATCCATGGCCTACTATAACAACAACGTGAGTAAAGTGGCCAAGGCTCTGGGCGTGAGCCGCGGCTCGTTGTACCGTCGTTTGGAGAAGTTCAACATCCCGTATGACGCTGCGGAATAAGTTTATTCTGGCGGCAGTCTTGTTGCACCTGGCGCTGGTGGTGCTGGCCTGGCAACTGCTGGACTACAACAAAGTGCTGTTTGTGGCCGCTGAGGTACTTATTGCCACCAGCATTTTCCTGACCACTAAACTTTACACTTCTTTTGTGCGGCCGCTCAACCTCATCGCGGCGGGCATTGAATCCATCAAGGATCGTGATTTTTCCATCAAATTCATGGAAACAGGCCAAAAAGAGGTAGACCAGCTCATACAAGTATACAACCAGATGATGGACGAGCTGCGTCAGGAACGGGTAGTGCAGACTGAGAAACATTTCCTGCTGGAACGCTTGATTGAGGCCTCACCTTCCGGTATCATCCTGCTGGACACCCATGACCGCGTAGCTGGCCTGAACCCCGCGGCGGCCACGCTGCTGCAAACCTCGGGCAAGAACATGGTGGGCAAGCCCTTGACCGAATTGCCGCACCACTGGGGAAATTCCCTGCCTAAACTTCCTAAAGACGAGCAGCGCATCATAAGGCCCAACGGCATCCAGACGTACCGCTGCCGTAAAATCCGCTTCCTGGACCGGGGGTATCACCGCTACTTCATCTTGGTGGAGGAACTCACGCAGGAGTTGCTGGAAAAAGAGCGCAATGCCTATGAGAAGCTGATCAGGATGATGTCGCACGAGATCAATAACTCCATTGGGGCGGTTAACTCTATTTTGAATTCCTTCTCGTACTTCGCGCCGCAACTGAACGAAGACACCCAGCCAGATTTTGAGGAAGCCTTGCAAGTCTGCATTACCCGTAACCAGAACCTCGCGGGTTTTATGGCCAATTTCGCCAATGTCGTCCGGATTCCACCGCCTACCAAACACGAGACCGATCTGCACCAGTTGCTGCAAGGCATCCACCGGCTGATGCTGCCCAGCTTTGAGCGGAAACAGGTTTGCTGGCAGTGGGACTTAGCAAAGGATGTTCCGCTTATTGCCTTTGATGTGCAGCAGATGGAACAGGTGCTTATCAACGTAGTAAAAAATGCGCTGGAAGCCACGGAGCCGGAAGGATGGGTAAAAGTGCAGACCATTGCCTCGCCGCCTCAGCTTCTGATCCAAGACAACGGCAAGCCGATCACGCCAGAGGTGCAGGAAAAGTTGTTCTCGCCGTTCTTCAGCACCAAAGCCAACGGGCAGGGCATCGGGCTTACTATGGTGCGCGAAATTCTGCTGCACCACGGTTTTTGGTTCTCCTTGCAAACCGGCCCTGATGGCCTGACTACTTTTCATATCCAGTTTTAGAGCTTGCCATCACCTTCGGCTCAGCAAAACATGCTGCTGTTTTCAAGCTGTTTTTAGAAAAGCGAGCTGAAACAAACTTAAAAAAGCTGTCCCTGAATAAACTGCTGTACCTTTTGAGGCCTAGGAAGCTGAAAACCAGTGCGTTTATCCAATTCCTCCATTAGGTACACCAAAGCAGGTGGCGCATCTAAGATGTCTTTCTGGTGCATGAAAAAGTAGACCGTGTGCAGGCCCTGCTCCAGCCATTGGTGCAGCCTGTCGGCCCAGGCTTGCAGGCGGGTGTAGTCTGAAGGCACCAAACCATGGCCGTTAAACCTTATCATGGCGGTAGAAGTAGTAAGGCGCATGTGCAACACATCACGTCGGCCAGCTACATCGGTGATAATGGTGGTGATTTGTCTTTCTGCCAAAGTTTCAAAAGCTTTCTGCGTCACCTTAGATTCCTTGAACCAGTTCTCGTGCCGGAGCTCTACTGCCAGTGGCACCTCTTTTGGGAAGTGGAGCAGAAATTTCTCCAGCAGGGGCCATTCGTCTGGCCCGAAGAAAGGAGGCAACTGCAGAAAAGCCATTCCCAGGCTGGGGCCTAACCCTAAAATAGCATCGCAGAAGAGCTTGGTAGGTTCGCCCACATTTTGCAGCAATTGGTCATGGCTGATGATTTGCGGAAGCTTGGGGCAAAAAACAAAACCCGTTGGCACCGCCTGGCGCCAACGATGAATGGCGCTGGCGTCTGGAATACGGTAGTGGGTGGTGTTCATCTCCAGGGTGTTAAACTGGCGCGCGTACCAATACAGTAATTGGGCGTCTTGTGCCCCGGCCGGATAGTAAGAGCCAATCCAAGGTTTATTAGACCAGGTAGGGCAACCCAGATAGAAAGAAGGTCGCGTAGGCCGTTGGCTTCTGGCAAGTATCTGCTGTGTAGCCGGGTGGTCTTGCGGTAGAGAGAAATCTACTTTGGAAATATCTGGGAGACGGCCGAAATCCATGAGTTTATGATATTGATTTATATCTATATACGTGCTAAAATCGGAGGTAAAAGCCTGTAAATGGAGGGCTAACGCTAAGTTTTTAAGAAAAAAACATTTTTATTTTTCCCATTCTATTTTTCCAAGGAATTAGTGCTGTTACGCCTATGTCATTTTAATCCAATTTAAGGAATAAAAATGGGGTGTAACGCCTCTATGCGCAGAAAATTTATTTGCCCAACCTCAATAATTTGGCATACTACCTTTTATGAAATTAGTTATATGTCTCATTTTGTAATTTGGATATTTAATCAAAAATATATTATTTAAACAAGTTTTTAAGAGTTGTAAAGTACTTGCTCACTGGTGGGGTACTTGTTAGGAAAGAAATTAGGCCTAATTTTGTGCCCTTGAAATTGATGTTCCACAGAAGAAACCTAAAATGGGGATACAGAAAATTTACTATGCGCTTACCGTTCTTATCATTTCTTTCTTCGGTTTTGCTCCCCTTGCCTCTGGGCAGGAGATAGGCGACAAGCAAAACGGATTAGCATCTTGGTACGGGGTTCAATACCACGGACGCCCTACCAGCAGCGGAGAGATCTACAACCGTCACAAACTCACGGCGGCCCACAATGAACTTCCTTTAGGCACTAGAGTAAAAGTAACCAATAAAGCTACCGGCAAAAGCGTGGTAGTGAAAATTAATGACCGGGGTCCTTTCAGAGGTGCCCGTATTATTGACCTGTCAGAAGCTGCGGCTAAAAAGCTCAGCTATCGCAAAGAAGGCTTAGCCGATGTTACCGTAGAGGTGCTTGACTTGCCAGAGGCATTTTTAGCTAAACAGGCCAAATCAAAAGAATTGGAGCCTAAGCAAATAATCTTAGCGGCAGATATAGCTCCTGCGCCAACACCGGCTACCTTGCCAACTGCTGTTCCGGCTTCCAGCGTCTCTCCTTCAAAAGCATCTGCTACTGCTTCTGTCTCTATTCCTGCAAGCCCAACGCCAACCTTACGCCTGCCAGAAGAGTTTGTCATTCAGGCAGGGGCGTACAGCAACTTGGTGAATGCACAGGCGCAGTTGGAGAAACTCCGGAGAATTTACCAGAAAATGCCGATGATGTTGGTAGAGGAAAAGGTAAACGGGCAGAAGGTGCACCGTATCTTGGCCGGACGTTTTGTTTCCAAAGCCACAGCTGAACAGGCACGGCAGGATTTGGTAAAGAAAGGGTTCCAGGGCTTAGTGAAAAAGGCACCAGAACCGGTGACATTGGCTACTGCGGCGTCTCTTTAAGATTCCATTGTTTCGCTTACGCTTACTGCCAGACCTGTGGTAGTAACAGGTCTGGCTTTGAATGTTTAAGGTTTGTTTTTCGTAAAATGAGCCTGAAACAAAAGTTTCTGAATTTTATTTACGCTAATTTGTTCTTCTCTTGTCTTTCCCCGGAAAGAAGTATTCCGTAAAGGGCTGCTATATGATTTGGGGAATTAGGAACGTTATCAAGTAAATCAGAAAGTAGAAGTCTGCTATGGGCGAAATAAAAGTTTGGGCAAAGGTACTGTTATTAATGGGAGTGGCCTTGGGGCTGCACCAGCAAACGCAGGCTCAGATTATTGGCAAGGATAAAAAGAAGATTTTCTTTTGGCAGAAATCTAAAGACCTGGTCGTCGTTACTCCGGTAGACACGGCTATCTTAAATGATTCTCTGGCAAAACCTTCTCTGGCCATTGCGGCTAAAGACAGTGCGGCAGAGAAAAAGAAAGAGAAAAAAGAGGCCAAGAAGAAAAAGACTTACTTTGGGTACCGTGTCAAGAAAGGATTTGCCCGGCAAGGCAAAGGGAAAAACCAGATTGTAGAGACCTTCTACTATCTGCGCGAATACAAAGACCCTAATCCGTATGTGCGTGACAAACATTTCTTTGACGTTAAAAAGCGGAGAATCTTCAGGTCCCCTACGCTAGACCCTTCTAAGACCCAGATGCTCATCTTGCATGGGCCATACACCAAAAAGCGGGGCGATGTCCTGATTGAGCAAGGCTACTTCTTTGTAGGTGCCAAGCACCTGCGGTGGGAAACCTTTCGGACAGACAGCACCCTCACCCAGCGGCAACACTATGAAAAGGGCTTCCTGCGTGATGCTGTCATCTCGTATTATGATGCGGCCAAGACCAAGATAAAGGAAGTGATTCCGTATCAGTACGGTCAGGTGCAGGGCGAATACTACAAGTTCTATGAAAACGGCCAGTTAGAATGGCAGGGAACGTATGACAAAGGCCGAAAAGTAGGAACCTGGATTAACTTCTATGACTTCAGAGGACGCCGCCAGTATGAGTTCCAATACGCTGAGTCAGCGTTTGACAAACCTATAGAACCCGTGCTTGTAAAGCAGTACGATCGGCACGGCTCCCTGGTATTCGAGAGAAAATAGTAGTTTCTCTCCTGCTTTAAGCGATAAACAACATATAAACCTGTTTAGGGCCTGTTTTGCTGAGAGCAGGTCCCAAACAGGTTTTGTTTTGTGACAGTTATTAGTTGCAGTTTCCTAACTCCTTCTGCTCTTTTATAGGAGAGAATTGCTAATTAGTGACTCCTTATATATAGAGTTCTCCTTATATATAGAGTTGAGTAAGGTAAAAAAGTAGGCTTGGTTTGTGAGGGGGTAAGTTGTAGAAGTGGCATCTAATGGAATGCATCTTCTATGTGAAAAATCTTTGGCTGATCCTTCTCCCATAGAATTGAGATGACATCAAACCGGACATCATGCTGCCACCCGTGTACCTCTATGTAATTCTCTGCCGCTAACTGGAGCAAAGCTTCTTTTCTTGAAGACACAGCCTCTTCCGGAAAACCATATTGATGCGTACTTCGGGTTTTTACTTCTACTAATACCAGTACCTTTTCTTTAGAGGCAATCAAATCTACTTCGGCGCGTTTGTAACGGTAATTCCTTTCCAGTATCCTATACCCTAAGGCACTCAGGTGTGCCTCAGCAGCCTGTTCCCCAAGTTTGCCCAAAGTAGTATTATGCGCCATTTTTGGTAGGTGCGGGTTTAATGAGTAATTTGCACAGTTATCTGATTACAAAGCCTTCTATACGTGAAGAGTAGGTTTCTGTATAGGACTAGACATAGGCAGTGCTGCATTGCAGAGTAACACTATATAAAGAGGGAGGTAGGCCGCAGAACCATGAAGCAGAACAAAGACATTGTTTTTGAGAAAATGGGATTGGTAGATTACCAGCAGGCCTGGGACTATCAGGAGCAGCTTCTAAAAGGAGTAGTAGATATTAAAACGCAGAACAGGTCTTTGCCAGATTCTGAGAAGCTCTCTACGCCCAACTACCTCCTGCTCTGTCAGCACCCCCATGTGTACACCCTGGGGAAAAGCGGTCATGAATCACATCTTCTATTAGATGAGCAGGGCCTGGCAGAAAAGAACGCTACATTCTATAAAATCAATCGGGGTGGTGACATCACCTATCACGGTCCCGGTCAAATGGTGGCCTACCCTATTCTAGATCTGGAGAACTTCTTTACAGACATTCATCAGTATTTACGGCTCTTGGAAGAAGCCGTCATTCAGGTGTTGGCAGAGTACGGTGTTCAGGCGGGCAGGATTTCCGGGTTAACGGGTGTGTGGCTTGATTTTGAAGAACAGCGAAATCCCAGAAAGATTTGTGCTATGGGTGTGAAGTGCAGTCGATGGGTGACCATGCATGGGTTAGCGCTTAACGTGAACACAGACCTTGCTTATTTCGGGAATATTGTGCCCTGCGGCATTTCAGATAAGGCGGTGACGTCTCTGGAGCAGGAAGTAGGCCGGGTAGTACCTCTGGAAGAGGTGGAGGAAAAGCTGCTTAAGCAGTTGGAAAGATTATTTGAAGCTAAGATGTTGGTGCAACAGTATGAAGAAAGACATTGATTTTCATCAGGTAGAAGGTGTTTCCATTGCCATTGCGCGGGAAGTGAATGAACTGGGGCAGCAGGAATGGAATGTGTACTTTATCAACAACAATGATTTTTACCTGGAGAATGTACTCATTTCCACAAAAGGATATGGGCAGGTGGACGGCCAGGAGGTGAAGACCTCGGTGCTTCGGCACATGTTCGACCAAATGGCCCCTAAAAGTGCCTTGCAGGTTGAACCCATTGATCCAGCCCTTTTCCAAATCACGAACGAGTTTTGGGTGAGCTATTACATTGGCCGAAACATCCATGACAAGCGCTTTTTGTTTGTGCCAGGCAGCGTCATGGAAGAAAACATTATCCCTATTTCTATCCTGGATAAAGAAGGCGTTCTGCATTCTTAAGTTATATCCAGAAGACGTTGGAGGCAGAGTTCCCCCAAGATTATCTCTAACTTTTATCATGGCATGAAATTTCTAACATACCTACTCTCCTTTAGCTGGTCCTTCTTTATTGCCTTGTTTGCCATTCCCTCTATTGTGTATGTAGCGCACTTAAAGAACATTCTGGATCAGCCTAATAAGCGCACAGTGCACGTGTCGCTTACGCCACGCTTGGGAGGGTTAGGAGTTTTTGCTGGCTTCATGTCAGCGTTGACTATCTTCGGAGATCTGTCAAATGGGGTGCAACAAGTTCTGGCGGGTTGTATCATTCTTTTCTTCGGAGGGTTGAAAGATGACCTGGTTTCTATCTCAGCCTTTAAGAAATTTTTTATGCAGGTACTGGCCACGGGGGTGGTTATGTTTATTGCTGATATTAGGATAACCAGTTTTCAAGGGATCTTCAACATACATGAGTTGCCAGATGGCTTAAGCTATGGTTTTACTTTCTTTACCATTGTAGGGATCACCAATGCCATTAACCTGATTGATGGACTGGATGGTTTGGCGGGAAGCATTGTTACTGTAATCATCTCTACTTTCGGTTTCTTTTTCTGGTACGCGCATATTGACACCTATTCCAATTACGCAGGAGTAGCGGTGTGTCTTATTGGTGGCCTTTTAGGCTTTTTAAGGTACAACTTCTACAAGGCTAGAATTTTCATGGGAGATACCGGGTCTTTGCTCTGTGGGTTTGTCGTCTCTATTATGGCCATCCAGTTTATTGAGATGCGGGCGGTGCCTTCTGCCCCGGCGGTTGCCTTAGGAGTACTCTTTGTGCCCCTGTTTGATACCATCAGGGTTTCACTTATCAGAATCATGAGAGGGGTGTCTCCTTTTTCACCAGATAAAAACCATATCCACCACCGTGTATTAGCCATGGGCTTCAGTCAGGTAGCTACGGTTATTATCCTGGTCTTGGTGAATGCTCTCGTGATTTTGTTTGTGTTCAATTTCTCTCATTGGGGTAACCTGACACTGCTGCTTTGTCTATTAGGGTTCTCGGTTGTGCTTAGTTTGGTTTTAGGGCAGTATTCCACAAAATCAACTTCAACCACTTAGTTCCATGCGGTTTTGGGGAGCAGTAGTACTATTATGGTGTTGGTGCGGTGTTGCTTTAGGGCAGCCTGAGCCTTCAAAACCACTGCTGTCTTCTGATTGGATGATTTATAAGGAGGGGCAAAACAAGTTAGTGCCTTACTTGCCTGAATTCCATGATGAGCACCTGGCCCTATACCAATGGGTTAGTTTAGACAGGTTCACCAATCCTAAAATTGAATTTGCCGCCCGTAAAGAGCTCTGCCTCTTTCTAGATAATCAGCTTGTTTTTGTGGCAGATTCCACAGCTCGGTATACAGTAGATTTATCGAAGTACTTAAAGCCAGGGAAGAAATACCTTCTTTCAGTTTGGCACCCAGACCAGCAACCCAATTACCCCTCTTTTAAAGTTCCTCAGGAACAATTGGTGTCAATAAGTACAAGGCCTGATTCAATCTACAGGCCTTTGGTGAAGCAGCCCGACGGGCACAGAAGCGCCTTAATCTTTTTCATGGTCATAGTAGGACTGATTTATGGTGCTCTCCGGATGACGTTCTATAATGATTTTGCCAGTATTTTCAGGTGGAGCAGCTTTACTAAGCTTTCAACCTTAGAAGACGGTTTGTTGGCAAAGCCAGTAGGCAACTGGTCAAGTATTCTCTTTGTCCTGGCTTTCGCGCTATCTTTTGCGCTTCTTATTGTGGCTGTTCATACAGACTTAGAGGACCTGGCTCTATTGAGTCAGTTGTTTACGGCCACTCAGGCGGATCTTATTTCCAAAATCCTCCTTTACACCCTTATCATCTTCTTGTTTGTTCTGCTAAAATACTTATTCCTCCAGTTAATGGGGTTCATCTTTGGGGTGGGTGAAATGGTGTTATCCCAATATAGGGAGTTCTTGCGGACTTTATTAGGGATGGGGCTGATTTTGCCTTTCGTTTTGCTCCTGTATCTGGGCTTATGGACCTCAATTCCTCAGGTAGTTTACTGGATTGCCAATGTGAGCATTACGGCACTTCTGGTGTTCACTATGATGAGGACTTTTCATACTGTTAGTAAAAAATATTCACTCCAAAATCTACATTTATTTTCCTACCTTTGCGCCACAGAAGTGATTCCGCTGATGATTTTGCTTAAACTAATTGTTTTTGTGTAGCGCTCTGGCAGAAAGGAATTATTCAAGATTTTAGATTAAAAGTTGTTAAACTACCTTCTAAACATGGCTGACGGTAAAGAAGTGTTGGGTGCTGATAGACATTCAAAGAAAATTTCTAGTATTCTAGTCACGCAGCCAAAGCCGGCAAATGATAATTCACCGTACCTGAGCATTGCTGAGAAGTACGGGATCAAAGTAGATTTCAGAGCTTTTATTGAAATAGAGCCAGTCTCTTACAAAGAGTTCAGAAAGGATAAGGTTTCTATTTTGGATCATACGGCGGTTATTTTCACTAGCCGGAATGCGGTAGACCATTTCTTTAGAATCTGTTCTGAGGGTAAAATTGAAGTGCCTGCGGAAATGAAGTACTTCTGTATTTCTGATCAAACGGCATACTACCTGCAGAAGTATATCGTTTTACGAAAGCGGAAATTGTTCATTGGTGGTAAAACAGCTTCTGACCTGTTTGATGTGCTCAAGAAGCACAAGACAGAGAAGTTCCTTTACCCTTGCTCCAATATCAGGAAGGAAGATATTCCCGTGTTCATGCGGGCCAATAATTTTGACTTCACAGAAGCAACCATGTATAAAACTGTGGCTTCTGACTTGTCAGATCTGGCTGAGGTGAAGTATGACTGTATTGCGTTCTTCAGTCCATCAGGAGTACATTCACTTTTCGTTAATTTTCCTGACTTTGTTCAGGATGGCACCCGGATTGCGGCCTTTGGTCCTACTACCGCACAAGCTGTACGCGATGCTGGGTTAGAGCTTGATATTGAAGCTCCTATGCCTAATGCTCCTTCTATGACAGGGGCAATTGAGGTTTACATCCAACAACACTCTAAGAAAAAGTAAATAGACTGTTACTTTTCTTTTCTTTGTGCGTAGCATGGCTAGGGCTTTTGAATTGAGATTAACTTTTGGTAGTTGATATATAATTTATTAGCTTTTGCAAAAGGCTCTTGACGTTCAGGAGTCATCTAATGCTGTACATGATGCGCAAAATTGGTTTCCTGGTATTTCTGATCGGGCTTTTATCTCCCTTTTTGGGGCTGGCACAGCAGTTGCCGCAGTTTAGCCATTATGCATTTAATGGCCAGTTCATAAGCCCAGGGTACGCAGGCATCAAAGGCCAGACAGAGTTAAATGTCCTTTACAGGTATCAGTGGTTGGGCTACAATGCCTCATTTGATACAGGAGGCTCTCCTAAAACTGCCTTATTTACCGTCTCTGCTCCTGTAACAGCTTTAAAAGGTGGGGTAGGATTGGTGGTGATGAAAGATGAGATTGGACCAGTTGATATCTTTCATGCCCAATTAGCCTATTCTTACCATGTATCACTTGGTGGCGGAACTTTGGGGTTAGGTGTGCAGGGCGGCCTTACCAATATGAGCAAAGGAGGTTACCGGGCAAATGAACAGGGAGATGTAAGAGTACCGTTCAATAGTTCTGACCGCAAATTTGATATGGGTGCTGGGGTGTGGTACCAACATGATAATTGGTATGCGGGAGCAGGTATCACCAACTTGCTAGGAGCTGTTTATGAATTCGAGAACCAGGCTCAAGACAACAACTACGGCACTGTTACTGGTGAAAAACACCTGATGGTAACAGGCGGGTATGAGGCAGAACTATCTGATGCAATAGATGTTGTTCCAACAGTGCTGCTTAAGCGAGACATGAGTGCTGGCGTTACTTCCGTGGAAGCCGGAGCAAGAGCAATATTCAACGATAAATTCTGGGGTGGCGCCGGATATAGGTTTGGAGAAGCCATTACAGGTATGTTGGGTGTGTATCTTATGAAAGATAATGCTTTAAGCTTTGGATATGCCTTTGATTATACTGCCGTAGGCACTGATGCCAAAAGTGCTACCTCTCATGAAGTGATATTGGGCTACAGGTTGCCAAAACCTAGAAATAATGCAAAGCCCCCTGTCAGGACCCCCCGTTACTTTTTTTAAATACTTACTTTTAAGTAAAAGCCTTATCCTTAGGTTTAAGGGAATTGTTAACAAAATAAAATATTATTTTGTTTGACTCGTTAGGATATTGAACTTCAAGAAAAAACACTAGTTTTGTTTTTCGAATAAGGATATATATTTGCTATCTTCAAAATTATACATGCTAAGCGGGAACCGCTACTTTTTTCAATCAAGAATATGATTAAGTTTTTACAGTTTTCTGCCATTGCTTTAAGCGTAGTCTTACTGGCAGGTTGTGGTATGGGTAGAGATTCGCAGGGAGATGTGATTGGGTCTGAAGATCGGCCGGAGTTCAATCCTCAGGAAGTTCCTTATGGGATGGTAGCCTGCCCGGGTGGGACTTTCCATATGGGCCAAACCGACCAGGATATAGCTGCCAGCATGTCTAATATGAACAAGCAGGTGACTATTGGCGGTTTCTACATGGACGAAACGGAGATCACTAACAATGAGTATCGTCAGTTCGTGGATGCTATTCGTCAAGACTCATTGGATGTTCTGGGTGAGGAGTTCGTGATGACTCAGCTATATCCAGACACAACTGTATGGGTAAAAGACTTTACTTACCACATGGGTGACCCATTGATGGAGTATTACTTTTCTCACCCAGCCTTTGATGACTTCCCGGTTGTGGGGGTTGACTGGTTTGCGGCAAAGTACTTCAACAACTGGAGAACCAAGCATAAAAATAATTATAACGTAGAAAGCGGCATGGCGCCAATGCCAAGCTTCCGTTTGCCTTCTGAAGCTGAGTGGGAGTATGCAGCCCGTGGCGGTCGTGATTTAGCTACCTATCCTTGGGGCGGTCCATACCTGCGTAACGCCAAAGGTTGTATGTTAGCTAACTTCAAACCAGGTCGTGGTGACTATTACAGTGATGGCTTTACATATACTGCGCCTGTAGGACAATATTACCCTAATGACTTCGGTTTATATGATATGTCAGGCAACGTAGCTGAGTGGTGCGAAGATGCTTACTCTGAGGCTACTGTGCCGGTAGTGTGGGATTTGAACCCAACTTACTATGATGACAATGAGCCCCGCAAAATTGTACGCGGCGGTTCCTGGAAGGACATCGCGCATTTTCTGGAAACAGGAGTTCGGAACTTTGAATATCAAGATTCTGCTCGTTCCTTCATAGGCTTCCGTAGCGCTATGATCTACATTGGACGTTCATCTGACTTTGATCTGAGAAGATAGTCTTTTGATAACATCTAAATAGTGCTATATTAATTAATTTCTGAACCCAAATACGTACAATCTAAATCCTTCAAAAAAATGAGTAAGTCAAGAGGCAACTTCTTCTTCGATAAGGTGATGCCAAAAATTTATGGTATTGGTGCCGCTGTAGTTATTGTTGGAGCATTATTTAAAATTCTCCACTTAAATGGAGCAAACGAAATGCTAATTGTTGGTCTAGGAACCGAAGCCATTATCTTCTTCTTAAGTGCCTTCCAGCCAAATCCACCACATGAGCCAGAGTGGGAGCGTGTATATCCACAATTGCGTGATGATTATGACGGTCCACTTCCAACAGTTCCTGCAGCTACGGCTGGTCCTTCTATAACAGGTGATCTAGATAAAATGCTGCGCGATGCTAACGTAACGCCTGCAACTATCAGCTCTTTAGGTCAAGGCTTGAACCGTTTAAGTGATACTGCTTCTCAAATGTCAGATTTGACAGATGCTACAGTAGCTACTAAAGAATATGCAGCACGTGTAAGAACTGCTACCGGTTCATTGGAAAAAATCAATGATGCGTATGGTACTACGTTGCAAGTTGTCTCTCAAATGGCAACCGCTACGGCAGATACTCAGGCTTACCATGCACAAGTACAGCAGGTAACAAAGAACTTAGGTGCTTTGAACGCAGTGTATGAAATGGAACTTCAGGACGCCAATAACCACCTGAAAACCATCAACAAGTTCTATGGTAGCATTGGCAGTGCCATGGAAAACCTTACACAGGCTAGCCGTGAAACTGAACAATTCAAAGACGAGGTAACTAACCTAACCAAGAATCTGCATTCATTGAACAACGTGTATGGCAACATGTTAAATGCCATGAGAGGATAATCTCTGCCAATCCTCTTTTAAAATAAGGTTAACTAATAAAGTAAACACTACAGGATACTATGGCTGGAGGAAAAGAGACGCCACGGCAAAAGATGATCGGGATGATGTATCTCGTTTTGACGGCGCTGTTGGCATTGAACGTAAGCTCTGCAATACTTTTAAAATTCCAATTTATAGATGCCAGCTTAATGGAGGTGAACCGTAAAACGGTATCAGACAACCAGGGAGCAGTAAAAGGCATCCAAGCAGCAGTAGCAGAAGGAGCTAGTACAGCAAAAGATCAGCAGGTGGTAGCGCAAGCACAACAAGTAAGCGCGAAGACAGCTGAAGTAGTAGCTTTTATCCGCAGTTTGCGGGATGAATTGGAAAAAGCGACGGGTGGTAAGGATGCAGAAGGAAATTACCTGAATCCAGAAGCCAATGAAATTGTAAATGAGGTAATGATTGGCGGCCTTAAAAAAGGCAAAGGCTATGAACTAGAAGCTAAGCTGAACGAATATGCTGCCTTTTTGCGTCCGTTTAACCCTAAGGCTCCAGAAAAGCTCGCAATGAGCGGAACTGAAGATCCGCGGGTAGCAAACAATAAAGATCAGCGTAAGAAGAACTTTGCGCAGTTGAACTTCGAAGAAACTCCAATGGTAGCTGCTTTGGCTACTTTGGCTCAAAAAGAGTCTGAAGTGTTGAAGTATGAAGCAGAGACGTTATCTCAACTTGCCCAAAAAGTAGGTGCGGATATCATCAAGTTTGAAAACATTTTCGCAATGGCTAGTGCTGAGTCCAAAACAGTAGCGGCTGGTACTAAATATAAAGCAGAAATGTTCTTAGCAGCTTCTTCTGACGCTGTAACGCCTACAATGTCTGTGGATGGAAGACCTATCTCTGTAAAAGGTGGAAAAGGTCAGATTGAGTTCACAGCTACTGCTGGTAACTATGATGCGGAAGGAAATGCTAAAAAGAGATGGACTGGTAAAGTTCGTTTCCGTCAGGCAAGTGGACGTGATACTACCTTTACGGTAACTCAGGATTACGTGGTGGCTAAGCCAGTAATGCAGATTCAGTCTGCCTCTATTAACTCTTTGTACTTCAACTGCGGAAATGAGCTAAGTGTACAAGTCCCTGCATTAGGTGCCGTATATGATCCTTCTTTCTCTGCTTCTGGGGCAACAGTAGTTAAAGGTGCTAAGAAAGGTTTCTTAACTATCATTCCTACGTCAAGACAAGTGAAATTGAACGTAAGCAGTGGCGGAAACGCTATTGGTTCACAAGATTTCACTGTAAAACTGGTGCCAAGACCAAGAGTAGTAGCTTCTGCTAATGGTCGTCCGGTAGATGTGGTAAAAGGTATGCCTGCGCCAGGTCCTCGTACTTTAACAGTGCAAGCTCTTGCTGATGAAAGCTTCAAGAACCAATTGCCTAAAGATGCTCGTTACAGAGTGACCCAATACACTGTTTACTTAGTGCGTGGAAGCCGTCCGGTAGGTTCAGTACAAGGAAATGGACCAACAGTAAGTTTAGGTAATCTAGCTGGTCAGGCACGCCCTGGAGACAGAATTGCCATCGACGTAAAAGAAATACGTAGAATGAACTATCGTGATCAGCAGGAAGTTGTTCCTTCTGATAACTCAAGTATCACTTTTCAGCTTAACTAGTAGTTAATTTTAGTAACATGAAGAAGTTAATTGTGTTGGGTTTAGCAGGCTTGCTTAGCATGCCGGTTGTTAGTATGGCGCAAAAGCGTACTACTAAAAAGTCAACTACTTCTGCGCAAAGAGCCCAGCAAAGTGCTGCTGCTGAAAAGGCACGTCAGGAAGAGTTAGCTCGCCAGCAGGAATCACAACGGCAAGCAGAAATGGCTCAGGCAAGAATGGATAGCTCTTTAGCCGCTCCCGCTTCTGCCAGACCAATTCCTGCCTCTGATGTGATGTTCAAGAAAACGGTTTGGAGAGCGGTTGACCTGCGTGAAAAGCAAAACCAGCCCATGTTCTCCAGCGGAAGACAAATCACTAAACTAATCACCGAGGCGGTGAAAAGAGGTGAGTTGCAACCCTATCGCTCAGATACTTTAAACACTCCTATCCCAGCTCAGGAGTTCTTTGGTAACATGACTCCCGCTGAAACAGGTGGTGGATTAACTGAGGCTGAGAAAGCAGCGGGATTTGAGGCACCTACGGCAGTAGAAGATGATGGATGGGGAACACCTGCTCCAGCAAAGAAAGCTACTCCAGCTAAAAAAGGCACTACACCTGCTCCAGCAGCAGCTGTAACTACTGGAAATGAACTGCTTCCTAACGAGCTTTATAAATTAGAGATCAAGGAAGATGTGGTATTTGATAAAAAGCGTTCAAGACTTTATCATGATATCCAAGCCATTACCCTAGTAATGCCAGCTAAATACAACAGCCTTGGTTTTGAGAAACCAATTGCTTCTTTTAAGTACAGTGATTTAGTAAAAGTTTTTAGAGCACACCCGGAAGAGGCGCTTTGGTTCAACTCGCAGAATGATGCGCAGCACAAGAACCTGGCAGATGCTTTTGACTTATGGTTGTTCAGCTCTTACATTACCAAAGTTTCTAACGTAAATGATGCACGTTTAGAAGAGCAGTACGGTGGTGGCAAAAAAGGCTTATTAGCTGCCCAGCAAGCTATGGAAGAGCTTATAGAGTTCGAGTACAGCTTGTGGAGCTACTAAAAGTTTAGGACATAAAAAAAGGAGGCTGTTTACAGCCTCCTTTTTTTATGTCCTAAACTTTCCCATTCTTAATAGCTAAACTTGGAAGAATTATCCTGAAATCCTTAATTCGTTAGGTTGAGGGTAATTTAAGATAAATCAAGGTGTGAAAGATATCACCTTTCAATTAAGAATGGTGTTTCTGAATCTGTTTGAAGAAAATGCTTATAAAACAGAATTACTCAAAAAGAAGTTACTTCTTACAAAATGCCCAGGAGGAAGAGGGTTGCTTTGAGGCTATTTTTTGTAAGGTGGGTTTAAAACAGCCTCTATTTAGCTGTTTGGGAAAAGTAGTCAATCAATAAGCGTGCTTTACTTTTACCAACCTCTGTTTCAAGTTCCTGTTGCGAGAGTTCAGCAATCTTCTTCACAGATTTGAACTTGCTCAAAAGTTTCTCAGCTGTTGCTGGACCTAACCCTTTGATCTTGGTTAATTCAGTTTGTAGTGTTCCCGCATCACGGAGTGACCGGTGAAACGTGATACCAAACCGGTGCGCTTCGTTTCTAAGGCGCTGTATGAGTTTTAAGGTTTCTGATTTTTTATCTATGTAAAGAGGAAGAGTATCTCCAGGATAAAAGATCTCTTCTAGGCGCTTCGCGATACTCACAATGGCTACCTGACCATAAATGCCCAAGTCTTTCAGCGCCTTTACAGCCATTCCTAGCTGGCCTTTGCCACCATCTATGATGATTAACTGAGGTAAAGAGGCTCCTTCATCTATCAATCTCTTATACCGCCGGGTCACTACTTCATACATAGAGGCAAAGTCATCAGGGCCAACAACAGTTTTGATATGGAAGTGGCGGTAATCTTTTTTAGACGGCTTGGCATTCCGGAAGCAAACCATAGAAGCAACAGGGTTGTCGCCCTGAAAGTTGGAGTTGTCAAAACATTCAATGTGCTTAGGCAACTCAGTAAGCCGGAGGTCACGTTTCATGGTTTCCATAATCCTTACTTCATTGCTGTCTTTAGACTTGTCCTGCATGCTCTCTTTTTCTTTACGCAAATAAAGAGCATTTTTCATGGACAGGTTCAGAAGCTTTCGCTTGTCTCCAATCTGCGGAACAGTCACTGTCACTCCTTCTAAGGGCAGAACAAGATCATCAATGTTCACCAGAATCTCTTTAGAAGAGCTTTCAAAATCGGACCGCAACTGCATGATCATGGAAGCCAAAATGTCCTGATCGGTCTCTTCTAGTTTCTTCTGAAGTTCCAGAGACTGGGTTCCAATGATAGAGCCGTTCATTACTTTCAGGTAGTTGATGAAGGCGCATTTCTCATTGGAAGTAATGGTGAAAACATCAATATTGGTAAGGGTGTGGCTCACCACAGTTGACTTTGCCTGGAAATCATCCAGTAAGTCTAACTTCTGCTTGTATTGATGAGCCAGTTCATATTGATAATCTGCGGCAGCGGCAGACATGGCTTCTTTGAAGTAGTTCTTAGCTACTGTTAAGTTACCGGAGAGTATGTTTCTGATCTGCTGGATGTGGTCGTTATACTGGGCTTCATCATACAAGCCTTCACAAGGTCCTTTGCAATTGCCTATATGGTACTCCAGACAAACCTTGAATTTGCCGGCTTCTATGTTGGCTTGGCTAAGATTGTAGCTGCAGGTGCGCAAGGGGTACAAGGTCCTGATCAGTTCCAGAACCACGTACATGCTGGTCACACTGGGGTAAGGGCCAAAGTACCGGGAGCCATCGTTGAGTTTGTTACGAGTGCTTAAAACCCGCGGGAAACGTTCATTGGTGATGCAAAGGAAAGGATAAGATTTGCCATCCTTCAGGAGGATGTTGTATTTAGGCTGATGCTGTTTTATAAGGTTGTTCTCCAGTAAAAAAGCATCAGCCTCGCTGTCTACAATTGTGAACTCTATGCGCTTAATCTGCGAGATAAGCTTAAGCGTTTTCTTGTTGTGCTGTTTAGAGGAATTGAAATAAGAGCTTACCCGTTTCCGGATGTCTATGGCCTTGCCTACATAGATGATTCCCTTGTCATCATAGTATTTATAGATGCCCGGCCGATGGGGCAAATGTTTTAATTGCTCTTTAATCAATTCATCCGCAGCCATAAAATCTTCTTCCTTCTTAGAACGCTCCTTCCTCTACGTTTTGGGGCAGGGTAAGTGTTTGCTCTTTTTTTACGGAATCAGTAACGGTAGGGACAAAATGGGTTCCACCGCAATTGATGGAAGTAGAAAGTTCAGCAGGTTTAGGGAAAGCTCCTTTAGATACATTCAATGATTTATCGGCATAGACCTTCTTCATGAAGATGGCATAGATAGGCATGGCCAATTTGTTTCCTTGCCCATAAGCGGCACTTCTAAAGTGAATGCTTCGGTCTTCACCGCCCACCCAAATACCAGCAGCCAAATCTGGCGTGATGCCCATAAACCACGCATCTGAGTAGTTAGAGGTAGTTCCAGTCTTTGCCCCTATCTCATTTTTCAAACCATACCGATGGCGAAGGCCATAATAGGCGGTACCACCCCGTACATCGGCGGAGCCCTGGAGCATGTGCACCATCAAATAAGCGGTCTCTTCGCTCAGCGCTTCAAGGGTCTTTGGAACAAACTCATGCAAAACTGTCCCGTTCTTGTCCTCAATCCTGATCAAATACTGTGGTTGGTTCCAGACCCCCTTGTTTACAAAGGTTCCGTACGCACCCACCATGTCATACAATGTTACGTCACTGGAACCCAAGGCCAGGGAAGGAACCGGATCAAGAGGAGTGGTGATTCCCATTCGTTTGGCTGTTTCTACCACTACTTCAGGCCCAAGTTTCTTCATGAGGTAAGTAGTAATGGTGTTCACTGAAAGTGCCAACGCTTCACGGAGAGAGTGACGGCGACCGGTATAGACACCATCACTGTTCTTCGGAGTCCAAGGCTTACCATCTGGGTTGATGATTGTCACGGGAGCATCTGTTACTCTGTAGCAAGGAGAATACCCCGCTTCAATGGCTGCAGTGTACACGAAAGGCTTGAACGTTGAGCCAGGCTGACGTGCCCCTTGTTTTACGTGGTCATACTTGAAATACTTGTAATTGGTACCACCTACCCAAGCTTTCACTTTTCCGGTTAAAGGATCCATGGCCATAAAACCGGCCTGCAGGTAATGTTTGTAATACCGTAAAGAGTCCATTGGACTCATGATGGTGTCTTTTTCCCCTTTCCAGGAGAAGACTTTCATCGGAATTTTGTGATTCAGGTGGTACTTGATAGAATCTTCATCATCACCGTATTGCTCCACCAAGCTCTTGTACCGGGCCGTTCTCTTGATTTGATCAGCCAAAAAGTTTTTGATCACGCGGCCATTTTCGTCAGTCCAGGGGCTGCGGCCTTTCCACTGCTGGAAGAATTCTTTCTGCATCACCTTCATATGCTGCTCCACAGCATCTTCGGCATGTTTTTGCATGCGAGAGTCAATGGTGGTATAGATTTTCAACCCATCAGAATACAAGTCAAACCCATTGTCACGGCACCACTGCGCAAGTGATTTTCCAATTTCAGTCCGGAAGTAAGGAGCTAATCCTTTGTTCTGGTTTTCTACGTTAAAGTCCAGTTTTATCGGCTTTGCCGTGGCAGCAGCGTAAGCCGGCTCATCAATGTAATTGTACTTGAGCATCTGATCCAACACGGTGTTCCGCCGACTCATAGAACGTTCAGGACGGGTAACCGGGCTGTAGAAGGAAGGACCTTTCAAAACTCCAACCAGGGTAGCGCCTTCTTCTAAGGTAAGTTGCTCAGGCTCTTTGTTGAAAAAAGTTTTGGCCGCTACTTTTATGCCATAAGCATTGCTCCCGAAGTCAACGGTGTTCAGGTACATGAGCAGGATCTCTTTCTTGGTATAAGAGCGCTCCAGTTTCACAGACATGATCCATTCCTTGGTTTTGATGATGAGCATACGCAGCCCAGGCACATCGCTGAGCAAACCATTGTTCAAATCATCACGGGTACGGAAAAGGTTACGGGCCAGCTGCTGGGTCAGGGTACTGGAACCACGGTCCTGCTTGCCGGTAAGTTTATAGTAGGGAACAGCTAATGTTCCTTTGAAGTCAATACCAGAGTGTTCCTCAAACCTAATGTCTTCTGTTGCAATTAAAGCATCTACCAAGGTCTTGGGCAACTGCTCATACGTGACAGGGCTCCTGTTTTCACGGAAGTATTTTCCTAAAAGCTGGCCATCTTCTGAATACACCTCTGAAGCCAGTTCACTTTTAGGGTTTTCCAGGGTTTTCAGGTTAGGAAGGTCGCCAAAAAGATTCAGGAAGTTGATGCTAACGGCAAAAACGTAAAGCAGGAAGAACAAAAATCCTCCAGCAAAAAATAGCCAAAGTGCCGAAATGACTTTTCGGAACTTATTATCAGGCGTAGACGACATGCTATTTGTAATTATTTTCAAAGAAATCTACATACTGCGCGATATCTCCCAGCTTTCTAAGTAAAGTCAGGTTAGCTTCAGTGATCACAAAGGTAGCAAATTTCGGGCCTTTTAAATTGGCTAATGGTGAAGTGCGGGAGGCTTGTAATTTGGTGTACTGTTCCGCAGTTTTATAGTCTGGCAAAGCTCTAACCAAAAGCAGAGTGGTGCTGTCCTGAAACGCCACAGGTTGCAAGGTGAGCTGTTTCTTAGGGTGAAAGCGGCTGTTGTACTTGCCATAGGCGGTAATAAGCTGACGCAGCGCCAAGCTGTCACCGGTATGTACAATCACAAATAGATGGGGCTTGCTTCTCTCTGCCTTGTAGGTAGGCACTTCCTCTTTAGGAACAATTGCTGCGCTGCGAACAGGAGCTTTAGCCAATTCCCCTGATTCATAGCGCAAGTACAGGTTCATGAAATCCCTCGCCTGAGGCAACAATGGGCTTTCTGGGTACTGAATCAGGAATTTCTCCATAGCAGCCCTGAATGTAGCGGCTGGTTGGGTGCGACCTGTCACCAAAGCCCTTAGAAAAGCAATCTGATCCTTTATATCGTTTTGCGGATACTTTTGAGAAAGAGAAGCTAAAACATTCAACGTTTCTGGGTATTTCTCTTTTTCATACAACACGTAAGCTGAGTCATACAATGCATGCGCGGCCAGGTTCTCCGCGGAGTACGTCCGGAGGAAGTCTGGTTGGTCAATGAGTCTGCTGTATTTAGAGTTAGGGAAACGCTGCTTCAGGGTCTGGGCAAATTGAGCAGCTTTCTCTTGTTGCTGTTGCCCCTGAGCTAATACGTACAAACTGTAATAAACTTCAGAAGCATGGGTAGAAGCAGGAAAGCGCTCTAACAACTGGAGAAACGTTTGGGAAGCTTTTTCAGGTTCGCGTAAACGTTGCTGGTAAATATTGCCCAAGGTGAACAAAGCCTCCTCAATGCGCTTGTTAGATACTTGTAACTGCTCTGGAGTGACCGGGATGGCAGCCAGGTAATCTGCCTGTTGTTGGGCCGCCGCAGAGGCCAAGGCGGCACTGTCAACCCCTATGTTAGTCACGGGTCCT
This sequence comes from Rufibacter tibetensis, assembly GCF_001310085.1. Classification (GTDB taxonomy): domain Bacteria; phylum Bacteroidota; class Bacteroidia; order Cytophagales; family Hymenobacteraceae; genus Nibribacter; species Nibribacter tibetensis. The sequence goes on from NZ_CP012643.1 coordinate 2,410,232, forward strand.
GCCGTAAGTGGCGTAGACCCTGAAACAGCCGTAATGCGACGCCAGTTATCTTGTAATGGGCGGTCTCCCCAACTGCGCAAAAAGTCATTGCGGGCACTGGCACGAGCCGCTGGGTTGTCAAAGTACCAGGTGCTGCCATTGGTGCCTGCCCCGCCAATGGGGAGCGTAGCTGTTTGTGTAAAGTTTGCAGGGTTGGCAGTGGCATTACTGGCCGCCAAAGCGGCTGCGGCGGCCTGTTCCCGCTCTCGGGTAATCTGTTCGGCCACCCGTTGAGCGCGCTCAGTAGGGTTTAACTTTCCTAACGCCTGTAAACTATCTTCTGCCCTTATGATTTCTAACTGCTCTGTGAAAGCGGTTAGAACGGTGCGTCTGTCAGATAGCTCTTCATATCCCAAAGCCGTTGGTGGCAATAGTTGAAGAGTACTGTCATAGTAAGCCTGTGCTAACTTGTACTGCTGCAGGTGATCATAGTAAATCTGACCAGCCAGTAAATAAGAATAAGCCTTTTGGGCAGTATTGGTTGTAGAAGCCGCTGTAGACCTTTTAAGCAGAGTTAAGGCTTCAGAATACTCTTTTTGCCTTAGTTCCAGTTTCGCTAGATCGTAATAGATTTTGTCTAAGTACTCTTTGTTTTTATCGTCCTTAGCCAATTTGTACAGGAACTCTTCTACCTTGTTCTGGTCTGTCACGTCTTTCAGCTCAGTCACCTGCGCCAGGTTCAGGCTAGAATAGAAACCTAATTCATAAGGAGGGCGCTTCTTCAATACCTTGGCAAATTGCTCGTAGGCTTTGGCGTCCTGGTTTGTGGCTTGGTACAACTGGCCCAAAATAAACCGGAGCCGTGACTCCTTGTCCCGCTTATTAGCGAGCGGAATGGCTTTCTCCAGGTTCTCAATAATGAACGGCACGTTGTTCTGGATACTTGCCAGTTGGGCCCTGGTCAAAAGCAGTTCTCGTCCATTGTCCTCATTCATGCGCTCTTTCCGGAACTGCTCAGAAATAGAAGATGCCTGGTCATAGTCTTTCTGCCGCATGGCCAGACGCATCATCCAGATCATTGCTTCATGGCGTGCGTGGCGGTCTGGGCTGGTGGTTTGTACAAACCTGAAGGTTTTCAGGGCTTCCGCATCTTCGCGCTGGTAGTAGCGGGCCTTGCCAATCAATACATAGCAGTCATCAATCCACCGTGATTTTGGGTGGCGTGCAATGGGAAAGGAGGCTCTTTTAATCACCTCATCCAGGTCAGGGGCCAGAGTTTTAAGAACCGTGGTGTCTTGCGGCGGCAGGATGTCCAGAACGCGGTTATAGTCATTGATGTGGGCAGCTTCCAACCGGGCCTCAACCTCCTCCATCTTTTCGCGAGCCAAAAAATACCCGTTAAACTGGGCATTCACATTTCGGTAGAGCCTACCCAAAGGTTTGTCTGAAGAGCAGCCAGCTAAGGTGCCCATAAGAAGGAAGAAAAGGAGAAAACGTGTCAGCTTCAACGTAAAGTCAAAAATGTTGGAATATAAGTAGAACTACCCAGAGCCCTTTTTTATTTTATGCGTGTTCTTGCCAAAACAAGCCAGAAATGCGGAGCTTGAACGTGAAGGTTCAGCCTTGGCAAGGCAAGAAACAAATTTACATTATTTTATGCTCTTGTCCGCTACTACGTAAGAGGCCGGATAAGAGGTAATTGAAGTAATTTCAATTTTGTCTGAACCAGATGGGTTTTACGCCCGTTTTCTTAAAAATACACACCAAACAGTTTATCATCAGCAGATAAGTCCTCTGGGCAAATCTTTCTGCCGAAGGTGAGCAATGGATTAGTACCTTTGTAGAAACAGGAGCAGACCGCATGGAGCCTACCCAACCGTCGTCACCCAGGCCAAAGAAAAATTCTGAGGTTAAACCTTACCTGAAATATTCTGGTTTGGCGTTCCAGATGATTGCCATAATGGGAGGCGCAGCATTGGGTGGCCGCAAGTTAGATGCCTACTTCCAGAATGAGACGCCCTGGTGGACATTGGGGCTTCTAGCAGTGGCGGTTTTTGCCAGCATGTATTCTGTAATTGTGTCCTTAACCCATAAGAAGTAAGATCTGGTGAATTTTATTAGAGGCATGCTTTTGCTCACCGGATTGGTGATTCTTCTGATCATTGCCCTGCTCCAATTCACAGGAGATGGATTGGTTCATTCCTATATCTGGCTTATGTTGGGCTTCTTTGTGTTTGTGACCTGTTTTTCCCATTATGTGGCAAACCTGGGTCTCAGGCATGATTCTGAGAACTTACATGCTTATTATTTTGCCTCCATGGGCATACGCATGGTGCTATCTATAATAGTAGTTTTTGTATATAGATACTTCCATGAAGAGCAGGTAGTACAATTCGTCATAAACTTTTTCGTCCTTTATTTTATTTATACCGCATTTGAAATCTACGCTTTGTTGAGTAACTTGCGCCGAAATTCAAAAAAGCATGCATAGGGCAATGCACTTATATAAAACCATTGCTTATAATCCGCTCTGAATGAAGAAGATACTTTTAATTCTGCTTTCTTTTCTTACTTTCTCCGCCCAAGCGGCAGAATCTGCCGAAGGTGAGGAATTTAGTCCTGGTGATATGATCATGCACCACGTAGGTGATGATTATGTATGGGAGTTTGCACACGGTGTAACACTGCCTTTGCCAGTTATATTATACGGGGAGAATGGATTAGATATTTTCTCTTCCAGCAACTTCTTCAATGAAAACCATGAATTGCAGCCTTACAAAGGGTATGTGATGGAACATGGCCATATTTATTATGCCAACGAAGAAGGTGAGCCAAGAACGGTCAAAGGAGAAAACGGCGAAGAAAAGCCTGTAGGTCCCATTGATTTGTCTATCACCAAGAACGTGGCTTCCATGTTCGTAAGTGTGCTCCTGCTGTTTGTTGTGTTTTTGTCCATTGCTGGGTCATACAAAAAGAACCGTGGCCGCGCGCCAAGAGGCCTTCAGTCTTTCTTTGAGCCCATCATTGTGTTTGTGCGTGATGATATCGCCAAAACCAACATTGGTCCTAAGTATGAGCGCTATATGCCGTACCTGCTGACGATTTTCTTCTTTATTTGGTTTAACAACCTATTGGGTTTGATCCCAGGTGGTGCTAACCTGACCGGTAACATAGCGGTGACTTTGACGCTGGCGGTATTTACGTTGTTGATTACTGTATTTAGCGGTAACAAGTCTTATTGGGGACACATCTTCAACACACCTGGTGTTCCGTGGTGGTTAAAGTGGGGTATTCCAATCATGCCGCTGGTAGAAGTAATAGGTATCTTCACTAAGCCATTCTCCTTGATGGTTCGTCTTTTTGCTAACATCACAGCAGGGCACATCATCATTCTGAGCTTGTTTAGCTTGATCTTTATCTTTGAAAGTGTGGCCATTGGTCCGGTGAGTGTGGCGTTTGCTACGTTCATGAACTTTCTGGAGTTGTTCGTAGCCTTGTTGCAGGCCTACATTTTTACGTTGCTGTCTGCCATGTACTTTGGTGGTGCGGTAGAAGAGCACGATCATCATACTGACTTGGGGCATGGTGATGCTCCTCATGTAGTAACTGCTCATTAATCTGAATTCCTTTTTTTTAACTATATATATACTACTATGTTGTTAGCATTATTGCTTCAAGCGTTTTCTTTAGGTGCAGGTTATGCCATCATGGGTGCCGGTATCGGTGCTGGTTTAGTGGCTCTTGGTGCCGGTTTGGGTATCGGTAGAATCGGTGGCTCTGCCATGGAATCTATTGCAAGACAGCCAGAAGCTGGTGGACAAATCCAGACTGCCATGATTATCGCTTCTGCTCTTATTGAAGGTGTTGCCCTGTTTGGGGTGGTTGTTTGCCTTCTGATTTCTTTCATTCGCTAAGAAAGCATTTGTTGCGTCTCCCGTCCTGACGATTGGTCTGGACCGGGAGACGTCAATAAAGGAGGAGTAGCATTAGTAGTAGTTATAGTTGAGAGAAAGCTTTTCTCTAAAAATAAACTTTGTAAAATGAATCCATTAGTAACCCCTAGTATCGGATTACTTTTCTGGCAAGTAGTCACCTTTTTGGTGGTGCTTTTGCTGTTGTCAAAGTTTGCGTGGAAGCCTATCATGAAGGCTCTTCGTGAGCGAGAAGAAAATATTGATGCTGCTCTAAGCATGGCCGAAAAAGCTAAGCTGGAAATGCAGGCGTTAAAAGCAGATAACGAGCGTCTTTTACACGAGGCCCGTGCTGAGCGTGAGCGTATCTTGAAAGAAGCAACTGACGCGGCTACCCATTTGGTGGAGAATGCTCGTGCTAAAGCCAATGAAGAAGGCCAGCGCATGATTGAGCAGGCCCGTGTTTCAATTGTGAATGAGAAAAAGGCAGCCTTAACTGAGGTGAAAAACCTGGCCGCTACCTTGTCCATTGACATTGCAGAGAAACTGATCAGACGTGAATTGCAAGATGCCCAGGCGCAGCAAGCACTGGTTAGGAGCTATCTGCAGGAAACGCCGCTTAGCTAAGAACGGACGGCGAGCTGCTTCCCGCCCCGGAAAAGGAAGCGAATCGTTTTAAACACGCAAGAGAAAAAAATGTCAGACGAAAGAGTTGCCTCCCGGTACGCCAAGTCTCTGCTGGAACTGTCTCAAGAGCAAGGATCATTGGAGCAAGTATATGCAGATATGCTTTCCTTCACCAGAGTCTTGAACCAGAACCGTGATCTAAGCTTAGTACTGCGCAACCCGATTATAAAGCACGATAAAAAGCTCTCTATTCTTACTGCTGTTTTTGGCGGTAACATGGCTGAGCTTACCATGGCCTTTTTCCGGATTATAACCCAGAAACACCGTGAGGCGGTTCTGGAGTCTGTGGCTCAGGAATTTGTGACACAGTACAATCTGCTATCAGGTATTCAAAAAGCAACGGTGACCACTGCCGTTCCGCTTACCCCAGAGTTACGGGCTACTTTCCAGCAAATGGTGGCAGAACGTACCGGTGGTATGAAGGTAGAGTTGAAAGAAGTGGTAGACCCGGCTGTAGTAGGTGGGTACGTATTGCGCATTGGAGATCAACAGATAGATAATACTATCAGAACCAGTGTGCAGAGATTGAAAAACAAGTTTAAAGAAAATCCATACATTACTAAACTATAATCATGGCAGAAGTTAGACCTGATGAAGTATCAGCGATTTTAAGAGAACAGCTGTCAAACTTCAGAACAGAAGCTGAACTAGAAGAAGTTGGTACGGTTCTGCAAGTTGGTGACGGTGTTGCTCGTATCTACGGCTTATCCAAGGCACAGTCTGGTGAGTTGTTAGAGTTCGAAAATGGTCTGCAAGCCCTTGTTCTTAACCTTGAAGAGGACAACGTGGGTGCGGTATTGTTGGGTGACTGGAGCGACATCAAAGAAGGTGACACAGTTAAGAAAACAAATAAAATTGCCTCCGTTCGCGTAGGTGATGGCATGGTAGGCCGCGTGGTAAACACCCTTGGTCAGCCAATTGACGGCAAAGGCCCATTAGTGGGTGAGCTGTACGAAATGCCAATTGAAAGAAAAGCACCAGGTGTTATTTACCGTCAGCCGGTAAATGAGCCGATGCAGACTGGTATCAAGGCAATTGACTCTATGATTCCGATTGGCCGTGGCCAGCGTGAGTTGATCATTGGTGACCGTCAGACAGGTAAATCTGCCGTAGCGATTGACACCATCATCAACCAAGGTGAGTTCTTTGACCGTGGTGAGCCTGTATTCTGTATTTATGTAGCCATTGGCCAGAAAGCCTCTACCGTAGCACAGATTGTGAACGCGTTGGAAGCTAGTGGTGCCATGCGTTATACCGTAGTAGTTGCTGCTCCAGCGGCTGACCCAGCTCCGTTGCAATTCTACGCGCCGTTTACCGGTGCGGCTATTGGTGAGTTCTTCCGTGATACCGGTCGTCCTGCATTAGTAGTATATGATGACTTGTCTAAGCAAGCCGTAGCTTACCGCGAAGTGTCTCTGTTACTTCGTCGTCCTCCAGGACGTGAGGCGTATCCAGGTGACGTATTCTATCTGCACTCCCGTTTATTAGAGCGTGCGGCTAAGATCAACGCATCTGACGCAATTGCCCGTGACATGAACGACTTGCCAGAGTCTATCAAGCACTTAGTGAAAGGTGGTGGTTCTTTGACCGCTCTTCCAATCATTGAGACCCAGGCTGGTGACGTTTCTGCGTATATCCCAACCAACGTGATCTCTATCACAGATGGTCAGATCTTCCTGGAAACTAACTTGTTCAACTCTGGTATCCGTCCGGCTATCAACGTAGGTATCTCGGTATCTCGCGTGGGTGGTTCAGCTCAGATCAAGTCCATGAAGAAAGTGGCTGGTACGTTGAAACTAGACCAAGCGCAATTCCGTGAATTGGAAGCCTTCGCTAAATTTGGTTCTGACCTGGATGCTGCTACTAAATTGACCATTGAGCGTGGCCGTAGAAACCTGGAAGTATTGAAGCAAGCTCAGTTCTCTCCGGTAGCGGTAGAAGATCAGGTAGCTATGATCTACTGCTGTACCAATGGCCTGATTGATGACGTGCCAGTGAATGAGGTGCGTACATTTGAGAAAGACTTTACCATGACTCTGAATGCGCAGCACCGTCCGGTACTGGATGCATTAAGAGCTGGTAAAATTGATGATAATGTGACCGACACGCTGAAGCAAGTTGCGCGTGACCTCACAGCCAGATATCGTAAATAATTAAACCAACAGAAGAGGAGCATAGCGGTGACACGCATGCTCTTTTTTCTCTGTTTATACTTGACGCAAGTTAATGGCAAGTTTAAAAGAAGTACGTAACCGTATTGTATCTGTAGGGTCAACTCAGCAAATCACCAAAGCCATGAAAATGGTAGCGGCTGCTAAATTGCGTAGATCCCAAGATAATATTATGCGCATGCGTCCGTACGCCCAGCGTCTGAACAACATTTTGACCAATCTGTCTAACGTGCAAAACGAAGACGGAGGCAACGTGTATGCTCAGAAGCGGGATGTGCAGCGGGTGTTGATTATTGCTGTTACCTCAGACAGAGGGTTGTGCGGCGCTTTCAACTCTAACGTGATGAAAGCGGTGAATGTCCTCATCAATGAGCGTTACGCTACTCAGGCAGCTGCAGGTAACATTGAGATCATGGCCATAGGAAAGAAAGGCCATGAGTACTTCACCAAGCGCAACATGCCTACCGTGGGTGACTACACTACTGTGTTCGGGAATCTATCTTTTGAAACAGTACGAGCAGCTGCTGAGCAAGCCATGGAAGGTTTTAGAACCGGACGTTTTGATCAGATTGATTTGGTATACAACGAATTCAGAAATGTTGCTACCCAAATCATCCGGACAGAGCAGTTCCTGCCTATTCAGGAGAAACCCCAGGAGCAAGTTGCGAACCAGACTGAGTCTGATTACATCTTTGAACCTTCACAGGAAGAGATTGTGGAGCAGCTGATTCCTAAGTCTCTGAAGATTCAGGTGTACAAGGCCGTTTTGGAATCTAATGCCTCTGAGCATGGTGCCCGTATGACCGCTATGGACAAGGCTACTGAAAACGCTGGTGAACTATTGAAGCAATTGAAACTTACCTATAATCGTACGCGGCAAGCTGCCATTACCACTGAGATCCTTGAGATTGTGGGTGGTGCTGAAGCACTTGCGGCCTCAAGATAAGTTTTCCCATACCTCTATTTGCAGCGCCCATTGAAAGATGGGCGTTTTGCTTTTTAGGGATATGTTACCAACAGATTAAATTTCTCCGGTTTTGAGGAAAAGGATAAGTAGAGTAACTTGCCCTATTATATTTACCTTTTAAAGCCTCTTTTATTAAAAAGGTCTTAAAACTGAGAGTACAATTATAGTAGAATGACAGGAGGAGTAAGTAGGATATGGGTTTTGGTATTCGCCATGCTAATAGGCATGTCTCCCGCCATTGCTCAAAGAAAAAAATCAAAGAGTAAAGCCCCTGAGAAACCAAAACTGGTGATAGGCATAGTGGTAGACCAAATGCGCTATGATTACCTGTACCGCTATTGGGATAAATACTCAGCCAATGGGTTTAAGAGACTTGTAGGAGAGGGATTTAACTTCCGGAACAACCATTACAATTACGTTCCCACCTATACAGGGCCGGGCCATGCTTCTATCTATACCGGTACCACTCCCTCTATGCATGGCATTATAGGGAATGATTGGTACAACCGCGCAACGGGTCACAATATCTATTGTGCCGAGGATAAATCAGTGAACACGGTAGGGAGTTCTTCGCAGGCTGGGCAAATGTCACCGGTGAACATGATTGCTTCCACCATCACTGATGAGCTGAAGCTGGCCACAAACCAGAAAAGCAAAGTGATCGGGCTAAGCCTGAAGGATAGAGGATCTATCTTGCCTGCAGGCCATGCGGCAGATGCAGCCTATTGGTTTGACGGAAGCAACGGAAGCATGATTTCCAGCACCTACTACATGCAGCAATTGCCGGCTTGGGTGCAGGCCTTCAATGACCGTAAACTGCCAAACCAGTACCTGAGTCAACCCTGGACCACGTTGTTGCCAATTGCGCAATACACCCAAAGTACAGCAGATGACCAGGCGTTTGAAGGTACTTTCGTTGGAGAAGAAAAGCCAGTGTTCCCGCATAACATTCCCGCCTTCCGTGGAAAGACATTTGACCTTTTACGGTCCATTCCTGCGGGCAACACTTACACCAAAGAATTTGCAAAAGAGGCCATTAGGGCAGAGAACCTGGGCAAAAACACCGTCACAGATTTTCTGGCAGTAAGCTTCTCCAGCCCGGATTATATTGGTCACCAATACGGTCCAAACTCTATTGAAGTCGAAGACACTTACCTGCGTTTAGACCAGGACTTAGCAGATTTATTGAAGTTTGTAGACGACCAGCTGGGCAAAGAGAATGTGCTGATTTTCCTAACTGCTGATCATGGTGCTGCCCATAACCCAACTTATTTAAAGCAGTTACGTATTCCGGCGGGGAACACCAACATAGGTGTTATGACTGATTCGCTTAAAAAGCACCTGAATCAGAAGTTTGGGACGGCTGACTGGGTGAGTGCCTTTGTGAATCAGCAGGTATATTTCAACCATGCAGTGGTAGAAAGCAAGAAAGCCAACTTGGTGGAATTGCAGGAAGAAACGGCTCGTTTCATGCAGCGCTTTCCCGGTATTCTACGCTCGTTCAGCGCAGATGCCTTGATGAAATCACATTGGGAAAGAGGCTTGGGTATGTTGGTGGAAAATGGCTACATGCCGTACAGGTCTGGTGATGTAATGGTTACGTTCCAGCCGGGGTGGTATGAAAACTATGGACGGGGAATGCCTAAAGGCACAACGCACGGTAGTCCTTGGGCGTATGATACCCACATTCCGCTTCTGTGGTACGGGTGGCAAATACCGGCCGGAGAGTCTACGGTACGAACAGAGATTATTGATATTGCGCCAAGTATTGCGGCGTGGCTGCGCATTCAGGAACCCAACGGAACCATGGGGCGGGCTTTATTAGAATATGTGCGGTAAGTCTACTGCTAGAAAATAAATTAGATATAGATAAGCAAGATGTTAGAAACCACGAAAACAGATTACTTCAATCCTTGGCATCAGGTAGGTTACGGCGAAAGCGCTCCTAATATTGTAACTGGTATTATTGAAATTCCGAAGGGCTCAAAAGCTAAATACGAATTGGATAAAGACAGTGGCATGCTCAAGCTGGACCGCGTTTTATTTTCAGCAGTGCATTACCCGGCCAATTATGGCTTTATCCCGCAGACGTACTGTGATGACAAAGATCCACTAGACATCTTGGTGCTTTGCTCTATTGATGTAGCGCCTATGTGCCTCATTGACGCCAAAGTGATTGGTGTGATGCAAATGATTGACAACAATGAGGAAGATGATAAAATCATTGCGGTAGCTGCTAATGACATGTCTGTTAAGCACATCAATGATATCTCTGAGTTGCCTCCACACACCCTGTTAGAGATTCAACGCTTTTTTGAAGATTATAAGAAGCTGGAGAACAAAGAAGTGATTGTAGAGAACTTCCTGGGCCGTGAAGATGCGTACAGAATCATTGAGCAAAGCATAGAGCTGTACAATACTACCTTCAGAGCAGACAGCTAAGAAGCGTAAATCATCATATTGGAAAGCGCCACTACCTTCAAAGGGAAGTGGCGCTTTTAGTTTTACACCATTTTGAAGGAAACACGCTCGAAACAGGAAAATAGTGTTGCACCTATGTTCCTGTCCAACGTACTTTGTCAGAGAGTTGGTAAAGAAAGCCATGGACCAAGTAGAAGCATGAGGATCCCCCTGCAAATCCTGAATTTTATTCTGTACAGTAATATTTTTATTTCCATCTGTGCCGCGGCGCTTGTGTGGGAAACCTATTTGTTAAGCGGAATTCCCATCTCTCTGCGCTTGGGCGGAATCGTTTTCTTCGCTACTCTTTTTGTCTACAACGCAGACAGCCTTTTGCCTTACAAGTTCAACCAGGAAGGAGCCTCCAGTTCCCGCTCACAATGGATTCAGGAGCATAGACTGGAGCTGACGTTTATCTCAGTAGCAAGTGCCTTGTGTGCGGTATTCCTGTACTGGACGGCCATCTTTGAACTCAACTTCTGGTTTTTGCTGCATCTTTTTGTGGTGGCCGGACTCTATTCTGTGCCGGTAGTGCCCGAGGGGGAACGCTACATTCCCTTGCGCGATATTCCTTTCCTAAAGGTATTTCTTATTGCCTACGTGTGGTCTGCCGTTACTGTACAGCTCCCGCTCATGGAGGTAGACCGGGATTTATTCTCTTCTGGTAACTTTATTCTTTTTCTACGCCGGCTCCTGTTTCTCTTTTCCCTCACGCTGGTTTTTGACATCAGAGACATCTACAAAGACAAACTCACCAGCACTGTTACCTTCCCCACCAAATGGGGAGTGCAAAATACCAAGAAGTTAGCTTTGTTCGCCCTGCTCCTGTACGCCGTTTTATTGCCTGCAGGTACGGCCCCTTACATGCGGATTGCCTTGGGCATAGCAGGTGTTGGAGCTGCGCTAGTTGTGTGGAAAGTGCATGAATACCGGTCCCAATACTACTTCCTGGTGCTAGCAGATGGGATGATGCTGGTGCAGTTTCTGCTAGTTTGGTTTCTAACTTATATATAGCCTTAACGCTGTTCTGTAAGGCCACAGCAGCAAGAACTACCTCTTTACTATATTAGCAATCCTTCCTGTTTCTGCACTCTTTTCAGGAAAGTATACAGGAAGCAGCGTATGATTGATTTAACTTCTATTTCTGATTTAGGTGTATTTTCCTGAAAGCGGCCCCTAAATACTTGTAAAGGTCAGAAGCGATGAGGGAAGCTTCTCCTTCAACTTCCGCCGCTATGTCTCCCGCTAGTCCGTGGAGGTACACTCCCAATTGACAGGTCTCCAGTGGCGAATAGCCCTGCGCACGCAAAGCCGTCAGAATGCCGGTAAGCACATCGCCGGTGCCGCCGGTAGCCATGCCCGGGTTGCCGGTAGTATTGAAAAAGAACTCCTCGGTAGGTGTACCAATACAGGTATGCGCCCCTTTCAGGATGACATAGCAGTCATGCTCTGCGCAGAAACTTTGGAGCAACTGCAGGCGGTGGAAATCATCGGTGGCGGGACCGGTGAGGCGCTCAAACTCTTTAGGGTGGGGCGTAAGAATGCTGTTTGCAGGCAGGTTCTGGCGCAACAGCCGGTCAGAGGCCAACAGGTTCAGGGCATCGGCGTCTAAGATCAACGGCGGAAGCTTTTGCCGGAACAGACTTTCCATGGCCAGTCTGGAGTCCTCGGCTTGTCCCAAGCCCGGTCCTATGCCAAGGCATTGGTATTTGGAAAGGTCCTCCGGAAATTGGGAAAGGTGCTGCTCGTGCGCATCGGTGAGTACCATGGCCTCAGGCACGGCGGTCTGGAGAATGGTATAACCCGTTGTGGGCACTTGTACCGTTAACAGTCCTAGCCCGGCACGCAAGGCAGCGTGCGCACTCATGGTAATGGCCCCCATTTTTCCATAACTGCCTCCTACTAACAACGCATGGCCAAAGGTGCCTTTGTGAGAGAATCTGGACCGTGGCCGAAGAACATTTTCAATCAAGCCGTGGGTCAGAAGCTGGTGCGGCGTTTCAACCTGAGCCAGAAATTCGGGGTGCAAACCAATGGGAAGCACGTGCCATTCTCCTGCGTATGAACCTGACGCGGGGAGTAGAAATGCCAGTTTAGGCTGTTCAAAGGTAAGGGTATAATCTGCTTTGATAACCGCTGTTTGGGCAGGAGTAGGAGCGTCCGTAAACAAGCCGGAGGGAATGTCAATAGAGACAACCGTGCCTTGGTGCTGGTTCAGATACTCAACTACTTCGGCATAGATTCCTTCTAAAGGCCGGGAAAGGCCAGTCCCGAATAGCCCATCCACGATCACAGCTTTTAGGGGAACAGCTGGTAAGTCTGACGTAGTTTGGACGTTAGTTACTGGAATTGCCTGCGGCAGCCGCTCCAGGTTCTGCGAAAAATCTGCCGACTGATTCTGGCCTGTCTCCACTAAAAAGACCTGAACGTCATAACCATCATGGTGCAACAGACGGGCCACCGCCATTCCGTCGCCGCCGTTGTTGCCGGGTCCGCAGAAAAAGTAAAAAGGAACTTCTGGAGAGTACTTCTGCTTCAGCCAATCTGCCACTGCGCCTGAGGCCCGCTCCATCAAGTCAATGGAAGAGATGGGTTCCTGCGCAATGGTATACGCATCGGCGGCACGGGTTTGGGCGGCAGAGAGAATCTTCATAGTTTAATTGCTGGTTGTTAATTGTTGATAGTTCTCAAATAAGGCAAAAAATGCCTTGCATCAGAGTGTCCTTCTATACGGTGTTTTTCATCAATTTTCTGAAAACAACCAACAATCAGCAACTAGCAATCTTTAAAACTGAAGTGCAAAGCCCATTCCCAGTTGTCCGTTAGGTAAGACGGTAGGCGAAATGCTTCCATTCAGGCCTTTGTTGCGCATAAGGCGGTTATGGATGAAGTAGACGGTGTTCACTGACAAGATTCCCACTCCTGCTCCCGCCAGCACATCGGCCATCCAGTGTTCGTTATTTAAAACGCGCATGACGCCCGTGGCGGAGGCAATGGTGTAGCTTCCAATGCTGATCCACTTGCTTTTGCCTCTGAACTCTTTGTCTACCAGGGTGGCAATGGTGAAAGCGTACGCCGTATGCCCCGAAGGGAAAGCCCTGGGTAACCCATTAGGCCGCTCCTGCCCAGATAAGATTTTGGTGGGGTAAACGACTAAGGTGGTCAACGCCCCGGAAGCCAGTAACAGGCCACTCTGCCGCCTGATGTCATGCTTGTTCTGCGACGAGAAAAGGTTAAAACTGTACAAACCTACAATGGGCACAAAGAAAAGGTAATCATCTACCTTCGTGCTGAAGTGGGGAAAAGCTTCGCGGGCGTCCTGGCTGGCGTCATAGCTGCTGTAGAAGCCGTTGTCTTTGATGGTGGAAATACCGGCGGCCATCAGCACAACCGAAGGCAATACAGCCCGTTTCAGGAAGCGGCTTGTCTTCGGAACTTCTTCTACAGAATAACCGGGTGCATACCCTGTTGAAGGGCGGGTAACGGTAGTGTCGGAGAGCGGGGTCTGGGCAACAACTCCGGTAGACACAGAAATCCACAGAAGACAAGTCGTCAGAAAAGAATTGATAGTCAAGTTGGGTAGAAGTTTATGTTATAAATCGGCTTTTAAATAATAGAAGGGGAATACGCTTAAATCAAGCTGATGACCATCCCTGATTTAAGGCGGTTTTCCAAAAATAAGCTTTAAAACGGAAGGCAGGGTGAGAAGTTTTAAAGCTCTTTTTAAGTTGCCTGATCAGGAAACTGGTGAAATGCCACAAGCACTTACCTAAGAGAAACAAAGAGAAAGCTTTTATATTGACCAACCAACTACAATCACATTAATCTTATGCTTACCGGACGTGTCAATGCCCCTGAAATAAATACGCCCCATGGCTGGCTCAATACAGACCGTGCCTACACCTTGAAAGATTTCCGGGGGAAGATTGTCTTGCTGGATTTCTGGACCTTCGGCTGCATCAACTGCCAGCACCTTCTGCCTGACCTAAAACGACTGGAGAAAGAATACGCAAAGGAGCTGGTAGTCATTGGCGTGCATTCGGCCAAGTTTGACGCCGAAAAGCGGAAGAACGCCATCCGGCAAGCCATCCTAAAGTTCGGGATTGAGCACCTTGTGGTGAACGATGCAGATTTCGAGGTTTGGAAACAATATGCAGTAAACGCCTGGCCTACCGTTGCCCTCATCGATCCTGATGGAAAAGTAGTGGGCCAAAGATCCGGCGAAGGCATCTATGATATCATCAAACCGCATCTTGATCAGCTCATCCAAACCTTCGGGGAGCGCATCAACAGGGAACCGTATCCTTTCAAAACCGAAGTTCCAGATACTTCGGTGCTGAAGTTTCCTTCCAAACTGATCCAAGACGCAGAAGGCCACCTGTACCTATCTGACAGCGGGAATAACCGAGTCTTGAAGTTAACCACTTCAGGTCAGGTGCTGGAAGTTTTCGGGAACGGCCAGGAAGGGTTTACGGATGGACCTGCCCGTGAGGCCACGTTTGCCCAGCCTCACGGGTTGGCCATGCACCATGGGTTTCTGTACATAGCTGACGCCAAGAACAACGCCATTAGAAAAGTAAACCTGAGCACTAAAGAAGTGACTACCGCAGCTGGAACAGGGGAGCTGAGTTACTATTTTTTCTATGATGAGATAGGCGTACCGGTCAACCCTAACAGCCCTTGGGATTTGTCCGTGGCCGATGACCAATTATACATTGCGAGTGCTGGAAACCACCAGATCCTGCGCATGGACGTGCAAACTGAGAAAGTGTACCGTTTTGCCGGAACCGGCCGCGAAGCCCTCGCCGATGGCAATCTTCTTGAAGCTGCTTTCAACCAGCCCAGCGGACTTACCTTGCAAGAACGTACCCTTTACGTGGCGGACCCGGAAGCCAGCGCCATCAGAGCCGTAGATTTAAACAAAGGAACTGTCACCACGTTGATAGGCCGCGGGCTCTTTGAATTTGGTGATGAAGACGGCGACTTTGACGCAGCTTATCTGCAACACTGCATGGGCATCACCGAGCATCACGGAAATCTGTACGTGGCAGACACCTACAACAGCAAAGTAAAGGTCATGGATCTGGCCAAGGAACGCATCAGGACAGTAGTGGCTGGATTAGATGAACCAAATGATGTACTTATCCACAGCGGTTTTCTGTGGATAACCAACACCAATGCCCATGAACTCTGGAAGGTGAACCTGGAGACGGGAGAAAAAGAAGTGGTGCCGGTGCAACTGGATGCGCAGGAATAGAAGGTGCCACAAGGTCATTCTTAAGCTGGCGCGAATCCATGCACTCGCGCTAGCTTATCTTTTAACCCAGTTCTTCATTTACACAAGATACTCCTTACACCACTAAGCTGATGGGTTGAAGAATCTGGTTTTTCACCCGCAGGGCCTGCTGCAGGTGACGTTGTTGGTGCATCACCAGAAACTCCAAGGCCTCCCCAATCCGCATCTTGAGCAGCCGGAAAAACTCTATTGGAATGGCTTTTTTGTTGACATCAACTTTAGCTGCGGCTTCCAACAGTTGCAACAGGGTGTTCTGGTGCTGCAGGAACTCTTCCAATACCTCAGAAGTAAGCTGGCTGTTGTGTGGGTTCATGTGCTTCAGCGTCTTGTGCTTTTTAACGCCGTTAGGGTTCGCCACGTCCAGTGACTTCTTTCCAACCCAAGAGTAGCACACAGGTTGTGGGGTAAGGGAAGCGGGTGCTGAAGAAATGGCTTGTTCAACATGTGGCAGGTAGAAGCGGCTGTACCGGTTCAAATGCTCCAGGCACTCCAGAATGCTCCAACCGGTGGCGTGGAGTTTGAAATTAAGTTCAAGCTGGTCCAGGGTAAGGAACTCAGATTGAACCAGGCTCTTCTGGGCCTGGGCTTGCTGCTGTAGTTGCGAAAGGAAAGTGGCTGTGTTCATGGCGTTTATCTTTTTTACCAAAGGTATAGGCCGCTTCCTCGCCAAACCTTGATTCAAATCAAGATTTACATAATGCGGCTCAAGGTCTCAGGCGTCATGCGCAGGTACGAGGCAATGTACTTCTTGGGCACCAACTGAAAGATGTGCGGGCTGCGCCGAAGCAGCCGTTCCAGTCGCTGTACCGGATCTGGCAGTTGCAGGTCCACCTCGCGCTCAATCTTTCCCACCAAAGCTTTTTCCAACTCCATGCGCCAGAACTTCCCGAATACAGGCCGTTTTTCCTGAATCAGGTCGAAATCAGTTTTAGAGATGGCAACCAACTCGCTCTTCCTAAGAGCTTGTATGCAGTACTGTGAGGGCATCTGGGTCACCAGTGACGGAAAAGACGTGATGAGGGTATTGGGGTAAGCAAAGCCCACGCAAATGTCTTCGTGCGGACTGGGGAGGTACAGCCACAAAGCACCGCTTTCCACAAAGTACAAATGCTGCTCCACCTGCCCTTGCCTGATGAGAAAATCGCCCCGGTTCACGGTGATTCGCTTCTTCCAAAGCGGCAGGAACGCCTCTACGTCGTCAGGAGAAAATAAGGGAATTTGGGTAAGCAGGGAGGCCAACATAGGCGGCTTGTTATAGACCTGTTTTCTGGAAATTATGCGAAAAATGCAGGTTGAACTAATGTTAGCTTTTTTCGTCTTCTCTAGTAGACAAGATACCTGATTTCTCTTTTATTTCCTGTATTTTTAAAGGCTGAACCCTTCAGAAAATGCCTCTGGAGAGAAGAAAGAGAGAAGTTGGTGAGGGGGCATGAAGCGCTTAGTTTAGAAGAGGGAGAAAATAAATATGTCGTTACTATTTAATGATTTTGCGAGTTGGGGGCAGCACTGCCAAGCTACGGGAGAACCGTTGTACCAGGCCGTGCTTGCCTATGAAACGGAGCAGAAAGGCCGCACCGAAGAACAGATCTGGGATGGCCTGCAACGGGCGTATGACGTTATGCGCGATGCTGTGAAAACCGGCCTCACCGAAGACATGACCTCGCGTTCTGGCATGGTAAACAACGGGGCCAAAAAAGTAGCCGCTGCGCCAGTGACCGTTTTGTCCTCGGAATTCCAACAACTCATTAGCCGGGCTTTAGGGGCGAAGGAAGTGAACTCCTGCATGGGTCGGGTGGTGGCGGCTCCTACGGCCGGGGCTTCCGGTATTCTGCCGGGCATTCTGACCACCATCCAGGACCTGCACAAGCTGGACGACCACAAGATACACGAAGGGCTGTTAGTAGCTGCCGGTATTGCCTTGATCATTGAAACCAATGCCTCTCTGGCCGGAGCGGTAGGCGGTTGCCAGGCCGAAACTGGTAGTGCCGCTGCCATGGGCGCCGGGGCTATTGTGTACTGCCTGGGTGGCACGGTGGAGCAGACCTTTGCAGCCGTCGCTATTACTATCCAGTGTATGTTGGGGTTGATCTGTGATCCGGTAGCTGGTCTCGTAGAAGTGCCTTGCATCGTCCGGAATGCCAGTGCGGCCGCCATTGCGTTTTCCAGTGCTCAGATTGCCATTGCCGGCGTGAACCCGGTTATACCCGTTGACCAATGCGTGATGGCACTTGGCGAAGTAGGGCAAAGCATGGAAACCAGATACAAAGAAACGGCCCTAGGTGGCCTGGCAAACACCCCCAGAGGTCGTGAGATAGAAAACATGGTGCTGGTACAGGACGTGGAGATTCTGCCAGATGAAGACAGTGAGTGAGTGAGTGAGTGAGTGAGTGAGTGAGTGAGTCCCCGTTTAAGGTCTGTTTTGAGAAAACGGCTTTAAATGGGGATTAGTGTTTGTGGTGATGTAGAGGAAATCCTTATGGTTGCCCTTTCACGGTTACAGCAATGCCAAATGCCCTACTTACTACTCAGGCTGCACGGTGACAATGTTCAGGAACTGCTCATTTGCGTCCCAACTCAGCCCGAAAGGATTTTCTTTGTCCTGACCAATGACCTCTACCTTTTCAATTCTTTTGATATCGGCTAAAAACCGTTCACTGTTAACGGGGTGCTTGTTCACCAACACCCGCAGTTGCCGATGCGGTTCGGGTACCTGGAAGTAGTCCAGTACATCGGTTAGTTTCAGGAGTGTTTTCTTGTTTTTAAGCTCAATCGCGATCACTCCGTTCTTCGCTTTATGACCCAGCGGGGCCAAAATAGCAGAGTCTTTATAGATTTTTATGATGGCGATTTCTTTGGGGTTCACAAGCAAAGAAGAATAATCGGTTTCCTGTGATCCCAGAAGCAAGAGTGGTTCTTCAGCAGACTTAATAGCGAATGATCTTGTCAAAAGAAGGGGCCTCATCTCTGTGGGTGGAGAGGCCCGGTCCCGTAGAAACTGCGCCTCGGCGGTGCAGGTAAAAAGCACCACGAGAAAGAAAACTGCAAATATTCTCTTCATAGAATGAATGTACTAATCCTTAAGAGAATATGCTACTCTTCTGTTGGGTTCCTGCTTTCAAGTCAGCTTATGTGTAGCGCTTTCTTAAAAGTACAATCCCTGCATCCGGCCTTTAATAATTTGGGATATCGTTCACGTTGTTTCTGGTGAGCATCAGGCCCAGCATCATGAGCAGGCTGGAGAGCAGCACCACAAAGAAAAGCACACTTTCATTCATGCCTTCTATGACGTACTGCGAGGGAATGCTGTAAAAGAGCAAAATGGTAATCAGGCCCCGGGGCGCAATGAAGAGCTCTGGAATGAGTGGCACTTTGGCAATGTATTGCAGGTAAGCGTACCGCACCAGCAGAATGATGGAGAAAATGGTGAAGCCCAGCACCCATATATCTAACTGATATAACTCTTGCAAGTCAATAGAGAACCCAAAAAGCAGGAAGAAAAATGTCCTGATTACAAAGGCGCTTTCACCGTTAATCTGTTTCAACTGCACAATCTCAGATTGCAGAGATCTCAGACTAATGTATTTCCCTAGCCGGTCTTTGATGAAAAGTGCCGCGTTGTTCAACATCAACCCAAAACACAGCACCATCAATAGGGAAGACAAGTGAAGCTTCTTCCCTATGGAATACAATAGGATCAGAATAGCTATAATCAGGAAGAACTTGATGTGGCTTTTGATCTTGTCTACGAAAAACAACAGGATAAGGCAGCACACTACAGAAATAAGCAGAATACTGACCAAGTCTACTGCCAAGGCAACAAAAGAACCAACGCCCACCCGCTCATTCTGCACCGCAAAGTTAAAAGCGATAATTCCTATAATGTCTGAGAAGGTAGCCTCATACACTATGAACTCGCGTTTCTCAGGGGTCAGGTTGGTAACACTGGGGATAGCGATGGCGCTGCTGATTACGGCCAACGGAATGGCATTGACAATGGCAATCTGGTAAGGGACATTCAGCCAGAAATTTACAAACCACGCAATAAGGGCCGCCGTGATCAATAGCGTGAGCGTGGCCGTAATTAATGTTTTTCTGATGAGCGGCAACTTCTCCCTTTTCAGTTCCAGGTCCAGGGCCCCTTCCAGCACAATCAGAATCAACCCGATAATGCCAAACAGTTCCAGGATGCTCCGCATGCCAGGTAAAGCCACATTGAAGTAGGTAGCGGCCACCTGTAAAAAGATACCTGTGGTGAGTAACAGAATGACTGAGGGTATTTTTGACCGTCTTGCCACTATGTCAAACACATAGGAAAGAACAATCAAGCTGCTAAGGACGATTAGAAATGTATAAGAGTCTAAAACCATGCTGAAAGAGTAGGTGAACACTCATGAAAAGACCAGAGGCGGTAGAAAGGAAAAGGGTAAGCGTCTACCTGTTTTACTGAAAAAAAGAAACACTCCATAGGGGTAAAAGTTTTCTAGCTGGTCTTTTCTTCATCACTAAGGTAGACAGATTTTATTAGCCGAAAGGTGTATTTATGCACACCGTACAAGATTGTACGAGCGACAAAGAAGGAAGACTGATGTTTTTTTAATATTCTTCCAGCTTCAAAACAAAGCCGAACTCAATGTGCCTGAGCCTGAAAGCTCTCTTTCTGCTACTAAACCTCTGCCTTTTATCCCGTTTTTGACCTGTTTTCATATGAACACCTTAAAAATTCTTTTTCTCTCTGCGGTAGCTACCGTTCTAGTAGGTGCTGCTGGTTGCTCAATGCCAGACATGAAAGTAAGCGAAGGCATGCAGCAAGATGCCACGGCCATGCCTGTAGTAGGGAGGTCTGCCTTTAGATTGTCTATAGGCAAAGAGAAGGGTTTTGGATTTGGGAACTACCAGTTAGAGGGGATTCAACGCGGCTGGACTCGCAAAACAGGTAATGAAGGAGGTAATCTTCTCAACGTGGCTGAGGGCTATCAGAAGTATAGCTTCGGGGTAAGAGATACGGTGCGGCAAAAAACCTTTTTTGTTCAGGCAGCTGCCATGCTGCGCTCCATTACGGCTGAAGCTGCAGGGTTTTCTGTTGATTTAAACAAACAGCGCGAGTTCCTGCGGGTTGCCTTTCATTCACCCGAGAGCGGGGAATGGGAGCTCTCTTTGGCAGATCCGGGCCATTTTATGCAGCGGAAAAATTTCCTGGGCAAGCTCAGCAATGGCACTCATGAGATAGAGGTGTTCCCTTTGTACAGATTTGAAGGCAAGTCTCTCCCGTCCAGCGCCGCCATAGGGTATGAGTTTTCTCAGGAGGGGCACGTGCTTGCCACTGTTCAAACGATGAATACCGGGAAAGTTTGGATGAAGAACACCCTGAGTCCAGACTTACGCATGGTATTGGCCAGTGCCTGTGGCTCCCTGCTGCTGTACAACAAACTTGATGAGAGTAACTGATTGCGGCTCTCCGCTTCCAAAAGATAGGTATTAGTCATTAGTAAGATTGCGGTAGAGTTTTTGAGTCATTTTGCTGAAAACAAGTTTAAAAGACGCTTTAGCTTAGTTACGGTCTTTCTACCAATTCCGGGTGATTGGTCATGACACCATCGGCACCCAGGTCAAATAACTTTTGGATGTTCTTGGGGGTGTCTTCTGTCCAGATGAAGGTCTTAAAGCCTTGGTTGTGCAGCGAGGTGATAAAGGCTTTAGAGGCGAAATAGCGGTGCACGTTAATGGCGGTGGCCTCAGAGTAACGGTCAAAGCCGCCAAACTTAAGTTCGTGGTCAATAAAGATGGGCAGGAACGGGATTTTGCCTACGATCAGCTTATGAGTGGGAATGACAAAGTCAGCTTTCCAGATGCGCTCCAGAATGGGGTCGTGGAACGACTGGAGCACACACCATTCCTCTGCACGTGCCTCTCGTATAAGCTGGATAGTTTTTTCCTCTAATCCCTCGTAATACTCCTCTTCCCCTTTCTTGAGTTCAATCAGCAACTTCTTCTTGCCTTTGACAATGCGCAGCACCTGGGCCAGGGTAGGAATTTGTACGTCAGTGAAGGAAGAGTCAAACTTAATGCCGGCTTCCAGCTTTTTGAGTTCTGCCAAAGTAAGATCGGCAACCCGACCGGTACCGTTAGTGGTGCGGTCTACAGTAGGGTCATGAATCACCACTACTTCGCCGTCCTTACTTTGGTGAACGTCTATTTCAATAAAATCGCAGGAAGTTTCAAGGGCTTTTTTAATGGCGGGAATGGTGTTTTCCGGGGCAAGCCCGGAAGCACCCCTATGCGCGATCAGGCTTACCTTTCGGCCTGTCTTTTTTAAGGTAATACCTTTTTCAGGTGTGTCAGCACTTCCGCAGGCACACATGATAAATAAAAGGATGGGCAGAGATGCCCACCTCAACCAACTTATGTTCTCTCTGGTACCAGATCTTTCGTTCATAAACGCGCTGGTCTATCTGTAGACTTCAGCGTTGAAAGATAATATAGTTTTCGGTTTTGCCCAACGGCAACAGAAAGCGTGCACGGCCTGAATTACAAAATGTCTACCTGGCGGGTAATGCTTTCTTCCAAAGAGATGAATGTTTCTGTGCGTTCTACGCCTTCAATTGCCTGAATTTTCTCGTTTAGTACTTCACGCAGGTGCAGGGTGTCACGGCAGATGATTTTGGCAAACATGCTCCACTGCCCGGTGGTGTAATGCATTTCCACAATCTCGGGCACTTGTCGCATGGCGGTAACCGCAGTTTGGTAGGCAGAGCCTTTTTCCAGGTAAATACCTATGAAGGCGCAAATGTCATAACCTACTGCATTGGGGTTGATGAATAGGTGTGATCCTTTGATCACCCCTAAATCTTCCAACTTCTTCATGCGCACGTGTACGGTACCCCCAGAAACTTGCAATTCTTTGGCTATGTCTGTGTAAGCTCTGGTGGCATCCAGCATAAGCATGGAAAGAATTCTTCTGTCAAGATTATCAATTTCTGAAACTTGGGCCATTTTATAGGTCTATTATTAGCAATTCAACAAAGAATAATATCTCTTTTTAAAGATGTGCTAAGGTACAAAAAATATATTTACGAAATTATTAAATTATTTGCAATATTGATATGTTTGTTACATTGAATTAAGACGAAAGTTAACATTTTAATAAAAACTATCATGCAAGCTGATTTAATAGAAGACGTAAAAGTAAGTATGGAGTCAACATTGGCTCAGTTGCAGGGGGTTTCTACCGTAAATGTACTAAAAGTACAGCAAGCTATCATCAGGGCAACCCACCAGTTCATGTTTGAGCGTGGTTTGGTGCAACTAATGCCACTCATGCTCTCACCTATTACTGATCCATTGAACCATGGCGTGGTAGATGCTGCTATCTCGTATGCCGGCAGCCGTTGGAGCCTGACTAAATCTATGATTTTCCATAAGCAGTTGGCGTTGCTGAATCCAGAACTGGAGGCGTTGTACATTGTTTCACCTAACGTTCGTCTGGAGTTTGCTGACCGTGCATTTACGGGCCGTCACTTATTTGAGTTCACACAGATAGACTTTGAATTCCGGAACAAAGATGGGGCTTTTGTGCGCAGCTTTATGGAAGAACTAACCAACTTCATCTTTGCCGCCGTGAAACGGGACCTGCCCGAGATTGTAGCCCAGTATCGCCCAGAGTCATTGCCGGAAATAGGAAAATTAGAAGTATACCGCACCGAGGAGCTGGAGGCGCAGTATGGCCCTGACTATGAGCACATCAAATCCAAAGAGGCTACCCAGCCCTTCTGGCTCCTGAACCACCGCCGGGAGTTCTATGACAAGGAAGACCCTGCCAAGCCCGGCACGTACCTGAACTATGATTTGATCTGGCCCGAGGGCTTTGGCGAAGGGTTGTCTGGCGGAGAGCGTGAAAACGAGTACAATCAAATTCTGAAACGGATGGGCGAGACCGGCTCTGACCAGGAGGCGTTCAAACACTACCTGCAAGTGGCCCAACAGCAAGGGTTGCCGTATACTGCCGGGGCAGGTTTTGGAGTAGAGCGCATGGCCCGGTTTATCTGTCGTATAAAAGACATCAATGATGTAACGCCTTTCTCCCGCCGGCCCGGAATGCCAGCACTTTTCTAACAAAATCAGCCATTTATTAGAAAAAATAAGTGTTTTCAGGATGTTTTGTTAAAACATCCTGAAAACACTTTTCATTTCACCGTATCCTGCCCGATATTTGAGCGCCATTCCTGCTGGAGCGGTGCTAACGTATCAGAGGCGGTGGCTGATTCTTTTGTTCTGCCTCTCAAACATTTATCTTCCATGAGTACGCATAAGCACTTCATCATTGACTTTGACAGTACCTTCACCAAGGTGGAAGCCCTGGACGAACTTTGCGCCATCTGCATCCCGGACCCGGGCAAGCGGCAAAAAGCACTCACTGAAATCCAACGCATCACAGACCTGGGCATGGAGGGCGAAATTCCGCTGGTAGACTCCCTTGACCAACGGCTTGCCTTGCTCAACGCCAACACAGAGCACATTGGCATCCTCATTGAACACCTGAAAGGCCAGATCTCTGAGTCGTTCAAGCATAACAAAGCTTTCTTTGAGAATTTCAGAGATGATATCTATATTATCTCCAATGGGTTCAAAGAATTCATTGTGCCCATTGTGCAGGAATTAGGCGTAAAGCCCGAAAACGTGTTCGCCAATAGTTTCACCTATGACGAGGCGGGCAATATAACCGGGTTTGATCGTGAAAACGTGCTTACCCAAAACCAGGGCAAAGCAAAACAGATAAAATCCTTGAATCTGCCTGGGGAAGTGTACGTCATTGGAGACGGCTACACCGACTGGGAAATTAAAGAAGCCGGTATCGCCGATAAATTCTATGCCTTCACGGAGAACGTGAGCCGCGACAGCGTAATAGGCAGAGCAGACCACGTCACGCCAAGCTTAGATGAGTTCCTGTACGTGAACAAGCTGCCAAGCGCCCTTTCGTACCCTAAGAACCGTATCAAGGTGCTGGTGTTGGAAGGAATTCATGAGTTGGCGGTGAACATGTTCAGGCAGGAAGGTTACCAGGTAGAAGTCATTGCCGGGGCGCTGGAAGAGGATGAACTGTGTGCCCAGCTGCATGATGTGGCCATTCTTTGTATAAGATCCAAAACGCAGGTAACTGCTAAAGCATTGGCTCATGCCCCGCGTTTGATGGCGGTGGGTGCCTTCTGCATCGGGACAAACCAGATTGATTTACAAACCTGCACAGAGCGGGGCATTGTGGTGTTTAACGCACCTTACAGCAACACCCGAAGCGTGGTAGAGATGGCCATTGGCGAAATCATCATGCTTTCCCGCGGCATTGTAGAGAAAAGCAACCGCATGCACGTAGGCGAGTGGGACAAGTCTGCCAAAGGCTCTAATGAAATCAGAGGAAAGAAACTGGGAATCATTGGATACGGCAACATTGGGTCACAGCTTTCAGTTTTAGCTGAGGGTTTGGGCATGGAGGTTTACTTCTATGACGTGGTAGACAAATTAGCTTTGGGTAATGCCAAAGTCTGTAATTCTTTAGCCGAGTTGCTGACTTTGGCAGATATTGTGACCTTGCACGTAGATGGTCGCGCCAGCAACAAAAACATCATTGGCCCAAAGGAGTTTGAGTTGATGAAACCCGGCGTGTTGTTCCTGAACCTAGCCCGTGGCCACGTGGTTGACATTGAGGCCCTGGCTGAGAACCTCAAAAGCGGGAAAATAAGAGGTTGTGCGGTAGACGTGTTCCCGTATGAGCCCAAGAACAACCAGGAGCAGTTTGAATCGGCGCTTCGCGGATTGCCGAATACGTTGCTTTCTCCTCACATTGGGGGAAGCACCGAGGAGGCGCAGGAAAACATTGCGCAGTACGTGCCTTCCAAAATGATTGACTACGTCAATACCGGAGGTTCTTACAACAGCGTGAACTTCCCTAACCTGCAACTGCCCGCCTTGCGGAATGCGCACCGCCTCATCCATATTCACCGCAATGTGCCGGGCATTCTGGCTAAAATAAACAACGCCTTGGCTGAGAACCAGATCAACATCCTGGGCCAATACTTGAAAACGAACGAGACCATTGGCTATGTGATCACCGATGTGGACACCAAGTATGACCGTTCCGTTATTAAGCAGCTGAAGCAGATCCCGGACACTATTAAATCCCGGACGCTTTATTAATAAGTAGTAAGTAGCGTGACGAATACTACTCAGAACCTGTTTTAAGCCTGATTTCACAGAAATCGGCCTAAAACAGGTTCTTTCATTCACTCATTTATCAAATCACTCCTTCACTCAAGAACTATGGCATCCGTTTACTTCACTCCCGGCCCGGCGCAACTGTACCCTACCGTAGCAGGGCATCTGCAGACTGCATTAGACAAACAGGTGTTTTCTCAATCACACCGGAGTCAGGCGTTTAAAGATTTGTACAAGCGCGCCGATGCCGGGCTGCGGGCGCTGTTCAACTTACCGGAGGATTATGCCATTTACTTTACTGGTTCGGCCACTGAGATCTGGGAACGGAGCCTCCAAAGCCTTACCGCGCAGAAAACATATCATCTGGTAAATGGCTCGTTTTCCAAAAAGTACTTAGATCATGCCAAATGGCTGGGCCGGGATGCACAGGTGCTTCAGGTGCCTTTTGGCAAAGGCTTCTCCTTAGAAGAGGTTCAGGTACCCGGTGGAACAGAGTTGCTGGCCATTACGCAGAATGAAACCAGTTCTGGGGTATGCATGCCTGTAAGTGATATTCATGCATTGCGGGAAAAATTTCCTGAGCCCTTGATCTCTGTAGATATGGTTTCAGGGGCGCCGTATGCCGCGCTTGACTTCTCTAAAGTAGACATGGCATTCTTCTCGGTGCAGAAAGGATTCGGCTTGCCTGCGGGATTAGGGGTGTGGTTGGTGAACGGGCGTTGCCGTGAGGTGGCAGCTGGACTAGAAGGAAAGCAATATACCGGCGGGCACCATAGTATAGCCTCATTACAAGACCAATATCAGCAGTTTCAGACCCCTTTTACGCCTAATGTGCTGGATATATTCCTATTAACCCACGTAGTGGAAGACATGCTGACCAAAGGCATTGAGACCATCCGGCAGGAGACAGAGGCCAAGGCGCATCAGGTGTATACCTTCCTGGAGGAGAGTTCTCTATTTGCGCCGTTTGTGCAGGAAAAAGCGCATCGTTCACCCACGGTTATAGTAGCCGATGTGCTGGAAAAGCCCGCGGCAGAGGTTATTTCGCTGCTAAAAAAACAGGGCATGGTGCTGGGCAGCGGGTACGGAGCCTCCAAGGAAAAGCAGATCAGGATTGCCAACTTCCCTGCTATTTTTGAGCAGGAGATGGATACTCTCGTTAAAGCACTTCGGCAACTATAAGTAAATTCAAAGGCTTTGCTTATGATAAATGCAAAAACAAAGTAAAATAATATAAACCCATTAGCTAATTTCAAGTATAAGAGCTTATTAGTATTAACTTTCTAATATAACTCTTATGAAAAAGCATTTACTTACTGTGTTGTTGTGTGCCTTTGGGCTTTCACTCTCTCCACTTGCAAGTGCCGCCCCTGCAGCGGTGCATACTGAAGAAGCGCTTCCTTTCTTTAAGAAGAAAAAAGGGTCTATGGCAAGGTACAAGCAACTGAAGCGAAACAACGGGACTTACGTGAAAAAACGCACCAACAAAAAGAAGTCTCTGTTTTAACAACAGGGTGGTGAAGTACCAGAGTTATATAAATCAAATTTGCACCCAAACAGCGTTCATAGCCTTGGTTAGAAAACAAAAGAGCCATCTGAAATCAGATGGCTCTTTTGTTTTAGCGGTTTTTGCGTTGTTTTCGCCACATCTCATTAAAAGAAAGCGGGGCGGCTACCAAGGGCTCCCGGCGTTTGCTCCAGGTTTCTTTCTGTACATGCCCTAACACAAAGTTTTTGACAGAAGCGGGCGCAAAGTTCAGGAGCCTGCGGTTTTGCATGCCCTTTGCCCAAAACCTGAAAGCTAGTTTCTCATTTTTGTCCACCAACCCTTCTTCCACGCTTTGCTTCCGGTTGATGAGTAGTAAGTTATGCAGGTTGATCTTAACCGGGCACACGCTGGTGCAGGCGCCGCATAGGGAGCTGGCGTAACTTAGGTGCTTGTTTTCTTCCATGCCTGCCAGGTGCGGCGTAATCACTGACCCAATAGGACCGCTGTATGTAGTCTCATAGGTATGGCCGCCAATATTCTTGTACACCGGGCAAACATTTAAGCAGGCACCACATCTGATGCAGTTGAGGGCTTCGCGCTGTTCAGGCTGGGCTAACAAGTTCGTGCGGCCGTTGTCCAGCAGTACCACGTACATTTCCTCTGGACCATCTTTCTCAGTAGGCTGACGAGGACCGGTTAAGATGGTGTTGTAGATGGTCACGTTTTGGCCGGTACCGCTGGTGCTGAGCAGGGGCCAGAACAGGTCCAAATCCAGCATAGACGGAATCAACTTTTCAATGCCTACAATGGCAATGTGCGTTTTCGGGAACGTGGTGGATAAGCGGGCATTGCCTTCGTTCTCTGTCACCGCTATTCCTCCAATGTCAGCGATGAGGAAGTTCGCGCCACTGACGCCTACCTCGGCTTGCGTGTACTTCTCGCGCAGCAGTTTGCGGGCAGTGAGCACCAGTTGTTGGGCGTCATCGGTAAGCGGGATGTTCAGTTTTTTATGGAATAGCTCCGCAATGTCTTTTTTAGACATGTGCATGGCTGGCGTCACAATGTGGTACGGCCGCTGACCAGC
The DNA here is from genome assembly GCF_001310085.1 of Rufibacter tibetensis. Lineage (GTDB taxonomy): Bacteria > Bacteroidota > Bacteroidia > Cytophagales > Hymenobacteraceae > Nibribacter > Nibribacter tibetensis. The sequence goes on from NZ_CP012643.1 coordinate 2,438,479, forward strand.
CAACTGCACAATGTACTCGCCCAGATCGGTCTCTACGGTTTCAATGCCGTTCTTCTCCAGGAAGTCGTTCAGGTGAATTTCTTCGGTGCTCATGGACTTAGACTTCACCACAGACTTTGCGCGTTTGCGCTTTATGATGGTGCCAATCTCCCGCAGGGCTTCCTCAGCGTTCTGCGCCCAAATGACTTTCCCGCCTCTTTTGGTGAAATTGTTCTCAAACTCCACCAGGTACTTGTCCAGGTTGTTGATGGTCTGGGTTTTCAGGAACGAGGCGCGCTCGCGGGCTAGTTCATGGTGCTCATAGGCTGCCATGCCGTTCTGCACAGCTGCATTGTATTTGCCAATGTTGAAACGAATCTTCTTCCTATGCTCCAGGTCAAAGGCTTTGTTCTCTGAGTCCTGCAGGAACTGCTTTAGTTTTATGCTCAAGGTACTTCTCCAAATATAGGTAAAGGGGCTTGTGCCCAATCTACTGACTAAACTAATAAGATGCCTGCAAAATTAGCGAACCTTTGGCGCAAATAGACAACAAGCTGCATCCTTGTCATAGGTGGCTGCTGCCTGAATACTAAGTTATTTTGGTTCCGCAGGTGTCTTTCTACTGGCAGATAACGTGAAGAAGGAGTATGAGGTACGTTTAGGCCCTGTTTTTCTGAGAACAAGGCCAAAACGACATGGTGCTTTTAGTTACCGGCTTTCAATTGGGTTAGAAATGCACTGATGTCGCTGGTGTCTTCGCCGGTGCTCTTGGCTAACTCCAGGGCTTCTTTGGCCGCTTTTGCTGCAGGTGCGTCTTTTCCTGTCTTGTGCTGTAGTTGGGCATACAGATACAGGTTCTCTGGGTCTTTATGTAAGGCAACGGCTTTTTTCATAATTCGGGTACCAATCTTCAGCGCTTCTTTGTCTTCGGCGAAGCTGTTGAGGTACATGCCTGTTTCATATAACGTGCGCCAATCTTGTTCGGCGTAGCCTTTGCTGTACTCCAAAGTTGTTTTGGCATACGTGAGCCAGTCTCTCCGTCCGGCGTAGAAGTAAATCATGGCTAAGGTGGAAATCCGTTTGGTTTCTTTGAAGTTGGTAGATACGGCTTGCTGAACATCCTTAAGCAAGGCTATATTATTTTCTGCACCTGCTTTTTGAGCTGTCCTGGTAATGATTCTCTCGGTTCTGGTCTTCACCTCTTCTTCTTTAAACAAAGGCGAAAACTTGTGCTGGTTCTGCAGTAAATATTGGGTAGTGGGTGAGCGGAAATCGAGGTTTTTGGAAAAGATATATTGGAGATTTATAGCTGAGTTAAGTTGTTGGCTGGTTTGAGTGGCCAAATACTCATTTACTACTCTTTCCTCCAGGCTATCGGCTTGTCCGTAGTAGGCCAATGCCTTGCTGTAATGGTATAGAAAGGAAGAAGCCCGTTCTCCATTGTCATACCTTCTCTTCAGCGTAAACAGGGCTTTCTCTGGGTTAAAGGCGTTTTTGCCGTCTTCTATAAATTTTTCGGCAGGCTTGCCGGCACCGCTTTGGTGCAGTAGTTCTGCGTCCTTGTCAAAGTACAGATAAGAGGGAAAGCTGGAGATGGCGTACCTTTTAGCCAGTGCCTCGCCTTCAGCATTGTCTTCTATGTTGATCTTATAGCTGATAAACGTGGTATTATAAAAATCAGCGACTTCTTTCATGGGGAAGACTTCTTTCTCCATTTGCTTGCAGTACCGGCATCTAGGTGTTGTGGCGTATAGAAAAATCGCTTTTCCTTCTTGTTTTGCGGTCTGAAGCACTTGTTCCCAGGAAGAAGAGGCAAAGTTGATACTTACTTTCTCCTGCGCCGTCGCTGGCAAGGAAGCGAAGAGCAGGAGAAGCGCTGCAATGATGTTTGAACAAAGTCTTTTACACGATATAAGCATATTTAATTTATTACTGCTGAGTGCACAACTATGGGCCAGTCGCGGCACTGAGGCATTTATGAAATATTAGATTAATTTTCCTTAAGCTCTTTATCTCTTAGTCCATAAGAGCATACGTTTCCAAGGCTCTTTTTTCATGGAAGATAAAGAAACTCACCGCCTGAAACAAAAAAAAGGAGAGACCATGGCCTCTCCTTTTCTGTACTCCTGATAAAATTATTTCTTGTTGCTGTCCACCTTGATCCGCTCTGTGCGGTTGGCCAGGTCCCAGGCGGTGTAGAACACCAGGCGGGCTACTTTCTCGGCAGACTGGAAGTTGATTTTCTCCACGTCATCGGTAGGTTGGTGGTAGTCTTCGTGCACTCCGTTGAAGTAGAAAGCAACCGGAATGTTGTTCTTCGCGAAGTTGTAGTGGTCTGAACGGTAGTAGAACCGGTTAGGATCATTAGGGTCGTTGAACCGGTAGTCCAGATCTATGTTCGTATAGGTTTTGTTCGCGTTCTCAGAGATGGCGTGCAACTCAGAAGAAAGCTTGTCTGACCCAATCAAGTAGATGTAATCAGGTTTGCCTTCGTGCTCTTTGTCATGGCGGCCAATCATGTCAATGTTGAGGTTAGCTACCGTGTTCTCCAGCGGGAATACTGGATTCTCCGTGTAGTACTCAGAACCTAACAAGCCTTTTTCCTCAGCGGTAACGGTCAGGAACAGGATGCTGCGGCGCGGACCATGTCCGTTTTTCTTTGCTTGTGCGAATGCCTCTGCCAATTCCATCACCGCCATAGTGCCGGAACCATCGTCATTGGCACCGTTGTACACTACACCGTTCTTGATGCCTTCGTGGTCATAATGCGAGCTGATAACAATCAGTTGGTCTTTCAGGTCAGAGCCCTCCACGTAACCCAACACGTTTTCAGTAGGCAGTGCCTGACGGTTACGGGCGGTTTTGATCTTCACGTTGGTAGCGGCCTTGTACGGCGAGGCTACGGCTTTCCCGGCTTTGCCTACTGAAGCACCATAGGCAACCAGTTGCTCAGGCTTGGTGTTCAACAAAGCAGCAGCCATGGTAGGAGACACGTAGATGTTGGCGGCACGTGGCTGCGTAGCCGAAGCTCCAAACCCAATGGACGGGCGAGTTAGCATGCCAGCATAACGGGCCGTCAATTGCTGGAACTCGGCATCAGTAGTGCCCATCACCACTAACACGCTTTTCGCTCCTTTTTTAGTGGCGGCAGCGGCTTTGGTACGGGCATCCTGTGACCAGGTGCTCATTTTATCAGTGCCGCTGATCAGGTATTTGCCATCGGCTTTCTTAGGTTCACCGGCCAGAACTACTACGGCTTTACCCGTCACGTCCAGGTTGGTGTAGTCTGAGTAGGCAGGGTCATCAATGCCGTAACCAGCAAACACAACCTGGGCGGTTTCCTCATTCTGGTACGGCGATGCGCCCAGCACGAAGAAGTCTTTGCCCATGGTGAACTTCTTAGAGCCCACGGTTACGTAGCCTTCGCCCCAGCTGCTTTTCTCCAGGTCAAAAGTTTGGTAGTACGGGTTAGATCCGGTTTTTACCGGGCCCGGCACGCCAACAGCTTTGAAGTGATTGGAAATATATTCAGCGGCCATTTTCTGCCCACGCTCACCGGTTTCACGGCCTTCTAAAGAATCGGAGGCTAACACGCGCAGGTATTTCTCCATATCTGCCGCGGTAATGGTGTTTGCGTATTGCGTTGGGTTGGCGGCACTGGCACCAGAAGTGGCTGCTGGGCTGTTGCCAGTTGTGGCGCCTCCAGCCGTGGAAGCCGATGGGGTTTGGGACGTAGAACAAGCCGATAAGAAAGCGGCGGCCATGCCCAGCGTGTACAAATGCTTTTTCATGAAATTGTTTGTCTTTCAGTAATAAGACCTTAATGCTACTGAAATTTGAGCTAACGAACAAACGATAGTAGCTTTAAGCCTGTTTTTGAGAAACTTTGGCAAAAATGATGCCTCAAAAATCTCTATGGTTTGTGAATCAGAACAGTAGCGTAGGCAGCCACTCCTTCTTTCTTCCCTACAAAGCCCAACTGCTCCGTGGTAGTAGCCTTAATAGAGATATCTTCTTCCGGAATGCCCATTACCTCCGCTAAACACGTTTTCATGGCAGGAATATGCGGGTTCACTTTAGGCTCCTGCAAGCAAATGGTAGAGTCAATATTACCTACCTCGTAGCCTCTGTCCCTGATCAGTTTCATGACCTCGCGCAGCAGAATCTTGCTGTCAATGCCTTTGTACTGCGGGTCTTTGTCAGAGAAATGAAACCCTATGTCTCTCAGGTTGGCAGCCCCTAATAAGGCGTCGCAAATCACATGAATTAAAACATCAGCGTCTGAGTGACCCAGGGCGCCATGCGTATGGGGTAATTTGATCCCGCCTAGCCAGAAATCTAATCCTTCCTGTAATTGGTGCACGTCATAGCCGAAGCCGGTTCTTATGTTGAAGCTCATAGTTTTTTATGGATGCTAGTATCTGGATGGTAGATACTAGACTGATGATGATATAATTGATTAACCCTCTCCTGTCGTCTTGGAAAGACCTTGCGGGCGAATTGTAAAAGCGTAATAGTAAGTGCCAATACAGTTTGCCCATAAGGTCCTTTCAGGATGACAAAGGGGTGAGGAGGCTGAAAAGTTGCTTTAAACCTGCTTTCTGAAAAACAGGCCCAAAGCAAACTATTCCTCTTCCAGCACTTCTTCCAACTCCTCTCTTGCTTCATTGCCGGGAGCGGCTTTGTAGATAAGAGTGGAGCAGTTTTCGGGGCGGAGGATTTGTTGGGCTTGGCGGTGAATGTCTTCTGAGGTAACAGCCTGGATCAAGGCACCTTCTTCGTTCACGTGGTTGGGGTTGCCCATCAGTTTGCCCACAGCCAGGTTCAGAGCACGGTTCAGGAGTTCGATCTCTGAGAAGACAATGGAGGTTTCAGCCTGGTTTTTCACCTTCTGCAGTTCTTCGTCACTGATGTGCTCGGCGCTGATTCTTTCCACAATAGCTTCTACGGCGGCATTGGCTGCTTGTGGGTCAACGCCTACGTTCAGCTTTCCCTGAATGATGAGCAAGCCAGGTTCCATGGATCCGGTCGGGAAGGCAGAGATGGAGTTGAACAGCTTCTGCTCCTTTACTAGCTCATTATACAGCCTGGACGAATCTCCTCGACCCAGAACATCGCCTAGTAAATCGGCGGCATAATAGTCGGGGCTGGTGCGGGCGGGCATGTGGTAGGCTTTATAGAGGGCGGTTAGAGGCACTTCGGCCTCTACTTCCAGGTAGCGGGCCTCGGTTTGCGGAGGCTCTACAGGTAAGTTGCGCTCGTACCTTTCGCCGCTTGGGATTGGTCCGAACCATTTTTTGGCCAGTTCCTTTGCGCGTTCAAAGGTGATATTCCCTGCAACTATCAGTATGGCATTGGCCGGGGAGTAGTGTTTCTTAAAAAAGGCCCGCACGTCATCCATCACGGCATTCTCAATGTGGCTTACCTCCTTGCCAATGGTGGCCCACTGGTACGGGTGTTTTTTGTACGCCAGCGGCCGAAGCTTCAGCCACACATCGCCATAAGGCTGGTTGAGGTAGTTTTGCTTGAATTCCTCAACCACTACTTTGCGCTGCACTTCCAGGCCGTTCTCATTAAAAGCCAGGTCCAGCATGCGGTCAGACTCCAGCCAGAAACCGGTCTCAATGTTCTGGGCAGGTACGGTGAGGTAGTAATTGGTAATATCTGGTGAGGTGAAGGCGTTATTCTCTCCGCCGGCCTGTTGCAAAGGCTCATCATAGCTGGGCACGTTCACGGAACCGCTGAACATCAAGTGCTCAAACAAGTGGGCAAAACCTGTGTGCTGTTCGTCTTCATCGCGGGAGCCTACGTTATAGAGCACATTGAGCAACGCCAGGGGCGTGGTGTTGTCTTCGTGTACTATGCAGCGCAGGCCGTTATCTAAGGTGAATTCTTTATACTGAATCATATTCTAAAGTAAAGATGCTCCTTCTAAAAGGTATCATGCTAACGCGGAGAGCCTTGCGGTGTTGCAAGTGCTTTCCACGAGGCACATTTCGGAGCTGATTTTCTGAAATGGGCCTATAAACGACAAAAGTAAAAATAAGTAGGCTAGTATTTCGCCCCTTCATTCATCTCCGTAAATTTACATCTCGCAGAAAACGCGAAAACCATGAAATTCAACAGAAAAGACTATACAGACGACGATCTGCTGCACTTATACCGGGGCATTCTGAAACCCCGCATGATTGAGGAGAAAATGCTGATTTTGCTTCGTCAGGGCAAAGTGAGCAAGTGGTTCTCTGGCATCGGGCAAGAGGCTATCTCCGTGGGTTCTACCCTGGCCTTAGACCCGGACGAATACATTTTACCCCTGCACCGCAACCTGGGTGTGTTCACCTGCCGTGATATTCCGTTGGACCGCCTTTTTGCGCAGTTCCAAGGCAAAAGAACCGGCTTTACCAAAGGCCGTGACCGCTCTTTCCACTTCGGGAGCAATGAGCACCACATTGTGGGCATGATTTCGCACCTAGGCCCGCAGTTGGCTGTAGCCGATGGTATTGCTTTGGCTGAGATGCTGGACAAACGCGAAAAAGTGACCCTGGTGTACAGCGGTGACGGTGGTGCGAGTGAAGGTGATTTCCACGAAGCGCTCAACGTAGCGGCCGTGTGGGGACTGCCTGTGATCTTTGTGATCGAGAACAATGGCTACGGCTTGTCTACGCCCAGCAATGAGCAGTTCAAGTGTCAGTACTTTATTGACAAAGGCCCAGCCTACGGCATTGATGCGCTGCAGATAGACGGCAACAACGTACTGGAGGTGTATGACACCGTTCGGCAGGCCGCTTACAGCATCAGAAAGAATCCACGCCCTATGCTGATTGAGGCGATGACGTTCAGAATGCGTGGTCACGAAGAAGCCTCAGGTACCAAATACGTGCCGCAGGAACTGTTCGAGCGCTGGAGCAAAAAAGACCCGGTAGAGAACTTTGAGAAGTACCTGCTGGATGAAAAAGTGCTGACGCCGAAGCTGCTGGCCGCCATCCGCGAGGAGTTCCGAGAGGAAATTGAGCGAGGATTGGAAGTGGCGCACAACACGCCTATGCCTACTCCAGACGTGAAGGAAGAACTAGCCGATATGTACGCTCCGTTCATCCAGAACGTGATCAAGCCCAGAGACAGCGCCCGCTCAGAGCGACGCTTCGTAGATGCCATCTCCGATTCTCTTCGCCAAAGCCTAGAGCGGTATCCAGACTTGGTGATTATGGGGCAGGACATCGCTGAGTATGGTGGGGTATTCAAAGTGACGGAGGGCTTTGTGGAGAAGTTCGGGAAAGAGCGCATCCGCAACACGCCTTTGTGCGAGAGTGCCATACTGGGGATTGGCTTGGGCATGTCCATCCGGAAGAAGAAGTCGGTGGTGGAGATGCAGTTCGCCGATTTTGTGAGCGCTGGTTTCAGCCAGATTGTGAATAATTTGGCTAAAAGCCACTATCGCTGGGGCCAAAACGCTGATGTGGTGGTGCGCATGCCTACGGGTGCAGGTGCGGCGGCAGGTCCGTTCCACTCGCAGAGCAACGAGTCCTGGTTTTTCCACACGCCGGGCCTCAAGATTGTGTACCCGTCTACGCCGTATGATGCCAAAGGCTTGTTGAACGCGGCTATTGAAGACCCTAACCCGGTTATGTTCTTTGAGCACAAACTGTTGTACCGTTCCCTCACTGAGACCATTCCAGACGATTACTATACCGTGGAAATCGGGCGAGCCCGTTTAGCACAAGAAGGAAACGACTTCTCCATTATTACCTACGGTATGGGCGTGCATTGGGCCAAACAGCTTTTGAACACCATGCCAGAAGTATCTGCTGATATCTTAGATTTACGTTCGCTGTTGCCTTGGGACAAAGAAGCCGTTCGGCAGACGGTCACTAAAACCGGGCGCGTCATTGTGTTGCATGAAGACACTTTGACTGGTGGTATTGGCGCTGAGATTGCCGCCTGGATTTCAGAAAACTGCTTTACTCAGCTAGATGGCCCGGTGGTGCGTGTAGGTGGTTTAGATACCGCTATCCCGTTTGCCCCACCGCTGGAGCAGGAGTTTTTGCCGGTGAAAAGATTAAGAGAAAGAGTAGAGGCTCTTTTAAGTTTTTAAATCTGTGTTCTGTTTAGGGGCTGTTTTCTTTTAAATGGCCTCTAAACAAACAGAAGTAGCCAATGCAAATTGGTACACGTATACCATAAGCTGAAGTAAATATGAGAAAGGTACGCGTAACGATGGGGGTAGTGGTATTGTCCATGGGCCTGGCCTTGGGGGGCTGCAGCTCCAACAGAATTGCTTGCCCAGACGTCTCTGGCAAAAAGAAATTCTCTTTGTTCAAGAAGAAGGAAATCACCCAGGCAGACCAGGCGGATGAAGGCCGTGATATTGGAGGCCGGAACATGGACTTTGGTAAGGACGGACTTCTCAAAAAGAAGAAGACCCGTATTCCCACCCCTAAGCGCAAGAAGAGTTTACTAGAAAAAGTTGGGCTAGGATGAAACACACGCTACTCATTATTTTCCTTTGTGCTTTAGTCACCCTGGTGCTGGGTGCAAGTCAGCCAGCTTCCGCACAAACTGCTTATACCTCTTCCGGCCAGCAGAAGCGGGAACTCCGCAAGCATCTGAGAGCGGCCAAAAAAATGGAGACAGATTTTAGTGAATCACACCTGAACGTGGAAGCGTACAGTCACCGGAAGGGAGAAAGTGGCCGTAAATTGAAAAAAGACAGGAAAAGAAACCAGTTGGGCATCAGAGAAGACGGAACAGCAGTCATCAAGCCTCAGGTTTTTTCTAAAAAGAACGCGTTTAGTAGAACCAAAAAAAAATAATGTGGTTCAAGTTAAAGCAACCTATAGATCAGAATTATGCAATGGAATCCTATCAATAGCATTGAGCAAATAGAGCAGATCAAAGAAGAGTCAAAGGAACAGCCCGTAGTCATTTTCAAGCACAGTACTACCTGTTCTATCAGTGCCACCGCCAAAAGCAGGCTGGAACGGCAGTGGGATGATGCAGGTCTGGGAAATGTGAAACCTTACTACCTTGACTTGTTAAACTACAGACCAGTATCAGCGGAGATAGCCCAGTCTTTTGAAGTAAAGCATGAGTCTCCACAGCTCCTGTTCATCAAAGATGGCCAGTGCCGGTACCACGGCTCACACTTAGGAATCAATTTACAGGAAGTGAAAAAACTGGCTTCGTAAAAGAGCAGTTTATACAAGAGTAAAAGAAGTCCCGCAGTTGGTGTAGTTGAAACCCTTCTGCGGGATTTCTTTTTTATATCAAAAATGAAGGATATTTCGTTCTATATCAATGCAAAACATGTCTTTTTGGTGATGGTTGTAGGGCTGAGTAAAACGCTGAAAAGCTTGCTGTTGGTGCCTTAGGGGCTGTGTCACTAAAGGTGCCCTTTCGCTTATCAAAAGAAGCGTCTTGCGTAAAATTAGCCTTAAAACAACCTGGTGCCTTTGGGTGTTAGGAGAAACAGAAAGGAGGCGCTTTAGCTAAGTGCCAGAAAGCCGCTGATATGTTGGCGTGAATGAACGGAATGTCAAACCATGAAAGATTTGCAGGTGCCTCTAAAGTTATATACATTTAAACAAAACTTAGTCTTTTTCTCTGTGCGTAGATTTCTACTCGTGCTTGTGATAATATGCTTTCTTCCGGTTGGTCTGGCTTTGGCTCAGGTCGTAGAAGAAGAGGAAGGCTATTCCAGGGAGTTCACCTATGGGCTCAACTTCAATTCTAATGGTGGGCTTCTGGGCGGAGCTATGATCAAGCAGGTGTACCATCTGGGCGGCAAATGGTACCAATTCTATGCTCTGGAAGGAGTAGAAGTAAAACACCCTAAAGAAACCCGCCTGCAGAACCTGCAGAACGGAGCCTCTTTTGTGAAGGGAAAAAGCAACTATCTGTTCGTGCTCAGGCCGCAGTACGGTAGGGAATATACCTTCTTTAGAAAAGCCCCTGAATCTGGGGTGCAGGTAAACGGAATAGTGGCCGCCGGGCCTTCCATTGGTATTCTGGCGCCTTACTTCATTGAGTATGACCGTAGCAACTATGTGCTGGACCCCAGAACCCAGCAATATTATTTAGTAGGCCCTGTACAGATCAGTACCGAGCAGTATGACCCTAATGTGCACACCAACGAAGGATTGATAGTGGGTGCTCCCGGGGTATTTAAAGGCTTAAGCGAGCCAGCCTTCAGGGTGGGTGCCAATGCCAAAGTAGGGGTTTCCTTTGAGTACGGCCGCTATATGGAGAGCGTCACAGGTATTGAAGTAGGTATGTTGGTAGAGGCGTTTGCCGGAGACATGACCATGATTCCCAGCGCCCCCAAACGGAACGTATTCTCCTCTGTTTACCTCACGTTGTATTACGGGCGTCGCCGTTGAACGATCCAACCCTTTTGGCTGTTTTTTGCCTATCCGCTCCTCACTTAGTACCTTTGTACCATGGATCAATTGATTGCGTTGCCGGTTATCCAACCTGCTGAAGCTCAAACTAAACCCCGTAAGCCAGACTGGCTGCGCGTGAAATTGCCGGTAGGCAAAGAATACGCCAAAGTCAGACAACTGGTAGATACCTATAAACTACATACTATCTGCGAAAGCGGAAACTGCCCGAACATGGGAGAGTGCTGGGGTGCCGGTACTGCCACCTTCATGATTCTGGGCAACGTATGTACCCGCTCCTGTTCTTTCTGCGCTGTGGCCACTGGCCGGCCAAACGAGTATGACTTAGATGAGCCTAGGCGCGTAGCTGAAGCCATTCAACTCATGGGCGTGAAGCATGCGGTGATCACCTCGGTGAACCGTGACGAGCTGAAAGACCGTGGCGCCAGTGTATGGCATGAGACTGTTGTGCAGATCAAGAACCTTTCGCCGGAAACCACCATTGAAACGCTTATCCCAGACGTGAAAGCCAACTGGGAAGCTTTGGATGTGATGATTTCAGCCGGGCAGGAAGTGGTGTCGCACAACATGGAAACTGTTAGAAACCTGTACCGCCAGGTTCGCCCACAGGCCAAGTATGACCGCAGCTTAGAGCAGATTAAGCGTACAAAGGAGTATGGCAAACGCACCAAGAGTGGCATCATGTTAGGCTTGGGCGAAACCAAGGAGCAGGTGTACGAAGCCATGGATGACCTAGCCGCCAACGGTTTAGATATCCTCACCTTAGGTCAGTACCTGCAGCCTACCAAAATGCACATTGAGGTGGCCGAGTTCATCCACCCAGACTTGTTCGCTCATTACCGTGAAGAAGGCCTGAACCGTGGATTGAAGTATGTAGAATCTGGTCCGCTGGTGCGTTCTTCTTACCACGCAGAACGTCACGTGCACGTGTAGTTTCCAAGCTAATTTTCGTAAAACAGCAAAAAAGCCCCGCTAGCCAGCGGGGCTTTTTTTATGGTCATATTTGTACTATTTGTAGTAAAATTATTCGGGTAGTAAGAGGTTGAGGAGAGGTAAATTTGATTTACAAATTGAATAAAAATAATATAATCGTATTTAAACCAGTGGGTGCGGTTTTCCCGCATTAGGGGTGAAATAAAAACTTCTGCTCCTTTATTTATCTCTACCTTGCAGCGAAATCTACTCATATGCGCTGTAAAAAAGCATTTTCTTAACCTAAAATTCTTGAAAAGACTCAAGCAGTCAGGCGTGCTATCAGAACAAGTGTTTCTGCTTTACCTGCCCATCTTGCATCTTTCTAACAAGTCAAAACTTTTACTCGGTAGCAAAGTACATGCAGGTGCTTTATTCCTATATAGGAATATCTGAGATTATTTTATTATCCCTATTTCCTTTACCACTTCATATGAAGAAACTTTTACTTGTATTGGCAGCATTGTTTGCTGTTTTTTCCTCTTCTAATGCTCAAACCTTAACGCCTCCCTTTTTGGGAGCGGCGCGCGAGTACGCGGTGTTAGGCAGTAGTACCGTTACTAACACCGGGAGCAGCATTGTGTATGGTGATCTGGGTACCTCGCCCGGTGTTGCGGTGGTTGGTTTTCCCACAGGCAAGGTGCTCGGCGATATCGAACGGAACACGGCTGCGGCGGCTACCGCTAAAAACGATGTTGTGCGGGTGTACAACGAGCTGGAACAATTCACTTCTACCCGCAATTTAACCGGGCAAACGCTAGGAGAGGGTTTTGCCCCTGGAACTGCGGCCATAAACGGAACCACTTTAACTAGGGGTATTTACAAATTTGATGGGAATGCACGCATTAGTGGTCGCCTGAAGTTTGACGGCCAGGGAAACCCCAACTCAGTGTTCATCATCCAGGTGAACGGTGACCTGGTTATTGATCCGGGTTCCGCCATCAATGTTTTCAATGCCAACCCCAACAATATCTTCTTTCGGGTAACCGGGAATGTGACCATCGGGACCGGAGGGATGTTGGCAACGCCTTCAACTTTAAACGGAAACTTTGTAGTGCAGAATGACGCCATCTTAAGCCTTGGCTCCACCTTGGTGGGGCGGGTACTTTCCACAAGCGGAGCCGTTACACTCAATAACAATAATATTTCTTTGCCTGAGCCTCTGACCACCGGCGGCGGTAATGATGGGGATGGAGGAACTGGTGGCGGCGGAACAACACCGGGAAGCGCTAACCTAAGTATCACCAAGTCGGTGAACAACACCACGGTTACTCTTGGAGAAAATGTGATGTATACTGTCAGAGTCACAAACTCCGGCTCAGTAGACGCTACCAATGTAACTGTGAGCGACAGACTGCCTGAGGGCTTGGCCTTGGTGCCACCAGCTGAAGCAGACAAAGGAGCCTACAACGCTAACACCGGAATCTGGACCATCGGCACCTTGCCGGCAAATCAAACGGCTACATTACGCATCACGGCAAAAACTTTAGCTCTCGGGGAAGTCACCAACATTGCCGTCATCGAGAACAACGGCGGAACTGATGAAGCAACCATCTGCGTGCGTCCGGCCAGACCTAATGTAGTAGGACCAAAGGAAGTATGCGTGGGTGGAACTACCACCTTTACCGTTAGCAATGTTTCTGTTGGCGTGACAAGCCTCGCCATTGTGGCACCAGCTAACAGCGGGCTCACCATTGAGTCACAGTCGTTGACTTCCTTCACTGTAAGAGCAAGTGCTAGCACCTTGCCAGGCACCTATCCTATCTCGGTGATAGCGGTAACCTCGGGGAACTGTCAGAACAGCCTTGCTTTCCCAATTGAATTGGTGGTGAGAACAGCTCCTGTTACTCCGGTCATTACTGGTCCTGCAACTGCTTTGTGCGCTGGAACTACCTACCAATACAGCATCAGTCAACCAGAAGCGGGAGTAACCTATACCTGGAGCGTATCTGGCACAGGCTGGGAAGTAATTGGTGCCGCCACTGGTGCGCAGGTGCAAGTGAAAGCAGGTACTGGCTCAGGAAGAGTAACGGTTGTAGCTTCTAACACTTGTGGTACGGCTACTGCCTCTACTGCAGATGTGACACCGGGAACCCCGGCCGCTACGCCAGTGATCATGGACAATAGCGGCCCGTGTACTGGTTTAACCTACGCCATCTCAAATCCGGTAGCGGGTGTGACGTACACCTGGACAGCACCGGCTGGCTTCACGTTTGCCGATAACAGCACAACCGCTACTGGTACTACCGTGACGCTAAAGGCGACTACTGCATATGCGGTTGGTACCCTCAAGGTGACTGCCAGCACAGCGGGTTCTGCCTGCGCCAGCGACGAGGCCACTGTAGAAGTAAGAGCAGCTGATGCCGGTTCTGAGATTGTGGTTCCAACGGTCTTCAGCCCGAATGGCGATGGTATAAACGACTCCTTCGTGATCCGGAACCTGCTAAACTTCCCTGACAATGATATTGTCATCTACAACCGTTGGGGCAATGAAATCTACAAAACAAAAAACTACAAGAATGACTGGCGGGCTACTGGCCTGGAAGAAGCCACTTACTTCTATGTACTGAATGTGCGGGGCTGTGACGGCAAGAACCAGGTATTCAGAGGACCGGTGCAGGTAGTGCGCTAAACGCAGGTAGTTCAAACATCATATTTCCCTTAGAAATGAAAAGAATCTTTATCATATTGATCACTGTGCTGGCTGCAGGTAGCAGCTGGGCACAGCACCGGTCACAGTTTTCGCAGTACATCTTCAACCAACTGGTCATTAATCCGGCCTATGCAGGCAGCAAGGAAACCCTAACTCTTAACGCTTTCCACCGCACCCAATGGGTAGGTTTACAGGGAGCGCCAAACACCCAAACCTTCAGCATTGACGGGCTTACCAACAACAAGCACCTGGGGCTTGGTTTCCATGCCACCCGTGATGAGATTTTTGCCCAAAACCGTAAGAACATTGAGGTAGACGCAGCGGTCAAACTGCCGGTAAGCGAAACCGGAATCCTTTCCTTCGGGTTAGCGGCTGGCGTTTCCCACTTTGCGGTAGACGGTTCTAAACTGATCACCGGCAATGATCAGGAAGATCCGGCGGTAATTAATGCACAAAAGGAAACCACCTGGAGCCCTAGCTTGAAAGCGGGTATCTTCTTCCACACAGAGCGTTTCTACGCTGGTGTTTCCGTGACCGATTTACTGGGCATTGACAAAGACATCAACTATGACCCCGAGCGGCACTATTTTTTCAACATCGGGTACGTGGCCGACATCAGCCACAACATCAAGGTGAAGCCCAGCATCATGCTGAAGGAGAACTTTGATGGACCTACAAACGTGGATTTCAATACCTTCTTCTTGTTTGGCGAGCGCATTTGGTTAGGTGCCAGCTACCGTACGGCCATGAACATTTTCAAAAATGATTTCGAAGCGAAGGGGCTTTCCTCTAAAGATGCAGTAGTAGCCATGGCTGATTTGTACGTGACCAAGCGGTTGCGCCTGGGCTATGCCCATGACTTTTCGCTGCACGGCAACATGAATGATTTGAGCACCCATGAAATATCTGTTGGCTACAGTTTCTTGAAAAAGGAAGCGACCAAAATGGTAACCCCGCGGTATTTCTAATTTCTAACCAGAAGCTTCTATGCATAACATATACAAATCACTTTTACTTTCCTTTCTTGCTGGTAGCCTTGCCTTGAGCGGTTGCCAGACTACCCGTAAAGCTGACCGGTTGTACGAGAACTTTGATTACTCGCTGGCCATAGAGGAGTACCAGGAGGTCTTTGCCCAAAAGGAGCCCACCTTGCAGGGTGCCCAACGCTTAGCTGATGCTTACCGCCTGACGGGTCGCACGAAAGAAGCCGAGGAATGGTATGCCAAAGTAGTGGCCATGCCCGAGGCAAATCCTATTAACACGTTTTACTATGCTGAGGCGCTGAGAAGCAACGGCAAGTACTTCGAGGCTAAAACCCAGTACCAGAACTACGCCATAAAAGTGCCCGCTGAAGCAGCTTTAGCCAACGCGAAAGCACAAGCATCAGACGCCGCTTTGAAGTTATTGGAAGAGCCCGCTTCTGCTATTGTGGTAAACGAAACCCAGATAAACTCCGGCAATGCTGACTTCAGCCCCACGGTGTATGAGCAAGGCATTCTGTTTACCTCAGACCGTGGCGGAAACGTGAGCAGCAACAAAGACGTGGACGCCGGCACTTACGGCTGGACCGGGCGCCCCTACCTGCAAATGTTCTATGCCCAGCGCAACGAAGACAGTACCTGGCAAATGCCCGCCATTGCGGGCGCTGCCCTTAACTCAGTGTACCATGATGGTCCTGCAGTGATGGACTCTGCCAATACTACCCTCTACTTCACCCGTACCCACATGGTGGAGAAAAAGCAGAAAGACCTAAACGTAGACCCCACCAGTTGGGTGAAAAAGTCGCTTTCCAGTGACTACGTGAACCGTTTGGAGATCTTTTCGGCCCGCCGCGAAGGAGCCAACTGGAATGAAGCAAAACCCTTCGCCTATAATAAGGTGGAGGAATACAGCGTGGGTCACCCGGCCATCTCGCCAGACGGACAAGTGCTCTACTTCGTGTCTGATAAACCTGGCGGCTACGGCGAGGCAGATATCTACTATTCAGAATTACAAGCAGACGGCACCTGGGGGCAACCTATGAACGCCGGCAACATGGTGAATACCGTGGGCAAAGAGATGTTCCCGGGGTTCGACCAGAACGGAAACCTTTATTTCTCGTCAGATACGCACCCTGGCTTTGGTGGCTTGGATGTCTTCAAGGTGAAAGGAAGCCGTGCTGCCTGGAGCAAGCCTGAAAACCTGCACGCACCTATCAACTCGCCTAAGGATGACTTTGGAATGGTGTTCATGCGTGGGGCTGCCAACGCCCAGGTTGGGTATTTGTCTTCTAACCGGGACAGCAACAACGGCACAGATGACATCTATTCTTTCAAACTGTTGAGCAACGCGGTTCTGTATGTGACCACCCTGGAAAGAGTGCAGGTGAAAGGCAAACGCAGTATCAACCAGCCTCTGGCCGATGTGCGATTGAAACTGACACCAAAAGAAACCAATGACTCCGTGGTCGCTTTCTCTGACCGAAACGGTGAATACAAGTTTGGGGTGCTGAAAGGAACGACCTATGACTTAGTGGGCGACAAATTCGGGTATCTGACCCAATCTGCTCTGGTAGCCATTGACACCGTGAAGTTAGCCGATACCACCCGGGTGACCCTCATCTTTGACAAAAGCCAGAAAGAACAGAGCATTGCCATGGACAACATCTACTATGACCTGGACAAATGGAACATCCGGCCAGATGCCGCCCTGGAACTAGACAAGCTGGTGCGCATGCTCAAAGACAATCCTAGCATTAAGATTGAGTTAGGCTCCCATACAGACAGCCGTGAAGGCCATGGCTATAACCAGATGTTATCTGAGCGCCGGGCGCAGTCGGCGGTGGAATACCTGGTGAGCCAAGGCATCTCTAGAAATCGACTTACCTGGAAAGGTTACGGTGAAACAGTCCTGATCAACGGCTGCGCCGATGGGGTGGAGTGTACCGAAGACCAGCACCAACTCAACCGCAGAACCGAATTTAAGATCAAATAGCGTTTTGCTTGTAAGAATCCAAAACAGCCTCAAAACAAAAGAGCCACCCATGCAGGTGGCTCTTTTGTTTTGAGGCTGTTTTTAGAAAAGCAACTAATTAGCGGCGGGCAGTAGCTCTCTCATCAGTTTGAGGAGGGAACTTTGCCAGAATGCTGGAAACAATCAGCTGAACTTTCTCATCAGTTAAGGACCGCTCCGTAGCGGCGGTTTCGCTGCTACCGCGCCAGATCAACTCATTTGATTTGGCGTCTACTACGTCCAGAATCAAAGTGCCTTGCTGATAATCCTGCAGGGTGGAGGTGTTAAACATTCGGTTGTAGCCATACGCATAGCGGTAGCCATACCAATAACCAAACCCAATAGACGGGATGCTTACAAAGTCAGGGCTTAAACGCTGCTGGTTCTCGATGGTAAAATCATAGGCCAACAACATGTCTGGTTTGTCAGAAGCGGAAGCCTTCTGGAAGCCGCGGCGCTGCATTTCTGTTTCTACTGCGTTTTTCACACGTTTATCTAAAAACGTGGTGTATCTGCGGTTGGTGGAATCCTTTGCCACAGGTTGGTCCTGGTACCAGCGCCAGGTTTTGTACGCCTGGAAGTTGGTGCCTTTGTCAAAATCAGTGGCAACGTTGTAGGTAGTGGCGCAACCAGTGAAACCTACCACCAGCAGTGCCATCATCATTCCCGTTACCAACTTCGCTATCTTATTGAATGGTTTCATTGATTTGTACAGTTTTAGTGTGGTTGAAGAAAGAGAAAGAACGTCGTGTAAAAGGCCTTTTCTGCTTGCAATAATAACATATAAGCAAGAAAGATTGTTTCTAAGGACATCACTTTCGTACAATTGAAACGCAAAAACTATGCCCAGATTATACCATCTGGTTTATTCTAAAAACCTTTTTTCAACGCTCGTCTACTGCCATTTTCAAGCCTCTTTTGGTGAAACAAGGTGAAAACAAAAACGCCTACGGAAGCTCCGCAGGCGTTTTCTTATAAATGAAATTGATGAAAGCTTAGATGGCTTTCATCTCTTGTCCTTGCTCATTGTACGCTTCAATAGGAGCGCAGCTGCACACCAGGTTACGGTCGCCGTAAGCGCTGTCAATACGGCTTACAGTTGGCCAGAATTTGGCCGTGCGGGTGTAAGGCACTGGGTAAACGGCTCTTTCACGAGTGTACGGGAACGTCCAGTTTTCTGCCAAAGCTACGTGCGCCGGGTGCGGAGCATTCTTCAACAGGTTGTTTTTCTGGTCAGCTTTGCCTTCCTCTACTTCCCGGATTTCCTCCCGAATAGAGATCATTGCATCACAGAAACGATCCAGTTCTTCTTTGCTCTCACTCTCGGTAGGCTCCACCATCAAGGTACCCGCTACCGGGAATGATACCGTAGGCGCGTGGAAACCGTAGTCCATCAAACGCTTCGCGATGTCTTCTACTTCTACACCGGCCTTCTTGAATGAGCGGCAGTCCAAAATCATCTCGTGGGCGCAACGACCGTTAGAACCTACGTACAGTACTGGGTAGTGCTCTTCCAGACGCGCCTTGATGTAGTTCGCGTTCAGAATCGCCATTTTAGTAGCCTCGGTCAAGCCTTCGCCGCCCATCATGTTGATGTAGGCGTAAGAGATTGGCAGAATGCTGGCGCTACCCCAAGGTGCCGCTGATACCGCATTGATCGCCTCTGGACGTTCCAAGTCTACTACGGCGTGGCCTGGTAAGAAAGGAGCCAGATCCGCTACTACGCCAATCGGGCCTACGCCTGGTCCACCACCACCGTGCGGAATACAGAAAGTCTTATGCAGGTTCAGGTGACACACGTCCGCGCCGATGTTCGCCGGGGAAGTCAAGCCTACCTGGGCGTTCATGTTGGCACCATCCATGTACACGCGGCCACCGTTCTGGTGAATGATCTCGCAGATTTCAATGATGCTTTCCTCGTACACCCCGTGGGTAGATGGGTAGGTCACCATCAGGCAAGACAGATCATCTTTGTGCTCCTCGGCTTTGGCGCGAAGATCAGCTACGTCAATGTTTCCGCGCTCATCGCACTTCACAATCACTACTTTCATACCAGCCATTACCGCCGAGGCAGGGTTAGTGCCGTGCGCAGAAGACGGGATCAAAGAGATGTTACGATGATGATCGCCGCAGGCTTCGTGGTAGGCTCTGATAACCATTAGACCGGCGTATTCACCTTGCGCACCGGAGTTCGGTTGTAAGCTCATGGCCGCAAAACCAGTCACTTCGCATAACCAAGTTTCCAGGTCCTGGAAGATTTGCGCGTAGCCTTGGGCTTGATCTGCAGGGGCAAACGGGTGCATCTGCCCGATCTCTGGCCAGGTCACTGGAATCATCTCGGCGGTGGCGTTCAATTTCATGGTGCAGGAACCCAACGGAATCATGCCGTGCGCCAAAGAGAAGTCTTTGTTCTCTAAGTACTTCATGTAGCGCAGGATTTCGCTTTCAGAGTGGTACTTGTTGAACACTTCGGCTTGCAAGTACGGAGAGGTACGGATCAAGGCTTCTGGCCAGGTAATATCAGTTTCTTCGGGAATGGCATCCAGTTCCAGCGTAGCATCCGGTTTTCCGGCTACTTTCGCGAAAACAGCCAGAATATCCTTCACCTCGTCCAGATCAGTGTTCTGGTTCAGGGAGATACCAATGTTATTATTGTCCCCGAAATAACGGAAGTTAATCTGCGTGGCTTCGGCTTCCTGACGGATGGCTTGCTGCAACTCAGCACTCTCGATGCGCAGGTTCAGCGTATCAAAATAGTTTTCGTTTAGCTGCTCAAAGCCTAAACGCTCCAAGCCTTTCTCCAAAATCTGAGTCAGGCTGTGGATGTTCAGACCAATGTATTTCAAGCGACGTGGTCCGTGGTACACGGCGTACATGCCGGCCATTACGGCCAATAGTACCTGCGCGGTACAGATGTTGGACGTTGCTTTCTCGCGGCGGATGTGTTGCTCACGGGTTTGCAAGGCCATGCGGTAGGCTTTCTGCCCGAACGCATCCTGTGACAAGCCAATGATACGGCCCGGGATAGAACGCTTGTATTCATCTTTAGTCGCGAAGAAACCAGCGTGTGGTCCACCATACCCCATAGGCACCCCGAAGCGTTGCGAAGAACCAACTACTACGTCGGCCCCCATCTCGCCCGGTGATTTCAACAAGGTCAAGCTCAGCAGGTCAGCAGCCACGGCCACCGGTACACTTGCTTCGTGAGCTTGCGCGATAAAATCAGTATAGTCAAACACCTCGCCGTCGGCGGCTGGGTATTGCACCAAAGCCCCGAACAGCGTGTCGTCCTGTAAGTTCAGCTCGCGGTGATCACCTAGTACCAACTCAATGCCCAATGGCGTAGCGCGGGAAAGTAATACGTCAATGGTTTGCGGCAATACCTGGTCAGACACAAAGTAGCGGTTCGCGTTTTTACGGGCACCTTTGCGCAGAGAATACTGCAGGTTCATGGCCTCAGCGGCAGCGGTAGCCTCATCCAACAAAGACGCATTAGCGATGGCCATGCCGGTCAGGTCAATGATCAGGGTCTGATAATTAATCAACGCCTCTAAACGGCCTTGGGCAATCTCAGCCTGGTAAGGAGTGTAAGCGGTATACCAACCTGGATTCTCCAGAATGTTCCGCTGGATAACCGGAGGAAGAATAGTATCATGGTACCCTAACCCGATGTAAGATTTGTACAGTTTGTTCTGCTTCGCAATCTTGGCAAACTTCCGGAGGAAATCACGCTCAGTTAACGGAGCAGGAAGGTTCAACGGTCTTTTCAGGCGGATAGCCGGCGGAACCGTTTCATCTATCAGTTGGTCTAGTGACGCTGCCCCAATGGTCTGCAGCATATCCTGCATCTGCTCTTTTACAGGGCCGTTGTGGCGCTCCTTGAAGATGTCGGCAGGCTTGGTTTTAAAGATCATTTATCGCTGGAATTAAGGTAGATAAGTTTCTTTTGTCTGTTAACAAACGTTTGGTGCAAATGATTTAACAAAAGTACAGGTTAAAATTCACTATTTACAGAGGGAGCCCTTAAATTGCCATACAGGCTGTGGGAGAGTTATGGTTTTTACCTTGTTTTGAAGAAATTGCCTTGAAACATTCGTCGTGCTCTTGATCATCCCCTATGAAAAAGCTGAAAATTGGTGTGCTGCGTGAAGGAAAAGTACCGGTAGACAAACGGGTGCCCCTTACCCCTAAAAAATGCTCGGAAGTGTTACAGACTTTTCCGCAGGTGCAGTTAGTGGTCCAGCCCAGCCCCATCCGCTGTTTCTCGGACGAAGAGTACGCTGACCTGGGCATTCCGCTGAAAGAAGACCTGAGCAACTGCGATGTGCTGTTTGGCGTGAAGGAAGTGCCCTTAAATCAATTGATTCCAAACAAGACGTACTTCTTCTTTTCGCACACTATCAAGAAACAAGCCCATAATCAGAAATTGCTGCAGGCTATCCTGGAGAAGAACATCACCATGATTGATTATGAGACCATCACCAACGCCCATGGCGAACGGGAAGTGGCCTTCGGAAGATGGGCCGGGATTGTAGGAGCGTACAACGGCCTGCTCACATATGGCCGTAAATGGAACCTGTATCACCTGAAGCCCGCGCACCAATGCCAGGACATGGAAGACATGCTGGAGGAGTTCTTCAAGGTAAAAACTTTGCCCAGCATCAAGATTGCGGTAACCGGTGGCGGAAGGGTGGCGCAAGGCGCCCTGGAGGTGCTGGAGCGGATGGGGATTAAGAAAGTAAGCGTCTTTGACTACCTGTACAAAGAGTTCTCTGAGCCGGTGTTTGCGCAACTGCGTTCGTCGCATTACCATGAGCGGCCCGATGTGGAGGTATGGGATTCGCAGGATTTCTACCACAACCCACATCTGTATAAATCTACCTTTCAGAAATTCTCCAGGGTAACTGATCTGCTCATGGCCTGCGCTTATTGGAACCCGGCGGCACCCGTGCTCTTCACCCGGGAAGACATGCAACGCCCGGATTTCAGGATTAACACCATTGCCGACATCACCTGTGACGTGGACGGATCTATACCTTGCACCAAACGGGCGGCTACCATTGCCGATCCAGCGTATGACTACAATCCAGCGACAGGGGAGCTAGAAGAGGCGTATTCCTCAGAGAAGAACATCACCATTATGGCGGTAGATAACCTGCCCTGTGAATTGCCTCGCAACGCCTCCCGTGATTTTAGCCGGCAGATCATAGATAAGATTTTGCCCCACCTGTTTAACGGAGATCAGGATGGAGTATTGAAGAATGCCACCATTGCAAAGGATGGAAAGCTTTGTGAGAAGTACAGCTACTTGCAAGACTATGCGTTTCCTGGTCAGGAATCTACTCCCAAGCAGATAATGAAATCAAACTAGGGGTACTATTAGTTTAAAGAAATACTAGAGGAAAAGCTGTATTTTTCCTCTAGGCAAGAGGTCTGCGAGATCCACTGTAGAGAAGAAGCAATGTCTTCAAAATACTGCATCTCGAACGGTATGGAAAGAAATTGACAGTAGACCAAGTGGTTTAAGTTTAGCTGTCCTAGCCCACTAAAGGACTCTAGTATTGCTACCTTTTTAAGTGACGTTCTAAGAAGTAATGGTAAAACTTCGTCTATAAACCAATCCTGGTCCTGTGGGGGTAGGCTGTGCATTCTTCTAATGTCATAGATGCCCGCTTCTATTTTATTAGAGGTGATAAATTCAACTACTGAAAGAATAGATTGCCTGAATGTGTTGCTAGATACAAAGCCATTATAGGTTATGTGCACAGAGTAGCGATTCATGCTCACTTGCACGTTTGTATAAGACAAATTTTGGTACGTTAAGTCCACTGAATTGGGTTTGATACTTGTTGTTGAGGTCCGAGGGATACAAATATAGCGCTTTCTTAATGTTGTATATAATTTTGATGTAAAAAAATTGAATAATTTTATAAACCCCTGAAACTAAAATAAATCCGCTGGGGAGAACTGTAGAGTTCATTCAACGGATTTATTCCAACTTAATATAAAAGTACTTCTACTGATTTTCTACCTTATCGGCTACGCCATCTTCTACTGGTTCATCTTGTACTGAGATGGTATCAGTAGGGGCAAGTGCCGAGTCTGCTTCCGCTTCAATCTCATTAGCTGCTGATTCTGCCGTGTTTTCAACATTTTGAGCAGTTTTTGATTCGCATGAGGCAAACCCGAAAGTCACTGCCAAAGCAGCTGCAGCCAAAACCTTTGATCCTTTTTTCATAGTCTTCTTGTTATAGTTACGTTAGTGACTTTATACGGCAAATACACAGTTTAGATTGATGACTATGAATAAGCCACATCCGCGCCTCTAATAAGTTGACTACTCCATGCTATTTTGGAATGTAACTATTTATATACAATTCGTCTTGAGATTTGAATGACCACCATTAAGCTTATGAATAAGCAAATTAGGTGTGAACTAAAGCTTCTTTATTGCTCTAGTTTTGAGAGAATCAAGGCTATTTGAAGTGGAAAGAAGAGAGTAATAAATGGGTATTAATACGGCTTTTTAATGTTAAATAATTGTTAATAAAGGAGCAGAATTAATGATGATGTATGTGCAAAGGTCTGATTTATAGATATATGCTGGTGTTCGTATATCTTTATATTGTTGCATTTAATTTATTTAATATTGTAAAAATACCTGTCCAAAATATAATTGAAGTCGTTTATAAAGTGGGTAAAGGATTTTAATTAAACTAAAAATTAAATCAAGCCAATGTTCTATCACGATCGCAGATTACAGTACAAAGTAAGGGTTGACAAACCCAATCCAGCATTTGCCAAAATGCTGCAACAAGCCATAGGGGGTATTGAAGGGGAAATTAGAGTGTGTTTGCAGTACCTGTTCCAGGCATGGGGCAATAGGGGCCCAGTGAAATACAAGAATATGCTCCTTGAAACCGGAACCGAAGAGATTGGGCATATTGAGATGCTAGCCACCGCGGTGGCGCTAAACCTGGAGGGTGCTACTACTTCTCTGAAAGACCAGATTGTAGGAGCAAACCCGGTAGTAGGGGCTGTTATGGGCGGTATGGATCCCCGGCACTTCCTTTCTACCGGTCTAGCAGCCATGGCGGCAGACAGCAACGGCGTGCCCTTTAACGGATCCTGGGTGGTAGCTACCGGAAATATAGCTGCAGATATGATTGCCAACGTGAATGCTGAGTCCAGCGGACGGGTGCTGGCTACCCGTTTATGGGAGGCTACAGATGACCCAGGCATGAAAGACATGCTTTCGTTTTTGATTGCCCGTGACACCATGCACCAGAACCAGTGGTTAGCGGTGATTGAAGAATTAGGTGGTTTAAAACAACAGTTCCCAATACCTAACAGCTTCCCGCAAAATGAGGAAGTGCAAGGCTTCAATTATTCGTTTGTCACCACCAATATCTACAAAGACCAGGAAGCATTTGGCCGCTGGGCTGAAGGACCGTCTATGGACGGTAAAGGTACCTTCCAGATGGTGCCAGGTGAGCCGCTAGGCGATATTCCAATTTTACCGCCCCCTGCCCCTGAAGGGCACGCGCAGACAGAGCAGATGACAGGTGCTGCCGGTGGCGGAATAGTAGATAAAATCAAAGATGCTCTTTGAGCTTGACGTAGTGTAGGTTGATGAAAAAGCCTTCCTTCAGTTACAGAAGGAAGGCTTTTTTTATGCGGGCTGTAACTGCTCTTTCCGGTACAAACCGTCCAGCTTTTGCTTGCCTTGCTTGATGGCAAAAAACGGGGCATCATCAGAGACGCTCCAGTAAATGTCTGTGATCTCAGCTACCGGACCAGATGGCTGGTTGGCGGGCCGCACCCATTCGCCAAAGGTGAAGGGCAGCCATGAAATGGAAGAGAACAGATCTGGCCTTACCTTAAACTCCTCGTCTGAGTAGCGCAGCATTAGCCAACCGTTTATTTCTCCAATCTTTTCAAATACTTTGTTGTGGGGTTCTAATGACTCAAACTCCTTTCGGTTGGCCGGGTGGATGTGGGCGTAGCCATATCCCGGAAACCAGGAGTATAAACCAAACTCAAGGCTTTTCTTAGGCATAATTCCTTTCTCTTATTCTGTACAGACTGGCTCCCTCACAGGGTGATTTCCAGTTCCTGGGCCATGGCCTGTACAATCTCTCTCGCGTAATTTTTAGAAATAACCAGTTCGCCGGTCTGGCTGTAATGGGTAATAATGCTTTGGTCCAGCAGCATAGGCGTGGCGTAGGCGCCGTAGCGTTCAATCAAAGCGCGTTGCACCGTGCAAAGCAACTCCCGCCGGGCTTCGGTCTCTGGAGTCTTCAGCCGGGGCGGGAACGGGTTAGGAGGCATCCGGTTAGGCACCTGGCGTTTCTTGGCTTCTTTCAGAGAACCGTTGATAATCCGTTGCAGCTGCTCTGCGTATCTTTCCTGCTGTACCCGACCGTTGATGCCCTTGGTATGGTACAGCCATTCATTGATGCTTTGCTCCGGATTGCTCAGCAAAGCCATGAGCGCATTGGTGTTGATGACCTGTCCGGCCGGAATGTTCCACTTCTGTGCCAGATTGTCCCTGAAGTCATAGATGGGCTTCAGTATAAACTGCTGCAAAAGGGTAAGACGCTGCGGAAATTTAATCTTAAGGTGCGGTTCTTCCAGCTCTGTGTAGGTGATGGACTCCAGCAATTGGTCTTCCTCGTCCAACCAGGCCATACGGCCTAGGTCCTGCACTTTGGAGACCATGGTGTTTTTGAGCTCATGCAGGTACAGCACGTCCTGGGCGGCGTATTCCAGTTGCCGTTTAGACAAAGGCCGCTGGTTCCAGTTACTCATTTGCTGTGATTTGTCCAGGTGCAGGCCCAGTTCCTCTTCCAGAAGGGTGCCCAAGGCGGCCTTCGCGTAGTTCAGAATCTTGGCCGCCACTGCGGTGTCTACCAGCGTGCGTACCTGGCAGCCCAGCATGCTAAGCAGCATGAGGTCATTATTGGCGTGATGGAAAATCTTGACAACGGAAGGGTTCTCCAGAACATCCCAAAGGCCCTGAAGGTCAGTTAACGGAAAAGGGTCAATGATAAAGCAGGTATGCCCGTCAGAAATCTGAATCAGGCACAGTGTGAATCCATAGGTATAATGATGCTGGTCAAATTCCAGGTCTAAAGCTAGTTCGGGCCTCTGGCTTAAATGAGCGACAGCCTCTTGCAATGCTTCATCGGTTTGTACCACATGAACAGGCTTCCCCTCCAGAGTAAATGCAGGTTCCTTCATAATTTTTCAAATGTACCCAAAAAACAGGATAGTTGCTTGACGGGTAACGTTGGCGTGGCGTTGCCGCTTTTTACGTGTTTTCGCCAAAACAGCGCAAAATTGTCAACATTTGATCATACAATTGACTAACGAAAAGAAAAAGTGTAGCGTACCCGGAAAGAACCTTTAAGTAGGGCCTTTCTGCGGGGTACGCTACACTTTGAAAACTAGGAGCTTGAACCACCTTACGGGCAAGCTCTACACCTTTGTTTCTACTCTAAAAGGAAGCTCACGTCTACGGCAGCTGTGACGGTAATCTCGCCCAAGGCAAGGGTAGGGCCACCGCCAGCATCCATAGCAGATTCTCCCCGCAGAGCTATTTTTCCGTACATGACGGGTCTGGGGCCGCTGTTGCCGCTTTCATTTATCTGGTAAGGGCGCCCTACCTTAGAACCTAATTCAGAGGCCAGCATCATGGCTTTCTGCCTGGCGTCTTGTACTGCTTTCCTGCGGGCTTCCTCCTGGTGTTTTTTCAGTTGGGTGGTTTCATAAGTGATACCATCTACGCGGTTAGCACCCGCTTTGTAAAGACCAGCCATGAGCGCGTCAAACCGATCCAGCTTTTGCAGGGTAACGGAGATGGTTCTGCTGGCCTGAAAAGACTGTGGGGTTGTTTGGCCGTATTCCTGGCCGGAGTAGATAGGGAAAATAGACAAGTTCTCTGTCTGCACATGCTTGTCATCTATTCCGTTCTTCTTCAGGTAATTAATCAAAGCGGCTGTGCGCTGGTCTGCTACCTTTCGGGTTTCCTCCAGGGTCTTCTCCCTTATCTCTACGCCTACCCTAAAGGTGAGTTGATCGGGTTGTACTTTCACTTCACCCAAGCCGGAGGTGCTAACCAGAGGAGGTAGTTGGCCTTGCTGAGCGAAGGCCGGGGCCGCGAAAAAAAGGAACGCGGAGGCAAAAACGAGGGATAGGGCTTTTTTCATAGGATAGGGTTTATAGCATACAATTTTACAAGTACCATGCCGAAGTATCAAACCATACTGGTTTAACGTGCGCCACCGAGGCAGGAGTGTGTTCAAAGCCGCAGCCGTGTGTATCTTTGCACTTGTATCTGGCTTATTTACTTCTTTATGCAGCAGCACCTAACCATCTTTGATCCGTTTGAGGGAATGCGTTTTGGGAATCATATCTGTTTTCTCTGCGGCACTCGCGTGACAGCAGACCAGCAGACCCCCGTGTTTCCGGCCTGGCTCATGGAGAAGTATTCTCTTGGGCATGAGCCGCTGCGGTTGCTGGACCAGAGCGTGGTCACGTACCAGGACCTGAAGATTCCTTGCTGTGCGCAATGCCAAACCCAATACTTAGGGCCCTTAGAAGAAAAAGTGCAGGAGGCCGTAAGCAAGGGTGTGCCAGGCCTAAGGGCGATAGATGAAAAACTGCTGTTCCAGTGGATGGGCAAGATGTTCTACGGTACCCTCATTACGGAGCTGATCAAAGAGCAGAACCCTCTGGTGCGCCCAGAGTATGCGGTAAGCGAGCAGCCCAAAATGTTGCTGAAGTTTCAGTCCTTCTTCAGGGTGTTGCAATCTCTGCGGGTGCCCATGGTGTTCCCAGATTTTATCCCGGCTTCTATTTTTGTTATTGACGTAGACGCCTCCGCAGAGCCCAGCCAGTTTGAGTTTAGAGATGAACTGTCTACCATGATGTTCAGCCTTAGGTTAGACAATGCCCTGATTGTTTGCTGCCTCCTGGACAATGGTATGATCAAAGACTCCATGCGGCGCGTGTGGCAGGTGGTGGAGCCGAGGCAATTACAGCCCATTCAGGCCGCAGAGTTAAGTGCCCGTATTTTCTACGCCGGTTACCTGCTCAACGTGATTCCTGATTACCTCGTTCGGCCAGTGAAACCACAAGATGAGCACTTAGTCATGGACACACTCATTGATGATGTGACCAACGTAATCTTCAACCCATGGCAGCACAGTTCCTATGCCAAGCTCCTGGCAACTATGTGGGCCAAGTGGGGCATCACCCAGGAAGACATTCTTCGGGATCCGCAGGAGCCCTTAAGCATGCTCTTCTCTCCGGAAGGAGAATTCATTGAATTCCCTACCATACCGGGGCAAGCAAAATAAATTACCGAGGGACTTAGGTCATTACATCTAATCCTAATTTTAGAAGCGCCGCTTTGGGCCTGGTTTCGTAAAACCAGGCCCAAAGCGGCGCTTTTGTTACCGGCTATTACTAGAAAATGGGTTCAGGTTTAAAGGAATCTTTATAAGCAAATCTTGCTGTTTTGATAGTCCTGTTTTGCCATAAATCCCTCAGTATAAACCTCTCTTGAAAAGCTTCGTACGCTAGAAAGCAGCTTTGCTGTATTGATCTAAACAAAATAAAACTATGGCTGAAATAAACATTGAACCTAAAAAGCGATCTGGCTGGGGCTGGATTGTGGTGCTGCTGATACTGCTTCTGGTGGGTTATCTTCTGTATAGATATGTCTTTGAGGCACAGGGAGGCAATGCTGAGACAACCGGGGCTCCTACATCAGGAATGATTATGCCCGTGACTCCCGTTTTCCTGTCTAATTAACCAAGTACCTAAAAGCAATAACCATGGCAAACAACACAAACGACGGGCTGGCAAGACTAGCCCCTTTACATGATTTAAAGGATTTTAAGGTTGCCAATAACAACATGGATGTGAGGGGCTGGGAGGTAATTGGCTCAGACGGAAAACGCATTGGCAAAGTAGACGATCTCATTGTAGACCGTGAACTGATGAAAGTGCGCTACCTTGACATAGACGTAGACAAAGAACATGTGCTGGTAGACACAGACCCGCGCCACATTCTTATCCCTATCGGCGCGGCCCAGCTAGATGATGACAGTGACCAGGTGTTTGTAGGTCTGGACCAGATGGCGCTGGCCCGCTTCCCGTTCTATAAAGGCGGGGCAGTAGACTCTGACTATGAATACCGGGTAATGCACGCCATCACTAGCCCTACTGATACGTACAAGCAACAGTCTCAAGCCAGCACCCAGCAGGAGGTGTCTACTCCTAACGCAGAGTTTTACGGCCGTGAGCACTTCAACGAGGACCGATTTTACGGAAACCGGCACCAGCGCAACCAGCCCTTGTCTCATGATCAGGGGAACTTCCAAAATACAGGGTCACATGCAAACATGAACACAGACCCTGACTATAACTCTGATTCTCGTGGTTACAACTCAAACCAGGGCATGGGCTCTAATATGGGGTCCAATATGGGTTCTACTATGAGTGGAGGACCAGTGCAGGATGATATTGCCACAATTGAACGCCTGCGCGCCATGCTGGAGGAAGGAACCATCACTCAGGAAGAATTTACTGCTTTGAAACGGAAAGCCATTGGCTTGTAAGAAGCATTTGTTTTAGGGCTGTTTACAGAAAAACGGACCTAAAAAAGATTCTGAATTCTATGAAACAAAGAGCGCCCACTAATACAGCGGGCGCTCTTTGTTTCATAGAATAGATAAAGCTCACGGATAGTTATTGGTGATGCTTATGTCTGGGTTATTGGTAGTAGAAGCAGGATCATGCTCCTCTGGCGGCGTGAAGTGGCTCGGCCTTCTGGCATACCCTGGCCAGGTTCTTTTAATCTTGGAGTTGGTGCCACTTCTTTTCTTTTGTTTGGTAAGGGCATAGGTAGCCAAACCAGCCAGTGCTACCAACCCAGCGGTGGCCAACACCTTAGGAACGGTATTGTTCACGGTAGGCGGCAACTGTACCACCCCGCTTTCATCAGTGATGGCGGGTTCAGGCACGTAGCGTCCTTTGTTTGGGATAGCTAATTGATCAAATAAACGAGCCAGTTCATCTAACCCTTGTCTAAGTTCCAAGCCCCGCATAGGCAGACCGTGTCCGCTTGCCGCAACGGCAGGGTTCAAGTCTGCTAACTTTCTAACTGAGGAACGGGCAGAATCCCAATCTGGCGTGAAATACGCCGGAGGACCGCATACTTCCTGTTTCTGGGTAAGCACCGCCAAGGCAGATTCTGGTTTGCGGGTCACAAAGGCATCGCCAACCAGAAGCACCCGGTCATGCTCCCTGAAGTAGGAAACGTGCCCCGGTGAATGCCCAGGTGTTTCCATCCATTTCCACTCAGGTAGGAAGGGAACAGAACCATCGGTAGGTAGTGTCTCTAATCTGCCTTTAAAGTAAATAGGCTTCTTAGGATACATGAACGACAGGTACGCCATACCACCTCCGCCAACGCTGGAGTCTGGTGGTGGGTAACTGGACAAACCGGTTAGGTAAGGCAGCTCCAGCGGGTGCGCATACACCGGCACCTGCCAGATATCAGCCAGGGTTTGCAGAGCGCCTACGTGGTCAAAGTGGCCGTGCGTGAGCAGAATGGCCTTGGGCGGATTGCCCTTGCCAAACTTGTCTTCGGCGGCTTTTCTGATCCTATCGGCGGAGCCATACAGGCCTGCGTCTATCAACACCCAGGATTTGTCTGGGTTCTCCACGTAGTACAGGTTCACAAAGACAATTTCCATGCCCATGATCCCCGGTGCTACGGTGAAGGTGGAGTGCTGTTTTTGCCGAAGGGCGTCTGATAAATGATCTTGCATATACCTATCTGACCAGGTGAGATTAGCTATCCAGACGTCCGAACACGCTTAATTCATCACCGGTATCATGCCGGGAGTTGTCATCACCGTCAGTTGATTTTCCACCTTGTCCGCCCTGGCTGTTGCCCGGCTGCTGACCACCTTGCTGGAAGCTGGCATTGCCTTTAGCCTCAGCACCAGGTTCTTCTGTGGTGTTTTTAAGATCATCTGCAGATTCTTTTCCGTTTGGCAATTTCTCGTCTTCGTTATACTTATTGTCGTTTTCCATGGTGTAGTATAGTTTAGGGTGTAAAAACAGGTAAAATCCGGATAAACCGGCTTGTGTTTGTACGAGCAGATAAAAAAGAGGGTGTCTTTCAGGTTACAAAATCTGGAGCCAGGAGTTGGAAAAGTCAGAATCGGTGCGTAAACTAGTCATAACATTATGCCGAGGTACATGTTATCTGGACGAAGGAGGTTAAAAGACCAGCAACGAATAGAGTCCTGTGCCGCCGGAATTTTTCTCACCTGTTTATAGTTAATAAGACATGGTAAACTTGATCTATCCCCCTAACTATATGGCGGTATACGCTAAGTGCATTGACGCCACTCTTCCTAGTTTTGAGCCCGAAGAATGGGTAAAGGAAGGACATGTATATGTAGTAAAACATTTCACAGAACCGCTTAACCAAGAGGAGGGTATGGCTGTGACCATTATTGATGAAGAGGGGGAAGAGATTCATCCTTCGCCTTCACACTGGAGCTTCTCCTCAAACAGATTTGAGTTGTTCTCTATTTTCCTGAACTAAGCTTCCAAGGCTCTTTTCCTAAAAGGGCTCAAAAACGGAAAGGGCTGACCCGGCAGGTCAGCCCTTTCTGTTTTTACAGGCAGCAGGGTACGTTAGAACTGGAACCCGGCCCTTACCAAGAACTGGCTTTGCTCCTCAGAGGCAGCCATGCCCAAAGAGATCACAATCTGATTCAGCGGAGAAAGCCAAACACCACCACCGTAGCCGGTGTGCCATTTGTTTGAATCATCATTGTCCATCCATACCCGGCCTACGTCATGAAACCCGAATACCCCCAAAGAGGCAGGGAACAGATAGGTGGTAAAGCTGAACAGGCGCAAACGAGCCTCTGTGTTGTTGTAAAAGCTGCTTTGGCCGCTAAAGCGGTTTCTGCGGTAGCCGCGCAACATGGTAGGGCCGTCCAGGAACTGCGCCTGGAAAAATTCAAAGCCATCGCCGAAGGTATGCCCGCCACCAAACCGTGTGGCCAGAGTCAATTTCAATGGAATACGAAGTGTCTTGTAGATGGCAAACTGAGAATGCACCCGCGCCACATCTGAAGACGTCTGGTTTACGCCTTTCAATAGATCTGCGGCTACTTGCCAGTACACCCCTTTGGCCGGTAAGGCTGCCAGGTCACGGGAATCTAACACATATTCAAATCTGGCACCGGCGTAAGCTTTGGGTAAATCATAGCCAATAAACTGGTCAGAGCCCTCCAGCTGGTCTGGCAGGAAGCGGCCCGGGGTTTGCTCTACGTTTACGCTCTGGTAGGCAGGCCCCATGAATATGGTTTCGTACTTGCCTAGTCTTCGGCCGAGTAACACATTGCCGTAGAGCTGCGCAGAACGGAAACGATAGTAGTCTATGTCAATATCTGGGTTGTACGGCGTTTCATTGCCTAGCCCAAAGAAGTTCTCTGAATAGCCCGGGCTTTTGAAGTTTACGTTCACCTTTACGTCCAGTCCCATTCTCAACTTTGGAAAATGAGCGGCATAATCAACTAGGAAAGACTGCGTATTGAAGGCATAGCTGCCCACCAAACGCTGCATCATGCCATAGGGCTGCTTTTGGAAACCTTGTGTTTTCAGCAAAACACCACCACCCAACAGTAAACCATCGTCACGGTTATACTCCACAGAGGCTAGTGGCCCCAGGTAATTGTAAGTAAAGCTCCGGCGGTCATACACGGGCGTGTTGCGCAGGCGGGTAAGGTTTCTGGATTCAGGCCCTAATTGAAGCTGCGCTCCGCTAGGGTTGTCATAGACATAGGTAAACCTGCGAAGTCCTACCACGCTGGAGCTGTCTGTGATTTTGTCCTGCCCTTCGCCACCAATGACTCTCACGCGTATGCCCTCTGCCGATTGTCCGCGTACGGTAATGTCGTCAGCGCCTCCCAGGCCATATACCCGTATCTCTCGGGTTTCATTCGGGATAAAGCGGCGTCTGTACAGTGGGTTTTTAGAGTCCTCGTCTCCTTTTTTGTACATGGTCACCAACGTAGAACCGCCCGGCTCGCGCAGTACTTCCACCCGTTCGTCCTGGTCGGTGCCTACTACGTCTACCTTGTGGGCCAGGAACTCATAATAGTCTTCGGCATCGCGTTTGATGTAGGCCCGGCGGGCTTTCAAGGTGTTGGCCAGGCGTGCTCCTGAAACCTGTTGGATTTCTTGCGGCAACTGCCGAACGGCTTTTTCAATGGCTTCATCGGTGAGTCCAGCCCGAACGGAATCGGCCATGGCTACCCAGTCTTCCCGCTCCAGTTCAGTGAGGAAATACCGGTCAAAGTAACGGTTGTTGAAATTAAAGCCTTTGATGTCGCGCAGGCTTTCATCAAACCCCTGTACTTTAGGCAGAATCCAGCGCCGGCTGGCAATGTTCGGAATTACGCCCTGGTTCACGAAGAAGGCCTGATCTCGGTCTCTGGGGATAGGTTTATAGAGTTTGCCTTTGCCGTCTTTCTTGAACTCGGCCCAACGCCACTGGTCATCATGACGGTCCCAGTCAGCAACGAAGAAATCCAGGAGGCGGGACCGGAGCACGCTTAGTTGGTCTACCTCATCATTCTGGTCTTCACGTGTATTCTCCAGCACTTTGTCTGTGCCCACCACATTTTTTGAATTCCCGAAGCTGGCCATGTCAGACATGTCTTCATCAGGCCGTTCCTCAAACATACCTATGGTATTGGCGAAGCCTTTCAGGTATCTTCCAAAGCGAGGATCGTCTGGAATGACAAAGTATTTGGGGTTGGTGTGGTAGACGCCCACAGCACCTGCCAGGGCAGGAACAACCAAAGCCCCGTACGGGTGCGAGGCTGAAATCTGGTCTTTCACCACATCAGCGGCCAGGGTCTGGCGCAGGATTCTGGGCAGGGCGGCATCTGGGTATTTCTCTACAGAACGCAGCACATATTGGCGGCCGGTGCTGTCTTCCAGGCGCAAAGAAACGGTTTGGAAGCCTCCTCCGCGTTGCACCACTTTCAGGCCTCCGTTTTGGGTGCCAATATCAAAAACTGGCAAAGAAACAGGCGTTTGCCATTCCGGTCGGTAGTTTTCACCTAAAAGCCATTCTCTAAAGCCGCTGCCTTTGTAAACCTGGCTGGCGGGCAACGAAGCTTTTTGCCCGGCAAAGTTCAGGTTCAGCTTTTTCGTTTGGGCTTCTATCTGCTTCTGGGTAGGCTTGCGCGAAATAAGTGCCCGGTGGGCTACCTGGCCTTGGGCGCTTTGCACATCGGCGGCGGTCCAGATTTCCAACCAGGTTTCTCCGTTAGGGTAGTAGAGTACTTTGGCAAAGCCTGCTGAGGCCTGGGAGAAATGAGACACCGGCTCTTTGCCTAGTTTAAGCCTGCCTTTTCCTAAACCAGCGCCCACGTAATGGATGCTGTCCTGGCTGCTGTGCGACAGAGCGGCGGAATTACCTTCTACGTGCAAAACACCTGCATGCTGGGCATACATTTGCGCTAACTGGCGGTGCATGAGCCGGTGCTCCAGGTTTTTCATTTCAGGGGAAATGCTCAGAGCTACCAACAGGTTTTTCTCCTCGTTGTTGCGCAAAACGTCATCCAAGGCCGCCAGTGTTGCGGTGCCACCCGTAGTGGGGCAGCCCCGTTGGTCTTCCTCGTCCTCTATCCGGCGGTCAGGCAAGAGCCATTGGGTGTCCAGCAGAAGCAGGTGCACGTCATCTGTCAGGGAAACTTCAGAAGGGCCGGGGCAGTGATTTTCAGGCAGGAACAGTTTTTCGTTCTGCAGGTATTGGGCTATGTAGCGCTCCTGGTTTCTGACTTCCTGTACCAGTTGGCCGTTCGCGTCATGCTCGCCGGGCATGAGAATAATCTTGCCGTTGTAGCCCTGTAAGTAGTTAAGTTGGGTTTGCAGCCTTGCCTCTTGTTCTTTGCGGTTAGGGGCAGAGATATTGGGTAATCTGGCGGGCTGAAAGGGATTGCCTAAAAACACCACGGCGCTCTTCTCGCCGGCCTGTTTCAATTGTTCCTGTAATAATGGTAAAGGGGCGGCAGGATTTTGGCCAGGAGACCATCTGCCGGTTAGCACCACGGTGTAAGAAGGAGTGGCAGACGGAAGGGCAGGCAGTTGCGCCCAAGAAATTACCGGGGTACAAATCCAAAAGCAAAGTTGAAGTAGCATTACCCTGGAGGGTAAAATTTCTCTCATGTTCATTTTGTTAGTTGCTGGAAGTTCTGTTGCTCCAGGCTTCTTTTGGGAAAAGAAGGGCCGAAACAGGTAGAACCCTTTGTAAAATCTGGAGAAATCCAGACACATTTGCGCTGTTTACGCAGTTTAGGAAAGTTTGGATTAAAGCGGTGCTTGTTTCCTGTAGAAAGGCTGCGTTTCAGAAAAACTTAAAGAAATACGGCGGTAAAATGAATGAGCAGCCACTCCGGTTTGTTTTACCATGAGAGAACCGTTTTATATGCCCACTGTAGAAAAAGACCTAAAAAAAGCCATTCAGGCTTTGCCCGTCACCCGCAAAGATAGGTTGTTATTCCAGTTACTAGCTACCCAGCCTGTCTTACAAGATCAGTTAAAGTTTGAGCTGCTGGAAGGCCCCGAAGGTTTGGAGTTGAGAAGAGAAGTCCTACGGGATCAAGTCCAGACCATTGCCCAGGGTTTCTATTACAATGCCACAGAACTGTTGATCTGCCTTCGGCAGTTATGCCCACCATTAAGTTACCACACCAAAGTAACCGGTGATGTATATGGGGAGGTGCATTTGCTTTTGGTGCTCCTGAAGGAAGTGTTGCTGCACCAGCAGGAATTGTTGAAAGAACTGAACGGAGGTACTGAAGCATTAGGTCTCTTCCTGGCTAAACGTGCCGAAGAGGTATTGCAGAAACTTCAGAAGCTGCATGAAGACCTGCATGTTGAATTCTATGATCAGGTAAACGAAGCCCTTCCCAAACTGCATGCCTCTGCGGCAGGATATTCAGCCAGAAAGTTAGGGATTCCTGTTAGGTGGGAGTAGGTAAGAATTGCTCCTGAATGGTTAGGTGGCTGTTTTAGAGAAAAGGCTTGAAAAGGAGTTGATAAAGTAACGCGGGGCCGTGCAGCAGTAAAGACGTTTTTACGCCGCCTCCAACCAATAGCTTTCAGGTGCCCCCGCGTGTAATGCTTTAACCGTAAAGAGGCATCCCTCCAGATCTTCCTGCAACTGACATGCCCATATCACCAGAACCTGCCAGCCGGCTGACCGCAATTTTTCACGATGTTGCGCGTCCCGCTCCTGGTTCCGGTTGAATTTAGCGGACCAGAAAGGCGTGTTGGTTTTCGGCATGACCGGAAGGCAATGCGGACAACGGTGCCAGAAGCAACCGTGTATGAAAATAGCCAGCTTTCTACCGGGGTAGCAGACGTCGGGCTTGCCCGGAAGTTGTTTCCAGTGCAATCGGTACCCACGCAGTCCGCCATGCCAAAGAGCCTGACGCAGGAGTAGTTCTGGTTGGGTATGCTTGCTTTTGTTTCCGCGCATGTACCTGCTCACGCGTTCCTGAGCGGTGAGTGGGGCAGTATCTTTGGAGGTTGAGTATTTTTTCTTCTTATGGGACATGCAGCAGCGTGTGTAAAGAAAACACAATTACCGCTTTGAGAGTGCCGTTTAGACCGGTTTTCTTTGAATCGGAAGAGGAGGTGGGCTAGTCTTGAGGTTGCTAGGGATGCTGTTCTAAGCCTGTTCTTGTAACAACGGCGGTAAAGCGACTCGGGGAAATAGGAAGTAGCTTTGCTAATAAGCCGTAATTTCATCAGGTTACTAAAAAACAAAAGCCCTGCTTAGGTAAAAGCGAGGCTTTTGTCATAAGAAGGTTTTCTAATTAATGGTGAACTTCTTCTGCATGGTCAAACTGTTGGCTGCTGCCATAAGAAACCAGCACAATAGCACCAATGGCCACTGCTGCTACAGACAATACTAATTGTACAGGAGACATTTTCTGTCTAACCTTTAACAACATTCTGCCGGCATCTGAAAGTAATTCTGGCAATACGTCATGGTTGCCTTGGTATACACTTACAATAGACTCTACCGTTCTGGCGAAATCTTTGGGCTGTACCACTTGAGGGGAGGTATTTGGTGTTTGTTCCATAGTTGTGTGATGTCTGGATTAAAATCGGGTTACAAATAAAATCCCGGCCTTGCAGTAGAAGCAGGACCGGGATTTTTATACGCAAATAACTACGCAGGGGTCAAACTTTTTTCAAGTTATCCTACTCTGCCGCCTGCGCTGCGTACCGCCTCGTCTATTTTCTGAATGATTTTGTCTGGGCTGAACATCATACTGGCTGGGAAGGCAACCTGTACATTGTTGATTTGCAGGGTCTGTGAAGCTTCTTCATAGGCATAGTCTGCGGTTACGCCTTGCTTAGATACGCGGCCGTTGGTGCCAGCCAGGTCAATGCCAGCAGCGTTTAATTTTCCCTTCAGGTTGTTGTAAGCTTCTGGAGTAATGCCAGAGTAAGTAGCACTGTTTGCCATGAGTGTAGAATTAAGAATGTAGTTGAAAAAGATTAACGCAAGGGCTAACGGCAAGGTTAAGCCATGCTCATTGAGGTTAAAGATATATGTTTTCCGGCGGTTTTCCGTAAAGAGAATCTAAAAGGAAGGCACCAATCTGTCTGAACCTTTCGCGCCATTTTGGGGTAAAGCTGAACTCTAGTTAAAATGCGTTCATGAAGAAAAGGATTTTACTGGCACTGGTGGGGGCACTGTTCCTGTATGGACTGGTGAAGATCTTTTTCCCCGGCAAAGCTACAGACCAGAGTACTTCTTCGCCTACCTTCATTGGTGACTCCAGCCTTTTGAAAGATCCGCAAGACAGCGTTTTGGTGAGTGCCGGCAGCCATTATCAGATTAGCAAGTTGGGCGAGTTCTTCCTGGGCGGGCATTACCGTGACGTGTGGGCCGTACCCGTGAAAGCCAAAGTCTTTGACATGGACAAAGCACAGGGCGGGCTATCTATTGAGAAACTTGGCGGCGGCATGCAAACCACCAGCCTTACCCTTGTTGACTCTTCTGGCCGCCGTTTTGCCTTGCGGTCTTTAGACAAAGACCCTATAAGCGTGTTGCCTCCCTTCTGGCGTAAAACTTTCGTGGGCTCCTTTGTGCGGGATCAGATTTCAGCTACCAATCCGTATGCGGCTCTGGTGGTAGCTCCCCTGGCCGAAGCTGCCGGTGTCTTTCATCCCTCCCCTGAGTTGGTGTTTGTCTTGCCGGCAGACCAAGACTTTAAGGAATACTCTAATCTTTTCGGGAGCAAGCTTTTCCTGATGGAGGAGAAATTCACCACCAAGACTTCCTTAACCAAGAAATTTGGGGCTGCCACTGATCTGGTTTCTTCTGAAGAAATGCTGAAGCGCCGCTTTCAGTCTAGCCGCCACCGCATAGACCAATGGGCCTTCGCGAGGGCGCGTCTGCTGGACCTTCTGATCAGTGATTGGGACCGTCATGAAGGGCAATGGGATTGGGCCGTGTACGCGCAGGAAAATGAGTATTGGTACAAACCGGTTCCCAAAGACCGGGACCAGGCGCTCTGCCTTTATGATGACGGACTCATCCCTTGGTTGGCTACCCGTAAATTCGCGGCCCGAAAATTTGAGTCCTTTCACCCTTCGTTTAAAGATGTGTTCGGGTTGACCATTAATGCCGCTTTCCTGGATGCCCGGGCTTTGTCTGAGGTGTCTTTGGTAGACTTTAGGCGTTTTGCGCGTGAGATGCAATTTGATTTGTCTGACTCAGTGTTGCGAGCGGCTGTAAAGCGAATGCCTCCGCCGGTGTATAAATTAATAGGAGAAGAAACATTTCAGAAGTTAAGGAGCCGCCGACGCTTGCTGGTGCAGACCGCAGAAGATTATTATAAAATACTAGCCAAGGAAGTTGCCGTAGTGGGTTCAGATGAACCAGAACGGTTTGTGGTGCAGCGGCTCTCGCAAGGCAGGACAGTGGTAGAAGTCTACAAGCTTAAGAAGGGAAACGTCAATGGAGAAAAGGTGTACAGCCGCACTTTCTTTGCAGTGGAAACCGAAAACATAAACCTGTACGGCTTAAAAGGTGACGATATCTTTGAAGTAAGGGGCACTGCCTCTAAAGGGAGCTTTGTGCGCATTTATGGGGGAGTAGGCAAAGACCAGGTAAGTGATAAGTCCTCTTTGGAAGGTTGGCGAAAGAAAACGGTGGTCATAGACGATGCCCAGGGTGTGCAGGTGCAAGCCGGGTCAGGCACTGAAACCAAGCTTTCTGAAACAATCCAGCAAGTGCCTTCTTTTGTACGGGTACGACAGCGTTAGAAAGTGCTTTTCTGTTTCTGTGGTATTTTCCTGTAAATACCCTTTAAACGTACTATAGGCTTCTTCTAGTGTTTTTAGGACCCGTACCAAATCTTCAGCGCGTAGCATGCCCCTAATGGTATGTTCTCCTATCACCATAGTAGGGACAGCCGTTATTTTCTTTTCTTCAAACGCATGCTTAAGCGCAGCTTCATGTGCTGTTTTGTACTTCCGTGACACGAGTGCTTCTCTAAAAGCGTCTGCCTCTAGGCCCACCTCTGTTGCCAACTTTGTTAACACTTCCACGTCTCCAATGTCCTGGCTTTCCTGAAAGAAGGCAGTAAACATGCGGTGCGTATAGGCATTCCCTTTACCCTGTTCTTTCGCGAACTGATAGCCTTCAAAAGCCAGATGCGTGTACGGCTGAGGGGAGACGGTAGGCAATTGAATTTTCACACCCATCTGTTCGGCTATGGGGTACACTGACTGCTGCCAGGTGGTTTGAAGGTAACTCTCTTCTGGCCTGAGGGTGGGGGTGGG
This sequence comes from Rufibacter tibetensis, assembly GCF_001310085.1. GTDB lineage: Bacteria > Bacteroidota > Bacteroidia > Cytophagales > Hymenobacteraceae > Nibribacter > Nibribacter tibetensis. Next base: position 2,478,391 of record NZ_CP012643.1, read on the forward strand.
TTCAGGTCTTAACTCAAAGGGCATCTACTCCACCTCTATCTCTTTCCCTAATATCCTCTGGGCTTTTAATATCTCTTCTTCTGCCAGAAAGCAGTAGGGGCACACGTAATCTGAATAGACAGTTATAGTAGGCATACTTCAGGTGTTTATTTTTCTTTTACTCTCCCTAATACCTGAAAGATGCTCATTAACCAGAAAACATTTTAGGCCTAACTATCTTAGGGCTTCAATTTTCATTGGACTTGAAAAAAATTAAAGATGATTTGGGGCTAGTGACAATATAAGAATGAGGTTTAGGCAAGCGTTAAAAATTGAATATTGGCTGGAAATGAAGAAAACTGAGTAATATATTACTCAGTTTTGATAAAGGTTTGTCTCTTATCTATTTATCTATAATTTCGCCAAAAGCTAAATTTTTATCGTATTCCCTACATGACTTTGATGAAAGTAAGCAGTTATTCTAAAGAGCCACTACTAATTTGATAATGGGAATTGAATATTTGCTTATGCGAATTTCAGGGTATAAGTATTGGATATGATTTCATAATTTGCAGATCAATAGGTAAGTACTAGTAATTTTTATGGATAGATACTCATATATAGCCAACGCGCACGGAGCCTATATTGATGAACTGTACAAGCAGTATCAACAAGACCCCGCCTCAGTGGACTTTGGCTGGCAGAAATTTTTTGAAGGATTTGATTTTTCTCAAACATATCCAAATGGAAATGGTCAAGCAGCAACTACTGCCGCGCCAACCACAGGTGCAGCCGCTGGTAACGTACCTGCAGGTGAAATAGAGAAAGAAATCCAGGTGCGTAATTTAATTTACGCTTACCGTTCACGTGGTCACTTGCGCTCTAACACGAACCCGGTTCGTCCGCGCAAAGACCGGAAAGCCTTGTTAGACCTGAAGGACTTCGGTCTGTCTGAGGCTGATTTAGATACTAAATTCCAGAGCGGATCTGAGCTGGGCTTAGGTGCCGCTACGTTGCGTGATATTCTGGCTACCCTTAAGAAAGTATTTGAAGGAACCATCGGTTTCGAGTTCATGTACATCCGGGACCCAGAGGTTTTAGCTTGGTTTAAAGAAAAAGCTGAGAAAGAGTCAGTTGCTTTCAACCCTTCGGTAGAATATAAAAAACGCATCCTGTCTAAGTTGAATGAGGCAGTGGTGTTTGAAAACTTCCTGCACACCAAATTCTTAGGTCAGAAGCGTTTCTCTCTGGAAGGTGGCGAAACCACTATTCCGGCGTTAGATGCCATCATAGACAAAGGCTCTGAACTGGGCGTGGAGGAAGTGGTAATTGGGATGGCGCACCGCGGCCGTTTGAACGTGCTGGCTAATATCATGGGCAAAACCTATGAGCAGATCTTCTCTGAATTTGAGGGAACTGCCGTGCCGGATTTAACCATGGGTGATGGTGACGTGAAATACCACATGGGCTTCTCCAGCGAAGTAAACACCCCGTCTGGCGGAAAAGTGAACTTGAAGCTGGCGCCTAACCCTTCGCACTTAGAAGCGGTGAACCCAGTGGTAGAAGGTTTCGTGCGTGCCAAGCTGGACTCCATGTATGGCCGTGACACCAACAAGATTCTTCCTATCCTCATCCACGGCGATGCGGCTGTGGCCGGACAAGGTATTGGTTACGAGGTAACCCAGATGGCAAAGTTGGAAGGTTACAGCACTGGTGGTACCATCCACTTCGTGATCAACAACCAGGTTGGTTTCACTACTGACTTTGAAGACGCCCGTTCTTCTATCTACAGCACTGACCTAGCCAAGATCATTGACGCTCCGGTATTACACGTAAACGGGGACGATCCGGAAGCGGTGGTGTTTGCCGTACGTTTAGCAACTGAGTACCGTCAGCGTTTCCACAATGATATCTTTATTGACATGGTGTGCTACCGCCGCCATGGTCACAATGAGGCAGATGAGCCTAAATTCACGCAGCCACAGTTGTACAACCTTATCTCTAAGCATGACAACCCAAGAGAGGTATACAACAAGGATTTGATCCGTCGTGGTGAGCTGGACGCGAAAGTAGCTGAAGAGATGGACAAAGAGTTCCGTCAGATGCTGCAGGACCGTCTGGACATGGTGAAGCAAAAGCCATTGCCTTACAACTACCAGGTGCTGGAGAAAGAATGGCAAGAGCTTCGTCGTTCTAAACCAGAAGACTTCAACCAATCACCAGAAACTGGTATCTCTGCCGAGGCGATTGAGAAAGTAGGCAAGGCGTTGACTACGTTGCCTGAAAACTTCAAGCCACTGAAGCAAATTGAGAAACTGACCAAAGAGCGCCAGGACATGTTCTTCGGAAGCCGTTCTTTGAACTGGGCATCGGCTGAATTGTTGGCCTATGGGTCACTTTTATTAGAGAATAAGATTGTGCGTATGAGTGGGCAGGACGTGCAGCGGGGTACTTTCTCGCACCGTCATGCGGTGTTGCATGATGCTAATACCAGCGCTGCTTACACTAACCTGAACCACATTCAGGAAGGTCAGCAGAAACTGCAGATCTATAACTCTTTATTATCTGAGTATGGCGTACTGGGCTTTGAGTTCGGGTATGCCATGGCGAACCCGAATGCCTTGGTGCTTTGGGAAGCGCAGTTCGGTGATTTCGCCAACGGCTCTCAGGTAATGATTGACCAGTTCATCTCATCTACTGAATCTAAGTGGCAGCGGATGAACGGCGTGGTCATGTTGTTGCCACACGGCTATGAAGGCCAGGGGCCGGAGCACTCTAATGCTCGTCCTGAGCGCTTCCTGCAGTTGGCTGCGGAGTACAACATGTACGTGACCCAGTGTACTACACCGGCAAACTTCTTCCACATGCTGCGTCGCCAGTTGGCTACGCCGTTCCGGAAACCTTGTATTCACATGTCGCCTAAGTCTATGCTGCGTCACCAGAACGTGATGTCGCCGCTGGAGGATTTCATGCAAGGTTCTTTCCAGGAAGTGATTGGCGATACCTTTGCCGAGGCAAAAGCTGTAACCAAAGTGTTGCTGTGTACTGGTAAAGTGTACTATGACTTGTTAGAGGAACAGCAGAAAACTAACCGCAAAGATGTAGCCATCATCCGGATGGAGCAGCTGCATCCGTTCCCGCAAGTACAGTTAGAACGTGAGTTGAGCAAATATCCTAATGCACAAATCTTCTGGGTACAGGAAGAACCGTACAACATGGGTGCCTGGACGTACATTCTAAGCGTAATGCGCAAAGGCATTGATGACGTGGTTTCCCGTAAGCCAAGTTCATCGCCTGCTACTGGTTACAACAAAATTCACCAGAAAGAGCAGCGTGCCGTAGTTGAAAAAGCATTCAGCATCTAACATAAGACAAAGAGCTGCTTAGGGCTTGTTTTACAGAAAACAGGCCCTAAGCAGACTTATGTATCATCTTAAGCCAAAAGAAAAATATGAGCTTAGAAGTAAAAGTACCGGTGGTTGGGGAATCCATCACAGAAGTAACCATTGCGAAATGGTTGAAACAAGACGGCGATCAGGTTGCCATGGATGAGGTCATCTGCGAACTGGAATCTGATAAAGCAACGTTTGAGTTACCCGCCGAAGCTGCCGGTATTCTAAGAATCAAAGCCCAGGAAGGCGATACCCTTGCCATTGGTGAAGTAATCTGTACAATTGATGGTGCTGCCCAGGGAACTTCAGCCCCTCAGCCAACAACCGCTGCCAGCCAGCACGGCATTACAGAGGCTAAGTCTGTGACTGATCCGCAGAGCACCGTGGCTGCAGAGCATACCCCAAGCCAAGGCATTCCTAACCAGCCGCAAGGTGGTGGAGCCGGCCAAACGTTGGATGTGAAAATCCCGACGGTAGGAGAGTCTATCTCTGAGGTAACTATTTCTAAGTGGCTGAAAGCCGATGGTGACCAGGTTTCAATGGACGAGGTTCTTTGCGAACTGGAGTCTGACAAAGCTACGTTTGAACTGCCTGCCGAAGCAGCTGGTGTGCTTAGGATTGTAGCCCAGGAAGGCGACACCGTAGAAATTGGTGCTACCATCTGCCGTATTGAAGTAGGTGCTGGTTCTGGTGTTTCTACAGCTCCGGCTCCTCAGTTAAATGCTCAGGGTGCGCAACCAACACAAGCTGCTTCTGCTGCCTCAACAGGTGCTACTACGTATGCCAGCGGTACGCCGTCTCCGGCTGCAGGTAAAATCCTTTCTGAGAGAGGCATCAGCGCGGGTGATGTAAACGGTACCGGCAGAGATGGACGCATTACCAAAGAAGATGCCCAAAACGCCCAGGCTCGTCCGGCTGCTCCGGCACCGCAGCCAGCTGCCGCCCCAGCCTCCAAAGAAGCTGCTGCTCCGGCTCCGGCTGCTCCAGGTTCCCGCAACAGCCGTCGTGAGAAAATGACCAGCTTGCGTAAAACCGTAGCACGTCGTTTAGTAGCGGTGAAAAATGAAACGGCCATGTTGACTACCTTCAATGAGGTAGACATGAAGCCGATCATGGACATCAGAGCCAAATACAAAGACAAGTTCAAAGAAAAGCACGAGGTAGGTTTAGGCTTCATGTCGTTCTTCGTGAAGGCTTGTACAGTGGCTTTGCAAGAGTGGCCTGCGGTTAACGCCCAGATTGACGGAACCGAGATCGTGTACAATGATTTCTGCGACGTATCTATTGCGGTGTCAGCTCCTAAAGGTTTGGTGGTGCCGGTGATCCGCAACGCTGAAGGTTTGAGCTTAGATGGTATTGAGAAAGAAGTAGTGCGTCTTGCCAAGCGTGCCCGCGAGAGTAAGTTGGGTATTGACGAGATGACCGGTGGTACCTTTACCATCACCAATGGTGGTGTGTTCGGTTCCATGATGTCAACCCCAATCATCAACGCGCCGCAATCTGCTATTCTGGGTATGCACAACATTGTGAGCCGTCCAGTGGCTATCAACAACCAGGTGGAGATCAGACCAATGATGTACCTGGCTCTTTCCTATGACCACCGCATCATTGACGGCCGTGAGTCAGTAAGCTTCCTGGTGCGCGTGAAAGAATTGCTGGAAGATCCAATGAGATTGCTTCTGGGAGTCTAACAACTCAATTATGAATTAGAAATTAGAAATTAGAAATTGTGGGGGAGGAGAAAGAGAATATCATTGTTGACAAGAGCTATGCTTTTGCGCTTCGGGTGATTAAACTTTACAAGTACCTGACCCTGGAGCAGAGAGAGTTTGTGCTGGCGAAGCAGCTTCTTAGGAGTGGTACTTCCATTGGTGCAAATGTAGAGGAAGCCATAGCCGCAAGTTCTAAAGCTGATTTCGTTCATAAATTAAATATTGCCGCAAAAGAGGCACGGGAAACTTCGTACTGGCTGCGCTTGCTGAAAGACAGCCAGTACATTCCTGAAAATGCGTTTGATTCCATACATGAAGATTGCCTGGAGATAAGAAAGATCATCAGCAAGATCCTCATAACCATGAAGTCAAACTCATAATTTCTAATTTCTAATTTCTAATTAATTCATGAAATACGATGTAACGGTAATCGGTTCAGGTCCTGGAGGCTACGTGGCAGCTATCCGTTGTGCGCAGTTGGGTTTGAAAACCGCCATTATTGAGAAATATTCAGTGTTGGGTGGTACTTGCCTGAACGTGGGCTGTATTCCATCTAAAGCGTTGCTGGATTCATCTGAGCACTTCCATAATGCCGCGCACACGTTCAAGACGCACGGCATTGAGTTGGAGAACCTGCGGGTGAACCTGGAGCAGATGATTGCCCGCAAAAGTGACGTGATCAAATCTAACAATGATGGTATTGCTTACCTCATGAAGAAGAACAAGGTAGACGTGTATAACGGCCTTGGTTCCTTCGTGAACAAAAACACCATCAAGATTACAGGCCAAGATGGCGCTGAGCAGCAGATTGATACGGACAAGGCCATCATCGCGACTGGTTCTAAGCCCATCAACCTGCCATTCTTACCAGTTGATAAAAACCGCATCATCACTTCTACTGAGGCCTTGACCTTGAAAGAAGTGCCTAAGCACATGATTGTGATTGGCGGAGGCGTAATTGGTCTGGAGTTGGGTTCTGTTTACGCCCGTTTAGGCGCGAAAGTAACTGTGGTGGAATACACCGATGCTATCATCCCTACCATGGACCGTTCCCTTGGGAAAGAACTACAGCGTGTGTTGAAAAAGACACTTGGCTTTGAGTTCTTCTTCGGGCACAAAGTAACAGGTGCAGAAGTACAGGGTGAAGGCGTAGTCGTAACCGCTGAGTCTCCTAAAGGCCAAACGGTAACGTTTGAAGGCGATTATTGTTTAGTATCTGTAGGTCGTAAACCATTCACCGAAGGCTTAGGTTTAGAGAACGCAGGAGTGCAGCTCGGTGAGCGCGGCATTATTGCCGTTGATGATCATCTGCAAACTAACGTGCCCGGCATCTACGCCATTGGCGACGTAGTACGTGGTGCCATGTTGGCCCATAAAGCTGAGGAAGAAGGCGTATTGGTAGCCGAGATCATGGCGGGGCAGAAACCACATATCAATTACAACCTGATCCCAGGGGTAGTATACACTTGGCCAGAAGCAGCAGGCGTAGGTTTTACAGAGGAGCAACTGAAAGCAAATGGAGTTGCGTACAAAGCTGGTTCATTCCCGTTCAAAGCTTCAGGCCGTGCCAAAGCGTCTATGGACACAGATGGTTTCGTGAAGGTATTAGCCGACGCGAAAACAGATGAAATCCTTGGTGTGCACATGATAGGGCCACGCGCCGCTGACATGATTGCTGAAGCCGTAGTAGCCATGGAGTTCCGGGCTTCCGCGGAGGACATCGCCCGTATGAGCCATGCCCACCCAACGTATACTGAGGCCATGAAAGAAGCTTGTTTAGCTGCCACAGAGAACAGAGCGATTCATATTTAACATTTATTCGCCAAGTATTTACAGACAGAAGCCCAGCTATTGTACAATAGCTGGGCTTCTGTCTGTAAATACTTGTAGTAACATGATAAAATTGATAGGAGATAAAGTATGTGGGTTGTAAGGTGTAGATAAATTTGTAATTTCTGCCTTTGAAGTAAAATGCCTTGCATGAAACATTTTCTACTGTTAGCCCTTTTCTTTGTCTTCTATTTTTTTCCTCTTTTTACAAAAGCACAGCTAAAAGAGAATATTATATCTTTTGGTGGAAAGTACGATGATCGTATTGCCAAAGTCCTTCATGATAAGGACGAAAACAGGTATGTATTGGGTACTATCGGTATACCAAGTTCAGGAAGTACGAACGAATACCAAGGTCAAGAAATTGATTTTGGAAGTCTGAAGAGGAAAATAATTAATGGTTTTGTTGCCAAGTTTAGTAAAGATAATAGACTGCTATGGGTGCGAGAATGTCCAAAAGACCTGACAGGTTCTTATGACGACTTTACCATTGATGTTAACGGGTCAGTGTTTGTGACCGGTTCTGTGCATTATGGGCAATTTGTCTTAGAAAAGCTTGATACAGACGGTAATTTGCTATGGGAAAAGAAATACAAATCTAAAACACTTTTTAGGGATTTCACTGGGCAAAGTGTAGCCACAGATAGCCACGGAAACGCTTACGTGGTGGGTTCGTTTGATGGAGCTAATATGGACCATTTAACGTTTGATTTTAATGGCACCAGCGAAAATAAATACACAGACTTTCTAGCCAAGTTCAGCCCAGATGGAACAGTAGTGTGGGTTAAGACATCCTTGGAAACCAACATGCTTTATGGTCAGGTGTTCGTGGATAATCAAGACAATGTCATCACCGCCGGAGGATTTAAGAACACGGTAACCATTGGTCAAAACACTTTTACAAACAGGACTCCTGCAGATGATTACGGCCCTGTATATGATAGGTTATTGGTGAAAAGGAGCCCTGAGGGAGAGGTGCTCTGGGCCAGGAGTTATCCTGTTAGGATCAATGGAGGAGCTAATGTGGCGCTAGCTGCTGACAATTCTTTCTATCTTTTTGCAGTAAATAATACTAATTCTGACAGTAAGGAAGTAACCATAGATGGTGTTACTTATAATAATTCGCTAGGAAATGTTTTACTGAAATTAGATGCCAATGGAACGGCCGAGTGGGCAGTGCCTTTTTGGTTGCCTCGCTATCCTGTTTCTTTATTACCAGTAAAAGATGGGCTGTATTTTGCCGGAAGTTTGAACTCAGAGCTTGTTTTCAAAGACAGAGTAATTAAAGGGAAGTCACTTTGGTACTCAGATATCTTCCTGATGCATTTGAGTTCAGCAGGTGACATTTTAGGAGTAAATACATTTGGAGGTCCCAATACGGAACTGCATCCGAAGCTCTCTTATATACCCCATAGCAAGACTTTTGTGCTAGCTGGTGCATTCTACAACCAACTTCCAATTAATGACAAATTTCTAGTGAGCAAAGGGCAGGGGGATATCTTCATAGGGGAGTTGGTAGACACTTTGCAAGGAGACCAGGCCTCCAAAATCAGCGGTAAATTGTATGTAGATCAGAATGCCAACTGTGTACTTGACGTCTCAGAGAAGGGTCTTGCAAATAAACTGATCAAAATTGAGCCGGGCTCTTTATACAGTATGTCTGATGCAAACGGAAACTATTCTTTTAAGGTCCCATTGGGAGCCACCCACATAACGCCCTTAGTTTCTCCTGCTTACAAGGCACAAGTCGTAAAATCATGTTTGGAGAGCACTCAGATCACAACAGACAGCTTGACGCATGACGTCAAAAACGTGAATTTCGGATACACTTTCAAAGAATGCACTTCAATATCCGTTGACATTGCCGCTGACCGCAGGCGCCGCTGCATGCAGAGTTCTACCACGGTCACTTATATAAATGACGGAGTAGCTGATGTGCACAACGTCAAAATCAAGGTCATTTATCCCGAGTATGTAGTCCCTATCAGCAGTTCCCTGCCTTGGGTAGCCAGACAGGATTCAGCGTTGATTTTTGACATTGGGACCCTGAAAGCTGGCGAACGCCATAGCTTTGTGATTTCAGATTCTACCGTGTGTGGCATTGAATCTATCAGAGGTCTAAGTCAATGCGTAAAGGCAATGATCACCCCAAAAAACTCTTGTTCGGAACCTGGCCAGGAGTGGAATCAGGCAAGTGTAGCCCTAGCGGCTACTTTCCTGAAGCAAGCGAAGATGGCCGCGTTTACCATTACCAATGCAGGCACCCAAGACATGGCTGATAGTACGGCTTACCGGGTGTTCGCCAACGCTGCCTTGGTAAAGCACGGGAAAGTGAAGCTGGAGCGCGGGGCTTCTGCCCGTCTGGAAGTACCGGCCCAAACCATGACTTATCGGTTGGAGGCAGACCAGGTGCCGCATCATCCGGGGCAAAGCCGGCCAGCAGTCAGTATTCAACCGTCTACCATTCCGGTAGATTTGCCGATGAATGCCATGCCAACCCCTATTGATGATTTCTTTCAGGATGATGCTGACGCGGAGGTAGACGTATCCTGCATGGTAATTGTAGACAGTTATGACCCCAATGACAAACAAGTAAGTCCGCAGGGTATTACCTCCCGCCACTATATCAAGGCAGAAGATGAACTCGAGTATTTGGTGCGTTTTCAGAATACCGGCACAGATGTGGCCTACAATGTGGTAGTCAAAGACACGATCAGCGAGCACCTGGATATTTCTTCTCTTCGGATTGGCTCCGCATCTCATCCTTTCACTTACACCGTTACAGGAAAAGGAAGGCCGGTGCTTACCTACACCTTCAAGAACATCAATCTGCCAGACCATAAAACCAATGAGCCCGGAAGCCACGGATACATCAAGTTCTCAATTGCTCAAAAAGCAGATAACCCAAAAGGAACTGTGATCAGGAATACGGCTCACAACTATTTCGATTTCAACAGCCCAATTGCCACCAACGAGGTGGTGAACATAATTGGCGATACGATTCTGATTTCACCAGTGCCGGTGGTGGTGTACGACTGCGGAAAAGAGAACCCAACGGTTGCCCAAGCCGGTAATCCTATATCTCTATGTGAAGAAAGCCAGACAATACTGCAGGCAAATGCGCCTGACAAAGGCAATGGCTTTTGGAAACTGATCAGTGGCCGAGCCACCATTGTTGATCCTGCTAACCCTACCTCGGCGGTTCAGAACATTGGTTACGGCGAAACCTTTTTGGAGTGGACTATTGCGTTATGTGAAAAGGTCTCCAGGAGCCAGGTGAAAATTACCCGAAACCAGATTCCAGACGCACCACAGGTTGCAGCCCTGCCCTTGCAGTGTGAAGGTGATTCCCTGCAGCCTTTGGTGGCTACCGGAAGCAATATAGTCTGGTATCAGGATGCTGGTAAGCAGCTAAGGCTATTTGCCGGGAACTCGTTCACTACGTCTGTTTCAGCTACCACTACTTTCTATGCTACTCAAACCGTAAACGGCTGCGAAAGTCCGGCACAGGCAGTTGAAGTGAAAATACATCCAAAACAAGTGCTTGTGACAGTAACCGGAGATACCTTGATCGCGCCTTCCGCAGATACTTACCAATGGTTCTTCCAAGAAAAAGTCATGAATGGAGAAACAAACCAGCGCTTATTGGTTAAGAACAGTGGTCAGTACAAAGTAAAGACCCTTACTTCTGGTTGCGAGTCAACAAGTGAGAACCTGGAACATGATATCCACTTGCTGGCATCTGCTCTTACCTTGAACCCTAACCCAGTGCAGGAAGAGTTAGTGGTTAAGTTTGCAGCCAATGCTACAGGTGAAGTGAAAGTTCTTGTAAGGGATCAGTTAGGAAGGCAGGTCGCTCGTTATGCTTTTAAGAAGGAACATACTATTATGGAGCAGCAGTTGCCAGTTAACGCCATGGTCCCGGGCATGTATTTTTTAGAAGTTCAATTGGGCAAGGAAGTCTATAGAGTGAAGTTTGTAAAGTTATAGGGGCAGGAGAGAACATTGCACATTGAAATACCTAGTCCACCTCAAACTAAACTGTCTTCAACTATAACACATATAAAAGGAGAGGGCTCTCCTTCATTGGGAGAGCCCTCTCTTATTAGTTTAAGCTCCTTTTATGTAAAACAGCTTTAGAACAGGGTTAGAAATTCCAACCTACCGTAGCAATGAAGTTAGTATTTTTGATGCTGTTCTTTACCGTTGGGGTTAACACCTCATAGAACTCAGAATTAGGGTCATCAAACTCAGTGTTCACAAAAGGAGTGTAGACGCTATTATATTTGCTGTACACCAAGGCTCCGTCAATAAAGAAGTTAGCTTGTCTGATGCCAATTCCAGCGGTGTAATAAGACCGGGCCTGGTTTACGTCACTATTTTTAAACGGATCACCATATAGAGCGTAACCAGCTCTTACCCTGAAAACATCAAACCTGCCTTCAGCTCCAATACGGTAGTTCAGGGCTTTGTCATACACGTTCTGGATGGACTGGTTCTCACTCTGGAAAGAGTCATCAGAACTTAAACGGGCGCTGGTATAATCCACATACTCAACATCGGCAGTGATGAACCCATTTTTACCTAAGAAAACTGCCGCGCCACCTGTTGCCCTGAATGGTGTGCTTAAGCTGTATTCATATTCACCGGGATCTGTACCAAAAGACTGATTCAAAGAAGCACCGTCTTCAGGAGCTCTGTTGAAATTTACATTCAAATTAGTGCTGAACTGATCGGTTAAGGTGTACCAGGTTGGGGTTTGCACAGAAACACCAAAGCGCAGCATATCACTTGGTTTGAAAATAGCACCAACCCGTAAGCTTAAGCCTGTGCCTTCTGTCGTTAACTCATCCCGAAGGGTAAGGTCTGTGATATCACTAGCCGGACCTGTTTCAGTGTAGATTCTGCTCTGCTTGAACCTAAGCGTAGTTAGACCTACTGAAGCACCTAAGAACAACTTATCGCGGTAGCTAGCCCCAAAGGCGAAGTCCCATTGGTTCTGCGCCCCAGTTGACTCAATGTTCTCCTGAAGGGTGCTAGGATCTACCAAGTTTGGGGAGGTGTAGTAGCCATTGTCTTCTACATCATCTATAAGGTACGTTTCAAAGGCTAGTTCCTGCAGAGAGTTGGGGGTTAAGCCGAAAGCATTGGCACGTTGAGCGGCGTACTCCCCAAACTTCATAGTTTCAACTCCACTACTACCGCGGTAAAAGCTGCGTTGGTTGAAGTTGTTCTGCCTTGTATACCCAATTCCAAAAGAATTAGAGCGCCAGTCGCCTTCTTCATCATCGGCTTTGCGGGTGGTGAACACTGCTGAAAAACCTGGTATGTGTAGGTTGTTGCGGCTGTTAGAGGTTTCTGAACCAAAAACGGAGCTGCCTACCTCATTCACGTTAACTCCGGCGGAGACGGTGATTTCGTTACGTCTGAAAAGTCCCAGACCAGCTGGGTTACTAGAGAAAGAACCTGCATCGCCGCCAAGGGCTACGTTTGCCCCGCCAATACCCATGGTGCGGGCGGTCCCGCCAAATTCTGTTCTGGAATAACGGAGAGCATCTACCTCATTTTGGGCAAAGCTCTTTCCGGCACTGCCTAGCATTGCCAGGCAGGCCAAAAGAAAGCTGTATCGCTTCATGTAGTTTTTTGATAAGGGGATAGTTTAGTTTCTGCCTCTGCGGCCACCACCAGAACTGCTACCGCCACCGCTGCTGCCAGAAGAGGACGAAGAAGAACGGGTTGGCTCATAAGACGGGCTTGGTTCATAAGAGCGGGAACGGGACTCTGATGTTCTGCTAGGAGCAGGCGTATATTCTGACCGTTGACGTCTTACTGGTTGGCTGCTTTCTATACTGCCGGTGCGCATTCTTCTTTCCTGTGCCGGGGCACCAATCTCTTGGTTTCCAGAAGGCGTACCTACTTGTCTGCGGCGTGGCTGAATAGTGCCATCTCCATTTGGTTGGGCAGTGGCTGACCTGGAAGAACGGGTTCTGTAGCCTGGCTCCAACGCAGTAGCGTTGCTTGACCTGTTAGAACCAGGGGCGGCAATGCTGCCACGTCCGTCACGGGAAATATTAGGATTGCGTCCTGTGTTGCTGCTTCTGTCATTACGACGGCCATAGGCCACGTTATTGGCAATTACGCGACCACCATAAATGTTGTCATAGTAACCTCCGCCATAACCTCCACCACCAAATCTGTAAGGATTGTAGCCATAGCCAAATCCGTTACCGTAACCCCAGGGGTTGTAGTAACGACCAAAGCCTAAGCCAATGCCAATAGACATGCCTGGTCTTGGCCAGAAAGGATCATACATGGCCATGCTTGCCATGCCTGGTCCGTAGAACGGATCATACCATGGGTCCATCCAGGGGTCCATCATGATGGCTCTGGAATAGTAGCGGCCCGGAGAATAAAAAGGAGATGCGTAAGCGTAGAACGGATTCCCGAACGGCGCATCATAGTAAGAGTACTGGTAAGGTGTACTGCTGTTCCGGCGATTTCTTGCATAAGATTCCGGATCGCTTACGCGGTCAGTGATGTCCCTAGAGGCATCATCAGTGCCGGAAAACTCTGCATCGCCTATTTCCTGCTCCTCTAGTGGGGGCTCTACATACGTAACTTTATCTGTAGAAGAGAAATACACATCATCTGTCTCACTGGTCTGTAAGTTGGAAGATGTGCTACACCCAGCGGCCAGAAAACCCAGCAGCGGCAGTATAAGCAGCTTTTTCGTTGTATATTTCATGAGAGTATAGTAGTTGGTTATGGATGCTAGATCAATTCACGAAGCCCAGTCACACGAGTATCCGGTTCGCCAACGTTTCTATTCAGATATATTAACGTATTTTTGAGCCGAAAAGGTGTAGAATCGCGCAATAAAATAAGCAAATTCTATGCCGCGTTATTAGAGATTCGCTATATATTTCTTCTTTATCAAAGATACAAAAAATGAGCAAAGGGTTGCCTAAACGAAGTGAGGATTATTCTCTCTGGTATAATGAGTTAGTAAAAAGGGCCGGGCTGGCCGAGAACTCGGCGGTGCGCGGTTGTATGGTGATAAAACCATACGGATACGCCATCTGGGAAAAGATGCAACGGGTGTTAGATGACATGTTCAAAGCTACAGGACATTCTAACGCATATTTTCCCCTATTCGTGCCTAAAAGTTTGTTTGAGGCCGAAGAACAAAATGCCGAGGGCTTTGCGAAAGAATGTGCCGTAGTAACGCATTACCGTCTGCAAACTGACCCTGACAAGCCGGGTAAATTACGCGTGGACCCCAATGCCAAGCTGGAGGAAGAATTGATTGTGCGCCCTACCTCAGAGGCCATTATCTGGAGCACCTACAAAGGCTGGATTCAAAGCTACCGTGACTTGCCTTTGCTCATCAACCAATGGGCAAACGTAGTGCGCTGGGAAATGCGTACGCGCCTGTTCCTGCGGACCGCTGAGTTCCTGTGGCAGGAAGGGCACACCGCCCACGCCACCGCGCAGGAAGCCATTGCCGAAACTGAGCAGATGCTCCACGTCTACGCTGACTTTGCTGAGAACTTCCTGGCCCTGCCCGTAGTACGCGGAAAGAAAACTCCCAATGAGCGTTTTGCCGGAGCTTTAGACACCTATTGCATTGAAGGTTTGATGCAAGACGGCAAAGCCCTGCAAGCCGGAACCTCGCACTTCTTAGGTCAGAACTTCGCACAAGCATTTGATGTGAAATTTGCCACCAAAGAAGGCGGGCTGGAACACGTATGGGGAACCTCATGGGGCGTAAGTACCCGTTTAATGGGTGCCTTAGTGATGGCGCACTCTGATGACGAAGGCTTGGTGTTGCCTCCAAAATTAGCCCCTATCCAAGTGGTGATTGTGCCTATTTACAAAGGCGAAGAGCAACTGGCGCAAATCTCTGAAAAGGTGTTAGGTCTGAAAAAACAGCTGGAAGCCAAAGGCATCTCCGTGAAGTTTGATGATCGTGATACCGAACGCCCAGGCTTCAAGTTTGCCGAATGGGAGCTCAAAGGTGTGCCGGTTCGCATTGCCATTGGGGGTCGTGATTTGGAGAACGGCACCGCTGAAGTAGCCCGCCGCGATACCAAAGAGAAGAGCTCGCAGCAGTTTGATGAGTTAGTAAACCTGATTCCTGCGTTGCTGGACGAGATCCAGGCAAACATCTTCCAGAGAGCCTTAGACTTCAGAGAAGCCAATACCACCAAAGTTGATTCTTATGATGAGTTCAAGCGCATTCTAGACGAGAAACCAGGTTTTGTGTTAGCGCATTGGGATGGTACACCAGAAACTGAAGAGCGCATTAAAGAAGAAACCAAAGCGACCATCCGTTGCATCGCTTTAGACTCTCCGGAGGAAGATGGCGTGGACATGGTAACGGGTCAGCCTTCTAAGCGCCGGGTGTACTTTGCCAGAGCTTACTAATCTATATCAGGTCAAGAGCCTGGCTGCTTAGTAAATTAAAAAAGAAACGAGAGTCGCTGTAGAAGTGGCTCTCGTTTATTTTTGACCCTGTTTTCTAAAAAGTACCGTTAAAACAGTCTGCCAGCACAAGGGGCAATGCACACACTTTCGTACTTTTGAAACATAAACGCTTAACCTACCTCATATGAAAAGCATCGCCATTTTTTGCGGAGCCAGCAGCGGCCACAATCCAGTGTACCGTGAAGCTGCCCAAGCCTTAGGAACCATGTTCGCGGAGAAAGGAATAAGGCTGGTGTACGGCGGCGGGAAAGTAGGCCTAATGGGCGTCATTGCCGATGCGGTCCTGGCCGGCGGCGGTAAAGTGGTGGGTGTGATCCCGAAGAGTTTAGTGGACATGGAGGTAGCCCACGCCGGTCTCACCGAGTTGCACGTGGTGCAAACCATGCATGAGCGCAAAGCCCTGATGGCCGCGGAGTCTGATGCCTTTGTAGCCATGCCGGGTGGCTTTGGGACCTTTGATGAGTTCTGCGAGATTGTCACCTGGAACCAGCTTAAGATCATACAGAAGCCAGCGGCTCTCTATAACGTGAACGGCTATTTCAATCCATTCCTGCAGATGATGGATCACAGCGTGAGCGAAGGTTTTGTGAAGGCTGAGCAGCGCGACAACATCATCGTCGCTGATCAGGGCGAAGAGTTGCTTAACCTAATTATAAATCACTCACCCGTTATCACCGAGAAGTGGGTAGACTTTAAAAGGATCTAATGTAAATGCTACGTGTTTCTGGAGGTGGCTTGTTTTAACTGCATTTATGTAAAACCAGTCTCAAAATAGAATTTGTAGGCCCGACAAAACCCATAAAAGAAGAAGCCCCGGCACACGCCGGGGCTTCTTCTTTTATGGGTTTTGTTATTGTGCTACGTGATGCTAATCTAAGCTTCCTGCACCATCTGTGTCACGGCATCTATCCATAAAGGATGCGTGTTCAGGCTTTCTACCAATTGCCAGTGCTCACCGCCCGCAGCCTCAAATTCTTCCTTGAATTCCTTGCCTACTTCAATGGTAGTCTCAAGGCAATCGGCCACAAACGCCGGACTGAACGCCAAGACACTTTTTACGCCAGCCGCAGCCAAGTCTTTCAAGATAAAATCGGTGTAGGGTTGTAACCAAGGATCTTTGCCCAAGCGCGACTGGAACGACACGGTGTATTTATCCTCAGGTATGTTCAACGCTTTAGCCAATTGCCGTGAGGTCTCAAAGCATTGGGCTCGGTAGCAATAGCGGTTGCGGCTGTGGTACGTGTTGCAGCAAGCACCTAGCTGGCAATATCCTTTGGTACTCGCTTTCAGAATCTGTCGCTCCGGCAAACCATGGTAACTGAATACCACGTGGTCATACTCGCGTTTGGCCATGTGGGCACGCGCAATTTCGGCGAAGGTGCCAATGAAGCCCGGGTGATTGCAGAACGTGCTGATGAACTTGAGATCAGGAATCACTTCCCACTTGCTCACAATCTCCATCACCTTTTCCTGCACAGAGCCCGTACTAGCCGAGGCATACTGCGGAAACAAAGGCAACACCACAATGCGGTCCACCACTTTCTCCTGCAATTCCTTCAAAGCGTTCTCAATGCTGGGGCTCTGGTACCGCATGCCAAAGGCCACGTGGTAATCTTTTCCAAGCCTCTCCTGCACCAACCGCTGCAAGTCCAGGCCGTGAAACAGCAGGGGAGAGCCACGCTCGGTCCACAACTGGGCATAGATCTTCGCTGATTTAGGTGCCCGGAACGGTGCAATAACCCCATTCACCAGCATGTATCTGGAAGGTGCGGCAATGTCCAGCACCCGTTTGTCTAATAAAAATTCGCGCAGGTATTTGCGCACGTGCGGTACGCTGGGAGAGTCCGGCGTGCCGAGGTTCACTAATAATACTCCTGTTTTGCCAGTGGCTCCACTTTTCATACGCTTTCAATTGAGCTGCAAAGATACGGATTTGAGAAGCAGTTGACACGAGCCAAATAGATGATCTCCATCATTTTCCTATAGATAATACCAATGAGGTATAGAGAAAGGTGCTTCGGTTTCAGGCTTGTTTTCTTCAAAACGGCCTTGAACCTACTAAGTGCGAATGGAGGGTAAATGTTTCAAATTCTTGATTGCTTCCCTTAAAACTAAGACGCAAACATGTGCTGGTGCGAGCCTCCGGTTCGTGTCCACATGTATTCCTGATTGATAAACTTGCCTTGGGAAAAGTTAATATGCTTGCTGGCACGAGCCTCTGGCTCGTGCCAGCGTTAGATTTGAATGTCATTTTGGAGCTGTTTTCCTGAGAATGAGCCATAAACGTAACTCCAGAGGCATCGTAAGCAGAAGGGTAGTCTTTGAACTCCTGATTCAGAACTCATTAAAAAGCGTTACCTTTGCAAATTGTTTAAAATGGAGGTGAATAAAATGGCAGAGAAGCCGCACAAGGCAGGGTTTGTAAGTATCATCGGGAAGCCTAACGTAGGCAAGTCTACCTTGATGAACGTGATGGTAGGCGAAAAACTGTCCATTATCACCTCAAAAGCCCAGACCACCCGTCACCGCATCATGGGGATTCTCAACTCAGAGGATTTCCAGATTGTGTACTCAGATACACCCGGCATCATTCAACCACAGTACGAGCTGCATGAGTCCATGATGCGTTTCGTGCATGCTTCTTTGGAAGATGCTGATGTCATCTTGTTTGTAACTGACATTTACGAGAAGCACGACGAGAGCGAAGTGGTAGAGCGTCTGCGCAAAGCCAAAGCCCCCATTCTGCTGCTCATCAACAAAATTGACCAGGCTACGCAGGAAGAGGTAGTTGCCAAAATAGAGTACTGGAAAGAGCAGCTTCCGGCGCAGGAATACATGGCCATTTCAGCGCTGCACAGCCAGGGTACCCCTGGCGTGTTCCAGAAGATTCTGGATTTGTTGCCCGAGCACCCGGCATATTATCCCAAAGATGAACTAACCGACAAGCCTGAGCGTTTCTTTGCGGCTGAGATGATCCGCGAAAAGATTTTCCTGAATTACAAAAAAGAGATTCCTTACAGCTGTGAAGTAGTCATTGAAGAGTTCAAGGAAGACGAAACCATCATCAGGATGCGCGCCGAAATCAGTGTAGAGCGCAAAAGCCAGAAAGGCATTGTGATCGGTGACAAAGGCGCGGCACTCAAGAAAGTTGGTACCCAGGCCCGCATTGACATGGAGGAGTTCTTCCAGAAGAAAGTGTTCCTGGATCTGTACGTGCGCGTGAACGAGAACTGGCGCGCCGACAAACGTCTTCTGGACCGTTTCGGCTATAACAGCATTTAACTAGATGCTAGTAGTTAGATACTAGATGTTAGACGAAAGAATTTATGTAAGTCTAGCATCTACAATCCAACTACTAACATCTAACAAAATTCCCTAGCGGCGCCACGAAGGCGATACCGCAGGTTTAACCCGCGTTTTGGGAGCGATTCCCGAAAAGGAGCCTCAAAACGCACATTCCAATTGATATGGCACAAAATACAATCGCCATTGTAGGACGCCCCAACGTGGGCAAATCAACCCTGTTCAACCGTTTAGTAGGACACCGCAAAGCCATCATGGACAATGAGAGCGGCGTTACGCGTGACCGCCACTACGGCCACGGCAACTGGACAGGCAAGTACTTTACCGTTATTGACACCGGCGGATACGTGCGCGGGTCAGATGACATTTTTGAAGAAGAGATCAGAAAGCAGGTGGAGTTGGCCATCAAAGAAGCCGATGTGATCCTGTTTATGGTAGACGTGGATGCCGGAATTACTGGTTTGGACCAGGAGTTTGCCGATGTATTGCGTCGCACTGACAAGCCGGTGTACATTGTCGCGAACAAAGCCGATACGCATACCCGCGGTCACCTGGCCGGCGAGTTTTACGCCTTAGGTTTTGAAGGAGAGATTTTTCCTATTTCCAGCCAAAACGGCTCCGGCACGGGAGAGTTGTTAGATGAGGTGGTAAAGCACTTCCCGGAAGAAGGGATTGAAAACCCAGAGGCTGGTATTCCGCGCATTGCGGTGGTAGGTAGACCTAATGTGGGTAAATCATCGTTTGTGAACTTGCTTTTGGGCGAGGAGCGCAACATCGTAACCGATATTGCCGGCACCACCCGTGATTCTATTCACTCGCACTATAACGCGTTTGGCAAGGAGTTTATCATTGTAGACACCGCCGGGCTCCGGAAGAAAAGCAAAGTACACGAAGACATTGAGTTTTACTCAGTGCTGCGGTCTGTGCGTGCGCTGGAGGAAAGTGATGTGGTCATTGTAATGCTGGATGCTACCCGCGGAATTGAAGCCCAGGACATGAACATCATCGGCCTCGCCGATAAAAACCGTAAAGGTCTGGTGATTCTGGTGAATAAGTGGGACCTGGTAGAAAAAGAAACCAATACTATGCGCGACATGGAGAATGCCATCCGGGAGAAGATTGCGCCTATTGCGTATCCGCCTATCGTGTTTATCTCGGTGCTTACGAAGCAACGCGTACACAAAGCCATTGAGACGGCCATTCAGGTGCACGAAAACCGCTCCATGAAGATTCCAACCTCTAAGCTGAACGATTCCATGCTGAAGGAGATTGAGCGCTACCCGCCGCCGTCTATCAAAGGCAAATTCGTGAAGATTAAGTATGTGACGCAGTTGCCTACCAATACGCCTACGTTCGCGTTTTTCTGCAACCTGCCGCAGTATATCAAAGAGTCTTACACCCGTTATCTGGAGAACCGCTTGCGCGAACATTTTGGTTTTGAAGGCGTGCCCATTAACTTAGTGTTCAGAAAGAAATAAGAAGCCAGGTCTTTTGTTTCTTTCTTCGCGACTTTATCCCCACATAACCCTAACTTTTAGTAACGCTTATGAGAACCGTTTTCCCAGTAGTGGCAGCAGCAGTAATGTTGGTTTTTTCTGCCTGTGAGGCAAACCAATCGCAGGAAACTTCCTCTGCTACTACCTTAGAAGAGGCTGCTAATGCAACAGATATTGCTGAAACAACTGCCGCTCCTATTGATACCGCCGCTTACAAAACGGATTCCCTTTCTGCTGATACTACTGGAACAAACTAAGCGAGAGCTTATAAGAACCAGAGGTTTTTATTTTTTATGACAAGGCGTGGGTTGGCCCTGATGTACTTCAGGAACGGCCTGCGCCTTAGTCGTTTAAAAAGAATGTGATTGCATTGTGCCTATATCTTTCCCTGAAAATATATCCATTCTTCCATACATGCGTACACTACCCAAAAGAAACGTAACTCCTTCTTTTGCGGCCCCACAACAGGTGTAGGTGAAAGAAAGAGAAAGATAGATTTCCCGTTCAGACAAAATAAAACTATGAAAAAGATACTGTTTCTATTTGCGCTACTTAGTGGTTCTTTAAGCTTCTATGCATGTGATTCTAAAAAAGAAAATCACATGGAAGACCAGGCTGAGAAGGTAGAACTGCACGCTGAAATGGCTGGTGATTCTACTTTGGCAGAGCAGGCCAGAGAAGCCAAAGACAGCATTGACGAAGTTGACCCAAAATAGGAGCTTCCTTAGCCTTTTAGGAAGCGAATGCTTTTCACGTACAAAATAAAACTATGAAAAAGACACTCTTTGTAATGATCTTGGCTGCAGGAATGATGACCTTTGGTTCCTGCAACAATGCATCTGAAAACCGTGGCGAGGAAGCTACTGAAGAAGTAGAAGACGCCGGAGAAGAAGCAGGTGATGAAATTGAGGAAGGTGCCGAAGAAGTGGAAGAGGAAGTAGAAGAAACCGGCAACAGGTCAAATAATTAACGAATCTGTTTTTACCCAAAAGAAGAGGGCACCTTTGTAAAGGTGCCCTCTTCTTTTGGGTTTGTTTACGCTAACCGTTTCTGGATAAGGCTGTTCACCACCATAAAAAGCTGCGGAGGTGAAAGAGTGCGCCACGGAATCTTGTCCAAGCCCCCACCAAAGTTGATGTAGTAATCCAGGTGGTACTGCTGCATCTCCTGCACCACAAAATCCTGGAACCCGATGCCTGCAATCCAGCCTTCTTCCACATCGTCAAACCACTCCTCATAATAGGCATCGTCTGAGCCGTGGAAATTGAAAACGTTCTCGCCAATGAGAATATAGTGCTTAATGCCCTCGCCAACCATCAAGTCTAAGATGTTGCGCTTCAAAGACATGATGTCGTTGTTCAGCGTATCATTCCACTCGCCTATGAATTCAATGATGGCATAGTTGTCGTGGTAATCTACGTACAGAATCTTAATGAAGAGGGTCTCAGAATCAATGTCGTCCCATTGCGGGTGTATGTAGTACCCGTAAATGGTATTGATGTACTCCAGTTCATTGTTTTCAGCCCCGTAAAGCGGCGATCGTTCATCTTCTGAAGCCGAGTAGGCTTCTATCCAATTGTAAAAGGGCTCAATAGTATGCATGGCAATAAAGAGTGATTGCAGAATTGCATAACGGAGAAACAGCGGCGAAGGATGGCAGAAGGGCATAAAAAAGATTTGCTGTTAACCAGCGAATCTTGTAGGGTTGTTTATATAGCCTTTTTATAAAGTCAGGCAGAAAACAAGAACAGTGAACTAAACTATCTGACTGAGACTTTCCCGAACTTTAATTTAGCCTCAACTTCATGTACGGTTCTGTAGGGCCCTGAAATGCTTAGGGTATGGTTAACGCTATTAATGGTGATTGATTCTGAAGGGAACAGACGGCGCAGCAATCGTTTACCTGCTTTCTGGGAGATCAGCGTGATGGATTGTGTATTGGAACTTTGGATTTTATACCAAGCCTTGGCCAGGTAATCCATCACCCAGTCGTTCAGTTCTAGGAGGTTATCAACGTCATTAATGGTCAGGTTATACTGCCTAGTACCAATGGCAAGACCAGTAGCAATGCCTAGTGGATAAAAGGCCAATGAAATTTTCCAGATTAAGTCTTCATGGGTAAAGAAATTGCCTGTAGTTACTGCAAAGGCAAAGACTAGCATTAAGAAGGGAATGGAGGCCAGGCACACGTATCTTAAAAAGATATGTATGCTTGGCCTAAAAAAGCAAGTATCTAATTTCATGACCTGAAATTTAAGCTGCTTCTGATCTATGATAAATTAGTGGCTCCCGATAGAAGTGATAGCTGACCGAACGCTGCCGTGTAAGTCCAGCAATTCTTTGGCTTTCTCTTCAGAGATGTTCAGTTCTTCCATGATCATACGTACGCCCCGGTCTACCAGTTTATGGTTCGTGAGTTGCATGTCTACCATTTTGTTTCCTTTCACTCGGCCCAATTGGATCATGGTGGAAGTAGTGAGCATGTTCAAGGCCAGCTTCTGCCCGGTACCGGCTTTCATGCGGGTGCTGCCGGTTAAGAACTCAGGTCCGGTCACTACCTCTACCGGGAATTTAGCCACAGCCGCTACTTTGCTGTCTGCGTTGCACACAATGCAGCCGGTGGTAATGCCGCGCTCATTGCAGGCCTGCAAACCGCCAATCACATACGGCGTTCTGCCCGATGCCGCTATGCCTACTACCACGTCTTTCTCGTTCACGCCGTAAGCGTCCAGGTCTCTGATGGCTTGCTGGTCATCGTCCTCGGCAAACTCTACCGCTTTTCTGATGGCCGTGTCACCGCCCGCCATAATACCAATGACCATGTCAAACGGAACCCCAAACGTAGGAGGGCACTCAGAGGCATCTACCACGCCCAAGCGGCCGCTGGTACCTGCCCCAATATAGAACAGGCGACCGCCTTCTTTCATTTTGGCCACCGTGGCTTCCACAAGTCGCTCTAACTGCGGAATAGCTTTCTCTACGGCCAAAGGCACCGTTTTATCTTCTTTGTTGATGTTGGTCAGTAACTCAAGCACGCTCATGTGCTCAAGGTGGTTGTAGTGAGAGGGAGTTTCTGTAGTGCTCATACCGTTATGTTCTGTTGGTGATACAGGCTCAAACCTGCAATAGGACTCTCTAATATCTGACCTACGTTAATGCTGTATTTCTGGGCTACTGTTTTCAGGATGTCTCCAAAGTAGAAAGCGATAGAGCCTACAAAGTGGGTTTTTTTCTGTTGGTAGTCTGGGTATTTAATGACCGTTTTTTCAAAAAAGTCAGCAAAACAGCGGCAAATCAACTCGTAAATGAATGGGTGTTTCTGATGGTCAAAAAGAAACTTGGCATACGTGGCAATGTACCGGTTAGGGTACGGCTTACGGTATACGTGGTCTACTATCTCATCACGGGTTGTGTTATACCGGGCCATGAACGCCTCGTGCACGTCTGCCGGAAGTTCCTGGTTCAGGAACGCCTGAACCAGAAGTTTGCCCATGTACCCGCCACTACCTTCATCACCTAAAATGAACCCCAGGTTAGGCACGTTCTGCACAATCTTTTCGCCGTCATATAGACAGGAGTTAGAACCAGTGCCCAGAATACAGGCGATGCCTTCTTCGTGGCCGCACAAGGCGCGGGCCGCCGCTTCCAGATCATGGTGCACGTGCACGGTTGCCTCAGGAAAGTTGCTGGAGATTGCTGAGGCTACCAGGGCCTGTTTGTCTGGGGCACTGCAACCAGCCCCGTAAAAATGAATTTCCTTGGGAGCATACCCGGTCAATTGCGGAAGCAGGCTTTCGCGAATTGTCTCGGCAATCTGAGGGCCATCCTGGTAGTACGGATTGAATCCTATGGTATGGGCTTGCGCGACTACGCCCTCGGTGTCTATGATACGCCAGGCGGTTTTCGTAGAACCACTGTCAGCAATGAGAATCATATGGGTAGTTGAAAAACCTGTGTCAAATCTCTGAAAAACTGGTCAAAGAAGAGCTATTTTTTTAGAATTCCTATAACGGAAAACTTATCGAAGACATACTCTGTATGCGGGGCATCGGCTAGCTCTTCGGTTAAATCCTGCCCGGCCCAATGCTCATAATGATTGCCGCGCCGCCACAGCCTTGATTTGGTCACGTCATAGATCTCGCCTTTGTACGCCACCCAAATTTCATCTCGGTCCTGTCCGTTCCTGAGAGCCAACTGCGCGCGGGTGTATTCTTGCATGATTTGCTGAGTAGGTTTGATGCTAGTTGAGTTGGTGCAGAGGTTTTGGGTTCAGAACCTGCCTTGAATTAATATCCAGCGGTTGGGTACTTCGCCGTCTGCGGCAGTGAGGTAGTCTTGGTAACTGCAGGGGACAATCAAAGGTGGTTTCTGGCCGGAGAGGTCGTCTACCTGCATCCACCACTTTTCGGTCTGGCGGTTTTTGTAGAAAAGCATCTTGTTAGGATTGTCATGGAAACCCACTGAAAACTTCAGGAATTGGTTGCTATGGAAGTCTAGGTTGTTCTGCCGCTGGTAAAAGCCTTCAATGGTGTACCAGACCATGGTGGCCAAGGTAGTGGCCGTTAGGTTGCGGTGGTCAAATTCAGGGCGGTAGCCGTACAACCCGAAAGAGCTTAACTGGTTATTCTGGCCAGCGTACCAGCACAGTTGGCAAGCCTCTTCGCCGGTAAGCCCGAAAGGATTAGCCTGTTCCTGACCGGGAGCATCCTGGAACCGAATGGCAGAAACATCAAAACTGATCAGGTTAGCTTGCCGGATGATGGGTTCCATTTCCTGCATCTGCTGGCGTACTTGCCCTACCCTGAACAGTTCAAAATGCAGCTTCTCCAAAGCCGCAAGGGTTGAATTATCAGTGAGATAGGTTTGGTGGGCCAAATGGCTGAACCCGGAAAGGTAGTTGGGGTCATGCAGCAGAATGCGGTGCAGGTGGTTTTGGTCAGGGGTAGTTCCTTCCACATCGGCCATGTCCAACTGGCTATCCACCATGACTAGGTGAACCGTCTCAGACAGGTGTTCGTATCCAAGAAACTGCCCGTAAGTTAAGTCGTGTGATCCCCCTAATAGGATAGGGAATTTGCCCGCGTCTACCAATATTTCTATGACTTCTTTCAGGCGCAGGTACGTGTCTTCCAGAGAGATGCCCGGCAGCAGATTGCCTAAATCCATGACTAGCCAGGGGCCTGTGCCTTTTAGAAGGCGGTATAGTTCCTGGCGTATTTTGTTGGGACCCTGGTAGGTAAGGTCCGTTGCGCCTGTGGTGCCACGGTATTCCGGTAACCCAATGAGCACCACTTCGGCAGAGCGCCAATCTGGAAAAGAGTGAACAAAAGGGGCAAGGTAGCCTCCCACTGATTTAGGGTTTTCTGGGTACCCGAATTGATCTTCTGGAAGGGGCTCAAAGAAAATGGAAAGGTTCATGCAGGGCGTGTGGCAAAAATCAAATTTAGGTATTTATAAGCCATTAGAAAGAAGCATTTTTAACAAAATGGCGAAAGAGACGCAGGCCTGTTTTGTTTTTTTTAATGGTATTTTGCATTATATTAACCGAACAAACAACTTAGAGAGAAGAATTTATGAAAGTAACCCGGGTTTTTGATTTATTAACCAACCAGTTACAGCAGTTTCCGCAACCAGACTGCCTGGCCGCAAAAATCAATGGAGAATGGGTGAAGTACAGTACTCAGCAAGTGCTGGATACAGCCAACAGGTTGAGCCTTGCGCTGATCAAGTCTGGGATCAGGAAAGACGACAAAGTGGCGCTTATCTCCATGAACCGCCCGGAGTGGACTTTTTCTGACTATGGCATTCAGCAAACCGGTGCCGTAAGCGTGCCGTTGTACCCTACCATTACGGTGGAAGATTACCGGTACATCCTGAAAGATTCTGAGGCCAAACTGATTCTGGTCTCTACGGAGGACCTGTACAACAAAGTAAAAGAAGCCGTTGCTGATCTTCCGGGAGTGCAGGAGATCTATACCTTTGACCGCGTACCCGGCGCCAAGCACTGGTCTGAGCTGCTGCAACTAGCCGATGGCGAAGACCCGGCTACTCTGGAACCCTACAAAGCAGACGTTACTCCTAATGACCTGCTTTCCATTATTTATACCTCTGGTACTACCGGCGCTCCTAAAGGGGTAATGCTCTCGCACAACAACCTGGTGAGCAACTTCACCAATGTGAAGCCGTTTGTGCCGGTGAACCAGGAGCACCGGGCCTTGAGCTTCTTGCCGCTTTGCCATATCTATGAGCGCATGGTGTCTTGCATCTACTTCTCAGTGGGGGTGTCTATCTATTTTGCTGAGAGTATTGAAAAAGTGGGCGATAATCTCAGGGAAGTAGGACCGCACATCTTTGTGACCGTGCCGCGCCTGCTGGAAAAAGTGTATGACAAAATTGTGGCTAAGGGGGGAGAGTTGACCGGCGTGAAAAAAGGGTTGTTCTTCTGGGCGTTAGCGCTTGGCCAGAAATACGACACCCGCACCTCGCCGGGCTTCCTGTATGACACACAGTTGAAACTGGCCCGTAAGCTTATCTTCTCTAAATGGCAGGATGCGTTAGGCGGAAACGTAAAAGTGATTGTGTCTGGTGGAGCAGCCTTGCAACCACGGTTGGCCCGCGTGTTCTGGGGAGCTAACATCCGGATCATGGAAGGTTACGGTCTAACTGAAACGTCACCGGTAATTGCCGTGAACCGCTATGAGCCGGAGAACAACGTCATCGGCACCGTTGGTCCCGCTATCAACAACGTGGAAATCAAGATAGCCCAAGACGGTGAAATCCTTACCCGTTCTGAGAGCGTGATGGTGGGCTACTACAAACGCCCTGACCTGACCGCCGAAGTAATTGACCCAGACGGCTGGTTCCATACCGGAGACATTGGCGAACTGGTAGAAGGCAAGTTCCTCAAAATTACTGACCGCAAGAAAGAGATGTTCAAAACCTCTGGCGGTAAGTACATAGCGCCTCAGTTAATTGAAAATAAACTGAAAGAGTCTTTGGTGGTGGAGCAGGTGATGGTGGTAGGCGAAGGCGAAAAATTCCCTTCTGCCTTGATTGTCCCAGCCTATGAAGGATTAAAAGAGTGGTGCCGTATCCGCAATGTTCCTTACTCTACCGATGAGGAAATGATCAAGAAGCCTGAGGTGATAGCTAAATTCCAGAAGGAAGTAGACCGCATGAACGAGCATTTGGCGCAATACGAGCGAATCAAAAAGTTTGTGCTGCTGCCTAAACTCTGGAGCGTTGAAACCGGGGAAATGACCCCTAAACTCAGCATCAAGCGTAAGGTCATCACCACCAACTATCGTGAGTTAATTGACAGCTTATATCGCACTGCTTAAGGCACGTGTAAAACAGAAGGGGGAGACGCAGATATGTGTCTCCCCTTCTGTTTTACACTAGGCTGGTTTAGGTCCTGTTTTTAAGAAAAGAGCCTTTAAATAGTAAAGTTATAATAAACTATAAATGGAGGATGATTAGCATTGTGATAATCAACTGACCATAAATGTGCTCGCAATAAGCAGTATTTGTGATAGAAGGGTTCTTTGTTAAGGAATTATAAAATTATTTGTTTATAGTATGCAAGCATAACATTTTTTTCTAAATTTGGTAAGAGACATATACACCACATGAAAGCAAACGAGACGGTTGACTATAATATCAAAGTATGTTGGCACGCCATCGCACGCATGTACAACACCCAGGCGGTGAAGAATGACATTACCACGTCTATCGGGTTTGTGCTGCTGAACATTGACCCTGAGAAAGGCACGCCTGCCACCAAGATTGCGCCGCTTTTAGGATTAGAGGCCAGAAGCCTTACCCGCATCCTGAAAAGCATGGAAGAAAAAGGCCTTATCTACAAAGTAGCCGATGAGCAGGATAAACGCTCCGTCAGGATTTTACTCACAGAACTCGGTCTGGAAAAGCGGGAGGTGAGTAGGGTCACGGTTCGGCAGTTCAACCAGAAGGTGCGTGACCTGATCCCCGAAAGCCAACTGCAGGTATTCTTCCAGGTGGTGGGGCAGATCAATGATATCATTGAGTCAAAGAAAGTGTTTTGATGCCTTGAGTACCGGAGCAGCTGGCCCAATCGGTTTCTAGGCAATTTTTCTAAAACAGCCTGCAAACTGAACCTGAAAAGGAAATTCGTGCTACGCACATCTTGATACTAAAACAGAGTAACTATGAAGAGAATCATTAAAAAGGTGGCGGTGTTAGGCTCGGGCATTATGGGCTCGCGCATTGCCTGCCACTTTGCTAACATTGGCGTGCAGGTGCTGTTATTAGACATGGTGCCGCGTGAGTTGCTGCACGAGGAAGAAGCCAAAGGCCTTACCTTGGAGAATAAACTGGTGCGCAACCGCATAGTGAATACCGCGCTGCAAACGGCCATTAATTCTAACCCAGCCCCCCTTTACCGTAAAACTGATGCCCGGCTCATTCAGACCGGGAACTTTGATGATGACCTACCCTCCATTGCTACCTGCGACTGGACCATTGAGGTAGTGGTAGAAAACCTGAAAATAAAGCAAAGTGTGTTTAGCCAAGTGGAGCAGTTCCGGAAGCCGGGCACTTTAATCACCTCCAACACATCAGGTATTCCCATCCACTTAATGCTGGAGGGCCGTTCCGATGATTTCAGAAAACACTTTTGCGGAACTCACTTCTTCAACCCTCCACGTTATTTGAAGCTGCTGGAGATCATCCCCACAGAGGAGACTGATCCGGAAGTCATCAACTTCCTCTTAAACTACGGCGACCTGTACCTGGGCAAAACTACAGTGCTAGCCAAAGACACCCCCGCGTTCATCGCGAACCGGGTAGGCATTTATGGCATCATGCAGGTGCTGCACGTCATGGAGAAACTGGGCCTGAACGTGGACGAGGTAGACCGCTTAACAGGCCCGGTAGTAGGTCGGCCTAAATCTGCCACCTTCCGGACTTCAGATGTGGTGGGTCTAGATACACTGGCCAAAGTAGCACAAGGCTTATACCACACCGTTGAAACGGATGAAAAGCGTGACCTGTTCCAACTGCCTGCCTACATTCAGCAGATGTTGGAAAGAAACTGGCTGGGTGATAAAACGCGGCAAGGCTTCTACAAGAAAACCAAGACTCCTGAAGGGGCCACCGAGATCCTGACGCTGGACCTGAATACCATGGAATACGGACCTAAGCAGAAAGTTAGGTTCCAGAGCATGGAAACGCTCAAGCCTATTGAAGACCTGCGCAAGCGCCTCAAAGCGTTTAGCCAAGCCCAAGACAAAGCCGGCGATTTCTTTAGAGAGACTTCGTACGGCCTATTTCAATATGTTACCAACCGCATTCCTGAAATCTCCGACGAACTTTACCGCATTGATGATGCCATGCGTGCTGGATTCGGTTGGGAAATCGGGCCATTTGAAACTTGGGATGCCCTTGGGGTACGAGAAACCGTTTCAGCCATGGAAGCCGCCGGTTACAAACCAGCCGAATGGATTTACGAGATGCTGGAAACGGGCCATGAAACCTTCTATCGCAGCCAGAACCACCAGCGCCAGTACTATGACCTGCTCACCAAAGATTACCGCCAGATTCCGGGGACCGAACATTTCGTGCTGCTGGATGTACTGCGCGGCACCAACGTTGTCTGGAAAAATGCCGGTTGCTCCATAATTGACTTAGGCGACGGTATCCTGAACGTGGAGTTTCACTCCAAAATGAACGCCATGGGCAGTGAGATCATCCAAGGGCTGAACAAAGGCATTGATCTAGCCGAGCAGAGCTTCAGAGGCGTGGTAGTGGGCAATGAGGCCGCTAACTTTTCTGCCGGAGCGAACCTAGGCTTGGTGTTCATGTACGCCCTGGACCAAGACTACGATGAGCTCAACCTCATGATCAAGCAGTTCCAGAACACCATGATGCGTATGCGTTACTCGGCCATTCCGGTAGTGGCGGCGCCGCACGGCTTGACACTAGGTGGTGGTTGTGAGCTGTGCCTACATGCCGACAGAGTACAGGCAGCCGCCGAGTCTTACATTGGCTTGGTAGAATTTGGTGTAGGCTTGATCCCGGGCGGTGGCGGAACAAAAGAAATGACCTTGCGCACCTCAGCCGCCTACGAAGAAGGTGATACCGAATACAACTCGCTCCGGAACGTGTTCATGACCATTGGTACGGCTAAAGTCTCCACCTCAGCCGCCGAAGCGTACGACCTTGGCTTTATGCGCCACGGCGACGGCATCACCCTCAACACCAACCGTCAGCTCGCCGAAGCCAAAGCCGAAACCATTCTCCTCGCAGAAGCCGGGTACACTAGACCTACGCCAAAGACCAACATCAAGGTGCAAGGCCGCGGTGGTTTAGGGATGTTCATCACAGGTGCCCACGCCATGCACGCGGCCGGCTTCATCTCAGAACATGACCGTAAAATTTCTGAGAAGCTGGCTTACGTGATGTGCGGCGGAGACCTGTCCATGCCGTCTGAGGTATCAGAGCAATACCTGTTGGATCTAGAGCGCGAAGCCTTCCTGAGTCTATGCGGTGAGCGCAAGACCTTGGAACGCATCAAGAGCATCTTGACCACCGGTAAGCCCCTGCGGAATTAGGGAAGGGGAACCGCCTCTTCTTGATTTGTCATCCTGAAAGGACCTTGTGGGCGAACTAGACAAGCAGAAGCTATGAAAGACCATAACTACTTTGTCTACGTCATCTGTAATCCCGGCAAAACTGTTCTTTATACAGGAGTGACAAATGATCTGGAAGTGCGGTTGCAGCAGCACAAAGACAACCGGGGAAAGCCGGAAAGTATTGCTGCTACAAGTTGTTGTATTATGAACGTTATATAAATGTGGAGCAGGCTATAGACAGAGAAAAGGAAATTAAGCTGATGGGACGGGAAGCAAAAGAAACGTTGATAAAATCAATGAACCCGAAGATGAGTTTTCTGTACATAGCCAGCTAATTGCAGTTCGCCCACAAGGTTCTTTCAGGATGGCAAAGTGGGAGATTTTATTAAAACACCTCAAAAACAGAAAAGAAAATGCAAACTGCCTATATAGTTGCCGGATTCAGAACCGCCGTGGGAAAAGCGCCCCGCGGAGTATTTCGGTTTACCCGGCCCGATGATTTAGCCGCCGATGTGATCAAACATCTGCTGGCCTCGGTGCCGCAATTAGACCCCGCCCGAGTTGACGACCTTCTGGTAGGAAACGCAGTGCCCGAGGCGGAGCAAGGCCTGCAGATGGGACGCATGATTTCTCTCTTGTCCTTGCCCATCAACGTGCCCGGCGCCATCATGAACCGTTACTGCGGCTCAGGGATAGAGACCATCGCTACCGCATCTTTCAAGATACAGTCTGGCATGGCCGATTGTATCATTGCCGGAGGCGCGGAGTCCATGAGTTTGGTGCCTGTGGTGGGCTGGAAAACCTCCCCTAACTACAAAATCGCGAAAGAGCACCCAGAGTATTACCTGAGCATGGGTTTGACTGCCGAAGCAGTGGCGCATGATTTCAAAGTAAGCCGTGAAGACCAGGATGCCTTTGCCTATGCTTCGCACCAGAAAGCCATCCGGGCCATTGAGGAAGGCCGGTTCAGAGACCAGATTGTGCCTATCAACGTGGAAGAGACTTTCCTGGATGAGAACGGTAAAAAGAAAACCCGCTCCTACGTGGTAGACACGGATGAAGGTCCGCGTGCTGATACGTCTTTGGAGAAACTGGCCAAACTTCGGCCGGTGTTTGCTGCCAACGGAAGTGTAACTGCCGGTAACTCTTCCCAAACTTCAGACGGAGCAGCCTTCGTGATTGTGATGAGTGAGCGCATGGTGAAAGAGCTGAACATTGAGCCGATTGCTCGTCTGGTGTCTTACGCTGCCGAGGGAGTGGATCCGCGCATCATGGGTATGGGGCCAGTAAAAGCTATTCCGCGCGCGTTGAAAAATGCCGGCATGAATCTGCAGGACATCGACATCATTGAAATGAACGAAGCATTCGCGTCACAGTCCATTGCGGTGATGCGAGAACTGGGCATTGATCCAGACAAACTGAACCCGAACGGAGGCGCCATCGCCTTAGGTCACCCACTAGGCTGTACCGGGGCCAAATTGAGCGTGCAGCTCTTCAGTGATTTGCGTCGCGAAAACAAGAAATACGGCATGGTGACGGCCTGCGTAGGCGGTGGACAGGGTGTGGCAGGGATTTACGAATTTTTAAAATAAACAGCATCTAAATATATGGAAACTGTAAGCAGAACATTAAGGGGCGGGGAGTTCATTATCAAGGAGACCAACGCCCAGGACGTTTTCATTCCGGAGGATTTCTCTGAGGAACAGCGCATGATGGCTGAAACAGCCCAGCAGTTTGTGCAGGCAGAGGTGCAGCCACTGGTAGAGCGCATGGACAACCACGAGGAAGGCTTATTAGAAGACCTGATGAAAAAAGCGGGGGATTTGGGCTTGTTCGGGGTGGCTATTCCAGAAGAATATGGCGGGCTGAACATGGACTTCAACTCGTCTTTACTTGTAACCGAATCTGTTGGGCCTGGACACTCGTTCCCCGTAGCTTTTGCAGCCCATACGGGAATTGGAACCTTGCCTATTCTGTACTTCGGTACTGAGGAGCAAAAAGCTAAATACATCCCTAAACTAACTACCGGCGAGTGGACCTCATCATACTGTTTAACAGAGCCAGGTTCCGGGTCTGATGCGTTGGCCGCCAAAACCAAAGCTATTCTAGACGTAGAGGGCGATAACTATATCCTGAACGGCCAGAAAATGTGGATCACCAATGCTGGCTTCGCCGATGTATTCATTGTGTTTGCGCAGGTAGACGGTGACAAGTTCACCGGTTTCATTGTAGATAAAGGCGCCGAAGGATTAAGCCTGGGCAATGAAGAGCACAAAATGGGCATTAAAGGATCTTCCACCCGCCAGGTGTTCTTCACTGATTGCAAAGTGCCGAAGGAAAACGTGCTGGGTGAGATTGGTAAAGGCCATTTGATTGCCTTCAACATCCTTAACATCGGTCGGATTAAACTGGCTGCGGCTTGTCTGGGAGCTTGTAAGAGCGTAGCCGATCTATCCGTGAAATATGCCAATGAACGCATCCAGTTCAAAATCCCGATCTCCAAATTCGGAGCGATCCGGCATAAATTGGCCGAGCAAGCCATCCGCATTTTTGCGGTAGAATCAGCACTGTACCGTTGCGGTCACGACATCCACAACAAAGAGCAGGAACTGCTGGCCGCTGGGAAAAGCTACAACGAAGCTGTATTGGAAGCCGCCCGCGAGTTTGCCGTGGAGGCTGCCATCCTAAAAGTGGACAGCTCTGAGGTGCTGGACTACGTGGTGGACGAAGGCGTGCAGATCTACGGCGGGTATGGCTTCTCCGCTGATTACCCCATGGACCGTGCCTACCGCGATGCCCGCATCAACCGCATCTTTGAAGGGACCAACGAGATTAACCGCATGCTCATCGTGGACATGGTCTTGAAGAAAGCCATGAAAGGCGAACTGGATTTGATGGGCCCTGCCGCCGCTGTGCAGCAGGAATTAATGGAAATCCCTGATTTCGGGGATGAAGACACCAGCCTGTTTGCTTACGAGAAGAAAGCTGTTGGCAAATTCAAGAAAGCCGTGTTGCTGACTGCCGGAACCGCCGTGCAGAAGTTCATGATGACCCTGGACAAAGAGCAGGAAATCTTGATGTACATCGCTGACATGGCCATCCAAACCTACATTGCGGAGTCTACTTTGCTGCGGGTTGAGAAACTGGTAAGCCGCAACGGCGAAGAAGCCACTTCCCGTCAACTGGATATGATGCGCGTGGTGATCAATGATGCCGCTGACCGTATCAACAAAGCTGGGAAGGAAGCTAACGCGGCCATGACCGAGCCGGGTGACGAGCAGAAACTACTGCTGATTGGCTTGAAACGCTTTACCAAACTGGAGCCGTTCAACACCAAAGAAGCGCGTCGTCGGGTTGCTGCGGAGCTGATCAAAGCAAACGAGTACGTGTATTAATTACGTTATTAACACCTTTTTGCCAAAACGCCTCCAAAACAGAAAGCTCCGCCAAAGTAGCGGGGCTTTCTGTTTTTCTAGGGTATGCTTACAGTTTTCGCTGGCGCGAGCTTGCAGCTCGTGTCTGGACGCATGTCTGATGATCTACCTAAATGCGTCTATTTTTCCTTTCCTTAATCAGTAGTCTTGCATGGGTTTTACCTCTGTAACCCTCTTCTTCCTACAGGTTTCTACCAATTCTGAAAAGGCTAAAGGTTAGGATAGATTTATTAAAATTTTTAATGAAATAATGTTTCTTTTTAAATAAGCTCTCTATACCTTAGGTGTATCACCTTTCTATTAGTAGGCTCACCTTAAACTAGTTACTATGATAAAACATCTATTCATTTTAATCTTGGTCATGGGCAGTTTACAGGCTTATGGCCAGACCAGGGTCTCAGGCAGAGTTACTTCTGGTAATACATCCGAAGGGCTTGCGGGTGTAACTGTTCTGGAAAAGGGCAATCCCACCAACGGGGTAGCAACTGATGCAGATGGACGGTACACCATCTCTGTGACCGGCACTAATGCAGTGCTGGTTTTTTCTTTTATAGGGTACCAAACCCGGGAAGTGCCAGTAGGCAACCAGCAAACCATCAATGTGGGGTTGAGTGAAGATACCCGGTCTTTAGACGAGGTAGTGGTAACCGCCTTCGGGGTGGAGCAGGAGCGTAGGTCTCTTAGTTATGCCGTGCAGGAGGTAGATAGCCGCTTAATTCAGGAGACAAATCAGCCCAATGCCTTGAATGCCCTGCGTGGAAGAGTGGCCGGGGTAAGCATCCAGAGTGCGGGCGGTGCGCCTGGGGCCGGTGCCACTATTGTGATCAGAGGGATCAACTCCCTTAATCCTAATGCCAATAACCAGCCCCTGTTTGTGGTAGACGGAATCCCGATTAGCAACCAGACAGACCTGACAGGCGGCCGGGGTGGTGATACTTTCTCCAATACCAACCGCTTTGCAGACATCAACCCAGATGATATTGCCTCCATCTCAGTGCTGAAAGGGCCGGCGGCCTCGGCGTTGTATGGTCTCAGGGCCTCTAACGGGGCTGTGATCATCACCACCAAATCTGGGCAGGCAGGCAAAACCACTTTTAACTTCCGGACTTCGGCCAGTATTGACGATGTCTACCGCACGCCTCCCATGCAGGAGCGATACGGCCGGGGCTTTAACGGGATCTATAACCCAACTGATTACCGGTCTGACGGTCCGCCCATTCCGGCCGGAGAACCTACCTATAATCAATGGGACCAGGTTTTTAATACCGGGCACCAGTTCCAGAACAACTTCTCAGTTTCAGGCGGAACAGAGCAAGCCACCTTCTATGGGTCTTTGGGCAGGCTGGATCAGACGGGGGTTGTTCCAAATTCTGAATTTGACCGCACCACCATTAAACTCACCGGATCACTCAAGGCCACAGAGCGTTTGCGGATAGACGGTTCTGCCAACTTTATCAACTCCAACGGTATCAACCCCCGGAGCGGGGTAGGTGGTTCTGGCGTGATTTCGTACGCTTCGCGGTATGCGCCTGATGTGGATATGACTAATTATCTTAACCCTGACGGTACACAATTGCGCTACGCCACTCAGTTAGACAATCCTTTCTTCTTTGCTGAGAATGCGTACCAGGAGGAGGACTTAAACCGGGTCATCGGGAACATGGGGCTTAACTATAAGTTCACTGATTGGCTCTCACTAGATTACCGGGCCGGGGTTGACTATTACAACAACCAGCGCCGTATCATCACGCGGCCCAGTGTGTTGATTGCAGCCACCAGCCGGGGGAGCATTTCTGAACAGGCCATCACATACCAGGAAATCAACAGCAACCTACTGCTTACCGGTGAGCGCCAGCTTAGCGAGAATTTTGGCTTGACTGTTTCACTTGGTAACCAGATTACCACCATCAACACCACTGATGTGACGGGCTCTGGTACAAACTTTATTCTGCCCGATTTTAACAGTGTCAATAACTTGGGCCAATATACCGTGCGCTCTTTCCCTACTGAACGCAACATCATTGGGGCTTTTGGAGACGCGAAACTGAACTACAAAGAAACGGTCTTCCTGAACGTGACAGGCCGGAACGACTGGTCCTCTACTTTGCCAGAGCAGAACAGATCCTTTTTCTATCCATCAGTAAGTCTGGCTTATATCTTCAGTGAAACGTTAGGGCTTTCACAAAACAGATTCTTCAATTACGGAAAAATAAGAGCTTCTTACGCCGAGGTGGGGAAAGATGCAGCCCCTTATTTACTGGGCA
The DNA here is from genome assembly GCF_001310085.1 of Rufibacter tibetensis. GTDB lineage: Bacteria > Bacteroidota > Bacteroidia > Cytophagales > Hymenobacteraceae > Nibribacter > Nibribacter tibetensis. The sequence continues at coordinate 2,514,898 of NZ_CP012643.1, forward strand.
ACTACTATAGCACACTGGCCCCTTTCTTAGGAGTTGCGGGTATCAGAAGAAGCGAGACCATTGGTTCAGAGAATTTGCGGCCTGAACGCACGAAAGGGATAGAGTTTGGTTTAGAGCTGGCTTTCTTAGGTAACCGGCTTAAAGTAGATGCTAACTACGCCATCCAGAACTCAGTGGATCAGATTGTGCCCATTCCCACCAGTAGGGCTACTGGTTTCTCCACGTATGTAGCCAATGCCGGAGAAATCCAGAACCGGGTTTTTGAATTGGTAGTAGATGCCGAAGTGCTCAAAGCCAGTAATTTCAGATGGAACAGTATCTTCAATTTTACCCGCCTGCGGGGCGAAGTGCTCAGCATGCCTGAAGGAGTGGATGTGATTACTTTTCAGCCAGAAACGCCTTGGGTGAAACAGCGCATCCAGACTGGTGGCAGGCCTGGTGACTGGTATGGTTGGGCCCTCAGCCGGGTGAATGACCCTGGTAGCCCGGCTCATGGTCGGTTAGTGATTTTGAACGGATACCCAGATGTGAACAACAATTGGCGGGGAACCCCGCTTGCCCAGGATACCCACATTGGTAATGCCTTCCCTGATTTTGAGGGGGGCTGGAACAACAGCTTCAGCTTCAAAAACTTTAATTTAAGTTTTCTGATCAACTTCCGGAAAGGAGGCGAGGCATTTGACATCAACCGCCGGATGCGCTACGGCTCTGCCGGTGGCGAGGCTCCTACCGGAGCGGAAACAGATCTGCGTAACCGTTTGGTTATTTTTGACGGGGTGGTGAACAGAGGTACGGTAGAGGCACCCGTTTGGGAAGAGAATACTACCCCCGTGGTTGTTGACGTGCCCAATTTCTATAGCCAGGCGTTCCGGTACCGGTTGGCCAAAGAGTTCAACGGCTTCCAAGATGCCAGTGTGCTGCGCTTGCAGAACGTGAGTTTAAGCTATTCACTTCCTAAAACCTTGTTAGCTAAAACTCCCTTCACCAATGTGACGGCCTCAGTGACGGGTAACAACCTCTGGATGATGTCGCCTTTCATTGGCTTTGACCCAGAGCAGAGTGCTTACGGACCTGGTAGCAACGTGTTTGGCTACGTGGGCACCAACATTCCGGCTACCAGAAGCATTTATTTTGGTTTAAACGTTATTCTTTGATCTTATGAAGAAGACACTTTATACGATAAGCCTTGCCCTGAGTATGGTACTGATGGGTTCTTGCGGCGATCTGCTGGACGTGAATTCTGACCCGGGTAGAGTAGGGGCAGACCAAGCTACAGTAGCCACGTTGCTTCCCTCAGCCCAGCGGTTTACGGCCAATACTCAATTTGGGGCTTCCCAGTACGGGGTGCAATATCCGCAGTACCTCGCTGGGCAGGCAATTGGGCAGTTTACGCCCTACGGGTTTGATCAATTATGGCTGCCTTTCTATACCGATGCTTTTCCTACGCTACAGGACATTATCACCAGAGCTGAAGCCGTAGGAGCATTCAATTATTCAGGCATTGCCAAAACGCTTTTGGCTTTAAACCTAATGACGGTGGCAGATATCTTTGGAGATGCCCCTTATTCACAAGCACTTCAGGGTACCTCCAACCTTTATCCTTGCTATGACAAGATGGAGGATCTGTATCGGGTGCATATTATCAAATTGCTTGACGAAGCTTTGGCAGATTTAGCCAAGCCTTTGCCTACCTCACCCGTTTTCCAGACGGTGCAAAATGACCTCATCTACAAAGGTAACTTAGCTCAGTGGACAAAAGCTGCACGTGCTGTAAGGGCCAGGTACTTCCTGCATTTAAGCGAGAAAGATCCGGCAGCTCTGGCTACCGCAGCTCAGGAAGCAGCGGCAGCTTTTGCCTCAAACGCCGATGACCTACAGTTGGTTTATGAGGAGCAGAATCCTAATCCTTGGTTTGGGTTCTTGGGTAATGCCAATAACAAACCTATGCAGCCCAGTTCATATGTAGTGGATTTGCTGAGTGGCAGGGGCGGCAGATTTCAGGGTGTGACTGACCCACGTTTACCTATCTACATGACTCGTACGGGTACTAACACCAATTACGTTGGGCTCACTCCAGGAAGATTAATAGGAGAAGCTGGCGTGAATGTGAACATGACACAAACCTCCTGGCATACCCGTGCCGTGGCTCCCATCTTGTTTATTACCTACGCTGAAACGCAGTTCATCAGAGCAGAAGCATTGTTCAACACAAACCGGGCAGAGTCTTATGCGGCTTACCGCAGGGGAATTGAGGCCAGTATGAGGAAGGTAGGGGTAGCTGAAACAGAGATCACCGCTTACATGGCTAATCCGGCGGTTGCACTAAGTCCTGCTACTTTAACCCTGCAGGATATCATGCTGCAAAAGTACCTGGGCCTGTACATGCAGATAGAAACCTGGACCGATATGCGCAGATACCAATACGCACAATCTGTGTATCCGAGGCTTGAGAAACCGGTCGTCAATCAGTTGCCGGGAAACCCTTGGGTACAGCGGTCTAACTTAGCAGATGAGGAGCCAGGGGTTAATACCTGCTTGCCTACCGGTGTTACTCAGACTAGTGTTTTATGGTTATTTCAATAAAAACAGCCCTAAAATGAAACGTATATCTAACCTTATTGCCTTGTTTTTACTGGCCTTCACTTTTGTGTTCAGTTCCTGTGACAAGGACCCTACCGATGACCTGGAAGATATCATAAAGGAGGATCTGGGGTATGTACCAAAGATAGCTACCTTTCGGCTTGTCACCCCCACCTCAACCGCTGTGCAACCTGGAGCCAACTTAACTATGGACCTGCGCTATTGGTCTGAGGGGCAGATCAAGGATGTACAGTTTTACATGATCAGGGGAACCCAGGAAACGAAGATAGGGGAAACTCCTTACGCCCCGGCCTACAGCAAAGTCACCCGCACAGACTCTCTCCTGTTTACTTATCAGGTACCCACTAATATTGCCCGCGGAAGTACCTTTACCATTCAGGCCCGGGTAGCCAACCAAGGGTTAGAGCAGTATCCTGCCAAGGCAACTTTAAGCTTCTCTGTACCACAGTAGCGGTCTTTCATAAAGGAAAATGCGCCAATAAATAAGCTTCTACACTTACTTATTGGCGCATTTTCCTTTATGAACTGATTCCCGCAGCTACTATTATATGGCTAGTTTAAGCTTAGCTGTTTTTAGGCTATTTTCTTAAAAACGATTATGAAAGAGTTAATTCTTAAATGTAATCCTGCTTAAGCGTAGCCCCGCCGATGCTCTGGATGGTCTGTTCACAGCCGTGATCGTACGTTCGTCTAACCAGGTAGTAAAGTCTTTTACAAACGCTACCTGCTTGTCATTGGCCACGTTTAATCCTACTGCTTTGGGTGGTTCTGAAGCACCGGTTAGCAAGTGTATTGAACGCGTGTACAGATCGGTTTTGCCTTTGATGGTTTCCAGGGTGAGTAGCTGCAGCCGGTTTCCCACTAGATGGGCATTATAGGAGATACCGGCAAAGCCTTCAGAGGCAGGAGCGGTTTGGTTCTTCACAACGGCCGAATTCCAGGTGGGCTGCAGAAATTCATTATAGGCGAACAGAAGGAGTTCCTTTGCATGGTAGTCACTGTTTTCGCCTCCATCAGTGTATTTCTTCTCCGCAATTACCAGGGTTTGCCCTTCTGTGCTTATGAGAATGTCTGAAAGGTAAATGTCCTGTAAACGGGCAGTGCCGGTTGCTTTGCCTAATTGTGCCGTGAACTCTGGCGTGAACTGGAATTCCTCCGCAAAGCGCATGTTGCCGGCGGCATAATCAAACCGAACCATTTTAAGGCTGCGGTAGTCTCCGGTTTTCTCCTCAGCAACTAACACGGCAGCGTAAAGGCTACTGTCCTGGTGAAGTTGAAAGTGGGTGTCCATCACGTACATATTCTCCCCGTTGAAGACTCCGCCCAACATTACTTCCATTACTTTGATTTCGTTGTTTCGGTTGTTGTAGCGCCGCACGCTCAGGCGCATGGAGTTGTTGGTGAGAATACTTACAAATTGATTTCCATGGTTATCTACCTGCACCTGGGCGCTTACCTGAATGCCCGCCCCATTCAGATCATAGGTGCGGTCTTTGATTTTAGTGAGAGAGGCATCATATACTGTAGCCTGAATTGATTTTAGCTCTTCGTTTTTAGTGACAGAGTGGTAAGCCACAATTTTAGAACCATCGGCTGAGGTGGTCACTGCTAGACGCCGGCTGCGGCTGGGTGCTTCAAGTAATTTTGTTTGCTTGATCTCCTTGCCTGAGTTTACATCAAACAGCCTTCCGTAAAGGGCTTGGCTTCCCTGGTCAGTTAATACACGGTGAGTGATCAATAAGACTGTTTGTTTGTTCTGCGAGAAAGCTTCTACGGTTTCGTAGCCCAGCAAAGAAACATTAGTTGACCAAGCAGCTTTTAAATCTGTTCCATAACGCTCTACGGCATAATTATTGTCGGACTTACGGCTGAGGATTACAAATTCAGTGGGGCTTACCGTGAATGCTTTCTTAGGAATGCGTTGGTTGTACTGGTCGCCTGCCGCCTCTGGGGCATACGTAAAGGCCGCTGACTTTATTTTCTGCGCCTGAACTAGCGGTAGATGAAGGAATATGCTGATTAGGAAAAATAGGGTGGATGCCCATAAACTCTTATGCATAATGTAATATTTAAATTGAGGGCAAATATACCCCTTAACGCGATGTAAGGCACTAACTGTATGTTTGTAGTAAATAGAATGAATAAGAAAAGTGTTAAAAGTCTATTAGAATAATTTAATTGTTGATTTATTGTCTAACTTTGCACCCGCTGTAAAAAGCAAACACAAACAGACAAAAAACATAGTATACAATATTAAAATATAGGTATACGCGCTGCTTTCACTATGTGGAAAACTTTATAAAGATGAAGTTCAAACCTGAGGTTAGTTAGTCCGTACACACCTTGGCTTGTCAAAATAGTGATAAGTCAAGATGAGTTTGACACTGGGAATCCGGTTAATGATTACTTAATAGAAGTTTAAATTTCTAGTAATTATTGTTGCTCGTTTATTGACGTATTTTGCTTAAGAAAGTATAGTAAACATTTTTATCAGATTATGAAGTTTATTTTTAAGATGTTGGTTTTGGTGGGGATGATTCTAGTTGGAAAGTTTTTGAAGCAAGCTGCTTCTGCTGAAGCTGGAACTAACGGAAAAGTACCGACGGAAGATAGTTATTCATTGAATGTTCAAGAGGATTTACCGTCTACGCAACAAACCAAGAATTATGTAGTACCAACCACTAAAAAACAGAATACTGAAGATACCTTTACTTACTCTTTCAACTAATTGCCTTCAAAATAAAAGATCTAGACTCAGGTCTAGCTGATCCTGCTCCAGTTTACGGCGTTGGCACTCAGTGACCGGATGTGCCGCAACAGGTTGGCATGTTCCGGAAGGCTTAAGTCCGGGTCTTTTTCTATAATGCCCAAGGCTGCATGGCGGCTCTCTTTCAGGATTTTGGCATCTTTTGCTAAATCGGCTATTAAAAGGTCCAGTACTCCGCTTTGTTGAGTTCCCATTAAATCTCCTGGTCCGCGCAACTTCAAGTCAATGTCAGCAATTTCAAAGCCGTTGTTGGTACGCACCATGGTTTCAATGCGGGTTTTGCCTTCTTTGCTAAGCTTGTAGCCCGTCATCAGAATACAGTAACTCTGGTCAGCTCCCCGGCCAACGCGTCCGCGCAACTGGTGCAACTGGGCTAGTCCAAACCGCTCGGCATTCTCAATTACCATGACGCTGGCATTGGGCACATTCACGCCCACCTCAATCACGGTAGTGGCCACCATAATGTGGGTCTGGTGTTTTACAAACCGCTGCATCTCAAAATCTTTGTCCTGCGGTTTCATTTTACCGTGTACCATGCTCACCAGGTACTCCGGGAAAGCGCGGGTCACACTCTCGTAACCATCCATTAGGTCTTTGTACTCAAGACCTTCAGATTCATCAATGAGTGGGTACACAATGTACACCTGGCGCCCCAGCTTAATCTGCTCTTTTATAAAACCGAAGACTTTTAACCGGTTGCTGTCATAGCGGTGCACGGTGATGATCTCCTTGCGGCCAGCGGGCAGCTCATCAATCACAGAAACCTCCAGATCACCATATAAAGTCATAGCCAGCGTGCGGGGAATTGGAGTAGCCGTCATGACCAGCACATGCGGAATGACCCGAGGGTTCTTCTGCCAGAGCTTAGAGCGCTGAGCCACGCCAAAACGGTGCTGTTCATCTACTATGCACAAACCTAAGTTGTGGAACTGTACTTCATCTTCTAAAAGGGCGTGGGTACCCACAATCATCTTCATCTCACCGCTGCGCAATTGCTCATGCAAAACCCTTCGGTCTGATTTTTTAGTGGAGCCAGTGAGTTTGCCCAGTAGAATGCCCAGCTTGTCTGCGTACTGTTTTAAACCTTGGTAATGTTGATCGGCGAGGATCTCAGTGGGGGCCATGATACACGCCTGTGCCCCGTTATCAGTGGCCAGAAGCATGGTCACAAAAGCCACAATGGTTTTCCCGCTTCCCACATCTCCCTGTAAAAGGCGGTTCATTTGCTTGCCGGAGTTTACATCCTGGTAGATTTCCCGTACTACCCGCTTTTGCGCATTGGTCAGGTCAAAAGGAAGGTGGTTCTTGTAAAACTCTGTGAGGGTAGGAGTTTTGCTGAAGATTTGCCCCTCCAGTTCGGCTTTTCGTTTGGTGCGGGTCCGGAGCAGTTTAAGCTGGGTATAAAAAAGCTCCTCAAACTTCAGGCGGAAACGGGCTGCTTGCAGAGTGTCCCAGTTGCTGGGAAAGTGCACCTGCTGCATCGCCTCCCGCTTTGATACCATGCGGTAATGATCCACCAACTCGGGCGTGAGCGTTTCTGAAAGGTGGGTGGGAGACTGCTTGAGCAAATCAGCCATCATTTTGCCGATGACTTTGCTGTCTACCCGGTGGTTCTTTAGTTTCTCTGTAGTGTGGTAAACGGGTTGTAGAAAGCTTTGCCCTTGCTTTACCTCAGTAGCTTCTTCCAATTCTGGGTGAGCCATGTTGAAGCGGCCATTGAACAAACTGGGTTTTCCGAAGGCAATGTATTCCTGGTTTACCTTCAACTGCACGTTGAGCCACTTCACGCCTTTAAACCAGACCAGTTCCAATTCCCCTGAGGCATCTCTAATGATAGCTGATAGGCGTTGCTTCCGGCCTTCGCCCAACAAGTTTTTCTCCAGAATACGGCCCTTGATCTGCACGTACTGCATGTCTTCGTTCAGATCCGCGATGTCGTGGAACTGGGTACGGTCCATGTACCGGAACGGGTAATGCTGGATAAGATCGCCGTAAGTGAAGATACCCAATTCCGTCTGCAGCAGACTGGCGCGTTGAGGACCAACACCTTTCAGAAATTCAATCTTGGTATGGAAAAAGCCGGATGACACCTGTGGGGAAGTAGCTTTGTTTTAGGCCCGTTTTCTGGAATATTATTCCAAAACGTGGTTGAAGCTGCCTGTAAAATTAAGCAAAAGTTAGGAGGTCGGCTAATGAGCAAAGCGGGTTTTATGGAGAAGGAAGTGATGCATTGCTTCTGTTTGAAGAGTCTTTTCCGTAAATCAGGTTTGAAACAGGGGAACGCAATGCCCTCTTTCTGCAGCACAGCTGGGCTAAAGCTAATTAGAAGGTATAGCCCCAACGTACCCACATGAAATCAGCTGCCGTATGTAACCTGAAAATTTTTAAAAGGTACTTCAGTTACCTACACCCACCATGACTATGAAAATAGCGACTTACAATGTAAACGGAATACATGCCCGCTTGCCAGTCTTTCTCCGCTGGCTGGATGAAACCGCGCCAGATGCAGTGTGTCTGCAGGAGTTGAAAACTCCTCAGGAAAAATTTCCGGAACAGGCCTTACTGGAGGTAGGCTACCAAGCCGTCTGGCACGGGCAGAAAAGCTGGAACGGGGTGGCTATTTTGGCAAAGGGGCAAAAACCGGAGGAAGTAAGCAGAGGCTTGGCCGGTGACCCTGAGGATGACCAAAGCCGCTACCAAGAAGCCATGGTGAACGGTGTGTTGATAGGATGTTTGTACCTGCCCAACGGTAATCCGGCTCCTGGACCTAAATTTGACTACAAACTGCGTTGGTTTGATCGGTTTAAGGCGCATGCCCAGGAGCTTCTGGCCTTAGACATACCGGTGGTGCTGGCCGGTGATTACAATGTTATTCCCACTGAGTTGGATGCCTACAAACCCGAACGGTGGGTAGAAGACGCCTTGTTCCGGCCCGAATCTCGGGCCGCGTTTGAGGAACTGAAAGCCCAGGGCTGGACTGATGCGCTCCGGCAACTTTACCCCACTGAAACCATCTATACTTTCTGGGATTACTTCCGGAATGCCTATGGCCGAAATGGGGGCCTTCGGATTGACCACTTACTGCTAAGCCCACAACTTACCAGTCGCTTGGTCTCCGCCGGAGTAGATCATGAGGTAAGAGGGTGGGAGAAATCAAGTGACCATGGCCCGGTCTGGATTGAGCTGGATATTTGAGAAATGGCCGCTAAACAGAAAGGCTTGCCTGAGATGGAATTTACCACTCAGACAAGCCTTTCTGTTTATGAAGTAAGCAGCCTATTTGCTTTGAACCTGTTTTTCAAAAACAACCTCCAAACGCTTGGCTATTTCACCTGACTTGTCCAATGCAGGGTGTTCAGCAGGTGCACTGCGTCCTTCTTCAGGTATTCAATGACTGGGGCCAAAGAATCATTAGAGGTGGAGGTTCTGAAATAGAGAGCGCCTCTGAAGAAATGCTTGGAGCTGTCTGTGAGATAGAACTGGAATTGGCTGGGTACTTCACCTTCTAGCTCAAACACGCTGGCAGTGATGCCCGTGGGTGTTTTAATCTGGCTTTCCTCAATGGCGTAGGCCTTAATTTGATGGCGGGAAGTCAGCTTACGGGCATCTTCTACCAAGCCATTGAACATCTTGGGGTCCTGGTTAAAGTTCTTGTACGTGAGCTGAATGTTCGCTTTAAACCTAGGATAATAGATGTCAATCCAATGCGGTTCAGCTATACGCGAGGAGTCTTTCAGAATCTTTGCGTAGACCGAATGCTCAAACGTGTAAGGATGCTGTTCTTGTAACTGCGTGTATTTCGCCTCTGGTAAATCTATGCGATTATAGCCTTTTGGTTTAGGGGTATAGTCTTCTGTGCAGCCAACTAAAAACAGGAAACCGCACAGAACAGCGGAAACCAACAGGGAATTATTCTTTTTCATTCTGAGGGTGGGGCACTGCCTCGTGCACCCGTACTTTCTTGATTTTTTTACTGTCGGCGGCTTCAATCCGGAAGTGGTACGGCCCTAATTGTATTTCTTCGCCAGGGAGCGGAATACGGGAAAATAACCGCAGCATTAGACCCGCCACTGATTCTACTTCGCCTTTGATGTCTTTCAGCAATTCAGCGGGTGGATCTACTACTTTGCAGAAATCGTGCAGGGAAGTGCGGCCCTCAAACAGGAACGTGTTTTCGTCCAGCTGCGTATAGTAGTGGTCTTCTTCCTCATCCAGTTCGTCGTGTATTTCCCCTACAATCTCCTCAATCACATCTTCCAGGGTAATTAGACCAGTTGTGTCTCCGTATTCATTCACCACGATAGCCATGTGCACGCGCCGCTCCTGAAACTCGCGTAGCAGATCGTCTATTTTTTTGGTTTCCGGTACAAAGAAAGGGGTTCTGATCAGGTTTTGCCAGACAAAATCTGCCGGAGCATTTAAGTAAGGAAGCAAATCCTTTACATACAGCACGCCATCTATCTTGTCTAGTCCTTGGGTATACACCGGAATACGAGAATAGCCCCATTGGGGAACTTGCTTGAGCAGCGCAGGGAAAGCCATGCGGCGTTGACAACCTGTAACATCTGCCCGGGCTCGCATAATCTGCTTAGCTGTAATGGTGCTGAAGTTGACAATAGCCTTTAACAATCCTTTCTCCTGCGGAGAAGCTGGCTCTAAGGGCGCTTGGTCCAAGGAAAGCGAAAGCTCTTCTGAGGGAGAAGGTGTCCCAAAAGCTACTTTGGTGCGGCCTACCAGCAGCTGCAAAGGCATAATCAAGGAAACAAATGGGGCGCCAAACGCCTGCACCACATTTAAAACTGACACCAGAATGGGAGCAGGCGTAGCTTCCTGTTTTCGTTTAGCCCAATAAGCTACGCTTAGCCGCAGAATCAATAAAATAACCGCTACTCCCAACAAGCAGGCTGATATGATTAACCATGCATAACGGGTAGTTACAGGTATGAAGTTTGCCAGAAGCCAATAGCTCACCAGTCCCAGAAATACGTGCAGCGTAGACGTCAGGAACACTCCAGCCAGAACAACTCTCTCTGGTTTCTCAAAGACGGGGAGTGATGGTAAAGCTATTTTTTGTCCGGAAGCGGAGGGGGTGCTGTTTGAAAGAACCTGTTGAAAGGCAGCCAATGCCGCGGCTATCAGCAGGGTGCCACCAAAAAGCAGCACAAAAAGGGCAGCGGGTAAAACCCAGTCTTCCCCAGGAGCAGTTGATAGGGATAAGGATAGAAGAGAGCCCCAACTGGAGGGCTCCCCTAATGCTGGTATACTTTCCAAAACGTAAAGTTTCGTTCAACAATATGTTAGAAGGGCAGATCGTCTGGCTCTTCTTCGTAGGCAACTGGTTTGTTAGATGGGTTGCCTTTGCTTTGACCAGATCCTGCACTAGTGTTGCTTACGCTGGCAGAAGAAGCCTCGTTGCCATAGTTTCCGGCACCTGCTACTGCTCCGCCTTCAGGCCTGCCACCAAGCATGGTCATGTTGTCGGCTACAATTTCAGTGCTGTAGCGTTGCACGCCTTCTTTGTCCTGATAGCTGTTGGTTCTGATTCTTCCTTCAATGTATACAGACTGGCCTTTCTTAACGTATTTTTCAGCTACCTCTGCCAAGCCCCGCCATACCACAATGTTGTGCCACTCGGTGCGCTCCTGCCGTTCGCCGTTCTTGTCTTTGAACGTTTCTGACGTAGCCAAAGGGAAACGGGCTACTGCCACACCACCTTCTAAGTGCCGCACCTCTGGGTCTTTGCCAAGGTTGCCAATTAAGATAACTTTATTGATACTCGCCATAGATTGAAATCTAGAGGTTTAAATTTGATTTAGCTTATAAAAATACTAAAAGAAATGCTCATCTAAAAATGAATGAATCAAAATTGGTTTTGGAAGTTCTTCAATTTCAGAAATTGAATATAGCTGTAGGCCAATAGATTCTTCTGTTTCCTCCCTTAAACGGAAAGGAAGCGAAATAAGATAAAATTGTGCTGAAACTTTCTGGTGGCTTAAGATGTGCTTGTACACTTTGCCCGTACTGTTGACGGGGAACGGAGGCAAGCCCAGTGCATCAAAAACCTGCTCCTGAATTAATTCTGGAATGGGGAACAACGAATCTGTTTCCAGAGTGAAAAAGTCATAAAGACCCTGCCAGATGTCATTGCCCGGACGCTTCTTTAGGTAAATTTTTCCTTCGTGCTGTAGAACAAAATAGTGAAAAAAACGCTGGCGGCTGCTTTTGGTTTTCTCTTTTACAGGTAACACGTTTATTAACCCATGCTGGAAAGCAAAACACTCCTGTTGCAAGGGGCAAAAAAGACAATCTGGTGCTACGGGCGTACACTGGATTGCCCCAAATTCCATAATAGCCTGGTTGAAGGTGTCTGGGTTACCTGTGGGAATGTGGGCATTCGCAATTTCCTCAAAAACTTTTTTGCTGGCTGGGGCCGCAATGTTTTCATGGCGGCCAAATACCCTAGCTAGTACGCGGTACACGTTTCCGTCCAATACTGCCACTGGTTCACGGTAGGCAAAAGAAGCAATGGCCGCCGCCGTATAGGAGCCAACTCCCTTTAATTGAAGCAAACCAGCATAACTAGCGGGGAAGATTCCGCCAAATTCAGAGACTACCTGTTTAGCTGTATAGTGCAGGTTTCTGGCTCTTGAGTAATACCCTAAGCCCTGCCACAGACGCAATACTTCATCTTCAGGGGCGTTGGCAAGGTCATGGATTCTAGGGAAACGCTCTATGAATTTAAGGTAGTACGGAAGCCCCTGCCGTACCCTGGTCTGTTGTAGAATTATTTCTGAAAGCCAGATAGCGTATGGTTCTGTGGTTTCGCGCCACGGCAGAGGCCTGCGGTGGCGGTGATACCATTCAATAAGGGCAGTACTGAAGAAAGTGGGGGTATTGGTGGCCATGAAAAGGCTTTAACAATTTGGTATGATGTTGGTAAGCAGCGTAAAGGCCAACAGATTTTTGAAGAAATAGTTTTATTTTGTGAAAAGCCCGGCTACCTTTGTGCCCCGATTTCAGGGTGCTGTAGCAATGCAGTAAACGTTTGTACAAACATATTCATCTTTACTCAATTACCTTTAAAAGATTAAACAAGTGACTAAAGCAGAAGTTATATCAGAAATTGCGGATAAGACAGGGATTGAAAAATCTGATGTTGCGGCCACAGTAGAAGCATTCTTCAAAGTGGTGAAGGACTCCATGGCCGATGGTAATAACATTTACGTGCGTGGCTTTGGAAGCTTTGTAAACAAAAAGCGCGCGAAGAAGGTAGCCCGTAATATTTCTAAAAACACGTCTATCATTATTGACGAGCACTTTATCCCCTCCTTTAAGCCGTCAAAAACATTCGTTTCTAAGATCAAAAACAGCAAAAAAATCAAAGAAACGGTTGTTTCTTAGTTTTTTGTACCTTTGCAGTCTTAACTAATTGTAACCTAATAATTTCCGGATAACAAGTTTATGTCAAAAGGTCGGATAGCGCTCATTCTTTCTGCCGTGGTGCTGGCTGTTTTGATGGCTTTGTTACCGAAAGTCATTATAAACAAAGGCAGTAAAGGTCAGTTTGCTTCTAACGGAGCTCCTGCCGCTGCAGACCAGTCTTCGCATGACCCTAATCATGAGGGCCATGAAGACCACGCCGCAGAAGCAGCAACTCCCGCAGGTGCGCACGTAGTGGCTACCCCCGCTCAGTTGAAGGAGATTGCAGAGTTACGCGTCAAGTTCAATCAAGCCGGCAGCCCACAAGCTAAAGGAAAACTGGCAGATGAGCTGGCGCAGAAATACGTAGACATTGCCAAGCATGACAGTGCCGGTTATTTCTATGAGCAGGTAGCGCAGGTAAGACCCGGCGAGAAAAGTTTTCAGAAGGCAGCAGATCAGTATTTTGAGGCATTCACATTTGCCGCTACGCAGGAACGCTCGCAGGAGCTAGGTGGTAAAGCGCAAGGATTGTATGAGCAAGTGCTGAAAAACAACCCTACTAACCTGGATGCCAAAACCAATCTGGCCATGACTTATATTTCTAGCAGCACCCCAATGCGGGGCATTACCTTGCTGCGGGAAGTGATTTCAGCGGATCCTAAGAACGAAAAGGCTTTGTTCAACCTGGGGGTTCTGTCTATTCAATCTAATCAATATGATAAGGCAGTAGAGCGTTTCCAGGAGCTGTTGGCGGTGAATCCAAATCATGTGGAGGGCACCTTTTACATGGGGGTGGCGTTATCTGAAACAGGGAAGAAAGCTGAGGCCCAGAAATCTTTTCTGAAGGTGAAGCAAATCAGCAAAGACCCGGAGGTGCAGGCTTCTGTAGACAGTTACCTGAAGCGTCTGAACAGCGCGCAATAACACGCAGTTAAAATATTTTTCACTTATAAAAAATCAACACTATGCCTTGCGGTAAAAAAAGAAAAAGACATAAGATCGCTACTCACAAAAGAAAGAAGCGTCTTCGTAAGAATAGACATAAGAAAAAATAAGGTTTAGCCTTTGATTCTGAAAGCCCACATTACCTCCTTTGGTAATGATGGGCTTTGGTATATTCTTCCACCTAAGCATCTAATACATTGAGTAACGAATTAATTATTAATTCTACTCAAGATGGAGAACGAATAGCCCTTCTTCAGGATAAGCGACTAGTAGAGTATCACTTCGACCGGAATGATACAAACTACTCTGTAGGGGATATTTTCCTGGGTACCGTGAAAAAGGTAATGCCTGGTCTGAACGCAGCGTTCATTGACATTGGGTACACCAAAGACGCGTTTCTGCACTACCATGATTTGGGAGAGAACATCAAGACTCTGAACAAATACGTGAAAACGGTGCAGACCCAGAAGAATGCTTCTGCCAAGCTTACTCCTGTGAAGTTTGAGCCCGAAATAGACAAACTAGGCAAGATGGCCGATGTCCTTAAAAAAGGGCAGCAGATCTTGGTCCAGATTGTAAAAGAGCCAATATCTACCAAGGGGCCCAGGCTCTCTTGTGAGATTTCCCTAGCCGGCCGGTACCTGGTGCTTGTGCCCTTCTCTAACACCGTAAGTGTGTCAAAGAAGATTGTAAGCAAAGAGGAGCGTACGCGTCTAAAACGTCTTATTTCCTCCATTAAACCGGAGAATTTTGGCGTTATCATCCGTACCGTGGCCGAAGGCCGCGAAGTGGCTGAATTAGACAAAGACCTCCGTACCATGTTGGCTACCTGGGAAGAAGGCATTGCTAAGTTGCGCACCGCTAAGGAACGCGACAAAGTAATTGGGGAGCTAGGACGCTCCTCCTCCATGTTGAGAGACATTTTGAATGAAAGTTTTGACAGCATTGTGGTGGACGACGCCAAATTGCATGACGAGATCAAAACTTACATTGAAACCATAGCCCCGGATAAGCTGAAGATTCTGAAGCATTACTCGGGAAAGGTGAAAACCTTTGAACAGTTTAACATTGAAAAGCAGCTGAAATCCCTGTTTGGGAAGACAGTGAGCATACCCGGCGGAGGGTATCTGGTGATAGAACACACAGAGGCCCTGCACGTGATAGATGTAAACAGCGGAAACAAATCCAACTCCGAGACGGATCAGGAAGCCACCGCTCTGAATGTGAATCTTACTGCGGCAAAAGAGGTAGCGCGTCAGTTGCGCCTCCGGGACCTGGGCGGAATCATTGTAGTAGACTTCATTGACATGAAATCGGCCGAGAACCGGCAAAGAGTGCAGGATGTAGTGAAGGAGGAAATGAAGAAAGACCGGTCTAAGTACACGGTTCTCCCAATTTCCAAATTCGGACTCATGCAGATCACCCGCCAACGCGTACGGCCTGAGCAAAACATTGTAACCGGCGAGGTATGCCCTACCTGCGGAGGCAGCGGCAAAATATCCGCCAGCATTCTGGTAACCGATGAGATAGATCAGACCATTGAAGATCTATTGACCCGGCAGAATCAAAAGAACATTACGTTGTTCGTGCATCCGTTCTTGCACGCGTACTACACCAAAGGTATCCTTTCCAAACAACGGAGATGGTTCCTGAAGCACTTCAAGCGGGTGAACGTGATGAAAGATACGGCGCTCGCCCTCACAGATTTCAAAGTGATGGATGAACACGGCGACGAAATTGAGCTGAAATCAGCTTACACTGAAGTAAATGGGTTACAAGACCGCGCGGTAGAAACAGAGTAACGTTTCCATTGCCTGCGATATAAAAGAAAAGCCCCCGTTGTGAAACGGGGGCTTTTTCGTGCAGAAAGTTTTTTGTTTTTGGCCTGTTTTCTGAAAAACGAGGCTTAAACCTTATTAGAATTTAACCCCAAAGTCAAGGGCGAAAGAGCTGCTTTTTAGTTCTACCTTGCTGTCGCTGAAAATGCTGGCATAATAGTCATCATCTACATCGGTTAAGCCGCGGTGGTAAGACAGGCCGCCAAACAGCTTGGTGCTTTGGCCTAATTGCTTCTCTACCCCTGCTCCTAAAATGGCACCGATTTCAAAAGTGTTAAAGCGTTGGGTAAAACGATCACCCGTATCATTGTCCACTTTCCGGTCGTTTACTTTAGCAGCCAACAAAGTGTTCAAAGAAGTTCCAGCCTGAAAATACACGCGGGTACCGGCAGAAATCTCATTGGTGAAAAGCTTGATGGAAACAGGAATCTCCAAGTATTGAAGGTTGATGTCATCTGAACCCTCGATTATGGTTTGTGTAGTGCCCGAAGACTGTCTGTAATCATAGGCTACATTGCCTCCTTTGATGTTATAAATAAGGCCAGAACTGAAAGCGTAGTTTGCGCCAAAGAAATAATCAGCAATCACGCCCATTCCGAAACCTACACGGGCTCCGTCATTTTTAAAATTGTACTGCTCTTTGGCAATCGTGCGGGTAGACGTAACCGAAGGGGAGACTTTCACCCCAATTTCAATTTGGGCCGAAGCTTCTTGAGAGCCAAACAAAAGCGCGGCAAGGAATAAAACCAACGGAGTAAAGCGAATCATCTTCATGGGGTAAGAGGGTATTAAAAATTAGTAAGTTAAATTTGCCCAAATATAAAGGAAGAAAAAGGATGCGAGGCTATTTATTGCTGTTTGTTGTATTGTTTAGCATTGGATGTACAAAGAAGGAAACGTGTGAGATTCCGGATGAAGTAGCGCGCATACCAGTAGATATCACCATTGACCGACTGGAGAAACAGTTCTTCCAGATAAAGGCTGTGCCAGAGATGCAAAACTTTTTGCAACAGGAGCCGCTCCTGCGCGACAGGTTCCTTCTGCGCGACCGCTACCCTTCCCAGGAACTCATGGCCCAGAGCCTGCTGCGCCTGGCCACTGACACCAGCATCCATAAGTTGGCCCGCCAAAGCGATGAGCGGTTTAAAGACATGAAAGACTTGGAGCAGGACCTAGAAATGGGTTTTAAACACGTAAAATTTTACTACCCTTCGTTCCACGTTCCTAAAGTGCAGACCTTTATTTCGGGTTTGAGCCGTGACTTACTGGTGAGTGATTCCTTGATAGTGATGGGCCTTGACTTCTTTATTGGAAAAAAGGCTGCGTTCAGGCCACAGGCACCGCAGTACATACTAGAACGCTATGAAAAAGAGAAGCTGGTGCCGTCTGTTATGCTGCTGGTCTCCAACAAATTCAACAAAACAGACTTTGTAAACCAGGAGATGCTGGATGAGATGATAGATTACGGCAAGTCTTATTATTTCACCCAGAAAATGCTGCCGTGTACCCCAGATTCCCTCATTATCTGGTATTCTAGCCAGGAGCTGGCTGATGTGGAATACAACGAAGGAAAAATCTGGGCGCACTTCATTGAAAAAGGATTGCTCTACGAAACCAGCCAGTTCATTATCCGGAAATACATTGGGGAACGACCCAACGTCCCTGAGATCAGCCCGCGTTGTCCTGGCCGAGTGGCAACCTGGGTAGGCTGGCAGATTGTACGTGCGTATATGGAGAATAACCCTGACGTGACCTTGCAGCAACTCATGGAAGAAAAAGACGCCCGCAAAATTCTGGATAGGTCTAAATATAAACCCCAGAAGAAATAATCAATCCGGTTTAGGGGCTGTTTTCACCAAAGCAGCCCCTAAATATTTCCTCTAGTTTCTTAGAAAGTATGCACATAGCGCTGTTTCACCAGTATCACCACAATCCAGACTGCCCCGCCACGTGCCGGCATTACACGTTTATGGCAGAACTGGTGAAACGGCATCAAATTACTTTGGTAACTTCTAACGCTTGGGAAAGCAAACGAATTACTCGTAAATATGATTGGGTGCCCCCGGGAGTGAAGTTGGTGTCTGTAGATATTCCGTATTCAAACAAAATGGGGGTGGTGCAACGGCTGCAGGCGTTTGGCTCCTTCGCGACTCATGCGTTGGTAAAAGGCTTGCGCATGCCCAAACCCGATGTTATCTGGGGTGTCTCAACTCCGCTGACTACGGCATGGACTGCGGCGCAGGTTTCAAGGTTCAGACAGGTGCCTTGGGTCTTTGAGGTGCAGGACCTTTGGCCATCTTTCCCCATTCAAA
Source organism: Rufibacter tibetensis (assembly GCF_001310085.1). Classification (GTDB taxonomy): domain Bacteria; phylum Bacteroidota; class Bacteroidia; order Cytophagales; family Hymenobacteraceae; genus Nibribacter; species Nibribacter tibetensis. The sequence goes on from NZ_CP012643.1 coordinate 2,532,783, forward strand.
TGGGGGCGGTGCCTTCTAAGTTTGCCCAACGCCAGTTATATAACCTGGAAGCCTCCTTGTACCGGGAAGCCGCACATATTATCCCGCTGTCTACGGGTATGGAGGAGTACATTGTCCAGCAAGGCATCTCGCCCCAAAAGATCACTACGCTGGTAAACGGCACTGAAATTCCGCAGCAACCCATCACCTTTGCAGAACAAGATGCGTTACGGGAGAAACTGAACCTGAAAGGAAAGCGAGTAGTGTTGTATGCTGGTACCTACGGCCGAGCAAATGATATTCCCCTATTGGTAAAAACGGCAAACCTGCTGCAAGCTCATCCTGAGATTTGTTTTGTGTTCACCGGTCAGGGGTTTGATGCTCCTTTACTGGAAACTGCCGCAAAACAGCAAACCAATATCCGGTTGTTGCCACCGCTTCCCCGGCACCAGGTCTTCCACCTGTTTTCTATTGCAGCAGTGTCAGTCGTGTCCTTTATAGATTTACCTGTGCTGGAAGTCAATTCACCAGGTAAGTTGTTTGACAGCCTTGCCGTAGGAACCCCGGTGGTGGTTACCAATCCGGGTTGGACGAAGAAACTAGTGGAGGGGCACAACTGCGGTTGGTATGTTCCGGCTGGGGATGCAGAGGCGTTGGCTGCTACTTTGGTGCAGCGGTTAAATCAAGGACAGGAGTTGGAAACTATGCGCATGAATGCGGTTAAAGTTGCCCGTGAACAATTTGACCGCTTGCAGATGGTACCGATTTTAGAAGATATTTTTGAGAAAGTAGCCCAGAAGGGGCAATAAAGCTTTTCTTTATTGCCCCTTCCTTCAAAGGATTAAAAACAACCTCAGAGTAGCCGGGTTATCCAAGCTTGTTCTCTGGGTCTTCAGGCTTATTGGGCCAGTTTTTCTGGTAGTAAGCACAGAAGTGGGTGAGGGGACAGTGTTCGCATTGCGGAGTGCGGGCCAGGCAAATATAACGACCATGCAGAATAAGCCAGTGGTGGGCTTTAGGTACCAGATCTACCGGAATGTGCTTCAATAGTTCTTTCTCCACTTCCAACGGGGTGCGTGCCTTGGAGCTTACCAGACCTAATCGTTTGGAAACCCTGAACACGTGCGTATCCACAGCCATGGCGGGCATGTTAAAAATGACCGAGGCAATCACGTTCGCAGTCTTGCGACCTACTCCCGGAAGCAGTTGCAGTTCCTCTATAGAAGAAGGTACCTCGCCTCCAAAGCGTTCGGTCAGCATTTTGCCCAAGCCAGCCAAATGTTTGGCTTTGTTGTTAGGGTACGAGATGCTTTTGATGTAAGGGAAAATGTTATCGGAAGTGGCAGTAGCCAATACTTCTGGTGAAGGAAAGGCCTCAAACAGAGCAGGAGTGACCAAGTTCACCCGTTTATCAGTGCATTGGGCGCTAAGGACCACGGCTACCAACAACTCATAGGGATTGCGGTAGTCCAGTTCGGTCTCAGCTTCAGGAAAGTTCTGGGTGAAATAAGAAATTAAATGACGATACCGCTCTGGCTTGCGCATCAGGTTAAGAGATTAAGAACTGCAAACTTAGGTAAATTGAGGCTTTTTACCAGAACTAAGTGGTGGTCCAAAGGAGGGTAATAATTTTAAATAGACAACAAATCAAAGTATAAGATCCTATATAATTCAGCGATAACAGAGTACCAGATTAGTTGATGGTATTGCCATCAGCGACTTGACTTGGTATTATGAAGACAGTACTAGTGAGTTAAACCTCCTCCAGTCAACAAGATTAAGCCTTGAAGTCAACCAAGATCTGCACCGTCTCCGCATAAGGGTCGCTCATGCGAGTAACCGTCACCCTGTCTGCCTCGCCATAGTGTTTGGCTATGCCCCTAATGATACCCACGGCCACCCCGCACATACGCCGCTTTGAATGATAGTCAATAATCAGGCGGTCGTTTCCTCGCTTTGTCACAAGTAGCCTTGGGGGAGATGTCCGGTCATCCTCCCGTTTGACAGCTCCGTGCATAGATTCCTCAGTGTTAAGCAGCATCTCGAAGGTGCGCCACTCAGGCTTTATGTATTTCTTGTATACCAGCAGTAAGTCAGGCACCAGAAACTCTCCATACTGCTCCATAAGTTCGTAGGCTGGTATGCCCGTGTCTTCTGAGGCTTGGTGCACAATGGCGAAAAGTTCGTCAGTGGGGTACATTCCCTGCATTTGGTACGTGGGGTGCTCCACCCCCACTTTCTCCAGCAGCCGCACCCAAGTGCTATAGTTATAAGCGCTTTCCACGAAACGCTTCAGCAGCACGAAAATGGAGCCGTGCATCATGTCTTGTAGACCAGTATCAATTGTCATCTGTATGTCTGTCTATCTGTCTGTTTTCAGAAACTATATACGAAGAAGTGGTTGAAGGTGTCTAGTGCTGCTGATGATTGGTAATCAATTAGTTCTTTACGGACAATTTTGGCCTTGTCTCTGAAATTCCTTGTCTAAAAGGAGGGAACTGGGAAGCTTTGCCAAGTTCAATGTTCTCCTTCTACTGAAATTCCCCTGATAAGGTATTTTCATGGAAAGAAGCCATGATCTAGCCCAATAGAACTGTTCTTGAAATATTTGTTTGAAGAAGCTCTTGTACGTGAATGTGGATGATTAAAGCTTTATCTCAACAAGTGTTACACGGCCATGAGCCATTCCTCTGCAGCCTCTCTGCCTTTGAAGGTGGCGACCATCATTTCTTTCACCCCGTATTCAATTGCTTTGTCGGCGGAGAGCCTTGCGTAGACATCGGGTGAGTAGACGTGGGCAAGGAACTTGCAGCCTGCTTTGGTCATCCTTGGGATCCAGTCCAACGCAACCCACTCTGCGGCATCTGACCACATACCCGTCACGTGGGTGTTGTCATTGAGCAGCTTGGTGCAGCGGTATATGATCATAAACTTAAGTATTTTCTCGCAGCCATCCAGCACAGTTGCTTCAGTCTGCTCACCAAGCCACTGGGCGTAAAGGGTATCATTCACCACGTCACACTGTATGGTGATGTGGGGCTCGTTGGTCAGCAGTTTTCCGTGCATGTCTGGCTATTTACAGGGTTCTTTGATTTAAGTTATGTCTCGTTCAATGTTCTCCATTACTACGGATGCGAGACTCTCCAGTGTCCGTTGATCAGCCGCAGAGAACTCTCTTGGTTCCTTGTCTACAATGCAGAGCGCGCCAATGTTAAAGCCGTCACTGGATCTCAGCGGTGCCGCTGCGTAAAAGTGTAAGCCAAACTCACCCGTCACAAACGGATTGATCAACAGGCAAGGTTCTTTCAATGCATTCTCAATAACGGTGATCCCATCTTTGAGCACTGCAAGCGAGCAGAGGCTGGTGCCCCTTGGCACCAGATTTGTTACTTCCAATCCCATACTACCTTTTGTGTGTACCTATTCGCTGACTACGAGGTTTATGAGAGCAATGGGTACAGAAAAAAAGGAGCGGCCATGCTTACATGTGCATAATGGTGCCTTCTTCCCGGTGGGTATTCAAAATATACAGGCTGCGCAGTTTAGAAAGTCTGTTCTCTTCATTCTCTGGTATGATCGGCAGCCCGAACGTGTTCTTCATCAATGTTTTCAGTAAAAGATAGGAAGGTCTATGGGTCTTTATTTTTGTACCCATCAAAGCCTTTTATAGTTGTGTCAAAGGTAGTCTTATATAGGGTTATGGCAACGTTTTTCAGAGCTAAAGGGATGTACAAGCATTAAGGGCTTTCTTAACGACTTGAGTTCTTTGAAAAACGAACTAAAACAAAAAGCCCTGACCACCATCTAGGTATTCAGGGCTTTTTGTTTTACTTAAACTTTATCTTTTTACGGATGAAAACTTACTGTTTTGGAGTAACTAATAATAGCGTCTGTGACACGCTCGCTTGGTTGGGTGAGGGCTTCTTCCAAGCTTAGCTGGGTAAGGAGCAGATCAGCACAGGCTTCGGCTAGCTCCTGGTCCACCATTAAGGCTTCTTCCAGAGCAAGGCGTTGCTTTTTGGGCAGTTCGTTGTAGAGATACTGTACTAGATCATGATGAGTAAAGGTTTTGGTCATAGGCTGTTTTATCATTGGACATTTTTTTCCGCAGGTTAATTAATGCGTATCTCATTCTGCCCAAAGCCGTGTTGATGCTAACACCGGTAGCCTCTGCGATCTCCTGGAAACTCATGTCAGCGTAGTGGCGCATGATCAGCACCTCTTTCTGCGCTGCCGGTAACTGTTGAATCAGTTCCCGCAGACGGGCATGGGTTTCCTCTTTGATCCGGATGGATTCCACTGATTCTTCAGAGAAGCTTAACGTGTTAAACACATTACTGCCGTCTTCCAAGGTAATCATAGGGCTCCGTTTCTCCCGGCGGAAGTAATCAATAGCCAAGTTATGGGCGATACGGCAGATCCATGATGAAAATTTGCCTTCTTCGTTGTAACGACCGCTCTTCATGGTATGGATTGCCTTCACAAACGTTTCCTGTAACAGGTCTTCGGCTGTGTAGGTATCCTTTACTATAAGTAGAATAGTGGTGTAAACCTTGCTTTTGTGGCGGTTCACCAATTCCTCAAACGCACTCTCGTTACCAGCGATATACGACGTTACTAACGCCGAATCATTAAGCTGTACTGTATTCATCTAAATCTACAATTAAAGTAACGTAGAGGTTTATGCCATATTGTGAGGTTAGGTGATTAAGATTGGTTTTGTGCGATTATCAAATATAGAAAATAAGAGACCCAAATACAACGGCTGATAATTTTTTGAAAAATATTTTTTTTCAGTTTCAGAAGCTTTTTCAGAAACCCGCTCAGAAACAAAGTAGAGCAAGAAACTGATTTGCCTCAAGAATCACACCATTGTGCTTGATCAGATCTTGAAGTTACTACTTTTTTAAGAATAAATTAAAGAGAGTATCAAGTTTTTGTGTCAAAAAAAGAAATATTTTTTCAGCCATTAAAAAATATTTGATTCTAACGTGCTGAGTACAAGAAAGCTTTTTGAGGATTATTGCAGGAGCTGCTTCTTTTGGTTGTTTTTCTCAATTTTAGAAGATAAGAAAGCAGGTGGAAGGGCTATCAATGAGACAGTGGCCGCTTCTTGATCATGCCCCCCGTGGTATCATTGATGCTATGCATAATGATGAAAGCCCCGGGATCGAGCTCGGTGATAAGAGTTTTAAGCCGTTGCACTTCCAGGCGGGTGACTACGCAGTAAAGAATATCTATCTCTTCCCCTGAAAAGCCCCGCTGCCCCTTGTAAATGGTCACGGCTCTGCCCAGTTGCGTTAAGATTGCCTGCCGCATGGTGACACTGTGCACCGAGACAATGGTGACGCCGGTATATTCTTCAATACCGTTTATGATGAAGTCTATGGTTTTGGAGGCGGTAAGATAAGTGAGTACCGAGTACATGGCCGGTTCTGCCCCTAAAAGGAAAGCTGCCCCTAAAAAGAGAATGAGGTTGATGACCAGGATCACGTCGCCAATGGTGAGGCTGGTACGTTTGCTAAGGAGCAAAGCCAGAATCTCGGTGCCATCCAGCACAGAGCCGCCTCTAATAGACAAGCCAATGCCCGCGCCCAGGAAGAACCCACCGAAGACAGCTGTCAGTAGTTTGTCATCTGTAATGGTGGGGAAATCAATGGTGAGTAATAGAATGGCCAAGCCCATTACGGCCAGCAAACTTTTAAAAGCAAAGGAGCGGGCCACTAATCTATAGCCGGCAATAAGAAAGGGTGCATTGATGAGCAGAATCAACAGCGGCAGCGGAATACCGGTGCTTTTAGAAAGCAGCATGGAAAGCCCGGTTACCCCACCGTCTATAAAGTGGTTTGGAATCAGGAATCCTTTAAGGCCCACACCTGCAGAGCAGATTCCAAAAACGATAAGGACAACATCGCGCAGCCTTCCCCAAGGACGCTTAATTTTTAGGGCGGAGAGCTTAGGAGGTAGAGGCGGGTTCAAAACAAGAGCGTTGGTGTAACTTAATTGGCAGGAGGTGAAAGGGCTTGCAACTGCTGATTGACAGAGGCAAGTTGTTTGTTGAGTCCGTTATAGTAAGCTTCTATGCTTTTGCGTTCAGCCGGCGTAAGGTTGGCCTCTAAAAGAGCGGTGCGTTGCTCCATCAGGTTCACCATCTGCTCCAAAAGCTGAATCCTTTTTTCTTTAGCCGTAGGGTAAGTAAATTGTTGTTTGTTGTTACCCGCTGAAACAATTTGTCCATCTACCGTCACAATGCGCACTTCGGTGTCACCTACCACTTTCTTTTCATGTTCCACAATGGTATTGTGGGTGAAAATATCATCAGCTACCAATACCACATTGCCCTGTGGGCTAATGGCGTTCTTTTGTTTGAGCATGTAGTTCTTCCCGTTAGGCAGGCGCACTTGCCCGTTGGGCGAAATCACGGTGCCATTGCTGTATTGAACAGGTTCCTGCACCTCAAATAACCTTCCGCCTTTGTGCTGCACCAGTTTTCCTTGTTGCCAAAAGATGGTATTGTCTTTTATAGTAGACCGGGTGATAAGTGAATCTGATGTTTGCTGCGCAGTTGATAAGTATGGGGCGCAGCTCAGGGCTACTATACATACTAGAGAGTAGAGAATGGTTCTTTTCATAGGTGTGTTCCTTTGGTCGGTTCCTGTAATACGCAGATTTTAGTTCTGATGATTAGGAACCCACTCTAATGAAGCATTCACCAAGCTCTACTTTTTTTGAAAGATGAAGAAAGGTTCTTTGAATAAGTCAATTTTAAGAACATCTTTCTTAAATATGGAGACGTATAAACCAGTGTATGAAACGTGAGTTTTAAGGGTGCTTATTTAGAAATTTCTGTTTGCCAAGCAGATGCTGACATTGTAGAAAGTAGAGAAGGCAAGTAGTAAAAAGATAAGCCCAGTGATAACTGGCTCTGATTGTAGGGGTAATTAGAATTATTTTGACATAAAGGAGTGCGGCGGCGTAACGGATAAGTGCTGTTGGAATGCAAAACCGCCCGCTTCTTTTTATTTTCTTTTTCCGAATGGTATGTTGTTTAGCACAAATGTTGTACAGCTGCCATCTTGAAATATACAATGCAATAAAGCAGAAGCCCTACAAGGCTTCTGCTTTATTGCTTACTACCCTCTAGGTAGCTCTTTGAGCCCTTTATTTGAAAAACAGGCAAGAAACAAGCTAGGGTTTAACTAACGGCGTGGCCCAAAAACCCATCTTCATCTGGAAAATATTGGCAATACTAGCGGCTTTCTCTTTGGCCTGATTTGCCATAGTGCCTGTGAATAGTTCATCTACGGTTTGAGTAAAAAGAGTAATCCAGCGTGCGAAATGAGTTCGGTCAACGGGAAGAGCTAAATGCTTGGGGAATGGCTGTCCCTTGTACGCCATAGACCCAAACAACACGGTGCTCCAGAACTCATACATTCTGGGCAAGTGGTGCTCCCAATCTACTTTGGCAAACTCATTGAAAATTGGCCCCAGCAGTTCATCCTGGTTCACGTGGTCATAAAAAGTATCTACCAACTGGCGGATGTCATCTTCGGTCTGTAAATCTGGTTTAGTCTCTTGCATCTTTTTCTGCTCAAACGTTCTGCTTCACAACTACAGCACAAGAATAAGAATAAGAATAGGTGCCCACCCGTAAAATGATGTCCATCAGTTTTGAGGTGGTTTTAAAAAAATAAGTCAGGAACAGGAAGTAGACCTGCCCAAAACAGCATCGGGCTGGCAAATAGTACTTGCCAGCCCGATGCTGTTTTGGGTTTATATAAAGCTTACCGTTCTACTTCAATCATTTGACATTTTTTCAACCAGTGTAAGGCCTCAGTTTCTGAGGTGAAACCTTCAAAATCTGCGCCTTTGCCGTACCAGGGCAAGGTTCTCATCTGCTCCGCCGATGCTTTTGTCTCAGGGTCGTTTGCATGGCCAGGAGAAAGCAGATAAGCAACATGCGTTAAGTGTGACAGTTCACCATGTAAGGCTGGAAAGAAAGAATCCTGCAGCCAGGCTACGTCTTGCTTGGAAAGGCGGCCCCGGCTCCTGATGTCAAACAGCCAATACCGGGCATTAGTCGCTTTCGCAAGCTCCAATACCTGCTTGTATACCTCACGAGTAGTGAAAGAATAAACAGGTTGGGGCCAGCGCAAAATCAACACATCCAGGTCAGGGCGGTGTGTAAGTGCAATGGCATCTAAAAACGAAGGGGACATAAGGGTATAGCTATTTACGGTAAAAATACAAACATTATCCACAAAGCTAAATCTGACCACGCAAATAATTACCCTTGTGAAGGTATATAGCCAACACCTATATATCTGGTAAACGTTCGCTCTGTAGGCGTAAAAAATGCATACCGCAGAAAAATGCAATACCTTTGCCTTCTTCATTTTTTGACCGTGGCAACACCTACCCCAATTCCTGATGAGCGGCATGATCCATATGCCGTTCTGCGTATTCCAGAGTTCAGACTTTTTGTTTCTGCCCGGTTCTGCATCACGCTGGCCATGCAAATTCAGGCGGTAGTAGTGGGTTGGCAAATCTATGACATCACCAAAGACCCGTTTTCCCTTGGTTTGATTGGGCTAGTAGAGGCCATTCCTTCTATCACGGTGGCGCTCTACGCCGGGCACGTAGCCGATATTGTTCCCCGAAAACGCATTATCATGACCGTGCTGAGCGTGCTGCTTTTCTGCTCACTGGCTCTGTTGTTCTATACCCTGGATGTTGGTAAAGTCCTGCACGCCTTTGGTACGTTGCCTATCTATTCGGTGATTTTCCTGAGCGGGATTGCCCGTGGGTTTATGGGCCCTGCCGTATTCTCTTTCATGCCCCAATTGGTGTCAGACCGTAAATTATATGCCAATGCTATTACCTGGAGCAGTACTACCTGGCAGGCTGGCTCAGTAGCTGGTCCAGCAATTGGCGGGTTGGTGTATGCTTTTGGCGGGGTAACGGCTGCATTTGGGGTTGATGCCTCGTTGGTGTTGCTGTCTCTGCTGTTGTATACTTTCATAGCGGGCAGGCCTCTGCCGCCCAGCGAAGGTCCTAAACTCAAGATCAAAGAAAGTTTACAGACAGGCCTTAGATTCGTGTTCGGGAACCAGATTATCTTGAGTGCCTTGGCGCTGGACATGTTTGCCGTGCTCTTCGGTGGGGCCGTGATTCTACTGCCGGTGTTTGCCTCTGATATTCTGAAAATAGGCCCCGAAGGATTAGGGTTGTTGCGCTCAGCCCCTGCTATTGGCTCGGTGACCATGGCGCTGTTCATGGCCTACCGGCCGATTACTTTTAATGCCGGAAAGAAGATGCTGTGGGCCGTGGCAGGCTTTGGCGCCTGTATCATTGTGTTTGGCCTATCAAAGCTATTTTGGCTGTCGTTTGGCATGCTGCTGCTGAGTGGGGTGCTGGACAGCATCTCGGTGATTATCCGTTCTACCCTAATTCATACGCTCACGCCCGAGCACATGAAAGGCCGCGTCTCTAGTGTGAATAACATCTTTGTGGGCTCCAGCAATGAGATTGGTTCCTTCGAATCTGGTTTGGCTGCGAAGCTGATGGGGGTGGTGCCTTCTGTAGTGTTTGGCGGGACTATGACGATTTTGATTGTGGCGTTTACCGCTTGGAAAGCAGATAAATTAAGGAAGTTAAGTTTATAATAGGCTTTTTAGCTTTGCTTAACAATTTGATTTTGGTGCATGCAGTTTGTTTAATGCTGGCGTGGCGGCTGGTTGATGCGAGGCCCTTATACTTATTTATTTCATAGCTGCCCTCCGTGCGCTCACGGCCGCGAGGCCCCGTCTTCCCCTCTCGCACTGCCCTTTCGGCCTGAGCTGTTTGTTCCTCTAAGCTAAAGCTTTTCTATGGCCAAAAGCGAGGCGCTCGATGGAAAGACTGGAAAAAGGGGAAAGTAACAGATGAGGTATCTTCAACTCTATCTCTCTACATGGTTTAAGTCTGTGACTTGGACCTACTATGATCCGAAGTTTGTAACTTCAGTGGGGCGAGAGCCCCAAATAGGTACATCTGCCAACTTGCTTAAATCATACAGTGCTACTTACCATTTTCTGCCCCTTTTTACCAAATCAGCCCTAAAAGCAGAGCGGCCCGCCAGACAAAATCTGGCGGGCCGCTCTGCTTTTAGGGCTGATGCCTATGCTTTGCTGGCTACGGTTAGCTTAGCTGCTTTTGAGGCTACGTTCTTGGCTTTTTTAGGACGGTTGTTTCCGAAAGAGCCTTTGGTGATTTTTCCTTTTTTACTTTTTTTATCTCCTTTTCCCATGGTGGTACTGATTGGTGGTTAATGAAACATCAATTGACAGATACTATCATCCGAGATGGAAGGCAAGAAAGTTACAAATACTGTGAAATAAGCGCAAGTTTCTGTTTCGGGTTAGGGCCTGATTTTCAGAAAACATACCTAAAGCAGCAAACTGGTTTAGCCTTCTAAATCCCGTTGCGTATGCCTACCTTTGCGGTTTGGCCTCGCGCTTGTTTTAAACCCGCCTAAACAGAATTTTTCTGAGGCGGTTGTTGTTCTAGAGAGGCTATAATTCTATATGACAGAAGATCTCATTCAACAAGATACAGAACTAGACGCGCTGGACGCCCGCGAGCACATCATCATCAAACGGGCCCGCGTTCATAACTTAAAGAACTTAAGCGTGGCCTTACCGCGCAACCAGTTCATAGTGGTGACCGGCCTCTCCGGTTCCGGTAAATCATCTTTGGCGTTTGACACCTTGTATGCCGAGGGGCAGCGCATGTACGTGGAGAGTTTAAGCTCTTACGCCCGCCAGTTCCTGGGACGTATGGACAAGCCCGATGTGGATTACATCCGTGGCATCAGTCCGGCCATTGCCATAGAGCAGAAGGTGAGCATTCGGAACAACCGCTCCACGGTGGGTACCAGCACTGAAATTTATGATTACCTTAAACTGCTGTATGCGCGCATAGGCAAGACCATTTCGCCGGTTTCGGGGCAGGAAGTGAAAAAAGACACGGTAAGTAGCGTGGTCGATTTCCTGATGACCTTGGAGGACGGAACCCGCGTGATGATTCTGGCGCCGCTGCAGCAAAGCAAAGACCGCAAGCTCAGCAAAGAACTGGACCTGCTTTTGCAGAAAGGTTATTCCCGCGTGCTGTACAACGGCGAGGTCTCTTTTATTGAGGAACTCATCGCTGAAGGGCAGAAAGAACCAAAAGGCACGGTGTCCATATTGATTGACCGGGCCGTGATCAAGCAGGGCGAAGAAGACGAAAGCCTACAGATGCGCCTTGCTGACTCGGTGCAGACTGCTTTCTACGAAGGCCACGACGAATGCCACATCCAGATAGGCGACGAGACCCGCGTGTTCTCCAACCGCTTTGAGCTGGACGGCATGGTGTTCGAGGAGCCCAACGTGAACTTCTTCAGCTTCAACAACCCGTACGGCGCCTGTCAGACCTGCGAAGGTTGGGGCAGTGTACTGGGCATTGACCCAGATTTGGTCATCCCAGACAAAAGCCTGACGGTGTACGAAGGAGCCATCGCGCCGTGGCGCACCGAAAAGCAGAACGAGTGGCTGCAGCCTTTGCTCAAGAACGGCGTTCGCTTTGATTTTCCCATTCATCGACCCTATAACGAGCTCACCGAAGAACAGCAGGAGTTGCTCTGGAAAGGCAATAAGTACTTTGGTGGCCTTACCGATTTCTTCAAGCACATTTCAGCGCAGACGCACAAAATCCAGTACCGCGTGCTTTTGTCGCGTTACCGGGGGCGTACCGCCTGTCCAGACTGCAAAGGCTCACGTCTGCGGAAAGATGCAGGTTACGTGAAAGTAGACGGGAAAAGCATCACCGATCTGGTGCTCATGCCCGTGACCAAAACGCTGGACTTCTTCCAGAATCTGAGCTTGAGCGAGCATGATATGGCCGTAGCCGAACGTCTGGTAACTGAGGTAACCAACCGTTTGAGTTATCTGGTGCGCGTGGGCTTAGGCTACCTGACTTTAAACCGGCTTTCTAATACGCTTTCCGGTGGCGAGAGCCAACGCATCAACCTGGCAACCTCTCTGGGTAGCGCCCTGGTAGGTTCCATGTACATCCTGGATGAGCCCAGCATCGGCTTGCATCCCAAAGACGCCGATCAACTCATTGGCGTATTGCGCACCCTGCAGCAGATGGGCAACACGGTGATTGTGGTGGAGCACGAAGAAGGCATGATGGAAGTAGCTGATCAGGTCCTTGACATTGGTCCGGAGGCAGGTTCCGGTGGCGGAAATCTCATGTTTCAGGGTACGTTCAATGAATTGCTCAAAAGCGATACTTATACCGGGCGTTACCTGAGCGGCCGCATGGAGGTGCCCGTGCCTGCGCAACGTAGACCGTGGCGCAACTGCGTGGAAGTGCATGGGGCTCGCGAAAACAACCTCAAAAATGTGTCGGCTAAGTTTCCGCTGGATGTGATGACGGTGGTGACGGGGGTGAGTGGTTCTGGTAAGTCTACTTTAGTAAAGAAAATTCTGGCTCCATCACTCATCAAGGCGTTGGGTGGCCATGCCGATGCCACCGGTAAATTCGACAAACTCACCGGTGACATCAACAAAGTGAGTCACGTGGAGTTTGTGGACCAGAACCCTATTGGCAAATCGTCGCGTTCTAACCCGGTGACGTACGTGAAAGCCTACGATGCCATTAGAACCATGTACGCCGATCAGCCGTTGGCCAAAGCCCGCGGCTTCAAGCCGTCGCATTTTTCTTTCAACATAGAAGGCGGTCGGTGCGAAGTATGCCAGGGTGAAGGTCAGGTGAAAATTGAGATGCAGTTCATGGCTGATATCTACCTGACTTGTGAGGCATGCGGCGGACAGAAGTTCAAGCAAGACATCCTTGATATTCAGTACCACGAGAAAAACATCTCCGAGGTGCTGGATATGACCATTGATGATAGCTTGATTTTCTTCAAAGACCAGCCTAAGATTCTGGAGAAACTGAAGCCGCTGCAAGATGTAGGCTTAGGCTACATCCGGTTAGGACAGTCCAGTAATACCTTATCGGGTGGGGAGGCGCAGCGCGTGAAGTTGGCGTCATTCTTGACTAAAGGTGCTACCCCGCATAACGGTAATATCCTGTTCATTTTTGATGAGCCCAGCACCGGTCTCCACTTCCATGACATCAGCAAGCTGCTAACGGCCTTGAATGCCTTGGTGGAAAACGGCAACACGGTTCTGGTGATTGAGCACAACATGGACATCATCAAATGCGCCGACTGGATCATTGACCTCGGTCCGGAAGGTGGTACCAATGGCGGTCACCTTCTTTTTGAAGGTACCCCAGAGGATTTGGTCAAGCAGGAAGACAACCACACCGGCCGCTATCTGAAGCCAAAGTTATAAGTCTGTTTAGCGGCTGTTTTTGAGGAATGGCCGCTAAACGCTAATCAACAAAAAGACATGTGAGGGAAACCTTACAGGTCTTTTTGTTTGAATGAATCTGGAATGCTGTGGAGTACCTGTAGAGAAGAAGTATGCTTTGCCTCTCTACCTATTTTGCTGCTTGTTCAAAAGACGTAACAATTCCTTTTCGTTCTGGTTGACTATATTGCCACCACAGCGTACATCTGCCTGTGCTACTATCTCACCAAGTCCAGTAACGAATGAAGGAACTCACCGCTCCTCTTCCTGTCAACAAGCTCCAGATCTCTGTAGGCATTATCTGCTTGTTCCACGTGTGCGGACTCATTGGGTTTTATACCTCTTACCGCGAGTGGTTTCTGAGCAACACACCCTTGAATTTGATTTTGGCAACCGGATTGCTGCTCTGGAACCACCGGAGGCTTAACGTGAAAATGGTGGTAGGAGCGATAGGCGTGTTCCTGGTAGGCTTAACCGCCGAAATTATTGGTGTAGCTACGGGAAAGGTGTTTGGCGCGTACCATTACGGCGAGGCCTTCGGGTTCAAATTCATGGCGGTGCCATTGGTGATTGGGATGAACTGGGCGGCGTTGTGCTTTGCAGCCGCGGCGGTAGTGAACCAATGGAAGAAACCTTATTTGGTGAAGGCAGCGGTAGCAGCAGCCATCCCGGTCAGCATTGATTTTCTGATTGAACAAGTCTGCGAAAAGTTCGACTTCTGGTATTGGCAGAACCATACGCCTCCTTTGCAGAACTACCTGAGCTGGTACGTATTCAGTTTTTTGTTTGCGCTAGTGCTCATTCCGTTGCTGAAGAACTCCAGAAACCTGTTTGCACCTTATTTTCTATTGGTGCAATTCGTGTTTTTCCTGCTGCTCAACTTAGTGGAATTGCTGTATGCCCGATAAAGCCCTCACCTATGATTACATCATTGCCGGGGCAGGAGCGGCGGGCCTGAGTCTGGTGTGCCATCTGCTGGGCCATAAAAATCTGCAAACCAAACGCATTCTGCTGCTGGACCGGGACCTGAAACAAACCAACGACCGTACCTGGTGCTTTTGGGAAACCGGAGAAAGTCCGTTTGAAAGCTGCCTCAAAATCAAATGGAGCAAACTGCACTTCCACTCCCAGAAGTTCTCGGCCTTGCTGGACATCAGCCCGTACCGGTACAAAATGCTGGACAGCCTCTCGTTTTACCAGCACTGTTTTAAGTTGATGGAGCAGTACCCTAACGTGGAGTTTCGGCAAGACGAGATCGTGTCTATGGATGCCAATGGGGTGATCAAAGGAAAACAGGCGGTGTATCAGGCGCAGTATATATTCAACAGCGTGCTCTTTCAAATTCCTAAGCTGCCTTCTAAGTATTACCTTCTGCAGCATTTCAAGGGCATTTTTATCAAAACGGCCACGCCTGTTTTCAAACCCGAGGAACCCACGCTCATGGATTTCAGGGTAGCGCAGCACCACGACTGCCGGTTTATGTACGTGCTGCCGGTCAATGCCCATGAGGCATTGGTGGAGTACACAGGGTTCTCTGAAGCGGCGCTGGAGCAGGAAGAATATGATCAGGAGATAAAGGCATACCTCCGCGATTACCTGCACCTCACCGATTATGAAATCACCCATGAAGAGTTCGGGATAATTCCCATGACGGATGCCCCTTTTTCTAAAGGAATGGGCGAACGGGTCATCAACATAGGCACGGCGGGCGGGGCAACCAAAGCATCTACGGGGTACACCTTTAGTTTTATCCAGCGGCAGTGCGCAGCCATTGCCAGGAATCTGGCAAAAGGCAAAAAGCCATTAGCGGGCACTCACAAGGCAGTTGATAAGTTCGCCTTTTATGACAGCGTTTTTTTGCGGGTGCTTTCAGAAAAGAAGCAGGAACCTTGGGAGGTATTCCATGCCATGTTCAGCAAATTACCAGCGAACCTCATTCTCAAATTCCTGAACGAAGAAACCTCCCTGCTGGAAGACCTCAGAATCATGAACGCGGTAGATAAAAACATCTTTCTGCCTGCTGCTCTTAAGCAAGGATTACCAAAATAAAGCCTACGCAAGCCATCTGGTGCGAAAACCAGTGCAACGCAGCGGCGTAAATCAAAAGTATTAACTTAGCGGCCCAGCCACAGCTTCTGCCACAAGACAGTTGAAGCCGTTGTGGGCCTGTTTTTAGAAAAAGAACCTAAAAATGCGGTTTGGTTGAAGAGCCGCTTCTATCAAAACTTAAGCTATGAGAAAAAACATTGTTGCCGGTAACTGGAAAATGAACAAAACCTACCAGGATGCCCAGGCGCTGGTAAGCGAAATTGATAACATGGTGAGAGACGAGGTCACCGGAGACAACGTGGAGGTGATTGTTACACCGCCCTTTCCGTTTTTGAACTCGGTAGGGAAACTGATTCAGGGAAATCCACGCATGCACCTGGCAGCACAGGACGTGAGTGCCCACGAAAGCGGTGCCTATACTGGTGAAGTGTCGGCAGCCATGTTGAAGTCAGTAGGCGTGGAGTACGTGTTGGTAGGGCACTCAGAGCGCCGTCAATACCATAACGAAGATGCAGACCTGTTGTTGAAGAAAATGAAGGCAGCATTGGCGCAAGGCATCAAGCCTATTTTCTGCTGCGGTGAGCCGTTGGAGGTCCGCGAAGCCGAAGACCACTTCAAGTACGTAGCGCAGCAGTTGAGAGAGACCGTAGCGCATTTGAGCAACGAAGAGTTTGACCAGATTGTAATTGCCTATGAGCCTATCTGGGCCATTGGTACAGGCAAAACCGCCAGCAGCGCGCAGGCGCAGGAGATGCACGCTTCTATTAGAGAAGAGCTTTCCCGCATTTTTGACGCGGAGGCTGCTTACAACAAAACCATTCTGTACGGCGGCAGCGCTAACCCAAGCAATGCCAAAGAATTGTTCTCCCAGCCAGACGTAGACGGTGGCCTTATTGGCGGCGCTTCTCTTAAGTCCAGAGACTTTACAGACATCATTAAATCTTTCTAGTTTTCACTTCTGAGACTTTCAAGGGAAGGCTTCGAGGTAGCATATAGAATTAACCCTATGTTTTTGGGCCTGTTTTAGCTAAAACAGGCCCAAATTGTTTTTAAGCCTCTTTGGTTCATTTAAGGAAGTAAATTAGGAAAGGAAAATATTTTCATTGCATGGTCATCATTTTCTAGAAATAAGTCTAAAACGCAAGATATTACTCTTATTTTCGTTAAAATATTTACCGAGTGTCTGCATAATGGCAGATTTTTTAGAACAACCAATATGAGTTTTATTGAAGTAACGGTTACTGCAACTACAGAATACGCTGAAATCCTGATTGCTGAGTTAAGTGAACTTGGGTTTGATACTTTTCAGGAGACTGAAGAAGGGTTTCAGGCATACATTGAAGAAGATAGATTTTCTGAAGAAGCCGTGCAGGAGGTATTGGCCCGTTACCAGTTTGCAGGCGAGTTCCCTTACCAGACTCGCAGCATCGCCAAGCAGAACTGGAACGAGGAGTGGGAAAAGAACTTTGAACCGTTGTTAATCGCTGGGCAAGTCTCTGTACGGGCAGACTTCCATCCTAAGCCTGAGGGCGTTGCCTATGATATTGTGATCACGCCTAAGATGTCCTTCGGGACAGGGCACCATGAGACCACCACGCTCATGATTGAAAACCAATTAACCCTGAACCATGAAGGGAAACGGGTATTGGACATGGGCTGCGGTACCGGTATTCTGGCCATTATGGCTAAGTTGTTGGGTGCCCAAGAGGTAGTGGCGGTAGACATTGAAGATTGGACCGTAGAAAACGCCCGGGAAAACGCAGACCGCAATGACTGTTCTTCTCTGGATGTTCGCTTGGGAGATGCCTCCGTTCTAGCCTCAGAGGCTCCCTTTGATTTGATTCTGGCCAATATTAACCGCAACGTGTTGCTGGAAGACATGCCTGTGTACACCCAAAAGTTGCAGCCCAACGGCCCATTAGTGCTAAGCGGGTTCTATACCGAAGACCTTCCGCTGTTGCAGGAAAGAGCAACTGAACTTGGCCTCATATTTGAGTCGTCCAGAAACAAGAACAACTGGGTTTCGGCCATCTTTCGGAAACCAGCCAGTAAATAGTCAGTCTACTACCCTTTTCTTATGAAGCATTTTTATCTCTCTCTCATTTTTCTTTTGTGCGGAGTAGCTGGGTATGCCCAAACGTATAAGCTGTCTCCAGACAATCAGGAGCAGTTTGTGCTGGATGTGCGTGCTATGATGGCCGGCACCAAAAACGAAGCGGCAATGAAAGCCAGTTCTGGTTTTGAGACCGCCTGGGCCAGTGGCAGGCTGAGTAGTACCCAGAAAGCCAAAGTCATGGACCTCACACAGCAAATGCTGAAGAAAAAGCTGAAGGCCCGTCCGCACTTTGAGAACTTTCTGGGTTCCTTGGGCACCAGCGTGAACCAATACCAATACACGGGCAATCACTTAGATCAACTCCTGAAGGTAATGGAGCAAACCCTGCAGAAGCAGGATCTGAAAGTGTATGAACGTTTTTTAGCTACTACCCATCAATTTCTCGCGAGCAAAACGCTGTATAAAGGACCAAGCAATGGCTTACAAGCCGTAAATGGCACCTTCTCGTTTGATTACCGGGAAGGCACGCCAGAACCTGCCTCAGACGCAGGTTGGGGGCCAGAGCCCACGCCAGCAGCACCAGCACCTGTCACCGCCAAAGCCAAGACTACTCCGGCAGCCAAAACTGCTGCCCCGGCTCCCAAGCCAGCGCCCAAGAAAGTAGTAAAGCAGGTAGAGGAAGACCCTTGGGCTGCCTGGGAAACTCCCAAGAAAGTAACCAAGCCTAAACCGGCGGCCTCTAAAACCGCCAAAGCTTCTACAGGTTCAAAGGCTGGTGCCAAAGGAACAGCTGCTAAAAAAGAAACTACGGCTCCAGTTAAAGAAGAGCCAGCCCCAGTAGCTGAGAAAGACTACTTTGCTACCCCTCTGCCTGTATTGGCAGGTCCGGTGGTGGTATTGGAGAAAACAGACCTGCTGTTGACCTCAGCCTTTGACTCTGTCACCATCAAAGACGCCAGTGGAGCAATTTCTCTGGCCAATGGCATGTACGTAGGAAAAGGCGGTAAACTGGTTTGGAACCAATTAGGTGGAGATGCTACGGCCGAGTTCAAGGGCCTGGCATTTGAAGTAGGTAAGCCTTACTTCAAAGCCGAAGACGTGACGCTTACCTATCCGGCCGTGACGGAGAACAGCGTTCGCGGAAATTTGGAATACAAGCTGACCCGCTCCAAGGCCAACGGCGACAACGGCTATCCTAAGTTTATCTCTCACACTAACAATGCCAAGATCAAGCGCTTTGGCTCTGATGTTAAGTATCTGGGAGGTTTGTCTTTAGCCGGTGGTACCCTGATGAGTGCCGCTCTGGATGGAAGCCCTTCCACTATCTGGGTGTCTGAAAACGGGGAGGCCAAATTCAGGGCTTCTTCCAGAAACTATACCATAAACGATAGCTTGATTACCGCACCGGAAGCCGGGGTTGCCCTTTTTCAGGGGGAAGATTCTATCACGCACCCTGGGGTGAAACTGAAGTACAACAAGACAGGGAAGCGCTTGGTCCTGATCAATCCGGAAGGCCATTACAAACTGACGCCTTACTACCACTCTTACCACCAGGTAGAACTCACCACCGATATGGCGTCCTGGAACATCACAGAGCCGAAAATAGACTTTGCCATTCTGACCGCTAAGAACGAGGTGCCGGTGCAGGTGAACTCCAAAGAATACTTCACACTGAGCCGCTTTCAGCAAATCAAAACCATCTCCAACTTCCATCCGCTGTATAGTACAGTAGGCTACGCGTTGAAACGTGGCTCCAAGACTTTCACTCTGGCGGATATGTCTGAAGATACCAAGATCAAAAAGGAGGTTTTGCATAATGCGCTTACCACTTTGTCACAAGGCAATTACCTGGACTATGATCCGGCTTCAGGGTATGTGCACCTGCGAGACAAAGCCTACCACCACGTAGATGCTTCCCGCAACAAGAAAGACTTTGATTACATCAACATCAACGCCTTGTCGCCGGCCGGGCGTAATGCTACCCTGGACCTTACCACCGGAGACCTGGTGCTACGGGGCGTGAAGTCATTTGCCTTCCACACAGATTCGGCCGTCATCGCAATACCAGATAGCCAGACCATCCGCATCCAGAAAAACCGGAATATCCTGTTCAATGGTAAAGTGAAATCAACTGATTTTAGCTTTAGAGGCAAAGAGTTTCTGTTTGACTATGACGGTTTCTTCATTGATCTGGCCAAAATTGACTCTACTGTTCTTACCACTAAAACCAAAGGCAAAGACGGCAAAGACAAAGAGACGCCATTTACCCTGGTGAACCGCGGCGGAAAGGGACAGGCTAAACTGTACATCAACCGGCCAGACAACAAATCTGGACGGAAGAAGTCATTAGGCTACCCGGCATTAGATGCCATCTCAGGTGCCACGGTATACTTCAACAAGCCTGAAATTCTGGGCGGAGTTTATGATACCACGGTGTATTTCAACATACCACCGTTCAAGATTGACAGCATGGCCAGCACCAAGCACAATGTTATTGGGTTTAAAGGAACCTTCAACTCCGGCGGTATCTTCCCGCCCTTTGAAACCAAATTAGCCGTTCAGCCCGATGGTGCCCTGGGGTTCTCGTATGTGGTGCCAAAAGCTGGTTATGCGGTGTACGGAGGCAAAGGAAAGTTTACAGATACGCTTACCTTAGACACGAAGGGCTTGAGAGGAAAAGGCGTGTTAAGCTACCAAACAGCTACCATGCAGTCTCCGGGCTTTGTGTTCTACCTTGACTCTGCCATGACTGACGTAGGAAAGAAAGGTAGCTTCAAAGAAGGCACCGTAGCCCAGGGTTCTTACCCAAGCGGTTCGTTTAAGTCATTCAAGATGAACTGGCACCCCTACCAAGACACCCTACAGATTCATACGGTGGGCAAAGAGCTAATGAGCATCTTCAATGACCGGTTCACTTACAAAGGCATGTTGGGCTTTACCCCTTCATCTTTGTTTGGCAGTGGCGTGGTAGAGAACAAAGAAGTCGCCATGAAGTCGCCGCAGTTCGTGTTCAAGAAAGGTTTGATACATGGAAACAAGGCCGGCATGGAAGTGGCTTCCGCAGACAGGAAAATGCCAGCCCTTACCACTTATGACGTGTTCTTGGACTTCTACATGGATGAAGGATACGCAGAGTACGGCGCTGAAACAAAAGGGAATGCCACCACAGAGTTCCCGTTTGCCCAATACAAATCTTCTTTGTCTGCCGGTAAGTGGGACTTTAAAGCCAGGAAGCTGACCCTTTCCAGCGGAAATGATGGGGGAGAGGCATACTTCTACTCCATGAAATCTGGTGATGACTCGCTCAGCTTTAAAGCAAAGAATGCCACCTACGACTTCAGCAACTATACTCTGGTGGCTAGTGGCGTGCCGTACATTCCTATTGGAGACAGTTACATCATTCCAGACAGCAACCGGGTGCAGTTCCTGAAAGACTCTGAGCTGAGAACCTTCCAGAAGGCCAGCCTGGCCATGGACTCTGTTCAGAAATTCCACCAGATGTCCAGAGGCGAGGTGCACATAGACAACCGCTTTGGTATGACCGGTAATGCACTGTATACCTTCACCAACGCTACCGGTGATTCTTACAAAGTGAAATTTGACAAGTTCGCCTGGACCAAGCCTGAAGGAGGCAAGAAAGACGAGTCTAAAGGTCCGGCTTTCTTTTTGGCAGAGGGAACGGTTCAGGAAAAAGACACCTTGTTCCTTATTCCTAAAGTGCGTTACCATGGCAACATGTCTCTGGCCTCTAACCAGAAAACCCTCAATTTTGACGGTTTTGCCAAAATGCTCTTCAGCGGTTCTGAAGACTCTGATTGGTTCCCGTATAAACGCAGCAACGTAAACCCAGAGGACATCCGCTTAGAAATCAAAGATCCGGCTTTAGCCGATGGCACTCCATTGAAAACCGGCCTTCACATCAACACTACTTCAGGCAAGATCTACAACACGTTCGTGTCTAAAAAACAGTTTGACGATGACTTAGATGTATTTGAAGTGCAGGGCGTGCTGTCCTTTGACAAAGAAGCCAAGAAATACAAAATAGGTGATGAAGGCCGGGCTTACGGAAACTCTTACTCGGGCAATATGCTCCAGTACAGTGATGTCACCAAAGAAGTGAAGTATGACGGTAAGTTTAACCTGGTTAAACCAGTAAAGGGCTTTAAACTGACCGCGGCAGGCAGCGGTACCGGCCGTACGGATAGCAGCCGGTATGACTTAGACGCCTTCATGGCATTTGATTTTGATGCGCCTTCTCAGGCCATTGAAAGCATGGGCCAGAAAATAGCCAAAGAAGCAGCTGGCCTGCCAGAAGGAATAGAGTTAAACAAACCTGACCTGCCATTTAAATTGGCGGCGTTCCTCGGTGACAAAGGCGTAGCAGATTTCAATACCGCCACGGCAAAAGGCTACGTTCCTTTCTCCAAGATATCTGATAAACTCATTCACACGCTGGTCTTGAACCAGGTAAACCTGAAGTGGTCGCCTAAAACCAATGCCTGGCACAGTGTAGGGCCTATCAGTATTGCCGGTATAGACAAAGCAGATGTGAACGCCAAAATCACCGGGCACATGGAAATCAAAGCTGGTGCCGCCGGCGATGCCGTGACCATGTACCTGGAGGTGAACCCGTACGTGTGGTATTACTTTAACTTCTTTGAAGGAGGAATGGGAATGGCTTCTTCAGACCCGCAGTTCAATGCCGCCATTGCCTCCAAGTCTAAAGGCAGGGGCATGGAAGGAGGTTCTTACACCTTCTATCCGCTGGAGGACATTGACAGGATGGAGTTCGTGAACTACTTCAGGAAAACATACTTAGGTAAAGAGCCTCTGAAAGTAGCTCCACAGCCGGTTTACAACACCTTTGACACTGCCCCAGAGGAAGAATCAGGAAAGAAGAGCAGAAAGAAAAAGAAAGGCGAAGAAGCCGATTTTGGTGCTGTTCCTGCCGGCTTTGATACCGCTCCTCCAGTAGCTCAGCCTGAAACCAAAGAAAAGAAGAAAAAGAAGGAGGCAGACTCAGGAGCTGTTCCGGCAGGTTTTGACACCTCGGTAGCCCAACCAGAAGAACCAAAAAAAGACAAAAAGAAAAAGAAAGAAGAAGCTGTTGACGCTATTCCTTCTGGCTTTGAAACCCCGGTAACAGAGCAGGAAGAAGCCGGTGGTAAAAAGAAAAAAGACAAAAAGAAGAAGGGCGAAGTACCACCGCCAGACATTGACCCGGTAGGAAACTAAGTCTGGTTCTTTTTAGAGACGTGCATTTCTGATATCCCGTTTTCAGGTTGATTTTCTAAAATCAGCTTGAAAACGGGATGTCGCATTTAGGGCGGGTGATTGGGTGTTCCTAGGGGTTTTCCTATATTTGGAGGAAGATAAGTGCGGCAAAGCACCCCTTTTTGCCGTATGGCAAGAACAAATCAAAGCAACAGCACAAACACATGGAGGTAGTCATTATTGGCGGAATTATATTACTGGCCTATCTGATTGGGGCCATACCCACCGCGGTGTGGGTGGGCAAAAGCTACTACGGCATAGATGTTCGCCAGCATGGCAGCGGGAACGCCGGGGCTACCAACACCTTTCGGGTTTTAGGCAAAAAGCCGGGGTCCATTGTGATGGCGGTAGACATTCTCAAAGGCTGGGCGGCTACTTCACTGGCCAATTTACTTTTAAACTGGGATGTGATAGAGCCACAGCAATTAATCATGTTCAAACTGATTCTGGGAGTGGTGGCCGTGATTGGGCATATCTTCCCAGTGTACGTGGGTTTCAAGGGGGGCAAAGGCGTGGCTACGCTCATGGGCATGGTACTGGCGGTGCATCTTCAGGTAGCTTTGATCTGTCTGGGCATCTTTATAGTGGTGCTGCTGCTAACCAAATATGTTTCCCTCAGTTCTATGCTGGCGGCTATTGCGTTCCCCTTGCTGTTGCTGTTGCCCATGTTCAAACCAGATACCATTCTGCTGCCTGTATTTGGTATTTTCATTGCCATTATGGTGGTGCTCACGCATAAAAAGAACATTACCCGCCTTCTGCAGGGTGTAGAGAGCAAGGCCAACATCAACCCTTTCAGGAGTAAGTAGATTATTCTTTTCTTGGGCTTATCTGAAAACCAGTTTACACCAGATTTTCTGAAAAAGAGGCAAAAACTGAGAAAGGATAGTGAGAAATGCCTAAATATTGGCGCTGCCGATGTAAATTCAACCGTAGATACTGTCAAAAGCGTCTTTCTTTAAGAAGGAAGACGCTTTTTGTTTTTAACTTCACCCATACATCAAACGCAGACTATGAAAGCCTATATTGAGCAAAACAAAGATCGGTTCCTGGAGGAGTTGCTGGAGTTGTTACGCATTCCATCAGTAAGTGCAGACCTGTCTTTCAAAGGAGACGTGTTACGCGCCGCCGAATTTTTACGGGAAAAACTGGAAGAAGCCGGTGCCGATAATGCCCAGTTGTTCCAGACTGCTGGCAACCCCATTGTGTACGCCGACAAGATCATAGACCCCGCTTTGCCTACGGTGTTGGTATACGGGCATTATGATGTGCAGCCCGCTGACCCCTATGAGCTCTGGGATTCACCGCCGTTTGAGCCGGTCATTAAAAATGAGAACATTTACGCCCGCGGGGCCTGTGATGACAAGGGCCAGACCTACATGCACGTGAAAGCCTTTGAAACCATGATGCAACAGCAGGCTTTGCCCTGTAACGTGAAGTTCATGATTGAAGGCGAAGAAGAAGTGGGTTCTGTTAACCTGGCTACCTTCGTGAAAGAAAACAAGGAGCGCCTGAAAGCAGATATTATTGTAATCTCAGACACGGGCATGCTGGCCAACGACGTGCCTTCCGTTACGACCGGTTTGCGCGGCCTTAGCTACCATGAGGTGGAAGTAACCGGCCCCAACCGCGACCTGCACTCTGGTTTGTACGGCGGCGCAGTGGCGAACCCTATCAACATCCTGTGCAAGATGATTGCCTCTTTGCATGATGAGAATAACCACATCACCATCCCTGGGTTTTATGGCAACGTAGAGGAACTGAGCCAGGAAGAACGTGCCGAGATGGCCCACGCTCCTTTCAACTTAGATGCCTACAAGCAAGCACTTGATCTACCAGATGTACACGGTGAGGCTGGTTACAGCACCATGGAACGCAACTCCATTAGGCCTACGCTGGATGTGAATGGCATTTGGGGTGGCTACACTGGTGAAGGCGCTAAAACCGTTATTCCGTCCAAGGCTTTTGCAAAGATTTCTATGCGCTTGGTGCCTAACCAGACCTCTGATGAGATCACCGAACTGTTCCAGAAACATTTTGAGTCTATAGCACCACCTAGTGTGAAAGTGGTCGTGAAACCACACCATGGGGGCGAACCAGTAGTTACTCCCACTACTTCGGCCGGGTACCAGGCAGCCGCCAAGGCCATGGAAGATACCTTCGGGAAAAAGCCAGTGCCGGTGCGCAGCGGAGGCAGTATTCCTATTGTGGCCATGTTCAAGTCTGTGCTGGAAACAGATACTGTATTGATGGGCTTCGGGCTAGATTCAGATGCCATTCACTCGCCTAATGAGCATTTTGGAGTGTTTAACTTTATGAAAGGTATTGAAACCATTCCGTTGTTCTATCAGCATTTCGCTGCCTTACACACTAAGAAAGACTAATGCTTTTTAGGGCTCTTTTTCTGAAAGGGCCTATAAACAGAAAACCCGCTACTATGGTAGCGGGTTTTCTGTTTATAGGCCCTTAGCAAACTTATTTGCTTAATGGGAAGCCTACTGATAACAGGAAAGAAGAATGACGGGCATCTTTGAACTCGCCACGTACCTTTGTGTCTTCTACCAGATCAGTGAAAGCACCATTGTACCGTAGACCCAGGCTGAAACCATTGGCAGTGGCAAAACCAAGTCCGGCCGCGTAGCCAACTTCAAAGTCAGAATAACCAGATTTACTTCTCTCACTTACAGTGCGGTCTTCTAATTGACCATTGCGGTACTGTTTCGTTTTGTCGTTCACGCTTACCAGGTAAGAAACCTGTGGACCAGCCTCAAAGAAGAAACTGCTTGCTTTCACGCGGGCCAGTACTGGTACGTCAATGTAGTTGAAGTTAGAGGTACCCTCATAACGGTACTCAGTGCCTAATAAGGTAGTTTCTACTTTGTCATCATACTTGTACCCTTTGTTTGAGTAAAGCACCTCTGGCTGAATAGAGAAGAAATCACCCGCTATAGGAGCGTTGAAATAAACCCCGGCGTTAAAACCGATTTTGTTGTTGAATCTTTCTTCATTCTGTAAGTCACCAGAAAGGTTTGAGTAGTTAAGACCACCTTTTATCCCGAATGAAGATTGCGCTTGTGCAGCATAGGAAGCTACTACTGCTACAAATAAGAAGACTAGTTTTTTCATGGTTTAAAAAAGTTGAGTTTAGTTCCAATGTTTGAAAGTATTTTATCAAACATTGTGCCTAAAACACTTTTATCTGGTTTGGTAATCAGGTTTTACGCTAGGTTAAAGGTAACAAGTTGAAGTTGAGGGGCAAAAAATAAGGGGAGCTGCAAAAGCGGCTCCCCTTATTTAAAGTCATTTTTACTTATCTGCCACCAAACAGGTAGCCTAAGGTAAGTTGGAAAGTAGAGTGCCGGGCATTGGTAAGCTCATCATGGTCGTCTTTTGCCAGGGAGTTAATGCTACCGTTGTAGCGAAGGCCTAAGCTAAGGCCACCTTGTGTCTGATATCCTAAACCAGCTACATAGCCGATTTCTAATTCAGAAAGATCGTCTTTGTCGACTTTTCTCTCAGTTTCAGTTTGGCTGTTTCCTAAAAAGCTTTCGCTTTTGTCTTTGATGCCTAATAAGTAAGACGCTTGAGGTCCGCCTTCAAAGAATAAACCACCTGCGTTGATTTTTAAAAGCACAGGTAAGTCAAGATAGTTGAAGTTGACACTTCCTTCGCTTCTGTACGTTTGGTTGCCAATCATGTACTCCTCATCTCTGTACTGATAACCACGTTGCGAGTACAGTAATTCTGGCTGTACTGACAGGAAGCCATCGCCGGTGAGGTCAAAGTTTGCGGTTAAACCACCTACAAACCCAATTTTGTTTTTGTAAACGTCCTGGTTGTCTAAATCACCAGAAATGTTGGAGTAGTTTGCCCCGGCTCTAAGACCGATTTTTGGGCCAGTTTGTGCCTGTGCAACGCTGAAAGAAAGCACGGCTGCAAAAAATAATACAATCTTTTTCATAGAGGTAATAGAATTGGGTAATGGGCTGTTTGTCTGACCAGCCCTTTTAAAACTCATCCCCTTATACGGTGTTTTTAGAAAATGTTGGTTCTTTACAGATGAAATTTTTGTTATTTTATGGGGCATCCGTATTTAAACAACTTGGAAAAAGATAAAAATACGATTTGGAGCCCTGCTATTCAGGTATTTAAAGTGATGACAGTTACTCTTAGCTAAAACCTTTATTTTTAAAAACAGAAGTTGCTATGTTTACTTTAGGAGGGCATGCTAACTTAAGATTAGCAACTCAAGTGTTTGTAAAAGAATAAGCATAAAAAAAGGCCTGCTAGCAGGCCTTTTTTTATGCTTATAAGGGATTAATTTAATTCCCGCCAAATGCCCAGCTAAGTGACAGCATGAAGTTAGAGTTATATACTTTAGCTTCACCATCTTCGTCTAGTTTGCTTAGGCCTCCATTGTAGCGTAAACCAATTCCAAGGCCACTAGCTAATTGGTAACCAATTCCAGCAGCATACCCAACGTCTAGTTTGTTGTATCCGTCAGTGCCTGATTCAGTTTCTTCAAATTCTTCGCCCATGAATTGACCTTCAGCTTTTGATTTTGCTGTTAAAAGGTAAGAAAAGGTTGGGCCAGCTTCAAAGAACAATCCGCTCTCACCAGTTTTGATTCTTGCTAAAATTGGGAGTTCCAAATAGTGCGTGTTAGACTTCAATGTAAGTTCAGCATCATCTTCATTAGTTTCAACTTTGAAGCCTTTTATGCTATAAAGTAACTCTGGACGAATTGAAAACATGTCTGAAATTCCATAGTCCAAGAAGGCTCCGGCGTGGAAGCCAAATTTGTATTCGGGTTTTTCTGCATCATCAGAATCTACATCATCACCAGAGATAGTGCTGAAATTAGGTCCAGCTTTGATGCCTATCTTGATTCCCTCTTGAGCTTGGGCAAAATAGGTGGTGAATAATGCGACAACAAAGAATAGAAGTTTTTTCATGATTGGATTTAATTTAGTGGTTTAATTACTTCCTTTTATTGGATGCTAGTTAATGATAATAGTGGACTGAATATATACTAATAAATAAGTATTCTGTAGAGGGTCTTAGTAGGAGATAGGCTAATATCACATCATCTAAGCATCCCTTTGCAAAGGTTTCGGGCCTCTTCTACTTACTAGACAAGCTACATCTATTATACCCCCATTCACACCTGAACAAAACATAAAAAATCCTACAGTTGATCTGCCGTTAGTCACAGCAGGTCAACTGAAGGATTGAAAAAGAGAGATTTACCTATAAAAGAATCAGCTTACCCGGCCCAGCCTTCACGGTCTAAGCTTCGGTATTGGATGGCCTCAGCCAGGTGCTCTATCTTGATGTCCTCTGATCCGGCTAAATCAGCTATGGTGCGGCTTACCTTTAGAATGCGGTCATACGCCCTGGCAGAAAGACCTAGCCTTTCCATAGCGGTCTTCAACAACAACCTGCCTGCTTCATTAATACGGCAAAGGTCTTTCACCATCTGAGGAGGCATCATGGCGTTGGAATGTATCTCAGGAAAGGCTTCAAACCGTCTGGCCTGCCATTGCCGTGCCCGCTCTACCCGTTCTCTAATGTCTGCACTGGTTTCTGTTTTGCGCGTCTCAGTCATTTGGTCAAACGAAACGGGCGTTACTTCTACGTGCAGGTCAATACGGTCCAGCAGCGGTCCGCTTACTTTGTTCAGGTAACGCTGTACCACGCCCGGGCCGCAGACGCAATCTTTGTTGGGGTCGTTATAAAATCCACAAGGGCACGGGTTCATGCTAGCCACCAGCATAAAGTTGGCCGGAAAGTCAATGGTCAAACGGGCGCGGGAAATAGTCACCCGCCGTTCCTCCAACGGTTGACGCATTACTTCCAGCACCGTGCGTTTAAATTCCGGCAACTCATCTAAGAAAAGAACCCCATTGTGCGATAATGAAATCTCACCGGGCTGTGGGTTGCCTCCTCCGCCTACTAACGCAACATCTGAAATGGTATGGTGCGGGGCTCTGAACGGACGTTGCGCCATCAAAGATCCCTGTGCGCCCAGCTTTCCAGCCACCGAATGAATCTTGGTAGTCTCCAGCGCTTCATGCAGTGTAAGCGGCGGCAGAATGGAAGGCAGCCGCTTGGCCAGCATGGTTTTACCGGCGCCCGGAGGCCCGATCATGATCACGTTATGCCCACCGGCTGCCGCAATCTCCAAAGCCCGCTTTATATTTTCCTGGCCTTGCACATCGGCGAAGTCAGCGGTGTATTGGTGCACAGTGGCCTGAAAAAGGTCGCGGGTGTCTATTTTTAAGGGAGGAATGGAGAGGTCGCCGGACAGGAAGTCAATGGCTTCTTTTAAGTTGGAGACGCCAATCACATCCAGGTTATTTACAATGGCGGCTTCCTGGGCGTTCTGCTTGGGTAGGATAAAGCCTTTGTATCCTTCTTTGCGCGCCTGGATGGCGATGGGCAACACCCCCTTGATGGGCCTTAACTCACCATCAAGTGCCAGTTCGCCCATAATAAGGTACTGGTCCAGGTGGTCGGTGATGAGTTGGTCTGAGGCGGCCAGAATGCCTATGGCAATGGGCAGGTCATAAGCAGACCCTTCTTTCCGGACATCGGCGGGAGCCATGTTGATGACTACCTTTTGGCGCGGCATCCGATAGCCATGGTGCTTCAGCGCAGATTCAATCCGCTGCTCACTTTCTTTGATGGCGTTGTCGGGCAGGCCCACTAAGTAATACTTCGTACCCGGGGTAACATTGACTTCAATGGTGATGGTAAACGCGTTCACGCCTTGTACGGCGCTTCCGTAGGTCTTTACAAGCATAGAATTTACAGATAGAATATTGAATTAACTGCAAGAGGCAACATCATCAACTTCGGCGACGAGCCGATGTTTGTGGTGCCTCACTTAATTTCTACCTCCAGACAGACGGTAAGGCTATGCCATTTGTTTCTCCAGTAGCAGAATGAGAATATGAATGACTTTGATGTGGATTTCCTGAATTCTATCGGCGTAGCCGAAATGGGGAACTCTGATTTCCACATCGCTTAAAGAGGCCAGTTTGCCGCCGTCTTTGCCGGTAAGCGTGACAACATGAGCGCCTGCCGCTTTGGCGGCCTCGGCGGCTCTAAGCACGTTAGCCGAGTTGCCGCTGGTGCTGATACCCAATAATACATCGCCGGGTCTGATGAGCGCCTGCACATAGCGGGAGAATACGTGATCATACCCGTAATCATTGATAACGCAACTCATATGGCTTGGATCTGAGATGGAAATAGCGGCCATAGGGGCGCGGTCATCACGGTAGCGGCCGGTGAGTTCCTCTGCGAAGTGCATGGCGTCACACATGGAACCTCCGTTGCCGCAGGAAAGAATTTTGCCCTCGTTTTTCAGGCTGTTGGCCATGAGCTGGGCTGCCGCCTCAATGGAAGAAATGGTAGCGGGCTGGGCCAGAAAATCAGTTAGCACCTGTTGGGCTTGTTGCAGTTCCTGCAGAATAAGGGCAGAAGGCGAGGTAGTCATGTAGTATTAATGTGGCCGGCGGTCTGTCGGCGGCAAGTTGGGATTTTGATCGGGGTTCAACGTGGGTGGCATGGGAGCGGGCGTAATAATAGGTCCCTGCTCTGTTGTCCAGGTCTGCTCTGCATGGGGGCCAGTTGCCGGAGGAATTGGCTCCGGCCGGGCAGACCCAGATTCTGGAATAAGCGGAGCGGCAGAGGTTTTTAACTGCTGGTCATAATGCTTCGCTTTCCATTCTGTGTGCTTCGCCCTTAGTTCGGCATGCTGCCTGCTCTCACGGCCCAAACTTCGTTTTAGGGTGGCAATATACGCGTTTTCCAGCAAGAGTTCTGTCAATAGCAAAACTGCTCCGCCCCAAAGCAGGTAGTTGAAGAACTCTGCGTTATCAGTTAAATCAAACAGGGCCACAAACTTAGAGACGCTGAGAATGCGCAGCAAAAACAGGAAGGCAATAAGCAAATACACCATCACCAGAATATTGATCGCTTTTTTCAAAGTCTCCATAGGCACACACGTTTTTAAACATTAGAAATAATGAATATTATAGGCTTTACGCAAAAGCCGGAAAATAGCTGTGCAAGGTTCTGGCAGGCTTGTAAAAGAAGAGCCGCTTTGGGCCTATTTCCGAGAAAACAGGCCCAAAGCGGCTCCTGAAAAAGAAGAATTTATTTTTTAGGTAGTGTGCTGCATCTGGGTCAGTTTGAAATACAAGCCCCCTTGCTGCACCAGCCCAGAATGATTTCCGCGCTCTACTATGCGGCCTCCCTGCAAGACAATGATTTCATCTGCGTGCTGGATAGTGCTAAGGCGGTGGGCAATCACGATGGAGGTGCGGTTCTTCATTAGGTTGGTCAAGGCTTCCTGCACCAGTTTCTCTGATTCGGTATCCAGGGCAGACGTGGCTTCGTCCATAATCAAAATGGGCGGATTCTTCAGGATGGCCCGGGCAATGCTCAACCGCTGGCGCTGGCCACCGGAAAGTTTGCTGCCCCGGTCGCCGATCACGGTTTGGTAGCCATCCGGCGACTGCACAATGAACTCATGCGCGTTCGCAATCTTGGCGGCAGCTATGACCTCGGCTTCGGTGGCATCGGTTTTATTAAAAGCTATGTTGTTAAAGATGGTATCATTGAAAAGAATAGATTCCTGCGTCACAATCCCCATTTGTTCTCTTACAGAATGCAGGGAGCAGTCTCTCAAATCTAAGCCGTCAATGGTGATGGCGCCTTGCGTAGGGTCATAGAAACGCGGCAACAAATCGGCCAGCGTAGACTTTCCGCCGCCTGATGGGCCCACCAACGCAATGGTTTTGCCTTTGGGAATACGCAGGTTGATGTCCTGCAGAATGGGGTCATTGTCGTACCGGAAACTAACGTTCTTGAACTCAATGGCCTGGGTGAACTCCGGCAACGTTTTGGAGTCTGGCCGGTCTCTGATCAATGGTTCAGTGTCAATTAACTTGAGTACCCGCTCTCCGGAAACTAACCCGCGCTGAATGTTGCTGAACGCGTTGGAAATGGCTTTCACTGGCACCAGCACCTGTGAGAACAAAGCCAGGTACGCAATCAGATCTTCCCCGCCTAAATCAGATTCGCCACGCAATACAAGAGAGCCGCCGTAAAACAGGATACCCGCTACAGCTGTCACACCCATAAACTCAGAGAAAGGCGAGGCCAAACTGCGTTTGTTATTCATGGAGGTGATGATGCGCGCGTACAGGCTGTTGCTTTGTCTGAACTTGCCTAACACGTATGGCTGGGCATTGAACCCTTTGATCACGCGCAAGCCACTCAGGGTTTCATCAATAATGCCCAGGATAGACCCTAACGCATCTTGCCCCTGCGACGATTGCCGCTTCAGTTTCTTGGAAATGGTAGAAATAATAAGGCCTGACACCGGCAGTACAAGCAAACTGAAAAAAGTAAGCTGCGGCGAGATATAGAAGAGTACTACAAAGTAGCCAATAAGCAGAAAAGGCTCCCGAAACAGCACGTTCAACGTACTTACTACTGAGTTCTCTACTTCCTGCACATCATTGGTGAGTGTTGACATGATGTTGCCTTTGCGTTGGTTAGAGAAGAAGCCCAACTGCAATTGCGTTAAGCGCTCAAAAACCTGCATTCTCAAGTTTTTTACCACCCTTGCCCGCACCACGCCTTCAATCCGGAGACCGATGTAGCGAAACACGTTGGCCAGCAGCACTGAAATCACCAACAGAATGCAGATAAAGCGCAGGGCACCAATGCTGCCTTCGGCCTGAATGATCTGCCCCACATGGTAATAGAAAAACTGGGTAAACCACGCAATGTTGAATTCAAAGGCCGGCACTACTGCCGGAATGTCATCCATGCTTTTCGCCTGCCCAAATAACACTTTCAGCAAAGGAGCCAGCAACCCGAAATTCAAAACCCCAAAGATGGTTGCCAGTAAAGTGGCCATGGCGTACCACGGAACGTATTGGCTAAACGGCCGCGCAAATTTTAAAATGCGGAAATAAGTCTTCATTCCTGCAAAGGTACTGCTTTGCAGGAATGAAACAGCATGGAGTAGCAAGGTGACCTTTTAGCTCTATTTTCCGAGAAAAAGCCCTAAAGCAGCATCGCCCGCCACTCTTAAGGAATGACGGGCGATGCTGCTTTAAGATGATTGGGTTCTCCTATAACTCGTGGGTCCGTTGCGGAATGTTCCACCGGAAAGAAATAGCAGAGAAGGAGCTGTTCCGGTTAAACCGACTGTCATTGGCTTCGGCGCGCCGAATCACCTGGGTCACGTCCAGGAACATGTTATACATGATCTGGAAAGAAGCAGTGGCCTCTCCGTAAACCTGGTTGGTGGTTACGCCGTCTCCTATCTGAAAACCATAATCGCCCGGACGGGTGGTATATGGTTTCAGGACGTTCCCTCCGAAGTTGTACTGAATAATGTTGCCTTCTTCGTCTATGGTGTTGGCTGGATCCTGCCCGTAACGCGTGGCGATGAGCTTACCGGTAAGCGTT
This sequence comes from Rufibacter tibetensis, assembly GCF_001310085.1. Lineage (GTDB taxonomy): Bacteria > Bacteroidota > Bacteroidia > Cytophagales > Hymenobacteraceae > Nibribacter > Nibribacter tibetensis. Next base: position 2,566,038 of record NZ_CP012643.1, read on the forward strand.
AGCTTAGGCAACGGCTGGTACCGCACAATACCCACGGCCTCGGCCAGGTTGGCTCCCATGGGGTGCGCCAGTGGCTGCAGATAGTGCTGGTAGTTTTTAGATGGATCTTCGTGTTGGTAAGTAAACGGCCGGGCCAAATTCAACTCTCCTTGCAAATCAAGATTGGAAATCCCGAAGGCATCAATGTATTTGGCGCCGCCTTGCAGGGCAAATTTGTTTCCCCACCAACCGTTGCCGGCCCGCAGTTCACTAATGAGGAATTCATCCAGCACGGCTTGCCCGTAGAATTGCACGCGGTTAAGGATGTTCCACTTAAAGTCCATTCCTAGTAAGGCGTTGTCTTCTGAACCTAAGCCTTGCTCAACGCTGCGGTAGAAAATAACGGGGTTCAGGTACTGCAGCTCAAAACGGCCTCTGTCCCGCCCAAAGATCACAGACTCAAAAACACCCACGTTCAGGTTTGGCAAAAGGTTTACGCTGAGGTGGTGCAGCGTCATGTACTTTTTGTCGTAGAGTTGATCTGCGAATTTAAAATCTTGGGTGAGTTCGGCGTAGAGGTTGGTGTACTGCAGCTTCCAAACCTGGGTTTGAAGCTTTAAGAAAAAATAGGGTGCAGCATAATCAGACAGAATCATGGACCGGAACCCGTTGCCGATAAAATTGCGGTCATGACCCAGCATCACGCTGATGTGTTTGGTAGCCGCATAGTTGACATAGCCTCTGGCCGAGAAAAAGTCATAACCCCCAGAGCCGAACGTTTTCCAGTAGGCTTCATGTGGCACGATGTTGTCACGTGAAACCCTTTGGTTTACGTACCCGGGTAGTTTCACCTGGTTGTCTGCCAAAAAGGTGTAGAAGCCCAGTTTTCCATCAAGGGAACCTTCTACCTGTACGCCCCGGGTGTTGAGGTAACGCAACCCATCGGTCTCATTATCTACCCCAGCCTGCAGCCCCAGTACTGGGTTTACCCGCAAGGTGAAGTCTGGGCTGTCATAATGGTAAAGGTCAATTCTGTTTCTGTAAAAGCGCCGGAAAAAAGAAGGCTTGGCCTCAGGAGCAGACGTAATAAGAGGGGGAGACGTGATGGGGGTAGTAGGTCGCCCGGTGCTAAGAGAATCCAGAGGGTAGACAGTCAGGGAATCGCTGGAGGTGGTATTGGTGAGCGTATCACGGGTGTTGATGCTCAGCGTGTCACGGGTATAGTTCCAGTTGTCTCTGAGCAGGTAATTGATGTTGTACTTGTCTGTGCGAGACTGAGGCTTGGCACCCGGCTTTGCAGCTTCCTGGCGAGCTGCTTCGGCTAACTCGGCTACCCGGGCACGGCCATAGGGTCTGAACGAAGTATGCAGGTTTCCGGTGTTGTGTTTGATGTGGTAGCGGTCAATCACCCGGTACACATCTTGGTTGAGGGGCACAGTAGCATCCTGCGCCGACGCAGAGCCGGCCATCAGACATAGACCCAACAGCAGACGGTATGTTTTTCTCATATATCTAGTTTGAAGATGCTAAGTTAATGGAATTTTGAGCGTGTACTCTTCCTTTCGCCAACAGGTTGCCTACCCCAGTAGTAGCGCGGGTATCTGGATAAAGCAAGCAGGAATTTAAGGCCTTCTTTTCCCAAAACAGCCTCAAAGCAGAAGGAATGCTAGGGAGAACATCGCCTGAAGCTTTGAAAGCAGTATCTTTCCGGCGCCATGATCCAGTTGTTGCGCCACCATGAGATAGACCCAGTGTTTTGGGAAGCTTGTTTGCAGAAGGCAGATAAGCCGCTGGTGTATTTGCATGTCTGGTACCTGAATGTGGTGTGCGCTAACCAATGGGAAGCGCTGGTGGAAATACAAGGGAAAGAATACGTCTCCCTGTTTCCGCTGCCGGTGAAAAAGCTACTTGGCCGCAAAAGGGTGTATCAACCCTTGTTCACGCAGCAGTTGGGGCTGGCCATCACCGCTGCCAGCCAGCACAGGTCTGCTGAAGAGTACCTGGCTCTCTTGCCAGAACTTTACGTACAGGTGCACTATCAACTGCCGTGGCCCTTCAGTAATGCTCCTGAACTCCCGGATCAATGGGAATGGCGCTGGAGGCCTAATTATGAACTGTCTCTAAAACCAAGTTATGCAATCATAAAGCAAGGGTACACCACTAACCTCCAACGGAATCTGAAGAAAGCAGTCAAGAGCCAACTAGTCCTGCAACAGACTTCAACTATCGCTCCGCTGATAGCATTGTTCCAAAGCACCAAAGGAAAAGAGCTACCTCTGCGGGAGCGGCATTATCACCTATTAAAAAAACTTCATGACCAAGCCTTTAAAGAAGGAGTAGGGCAGGTGTGGGAAGTAAGGAACCATAATAATCTGTTAGCCTCTACGTTCATCCTCAGCACTGCGCATAGAATTACCTTTCTGTTTGGGGCAAGTTCAAACCAGGGGCGAGCGGTAAACGCGATGGCCTTTCTGCTGGACCATCTTATACAGAAGGAAGCCAGTTCAGGCAAAACGTTTGACTTTGAAGGGAGCGAAGTACCTGGCGTGGCGAATTTTTACGCTGGCTTTGGTGCGCAGCCGGTCTCCTACGTATCTTTAAGCAGTAAACCTAAACCCTCTGCGCTGCAATGGACTCCAACCGTCTTCACATTCTTAGCCAAACACCTTCGCTAGCCAATCATTTCATTTCTGAGTTGCGCGACGTAACGGTGCAGAAAGACAGCTTGCGGTTCCGCCGGAATCTTGAGCGCTTGGGAGAGATCATGGCGTACAAGATATCGGAAACCTTGGCGTATTCAGAACAAACCATTCAAACCCCTCTGGCCAGAACGCAGCAAACGTTGCTACAAGAGTTCCCGGTGCTGGCTACCGTGCTTAGGGCCGGTTTGCCGTTCCACCAGGGGTTCCTGAATTATTTTGATCATGCTACCAGTGCTTTTGTGGGGGCCTATAGGGTAGAGGGCGGACGCAAACTATCTGTTCACTTAGACTACATGGCTACGCCGCACCTGGAGGGCAAGATCCTGATTCTGGTGGACCCTATGTTGGCTACCGGAAAGTCCTTGGTGCTCACGTATAAGGACATGCTTCTGTATGGCACGCCCAAGCGAATTATCATTGCGGCCATCATTGCCAGCCCCGAAGGAGTAACGCATGTACAAGAGCAAATACCCGAAGCGGAGCTTTGGCTGGGCGCCCTTGATGAACACCTGAATGATCATGCCTATATAGTGCCAGGTTTAGGAGATGCCGGAGATCTGGCATTCGGTGAAAAAAATGAGAAAGTGCAATAAGATACTTTCTTTTGACCTAGTACCTTCTGGCAAAGGAGCGTTACTAGTAAAGTAGTTTAGTGTGCAAAGTTCTTGTTTTAAAGGGCTTGCAGATAAGATAAGGGTAAGATGTTGGATGTAACTTTTGATTTTAAGGCTGTATGATTGCTGCAGTTCTAAAATATATTTCTGTTTATCTTCTGAGCGCGGTAAAGTTCTTTGGAGGTCCTTTGGTTGGGTTAACCATGGGGGTATCCTTTTGGGCTACTCTAGGGCTAACCATTGCGGGCATGATGACTAGCGTAGTGCTGTTTTCATTGATAGGCTCAGCGGTGCATGACCGGTACGTAGCCCGCCAACGCGCGAAAAACAAGCCCATGTTTAGTAAGAAGAACCGCCGCATCGTTTCGGTTTGGAAGCGGTTTGGCATGTCTGGTATTGCTTTCCTTACGCCCGTACTCTTCACGCCAATTGTAGGCACCGTGCTGGCCACCGTTCTGGGAGTATCCAAAAGCCGAATCTTGTTACACATGCTTTGGAGCGCTGTCTTCTGGGGGTTCGCTGTAACCCTTACTCTATATAAACTGAGCCACCTGCCTTTTCTGCAGTTCCTGCAGAAGTAGTTGCTGGTTGTTAATCGCTAATTGCTTTATATTGATATAAACAGAAGAGCCGCAGGATACACCTGCGGCTCTTCTGTTGTAAAGGTGTTTTTTGGAAACCTTGTTAAAAACAAGCTTCCCAAGCTTTGTAACAATCAACAATTAACAACCAGCACTTAATTACCGGCTTTTGCGCTTGCTGCCGCCACCGGCTTTGGTTTTCTTCCAGCCGGCTTTCTTCAAGTCTCTCACTTTTTCGCCTTTGCCTTTGTTCTCGTACTGCGGACGGGCCTTTTTCTCGTGGAACGCTCCTTTGAAGTCTGGGTCATCACGGCGCTTTTGGTTGTCAAGCTCCTTGTTGATGGCCTGTTGCTCTTCAAAAGGTGTTTCGTGCACCCGTACCTCCTCTGGCAGGGAAGCCTCCGGTATTTTCATTTTAATCAGCTTCTCAATGCGCTCAATGTGATGCATCTCAGCTTCGTTCGCGAAGATGATGGAAGCACCTTTCTGTTCGGCTCTTCCGGTACGGCCGATGCGGTGCACATAATCCTCATAGATAATAGGCACGTCAAAGTTGATCACGTGGCTTACATCATTGATGTCGATGCCGCGGGCTGCTACGTCAGTGGCTACCAGATAGCGGACTTCTCCGTCTCTGAAAGCCTCTACGGCGTTGATGCGGGTGTTCTGGCCTTTGTTTCCGTGTACCACGCGAACACCACCCTGGCCTTTCCGGTCCAGGAAAGAACTCACATTATCGGCGTTGGTTTTGCTGCGGGTAAAGATCATGACGCGGTTAAACGTCTCCTTATCCTTGAACAGGTACTCCAGCAAAGCAATCTTGGTACGCAGGTTAGGCACCCGGTACAGTTTCTGGCTCACCGTTTCCACCGGAGTGGCTTGCGGGGTTACTTCTACCACCATTGGGAACTCAAGAAACTCCTCAGACAAGATATGCACCCGTTCGTGCATGGTTGCGGAGAACAGCAGGTTTTGCCGTTTACGGGGTATTATTTCTAAAATTTGCCTGATCTGGGGCATAAAGCCCATGTCCATCATCTTGTCGGCTTCGTCCAGCACCAGCGTTTTTAGTTCTTTCAGGTGCAGTTCGCCTTTGCGGTAGATGTCTATGAGGCGCCCAGGCGTGGCTACCAGAACATCAATACCGGCTTGGATGCGCTCAATCTGAGTTTTAGGTCCCACGCCGCCGTAGATGCCTACGGTGCGCAAATCTAAGTAAGCACTGAATTTGTGGATGTTCTCTTCTATCTGCATCACCAGCTCGCGGGTGGGCGCTAAGATGAGGGCACGGGGGTGTTTGCCTTGGGCGTACTTTACTTTCATAAGCAACGGCAACACGTAGGCGGCCGTTTTGCCCGTACCTGTTTGCGCAATGCCCATCACGTCATGCCCGGCCATGGCCAACGGAATGGTCTGGGTTTGAACCGGTGTGGGTTTCTGGTAACCAAGCTCAGAAATGGCGTTCAGCAACTGTTTGTTCAGCTTGAAATCTTCAAAACTAGGCAGCGCCTCTTCTTCCTGCGCGGTTTCCTCCGTTGCCTCTGGGGCTATGTGTTCGTCCTGCTCCGGGGCAAGATTTTCGTTTTCTTCTTCTATCATCGGTGCAAAGGTACAGAATTGAGATTTGTGTCTAGGGCTCTCATCATTAATACGTTTTAGAGCAGTTTTAGGGAAAAGGCACCTAAATGAAATGTATTACCAAGATGACCTTTATCTTAGCGCTATGAACAGCATCCTGATCAAAAACGCGCAACTATTAAACGAAGGCCAGATTCAGGCCGCCGATGTGCTGGTGAAAAACGGGTACATCCATTCCATCGGGCAGAATCTAAACGCTATTGCTGATACGGTGATAGACGCCAAAGGCCAATACCTGCTGCCTGGCATCATTGACGACCAGGTTCACTTCCGGGACCCCGGCCTTACCTACAAAGCAGATTTGTACTCTGAGCCCAGAGCAGCCGTAGCCGGTGGCGTGACCACGTTTATGGAAATGCCTAATACTGTTCCTAACGCTACCACGCAGGAACTGCTCCAGCAGAAGTATGACACCGCAGCCCAGAAGTCACTGGCGAACTACTCCTTCTTTATGGGCGGAACCAATGACAACTTAGAGGAGATCCTGAAGACGGATACCCGCAGTGTTTGCGGCATCAAGTTGTTCATGGGCTCCAGCACTGGCAATATGTTGGTAGATAATGCGCAAACGCTGGAAGGAATCTTCAAGCAATCGCCCATGCTCATTGCCACCCACTGCGAGGACGAGGCTACCATCAGAGCCAACATGCAACGGGCTACAGAGCAATATGGTGACAATATTCCCATGAGCGCGCACCCTGAGATCAGGAACGTAGAGGCTTGCTACAAATCATCCAGCATGGCGGTAGAATTGGCTAAGAAGCACAATGCGCGTTTGCACATCCTGCACATCAGCACCGCCGAAGAACTGGCCTTGTTCTCCAATGACGTACCGCTGGAGCAGAAACGGATTACCGCCGAGGTCTGCGTGCATCATCTCTGGTTTGATGCCGCGCAGTATGAGACGTTAGGCGCTCAGATCAAATGTAACCCGGCTATCAAAGAGGCCCGGCACAAAGAAGCTTTGTTCCAGGGATTGCTGGACAACAAATTAGATATCATTGCCACAGACCATGCCCCGCACACTTGGGAAGAAAAGCAGGCAACTACTTACAAAGGAGCACCCTCTGGGTTGCCGCTCGTGCAGCACTCGTTGCAGGTCATGTTGGCGTTCTATCAGCAAGGCAAAATCTCTCTGGAGCGGGTGGTGGAGAAAATGTGCCATGCTCCGGCCATCTGTTTTCAGGTAGAAAAGCGCGGGTTCATCCGGGAAGGCTATTGGGCCGATCTGGTGTTGGTGGATTTAAACCAGAACCAAACGGTAACCAAAGACAACATTCATTATAAGTGTGGTTGGTCACCGCTGGAAGGGCAGAGCTTGCCGGGCGTGGTGACGCATACCATTGTGTCTGGGCATCTGGCTTACCAGCACGGAAATTTTGACGAAAGCAAACGTGGTGAAAGAGTGTTGTTTAGCCGCTAGAAAGAAAAATATTAGATAAAAATACGGACTAATACTTGCGTTCAATCATAATCCCTGCTACTTTTGCTCTCCAATTACACGGTGGCCGTAGTTCAGCTGGTTAGAGCACCAGATTGTGATTCTGGAAGTCGTGGGTTCGAACCCCATCGGCCACCCCAAAAAGCTCCTGATTCGTCAGGGGCTTTTTTTGTTTTCGGGCTGTTTTCCTGGAAAGGGCCGTAAAACGAAAAAGCATACATTTGTGCGGAGGTGCGGCGCAGAGCAAACCACTTCCTTAAACTGAAGAACCGTAAAAGAAAACACATGAGTCTATTAGTAGTCGGGTCAGTGGCGTTTGATGCGCTGGAAACTCCGTTCGGCAAACGGGAAAAGATCATCGGCGGAGCCGGAACCTTCATTTCTTTGTCAGCCGCCCACTTTGTGCAGCCCGTGAACCTGGTGTCTGTGGTAGGAGGCGACTTCCTGAAGTCAGACATTGCCATGTTGCAGAGCAAAGGCATTAACGTAGATGGTTTACAAATTAAAGAAAACGAGAAGTCATTCTTCTGGTCTGGCCGTTACTTCAATGACATGAACAGCCGCGAGACGCTGGTCACTGAACTGAACGTGCTAGGCGATTTCGACCCGATTATCCCGGAAAGCTACCAAGACTGCAAATACCTGATGCTGGGCAACCTGGCTCCGCAGGTGCAGCGCCAGGTGATTGAGCGCCTGACTAACCGGCCTAAGCTGATTGTGATGGACACCATGAACTTCTGGATGGACATTGCGCTGGATGATTTGATCCAAACCATTGGCATGGTAGACGTGCTCAGCATCAATGACGAGGAAGCCCGCCAGCTGAGCGGCGAGTACTCGCTGGTGAAAGCAGCCAAGAAGATCATGGGCATGGGTCCTAAATACCTCATCATCAAAAAAGGTGAGCACGGTGCGCTGTTGTTCCACGGGGAAGAGGTGTTCTTCGCGCCGGCTTTACCGCTGGAGGAAGTATTTGACCCAACTGGGGCTGGTGATACATTTGCAGGTGGTTTTATTGGCTACCTGGCCTCCACAGATGACATCAGCTTTGATAACATGAAACGCGCTGTTATAAATGGGTCTGCCATGGCCTCTTTCTGTGTAGAGCAGTTCGGGACCGAGCGTCTGGTTGATTTGCAACCTGATGAAGTAGTCACCCGCGTTCTGGAGTTTGTGAAACTGGTGAACTTCCAGCCACAGCAAGCTTAATCAGTTTAAGGGCAGTTTTCTTAAAAGCGGCCTTAAAACGAAATGTATACAAAAGCCCGGGGCTACTGATCTGTATCAGTAGCCCCGGGCTTTTTTTGATGTTTTTAGATAAACAGGCGCTAAACTCAGGCAAGTTGAGTTTTTGACCGCAACCACCTTCTGGCCGATTTTTCATCAGTGAAGTATTGGATCTCAATGTCACCTCGCTGGGCCATGTGCTTGTTAGTGGATTCCACGCTCACCTTCCCGAAGTAATCCTGCGGGATAAGGAAAGCCATGTGCGTGACGCCCGCATTAACGGCTTTGGGAAACCATTCATTGTTGATCCATTCCTGGCTTTCCTTCTGAATTACCTTGATCTTGCTTGTGTCCACGAGTATTTTGGAATACCCGGTTTCCTGCACCAACGCAAGACTGTTTTCTGCAATCTGCTTAAACTCGTGGTACTTCAAAAAACCTTCAAAGGTTGCTAATACAACCCGTGAAACTATGTCTACTTGATTCGTCCTCATGCTGCATAAAGGCAGTTTTTCACCCTCTGGTAGGTAGACGCTGCCTGCTCCATTTTCTTAACGTGTTTAAGGTCAGATTTAGTGAAAGAGAGTTGAAAACTGTTGAAAATTCCTGAATTCTGCAAAGATTTACCTAGGTTGGTTTCTAGATTGATAGCAATGCAGAAAAAAAATAATACATCAGTGGCCATCTTTGTGGGGGCGGTGGTGTTCCTGGCGCTGGAAATAGCCGTGTACTACGGACTGGTGACCTGGCTTATTCCAACTGACCCCGAGGTAGAGGAGCAGGGTGGTTCTATTGTGCGCAACTGGAACAAGGTCATGTACTTTATTTTAATCTACATGGCCGTTTTGGTGAGTGCCCTTTTATTTGCCAGTTCGCAGGTGCCCAGAAGCTACCGCAGACACGTTCTTTTCTGGTTTTACCTTTCTTTGCCCACGCTGCTGGTGCTTTTAGTCTTAGCTTTTAGCTGATAAAGTGATATACTTTTAGCAAAGGCGCACGTATAGGAAGGTATCACTTAACCAAACGGAGGATTTTATGAGCAGCAATAAAAAGAATCACAGCGGAGAAAAGGATAATAAAAAGGGTGGTTTTATTGACAATACTGACCACAAGCACCTTACTCCAGATGATGATACGCCCCAAACCCCGGAAAGTAGCTACATGAGCTCTAAGAGCGGTGGTACTACCATTCAGGATGAGCGTGCCGTGTCCAGAACCGGAAACAACAACCGTGAAGGGGTTAATGCCTCTTATGGCGATGGCGGAGACAGACCCCGCAGTAACCCAAGTGACAACCAGGTAGACCGCGGTAAATAAGAAGTACCGTTCATAAGTAAAAAGCGGAGGCTGCTCTTTAAAGAGCAGCCTCCGCTTTTTTGTTTTTACATTGAATGGAAAAGCTGACATTCAGTTTATGCCTTCTTTTTTATTTAAAAGAGAGCTCAGAACACAGGGCTATTTCTCTACGTGCTGGTAGATCATTTGTGAGACATTGGCCATAGCCTCTATGCCCGCTTTTTCATCCTCTAACCCTTTTGAGAGCAGCACCAACACGTATTGACGTCCATCGGGCAGGAACACGATGCCCGAGTCATGCCGCACGCCCGTGATCCAACCTGTCTTATGGGCCACTGTCACCTCCTGGGGCAGTTTGGCCGGAATTACGTCTTTAAACTTCTGTTCCAGCAAAATTTTAATCATTTCCTGCGAGGCGGATTTGCTCACCGTTTTTCCTAGGGCCATTTTTTGGAAGAGCACCATCAGGTCATAGGCAGTAGTGGTGTTGTTCATTCCCTGGCGGTAGGCCTTGGTGTCTTCCACCCCACGCAGCACCTGCATGTCTTTCGCGCCCAAGTCCCGCATGGTTTGAGTCACGTTCTTCGCGTCCAGTTTTTCTATGACAATGTTGGTGGCCAGGTTGCTGCTCTGGATGATCATCTTGTACAGCAGTTCAGACAAAGGGCGTTTCTGCCCCAGTTGCGAGTACAGTTCCTGCTCGCTGTCGTCTTGCGGCCCGATGCTGAAAGGGCTTCCATCCACAATGCTTTTGAACTCATTCTTCACCAGAACTGAATCCGTGATGGCAAATTTTCCCTCGGACGCTTGTTTGTAGGCTTCAATGAGCACGGGCGTTTTCATGGTGCTGGCGGCGTGGAAGCTTTCATGCTCGTTCAAAAGCAGCTCCTCGCCGGTTTTCAGGTCTTTGAACGCCACGGCAAAGGTGCCTTTCTGTTTGCCTAGTTCGGCCAGTACCTCTTCTCTTAACTGAAGCATGTTCTTTTTGGGTTTGGAAACGGTGCAACCCAGCAATAGGAGGGTCAGAGTAAGAATCGGGAAGAATGTGCGCATAATGAAGTTTTGTGCTCAAGGTAAGCAAGTGCCGTAAACGTTAAATAGCAGCCTTGCTCCGTTTACTGTCTATTTTCTGAAAAGCAGGCAGTAATCGTACGCTATTCTCCACTGGCTTTTTCCGGCTCTTTGAAGTCCTGCTTAAGCCAGTGTTTGAAATTAGCTTGCTGCTCAGCCGATGCCTTTGGGTTCTTTTTCACGCAGTACTGCGGCAAGTATACCGTTCCATCGGGCTTCAGCTTCACCGTTTTCAAGGTCTTTTGCCGAAACAAGGTCACTTCTATTTCTGATTGGCCTTTGATCAAGTTCTGCAAGTTGCTGTTTTCCAGTTTCCGTCCGTTAATGGCAATCAATTCATCATCCACGGAAAGGGCAGTAGAAGCCGGAGAGTTAGGGACCACATATCCAATGACGGAAGAGGTAGGCATGGCAGCGTTCAACCGGAAACCGTACGTGCTTTCATAGGACAGTACTGCCGGTTCTTTCTCCAGGGAGCAGCCCACGTACTCCAAAGCTGGAGTTAGCCATTTTTCAAAGGGCACCGTTCCGAAGATCATCTCCTGAAAATACTGCTCTAAGGAAACGCCAGCTACTTCTTCAGTCAGGCGCTGGTAATCTGCCTCAGAGTAGCCAATGCCGGGCTGTCCGAACTCCTGCCACATGCGGCGCATCACATCATCAAGCGAACGGGCGTTTTGGGTAGCCCGCCTAATCTCCAGGTCCAGCACCAGTGCCGCAATACAGCCTTTGTGGTAAATGCTCACCTTCCGGTCGGGGATGCCGGGTTTGTAGCCGTCCAGCCAAGTATCAAAGGAAGAGTCGGCTACGGAAAGGTTTGCTTCTCCTTGGTCTATGGAATGGCGCTTGAGTACAGTGTTCAGTTCCTGGAAGTACTGGTCTGTGGTGAAGACACCGCTGCGGGCCAGCAGGTAATCGCCATAATAGGTAGTCACGCCCTCGGCCACGTAGCCGGTTCTGAAGTAGTTCTCGCGGGTAAAATCATACGGCAGCATCTCCTTAGGCCGGATTTGCTTGATGTTCCACGTGTGAAAAAGTTCGTGGCAACTCACGCCCAGCAGTTCTTTATAGAGCGCTGGTAGCATCAACTGCTCTGAGGGGCCTAAGGTAATGACCGTAGAATTCAGGTGTTCCACCCCATGGTAATGGGTATATGGAAGGATGATGTTCAAAAAATGATAGTCCTTCACCGGAAAGGTCTGGAACAAGGCCAGTTGCTCTTTGGTGAACTCCTTGAAGTGTGGAAGAATCTGTTTCCAATCTGGAGTGCAGTCTCCCTGAAACCACACGTGGAATGGAATGCCCTGTTCTTCATACACTTCATGCTGCAGCGTTGCGCTGGCGATGAACGGAGAATCTACCAAATGGTCAAAGTTCAAGGCTTGCAGCGTGTGCCGCTCTGTTTCAGGTAAACCGCAGGCAATTTCCCACTCTTCGGGAATGGTCAATGACAAGGTGCAGGCTTCCTGTTCCTGCCCTTCTGGAGTGAGGAGGCAGTTCACGGGGTTCACGTAAAGAAAATCTGAGGACAACCATGACCCTCCGCCATCCATCTGGCGGGCATAAAAGTTGTAGCGAACCTCCAAGGCTTGGTTCCCTTTGGTTTCTACCTGCCACCGGTCTTTGGTTACTTTCTTGAAGGGCAGGGGAGAACCATCTGGGGCTGTTACTTCAAAAGCTTGCAGTTTCTGCGCGAAGTTCTGCAGTTCGTATCGGCCGGGCCGCCAGGCAGGCAACTGCAGGTAAACTTCTGGTCCGATAATGTTCTCTATAGACGTCCGGACTTGCAGAAAGCCGGAAAGGGGGTTCTGGAAAGAGAGATGGTAGTGTGGCACGGTGTGATAAGTATATAAGTGATCTTATTTTGTCTAACGAAGGTATGGGGTTTTCGTACTCATTTCAGGAAAACAGGTCTAAAATGGTTTCTTAAGCGGCCTTCTTTGGAACGCGGAATGTTAGCAGGGTTGCTTTGGTTGACAGAGCAGCAGAGGGGTAATGGTGTAAGTTGAGCTTTTGGTTTCTAGCTCTTTAACCGGGCACGCTGCTTTGCCTTTGTTTTTTTAAAATGCGCTTGAAAATGCCTTTCTTAGTGCCTGGTGATGCAGCAAGGCTTTCAGCAGGAAGAGATAACATGCAAATAATCAAATTAAAATGCACATAGGGGTTTGATTTATCAGAATTGATTTCCTAATTTTGCAGCCCTTAATATAATGTTTAGTGTAAGATGAAAAGAACATTCCAACCTTCGCAACGCAAAAGAAGAAATAAGCATGGTTTCCGCTCAAGAATGGAAACTGCCAACGGACGTAGAGTATTAGCTAGCAGAAGAGCTAAAGGCCGTCACAAACTGACCGTTTCTGACGAAAGAAGACACAAAGCCTAATTTTTCTGAGTAGCTCGCTGCAAGGCGCCTCGCGAATGGGTACCTTCACTGAACATTCTGCAGAAGAGCAATCGATTTCTTATAGATTTCCGAAAGAAGAACGTTTACGGAGCAAAAAGCTGATTGAACAGCTTTTCCGTGAAGGTTCTTCTTTTAATTCTTATCCGCTCCGTTTCGTGGCGCTGCATGTGCCCGTCCCGTCTGAACTCCCCGTTCAGGTATTGGTATCGGTGTCAAAGCGGAATTTCAAAAAAGCCGTAGACCGCAACCGCCTGAAAAGACAGATGCGCGAAGCTTACCGGCTGCACAAACACGTTTTTTCCAAGCCCACCCCGGAAAGCGGCACGTGGTATATTGGCATCCTCTACATAGGAAAAGAAAAAAATCCTTTCAATCTTATCAGCAAAAAACTAAATTCAGGGCTAGAGCGTTTGCTTCTTAAATAGTCTTCTCTTTTTCCTGTTTTCACCGCTGCTGATATGTTGAAGAAAACTTTTGCCGGCCTATTGGTGGCGGGCACCGCATGGGGCCTTTTTTCGTTCACGAACGATGGCTCTGAGCGCTATTTCGATATCGCCAAAAACCTTGACATCTTCGCCACGCTCTTCAAAGAGGTGAATACTTATTACGTAGACGATGTGGCTCCCTCCAAACTGGTGCGTACCGGCATTGATGCTATGCTCAAGTCACTGGACCCTTACACTAATTATATTCCTGAAGACGATATAGAAGACTTCCGTACCATGACCACTGGTCAGTACGGCGGAATTGGTGCCTTGGTAGGCAAGCGCGAAGGCCGTACCATCATCTCTTTGCCGCACGAGGGTTCTCCCGCCCAAAAGGCAGGCCTGATCATTGGCGATGAGATATTGAAGATTGACGGGGTAGACCTTGCCAAGAAATCAGACAATGAGGTAAGCAAACTGTTGAAAGGGCAGGCGGGCACCATTGTGAAACTGGAGATCAAGCGCTTTGGGGCGGAGAAGCCGATGGTGGTGGATGTTACCCGGGCTAATATTCAAATCAGCAACGTTCCTTATTATGGCATGGTGACACCTGAGATCGGCTACTTGCAACTCTCTGGGTTTACCGTTGACGCAGGCCGCGAGGTGCGCAATGCCGTAACTAAATTGAAAGAGCAAGGGGCCAAGAAAGTGATTCTGGATTTGCGTGACAACCCGGGTGGGTTGTTGAATGAGTCCGTAAATATCTCTAACCTGTTCCTGGCGCGTGGAAAAGACATTGTCAGCACTAAAAGTAAAGTAACTGACTGGAATAAGATGTACAAGGCTTTGGATGAGCCTTTAGACGTACAGATGCCATTAGTAGTATTGACCAGCAGTAACAGTGCCTCGGCTGCTGAGATTGTAGCGGGTGCTTTGCAAGATTATGACCGGGCCGTTCTGGTGGGTGAAAGAACCTTCGGGAAAGGCTTGGTGCAGATGACGCGTCCGCTTTCCTATAACTCCCAGTTAAAAGTAACCACTGCTAAATACTACATACCAAGCGGCAGGTGTATTCAAGCCATTGACTATGCCCACAGAGATGCAGACGGTTCGTTGCACAAAACACCAGACTCTCTACGGGTAGCATTCAAGACCGCCAGTGGCCGAGTAGTGTATGACGGTGGTGGCATTAGCCCAGATGTAGAAGTGAAAGAGCAACTGGTACCAGACATAATCCGCAAATTGGTGACAAAGAACTACATCTTTGATTACGCTACCCGGTTCAGAGCCGCTAATCCTACCATTGCTTCGGCCAAAGACTTTAGATTATCTGACGCCGAGTATCAGAGGTTTGTATCCTTCCTGAACGGAAAAGACATTTCTTACTCCACTGATGTAGAGAAAGCCTTAGACAATATGATCAAGAAGGCGAAGGAAGACAAGCACTATGAAGAAGTAAAAGCCGACATAGAGCAAATCAAAAAGAAAGTGGCTGCTAACAAAGGAAACGATTTGTTGCGGTTCAAAGCTGAAATTACTGAGCTGCTAGAGCAGGAGATAGTTTCACGGTATTATCTGCAGAAAGGTTTAGTAGAGGCCACCTTCAATGATGATAAGAATATTGTGGCTGCGGTAGATGTATTGAACAACCCAGCGCGTTACCAGGGCTTGCTTACCACCAGTGCCAAGAAATAGAGTTTACTCTATATTATATATAGTATAGTAAGGGCAACCGGAGCACGGTTGCCCTTATGTTTTAGAATAGCGTAGCTTTGCAGGACTGTAACTGCTTTGCTTTTGCCCATGGCATATATCTTATCTTTAGAAACATCTTCCTCTGTCTGTTCTGTGGCCCTGCACCAGGACCAGGCTTTGCTTTCCTATGCTGAACTCCAGATGGAGAAATCGCATTCCTCACATATCACCGTAATGGTAGAACAAGTGCTGGAGTATGCGGGTGTGAAGTTGAAGCAGTTAGATGCCGTAGCAGTTTCGGGTGGGCCCGGATCTTATACCGGGTTGCGGATAGGCACAGGAACGGCAAAGGGTTTGTGCTTTTCTTTAGACAAACCTTTAGTTTCAGTAAGTACTTTGGCCTCCATGGCGCAACAAGTCATTTCTTTCACGCCTGCCCCAGAGCGTTATTTGTTTTGCCCCATGTTAGATGCCCGTCGTTCTGAAGTGTACACATGTCTCCTGGCGCATGATCTGAATGAACAAAGTCCTGTGGAGCCGATGGTGTTAGAGAGTTCTTCTTTTGCCCAGGAATTAGAAAAACAGCCAATAATCTTCTTCGGAAGCGGGGCAACCAAAGCAAAAGAACTTCTGGCTCCTCACCCGAACGCTTTTTACCTGGAGAATGTTAAACCTACAGCCAAAGCCATTGGCACCTTAGCCTTTCCTAGGCTACTAGCAGGTAAGTTTGAAGATGTGGCCTATTATGAGCCATTTTATTTAAAAGAGGTATATATTACTAAACCCTTAAGGAAATAAAGTAAGATGGAAGAGTTTGTAAACCGGGTAGCTAACAGCGGGCTTATTACATTAAACCTGGAAGAATACTTGCACCCCGGTGAGCGGGTAGTCTATGATATAAAAGACAATTTGTTTCATGGGCTTATGCTGCGAGAGAAAGATTTCCGGGCTTTCGTTAAAGACCATGATTGGTCACAATACACCGGAAAGAACGTTGCCATTATTTGCTCAACCGATGCTATTGTGCCAACCTGGGCGTATATGTTATTAGCAAGTAAACTGCAGCCGTTTGTGAACCGCTATGTGTTCGGAGATTTAGATGCTTTAGAGCAGGCATTGTTGCAAGATGCGATTGCCAATATCAATGCTGAAGAATATCAAGACGCTAAAGTGGTGATTAAGGGGTGTGGTCAGATACCAGTGCCTACCTATGCGTATGTGGAAATCATGCAGAAGTTGTTACCGGTAGTAAGCAGCATTATGTACGGTGAGCCTTGCTCAACAGTGCCTATTTATAAAAAGCCGAAGGATAAGGTAGTCTCTGCCTAACTCTACCGGATGGAGCTTAAGGAGTTCTGCCAAAATCACTCCTTAAGCTCCAACAGTATAT